>NZ_CP026390.1:0-195394 GCF_002935105.1 Leclercia sp. LSNIH3
TGATCTGCACCTGCGCGGCCTGGATGACAGCGCTGACGCGGAGTGATTCTCGGGCGCGACCTACGGCGATTCCGAGCGAAAAGGCTTGCCCTATAGCCGCCAGGTATCAACGGTTCCGCGGCCTTAACGAGCCGGACCCGTTTTTTTCGGCGCGCTCGATCAGTCGAAATCCTCCGAAACCCTTCTAAAACAGGACATTTTCCACAAGCCGCGCGGAGGAAGAGGACCACGGTATGGCTTGCTGTCTATGCTCCGCGCACATATAGATGTGGCAATGGATGGACCTCGAGATCGAAACATTTTCGGGGCGTTCGCACTCATGATCAGCGACGACATCGTTCGCGCTAGTTCATCGCGGGCGCCGGAAGCTGGACCCGCCGCCTCAGCGCTGGCGTTGCTCGCGCACAAGCCCGGGCTCTCGATCCGTATGCTTGCGATCGGGGTGGGCCTTTCACATGCTGGAACTGTTCGCCTGGTGGATAGATTGGTAAGCGAGGGATTGATCGAGCGTAGGGAGCATTCGACAGACGGGCGCGCGCGATCCCTCTATCTTACTCCAACTGGCAAGGTCGCGAGCGACGAGGTCCTGGCCTCGCGCGATCAAGTGATTGCCGAAGGGCTATCGATCCTTAATCCAGACGAACTGAAAACCTTATCGGACATCGCTGAACGCGTTCTCCGAAATCGCTTGGAAAACCTCGAGCAGTCATACCGCATCTGCCGCTTGTGCTGCTACGAGGGCTGCACGAACTGCCCCGTCGATGCCGAATTGCATGAGCGAGGTGTGGACCGCGAGAAGAACGACGACGCGTAGGAGACTCGCAATTGCGGCAGCTCAACGCTGCTCAGATGGCGGGGCTTCATAATGTCAGCGAGCCTACCATCAGCCGCATTCTTTTGGCTACGCGTCAAGCCGGCCGATCGGGCATGGCGGTCTCATTCTAATATGTCGGTGATCGCCCCACTTTTAGCCGCTCAATTGATCGGAACGCGGTTTCGGAAGCGGCCGTTCAAACCACTCGCTGCATTCCCATTTCTCTATGTCCGATAGGTAGTTTCGGGGAAAAGCAGTCGGGAACAGGTTTCGGGAACGCATGCTCCGGCAGGAGCGCAGCGCGCGTCCCAAACGCGTTTTCCCGGTAGAGCTTCCCAATCGGCAAAGTGCGGGCCACCTCAGACTGCGAACGCGAAAAACCGCCTGGCTGGTCACTCAAGGCAGGGTAACGACGATTTTCGCTGCGGATACACCCGCCTTCAGGGCTTCCAAGGCAGCCTGGAGCATTTCAAGGCCCTGGCCCACGATCTTCGCCGGAGGGGCGGGGACGAACGTGCGCGCCGCGAGAGCCTGCGGCAGGAATTCGCGGTAGATCATTGGACCAACCTCGTCATCCTTGAGGCTCGTCCCGGAGATGTGCGTCGCCTCGACTCCAAATGAACGCTCGTCGGGCGGGGCCAGCGTCGCTGCCACCCGGCGCGAGCCCTCGCATCTCGCAACTACGGCAAAACAGTCTTTCATGTGACCGGTCGCGTGAAGCGTTCCAGCGAGACTGCGCCCGCGCATTGCCTCAATCACGTCTTCCACGATGGCTGGACTCGAGTGGTCAAGAACCTCGCTTGCACCCAGCTCCTTCAACAGGCCGACGTTGCGCGCCGAAGCGGTGGCGACGCACCTGTAGCCCGACGCCACCGCGAGCTGGATGGCGTTGCAGCCAACGCTCGACGATCCACCCCAGACCAGAACGACCTCTGGACGCGCGGTCGGCGAGTGTAACGGTGGCGCGAGAGCCAACTGTGTCCGTCCGTAGAGCCCGCTTGCGGCGGTGCCAAGGCCAAGCGGGAGGACTGCCGCATCAGCGAAGGCAATGTTGTTGGGGATCGGCGCCGCCATGTGGTCCAGCACGATCGTGTGGTGCTGGAACGCACCCTGCGCAGGTTGATTTACGGTTGTCCCGACCGCCTGTCCGATGACTCGATCGCCGACCTTGAACCGCTCGACCGCGCCACCGACCGCCGCGACCTCACCGGAGACGTCGCTGCCGAGAATCGCGGGATAGTCGAGCCATGGCAAAAGCGCGACGTCCTGCAGAATCCAGTCGAGTGGGTTGATCGCGATGGCCGCGTTGCGGATCAATATCTCGTTCGCCGCCAGATGCGGCAGAGCGGTGACACCGATCCTCAGTGGCTGCCCCGGCGCTTTCTGCCAGGCGGCCTGATTAGTCACGGTTTCGGTCATCATCAACTCTTTCTGTCAAGTATTACAGCTGGGCGTTCGTCTGAGCGGTCCAACCGCCAGGTCGGGCGCACGAAGTGGCAGCTATAGCCCCCAGGATAGCGCACCAGGTATTCTTGGTGCTCTGGCTCCGCCTCCCAAAAGGGTTCTTCTGGGTTGATCTCCGACACGACCGGGCCTGGCCAGCTTCCTGATGCCTCGATTTCCGCGATGGTTGTGAGGGCGACTTCCTTCTGCACTTCGGTGGTGTAGAAAATCGCCGATCGATAGCTCGGACCGACATCGCTGCCTTGTTGCTCGTAGGTCGTGGGGTCATGTATCTGGAAGAAGAGTTCCAAGAGCGAGCGATAGGCGAGAACGGAAGGGTCGAAGGTCACTTCCACTGCTTCCGCATGGCCGTAATGTCTCGCGTAGGTCGGATCAGGCATTTCTCCGCCTGTGTAACCGACACGCGTCGAAATGACTCCCCTGGCTCGGCGCAGCAAATCCTCCATGCCCCAGAAGCAGCCGCCTGCGAGAATTGCTCGCTCTGTCGCGGCCGCCCTATTGCCGGTAGGCGATTGGCTCACAGTCCGTTCGCCCTCCTCCGTGTGCGCCACGGTCAAGCCAGCCTCGCGGGATCCGCAGCCTGACTGGCGCTCAAGAGCTCGGTCTGCACGTCCGAACCCCGGATGAGACTCAGATCGACGGGACACCGATCAGCGATCGCGAGGATCCGAGCGCGCTGATCATCACTCAGCGGCCCATCGAGGACAATGGTGCGGGTGAACCGGTCGGGTGGCATCATGTCCGGCACCTTCTCGTGCTGCACGGTCGTGCTCGCCCGTTCGAGCGGAAAGCCCTTGCGGTTCGCATAGAGACGCATCGTCATCACCGTGCAGGCTGCGAGGCCGGCAGATACGAGTTCGTAGGGAGATAGTCCGGTCCCGAGGCCACCGACCGATGCTGGCTCGTCGGCGAACAGAGTGTGCTCGCCGCTGCGGACCTTGAGCTGGAACGTCCCTGCAAGAGTTTCGGTGGAGACGACGCCCTCCGCAACCTCGACCTGCGGAAGATCCGCGCTGAGTGGTGGGAGAAAGCGGCTCGCCCAAACCGCCACCATGGCCGCGGCGTAGTTCGCGTCCGCGACGTCGGTGAGAAGGTGATCCGCGTTGTCGAGCGAGATGAAGCTTTTAGGGTGCCTGGACGCGACGAAGATGCGCGACGCGTGGTCGATGCCGACCACCTGATCCAGCGGAGAGTGCATGACCAGCACCGGCCGTCGCAGGGAGGCAATGGCCTTCTCGACGTCGATCCCCTCAACCGCCTCAAGGAACCCTCGGCGAATGAGGAAGGGCCTACCGGCAATCTCCACCGAGGCCTCGCCCTCGCTCGCGATGGTGTCCAGATCATTCGGTCCGAAGAGGCGCAAGATATGCTGAAGGTCGGCCGGCGCACCAATCGTCGCTACCGCCGCAATATCAGGCATGTCGGCGGCGGCTACGATCGCAGCGGTGCCACCCAGGCTGTGCCCGACGAGGAGGGACGGTGACATGCCCGCCGCCGCCATCGCATTTGCGGCGGCCCGAAGGTCCTCGACGTCCGACGCGAAGTTCACAGGTTCTCCCGTCCCACCGCCGATCCCGGTCCCGGCGAAATCGAACCTCAAGACCCCGATGCCCGCACGCGACAGCGCGCGCGAGATGTGAACAGCGGCGCGACTGTCTTTCCCGCACGTGAAGCAGTGGGCGAAGATCGCCCAGCCCCGCGGCGTCCCTTCCGGCGGTTCGAGGTGCCCGGACAGCGGAGAGCCAGCCCCACTGACAAACGTAAATGATCTTCCTGCCATGTCCATCAAACCTCCAGCACGCGGCTTGGCGGTTGCGCTCTCAGAACCTTCGACGGAGCTGAGCGGAGCGCACCGCCAACCGGTAATCGTCATCTCAGGCTAACATTTATATGTCTGGCGCATATAGACAAGCCCCTATACCATGATTATATGCGCCAAGCATACTTCTGCGACCTGCTTTCCAAAGGCGGTCTCACGGAAGAGGTATCAGTCAGGCGCGTGGGCCAAAGGACTATGGAACTCAATCAAGTCAGCTATTTCATCAACTTGGCCGAGACGCTGAATTTCACAGCGGCCGCTCGCTTGAGCGGTGTGTCACAGCCAAGTCTGACCCGCGCGATCCGCCGCTTGGAAGATGAGCTTGGCGGGCCGCTGATCTATCGCGACGGGAAGAACAGCCGCCTGACTGGCCTTGGCCATGACGTCGAGGCAGAATTCCGGCGCATGGTGGTCGCGATGAAGAGCGTTCGCAATCACTCGGAGCACTGGGCGATGGGGGGGCACCGCGTGCTGGATGTCGCCGTCGCGCCCACCGTCGGACCAAAGGAATTTACGGCATTCTTCGAGAGCGCATTGGCGGAGATGCCATCCATCGAAATCAAGCTGCACTCGCTCCAGTCGAACGAGGACACATCGGAGGTGCTTTCAGGAAAATACCACGCGTGCATCATGCCGCGTGAAACAAGACCGGAACGCAAGCTGGATGTGCATCCTCTATTTCGGGAGCGCTTCGTGCTCGGCTGTTCTGCAAACCATCCCTTGGCTGCCAACGAGGTCGTGCGCGGCGAAGACCTGCTCGAGTTTCCTTTCGTCGATCGCCTGAAATGCGAGTTTCGCGATCGGATCCTCGATCACTTCGCGCGACGGGACTTGCTCATGCGACCTCGCTTTCGATCAGATCGCGAGGACTGGGTGCAACGGGTCGTCGCTGACGGCCACGCCATATGCATTCTTCCGGAACGATCGCCGACCGTGCAAGGCCTCGTCACTCGGCCGATCGACGGATTTGTCTTGGAGCGCGAAGTCGTGATCGCGACAGTATCCGGCTCCACGGCAACGGTCGAGATACGGAACATCGCGCAGCTGGCAGCCCGGTATGAGTGGAACTGAATCACGACGTGAAGAGCTTCGGCGCTATGGAAACTATACGCGCAGCGTATTGGATAAATCTGGGGCGCACTGCGATAGTCGGCGCAATGACTGCAAAGATAAATGACAGTGTGTCGAGCTCTCTAAATAGCTGCGCCTAATACCGCTACACTTTTGCCTGACCATGTTTTCCTCCGGGGAATGGGCTGGCGGTTTCCATAAAATGGCGGACCTTTTTCAGTAACTGCCACATTGAGCGGCACTGATGATTACGGGTTATCGTGTCATGAAGTGCCTGCCATAGCCGTTCCACATGATTCACCCACGGCGAGTAAACCGGCTGGTAAATTACCCTGAACTTGGGATTTGCTTTCAACCAGCGCTGTGTTTCGCGGCTTTTATGGATAATGTAGTTATCAACGATCAGCGTGATTGTTTTCGCCCGCCGGTAAGTGGCTTTCAGGTGCTTCAGCAGAGCGATAAACAGCGCTGAACTTTTGCTGTTGCCGCCCACGTAGCTGACTTTACCCGTGCCACTGTGCAGTGCGCCGGCCAGATAGTATTTTTCGTTCTGCCCCGGCGTCACTACCCGTTTCTGCTGTCCGCGCAACTGCCAGTCCGCACCGATTTTAGGATTAAGGTGGATATCCACTTCATCTTCATAAAATACCGGATGCTCTGCGCTGCATTCATCCAGCGCTTTGTGGATTACCGCCATCTTTTCATCTTTATGTGGGTCACGGATACGCAGAGTTGGCGCGGCCCTGCGCCATACAAGCCCCGCAGATGGCAACCAGCGGCGAACGGTTCCTGCATGTAACTGGCAACCGGTTATCTCATTGATTTTTAATGCCAGTAATTCGGTGCTCCAGCGTGAACGTTGATAACCAAAATCGCCGGGAGAATGCTTTATCAGCTCACGTAACAGGGTGCAGATATGTTCAAAAGGCCAGCGTCGGGAGCGCCCTGCGGGTAAGGATTTCAGGCCTTCAATACCTGAGTGCGTAAACCAGTTAATCCAGCGACCAACGGATGAACGAGCACAACAGAGAGTTCTGGCAACATCGCTGACCCGTTCACCCCGATGAAGCATCAGCATGGCCGTGAGTCTGCGGGCATGATTTTTATCGCGCGTTTTATGAATAGCTTTCTGCATCAGGCGTCGTTCGCCACGGGGTATTGGTGCTATGATCGGCATCGCTCAGTCCGGTTGGTGGTTTTGGTTGGTTTGGCGATTGATCAGATCGCACAATCCGGGCTGAGTTCCCTTTCAGTGATCTACTATTCCGCGCATCTATTTAGATTAATTATTGGAGACTATCATGAAGTTTGAGAAGTCACAGGCAGCAGTTGACCGCCTGACCCCCGAGCAACGCCGGATTACCCAGGATTCGGGGACCGAAAGGCCCTTCACGGGTGAGCACAACGACAACAAGGAGCCTGGCATCTACGTCGACATAGTGTCGGGAGAGCCGCTGTTCGCTTCAACGGACAAGTTCGATTCGGGTACTGGCTGGCCCAGCTTCACCAAGCCGATCGTTCCGGCAAACGTGAACGAGGTGCGGGACAGTGCACACGGCATGGTCCGGACGGAGGTCAGGTCGGTACACGCCGACAGCCATCTGGGCCACGTTTTCCCGGACGGTCCTTCCGACCGCGGCGGTCTGCGCTACTGCATCAACTCTGCGTCCCTTCGCTTCATCCCGCGCGACGAGATGGAGTCCGAGGGATACGGTGAATATCTCGATCAAGTAGAGGAGGCTTAACATGCATCAGCGCGCTGTTCTCGCAGGAGGATGTTTCTGGGGCATGCAGGATCTGATCCGCAAGCGGCCCGGCATCATCTCGACCCGTGTGGGTTACACGGGCGGCGATATTCCGAACGCCACGTATCGTAATCACGGCACGCATGCCGAGGGGATCGAGATTGTCTTCGACCCGACAGTGACGAGCTACCGGCACATCCTGGAATTCTTCTTCCAGATCCACGATCCGACGACGCTGAACCGCCAGGGCAATGATCGTGGGCTCTCCTACCGGTCGGGCATCTATTATGTCGACGAGGAGCAGAAGCGCGTCGCCGAGGATACGATCGCCGATGTGGATGCCTCGGGGCTGTGGGATGGCAAAGTGGTGACCGAGGTCCAGCCGGTCGGCGAGTTCTGGGAGGCCGAGCCCGATCACCAGGATTATCTGGAGAAGCGGCCGGGCGGCTACACCTGCCACTTCGTCCGTCCCGACTGGGTTCTTCCAAAGCGGCATGAGGCCGGCGATGTGAGCCCTGCGGCCGGGGCTGCAGCGGAATAGGCTTCGCTGCCGTTAGTGCCGCGCCGATCCGGTTCGCAACCTCCGACGACCGCGTCAATCGACGCGGTCGTCGAACCCGGCCTTGAAGCAGATCATTCCATTCAGCCGCCGTCGCAGTGCCAGGATCCAGATATGACAGACCTCTCCTCCTTTCCCATCACGCAGCGCTGGCCAGCATCTTATCCGGATCGCTTGCAACTATACGCGGCCCCCACGCCCAACGGCGTCAAGGTCTCGATGATGCTGGAGGAGACTGGCCTGCCGTATGAGCCCCACTTCGTCGACATCTCGAACAACGAGTCGAAGGATCCAGCGTTCGTGTCGTTGAATCCCAACGGCCGCATACCCGCGATCATCGATCCGGCTGGCCCTGACGGCCAGCCCATTGGCATATGGGAAACCGGTGCGATCCTCATCTATCTGGCCGACAAGACGGGGCAGCTCATCTCAACAACACCCGCCCAGCGGTACGAGACTCTGGCCTGGGTGTTCTTTCAGGTGTCGGGCGTTGGGCCGACCTTCGGACAGCTAGGCTTTTTCCTGCGATTTGCCGGCAAGGACTATGAGGACAAGCGACCTCGGCAGCGCTTTGTTGATGAATCCAGGCGTCTTCTCGGGGTCCTGGATCACCGGCTGGAGGGCCGCGAATGGATTGTCGATGATTACTCGATCGCGGACATTGCGACGTTTGGCTGGGTGAATGCGCTGGTCGAATTCTACGCAGCGGGCGACATCCTCGGCCTAAGCAGCTATTCGAACGTGCAGGCATGGCTCGAACGCGGGCTGGCGCGACCGGCTGTACAGCGTGGCCTGCGAATTCCTGCGAGGCCTGCATGGGGTCGTCTCAGAAAACGGAAAATAAAGCACGCTAAGCCGGTTGCAGCGGCCGTAGCGGCCTGAACTTGCCCGCGCCGATCTTGGCGCTGCTGCGCCAGAGGTAATCGCCGGTCAGGTTGATGTGCTCCCAGCCGAGCGGCGACAGGTACTGCAACAGGCCGTCATCGACGGCTTGACCGTGGCCACGCAAGGCGTTCGCGGCCCGCTCCAGATAGACCGTGTTCCATAGCACGATGGCCGCCGTCACCAGGTTGAGGCCGCTGGCCCGGTAGCGCTGCTGCTCGAAGCTGCGGTCGCGGATTTCCCCCAGGCGGTTGAAGAACACGGCGCGGGCCAGCGCGTTGCGCGCCTCGCCTTTGTTCAGCCCGGCATGCACGCGGCGGCGCAGCTCGACGCTTTGCAGCCAGTCCAGGATGAACAGTGTGCGCTCGATGCGTCCCAGCTCACGCAGGGCGACGGCCAGGCCGTTCTGGCGCGGGTAGCTGCCAAGCTTCCTGAGCATCAGCGAGGCCGTCGCCGTGCCCTGCTTGATCGAGGTGGCCATCCGCAGGATTTCATCCCAATGGGCGCGGACGTGCTTGATGTTGAGCGTGCCGCCGATCATCGGTTTCAACGCCTCGTAGGTGGCATCGCCCTTCGGGATGTAGAGCTTGGTGTCGCCCAGGTCACGAATGCGCGGGGCGAAGCGGAAGCCCAGCAGGTGCATCAACGCGAAGACGTGGTCCGTGAACCCTGCCGTGTCGGTGTAGTGCTCCTCGATCCGCAGGTCGGATTCGTGATACAGCAGGCCGTCGAGCACGTAGGTCGAGTCGCGCACGCCGACGTTCACGACCTTGGTGTGGAACGGCGCGTACTGGTCGGAGATATGGGTGTAGAACGTCCGCCCTGGGCTGCTGCCGTATTTCGGATTGATGTGGCCGGTGCTCTCGGCCTTGCTGCCGGTGCGGAAGTTCTGGCCGTCCGACGATGACGTGGTGCCGTCGCCCCAATGCCCGGCGAAGGGATGTCGGAACTGCGCGTTGACCAGCTCGGCCAGTGCCGCCCCGTAGGTTTCGTCGCGGATGTGCCAGGCTTGCAGCCAGGCCAGCTTGGCGTAGGTCGTGCCGGGGAACGATTCCGCCATCTTGGTCAGGCCCAGGTTGATCGCGTCGGCGAGGATCGTGGTCAGCAACAGGTTTTTGTCCTTGGCCAGGTCGCCTGACTTCAGGTGGGCGAAGTGCCGGGTGAAGCCCGTCCATTCGTCTACCTCCAGCAGCAATTCGGTGATCTTGACGTGCGGTAGGATCATCGCCGTCTGGTCGATCAGGGCCTGTGCGGTATCGGGCACCGCCGCATCGAGCGGCGTGATCTTCAGGCCCGACTCCGTGATGATGGCGTCCGGCAGCTCGTTGGCCAGCGCCATGCGGTTGACGGTGGCGAGCTGCGTTTCCAGCAGCGTCAGCCGGTCATGCAGGTACTGGTCGCAATCGGTGGCCACGGCCAGCGGCAATTCGCTGGCCTGCTTGAGGCTGGCGAATTTCGCGGGCGGCACCAGGTAGTCCTCGAAGTCCTTGAACTGGCGCGAGCCTTGCACCCAGATGTCGCCGGAGCGCAGCGCGTTCTTCAGCTCCGACAGCGCGCACAGTTCGTAGTAGCGCCGGTCGATGCCGGTGTCGGTCATCACCAGCTTCTGCCAGCGCGGCTTGATGAACTCGGTCGGCGCGTCGGTGGGCACCTTGCGGGCGTTGTCGCTGTTCATGCTGCGCAGCACCTCGATGGCGTCGAGTACGTCCTTGGCGGCGGGCGCGGCCCGCAACTTGAGCACGTCGAGAAATTCCGGCGCGTAGCGGCGCAGCGTGGCGTAGCTCTCGCCGATGCGGTGCAGGAAATCGAAGTCCTCGGGTTGCGCGAGCCGCTGCGCTTCGGTGACGCTCTCGGCGAAAGCATCCCAGGACATGACGGCCTCGATGGCGGCGAACGGATCGCGGCCCGCTTGCTTGGCCTCGATCAGCGCCTGGCCGATGCGCCCGAACAGCCGCACCTTGGCATTGATCGCCTTGCCGGATGCCTGGAACTGCTGCTGATGCTTGTTCTTGGCGGCATTGAACAGCTTGCCCAGGATGCGGTCATGCAGGTCGATGATTTCGTCGGTGACGGTGGCCATGCCCTCGATGGCGAGCGCCACCAGGGTCGCGTAACGCCGCTGCGGCTCGAACTTCGCCAGGTCGGCGGGCGTCATCTGGCCGCCCTCGCGGGCGATCTTGAGCAGCCGGTTCTGGTGAACCAGCCGCTCGATGCCGGAGGGCAGGTCGAGCGCCTGCCACGCCTTGAGGCGTTCGATGTGTTCCAGCATGTGCCGCGAGTTCGGTTTGACCGGGGATTGCCGCAGCCAGGCCAGCCACGTCGTCTTGCCGTTGTCGCGGCGCTTGAGCAGATCGTCGAGGCGACGGCGATGCACGTCCGTCAGCGGCTCAGCCAAGGCGTCGTAGAGACGCCGGTTGGCGCGGGTAATCGCTTCGGCGCTCGCCCGCTCGACGGCGTTGAGGGCGGGCACAATGACCGACTGCCGCCGCAGGTGCTCGATCAAGGCTCTGGCCAGCACGATGCCCTTGTCGGTTTGCATGGCCAGCTCGGTCAGCAACTGGACAGCCTGCCGGTAGTGGCCAATCGTGAACGGCTGGAAGCCGAACACCGTTTGCAGCTCGACCAGGTGCTCGCGTCGGGTCTGCTCACGCTGCCCGTACTCGTCCCAGCTTTCGATGCCGACCTTGAGCTGGTTGGCGACCAGTCTCAGCAATGGCGGGAACGGTGGCTCATCAGCGCCAAGGATGACGCCGGGAAAGCGCAGGTAGCAGAGCTGCACCGCGAAGCCCAGCCGATTGGCCGGGCCGCGCCGCTGCCGGATGATGGAGAGGTCGCTTTCGCTGAACGTGTAGTGACGGATCAACTCATCCTTGGTGTCCGGCAACGCCAGCAGGCTTTCGCGCTCGGCGGCGGAGAGGATCGAACGGCGGGGCATGCGGTTTCCTTCTTCTTGAAAACGTAGGTTTGTGACAAACCCGCCAAGGCAACCGGCGCGGCACGGGAATCAAGGCATTGCGATTCTCGAAAATAGTTCTTGAAATTCTATTCTTGATTGCATATCATCTCAACGAGTTTCGATAAGAAAGGATGCGCATGCGACCGTCTGTTGTGCTTGACATGAAGCGAAGCGCAGTGCGTGAAGCGGTAGGCCGCTTTCGCGCCGCGAACCCGCGCGTCTTCGGCTCGGTGCTGCATGGCACCGACCGGGATGGCAGCGACCTCGACCTGTTGGTCGATGCGCTGCCCGGTGCCACGTTGTTGGACTTGGGCGATTTGGAAGAAGAACTGAAATCGCTGCTCGGCGTTGACGTCGATCTGCTGACTCCCGGCGACCTGCCGCCGAAGTTCCGGGCCAAGGTGCTCGCGGAGGCGCAACCGATATGAGCGAGAACCGCCTGCCCGATTACCTCGACCACATTCAGCAGGCCGCAACCGATGCGCGCAGCTTCGTGGAAGGGATGGCCAAGGACGACTTCTTGGCCGACAAGCGCACCCAGCAGGCCGTCATCATGAGCCTGATCGTCATCGGCGAGGCGGCCACAAAGGTGATGGATGGCTACGTCGAGTTCACCCAGGCGCATGCCGACGTGCCGTGGCGCAGCATGCGCAATATGCGTAATCGCATGGCTCACGGCTATTTCGACATCAACCTCGATGTGGTGTGGGAGACGGTACAGGAATGGCTGCCGGCGTTGCTCCAGCAATTGCCCGCCGTGCGTCAGGATGCCGACGATGAAGACCGTAACGACAACTGTGAAAGAGGGATCTCCGATGACTGTTGAATCGAGAATATTTTCTGTAGCCGAGTATGTTCAGCCGTCCGAAGGCGAGCCTATTCGTTCCGTTGTGCTTGAAACCCGAGACTCAATTATCGTGGTTTGGCATGTCCATCCCGGGCAGGAAATTGCGGCTCACATTCATCCTCACGGCCAAGACACGTGGACTGTTTTGTCGGGAATGGCTGATTACTTTCAGGGCAATGGGATTGTTCGTGCCCTCAGGGAAGGTGAGATAGCCGTGGCAAGACCGGGCCAAGTGCACGGGGCGCGAAATACAGGTACCGAGCCATTTGTGTTAGTCTCGGTTGTGGCATCAGCCAATGCCGGTTTCGTATTGGCTGAGCGATAGAGCCCAATCTCTGGAGTTGGTCCAATGAGCGGTCGGGGAGATAGGTAACAGACATGCAGCGGACACGGCTGCTAAACCAGGTCGCAAACCTCCTTGCGTCGCAGCGTGCCGCAAGCGACGCGATCAATCGAATGGGGTCGGCATGAGACTGAACACCATCCAGTTCCCGACCGCGTAGCCGCCTGTCCTGCCGATCAGGTCTTGACCATCGACGCCTGGGATCAGTCCTGAATGTTCTTGGAGACCACTACGTTATGAGCCGCAGCCGCCGCAAAACACCCATCGTCGGGCACACGACCTGCGGCAGCGAGCGCGAGGACAAGAAGCTCTGGCATCAGCGCTGGCGCACCCGTGAGCGCACGGCGCTGACCAGCGCGTCGCCCGAAGCCCTGAGCGCCCATCTGCCCCTGCTGGAAAACCAGGCCAGCAGCGTCTGGTCGATGGGCAAGGATGGCCGCTCCTACTGGCCCGTCAAGCGCCAGGCCGCCACGGCGGATCGCATCGCCAATCACAAGGGACGCAACCCGCAAGAACGCGCCTCCCTGAAAAAGCGCCTGCTGCGCAAGTGGATGAGCAAATGAAGCTCTCCTTCCATCAGCACATTGCGCTGTTCTGGATGATCGGTGCTCCGGGCGTCTTCGCGCCCGTGATCGAGAACGCCAAGCGGCCCGATGCCGGCGCCGTCATGGCGTGGGGTGTCGCGATCGTGGCGGTGATGATCCTCTTCACCCCTTTGCTGCTGCGCTGTCCACCATTCCGGCGCTGGTATGGCCGGACGGATGCGCTGTCGGAGCGGCAGCGCCAGGCGCTTGCCGAGCGCGGCCTGCGCCGCTACTACCAGACCGCTTTCGATGACGGCTACGTGCCCCGCGTGATGCCCTACGTGTGGCGCATCATCTGGACGGTCGGCGGGTTGATGGCTGTGACCGCCGTACTGCCTACCAACACCGGACGGCCAGCCTTCGATGCCTTGGTGGTCTTCTCGACCTGGTATCCGATAGGCGTGATGCTGCTGGTTTTCGCGTCGAGGCCCCTTGGCCGGTTGATTCGCCAAAGAGCACAGGAGCGGCGGAAATGAGCACGTCAACCATCGAGGCGCTGGCCAGCGCCTGGGCAAGGATTGCCGAGGAAGCGGAATTCCCCGCTGACTACGAGGGGACTGCCACACCACAAGCGCATCGGGCTAGCGAAGCTATTCAGGAGCAGATTCGGGAGCGCATCGTCGCCACCAACGACATGCGGCTGTTCAGCCTGCTGCACCTGCTGGGTCAGGCGTCGCTGCGCATGGAGCAAGCGCTGTGGCCGGAGGATTACGAGCGGATGACGCGCGAGGTTGAGGAAGCCCTGCGGCAAGCCACCGACGCCAACGCCAGATCGTACACCCACGAAGAAGTGATGCAGGCGATGCAGGAACGCATCGACCGGGCGCGAGACAAGCCATGTTGATTGGCTATGCGCGCGTCTCGACGCAGGATCAGAACCTGGAGCTGCAACGCGAAGCCTTGAGCAAGGCCGGATGTAAAAAGGTCTTCGAGGACAAGGTGAGTGGCACGCGGGCAGACCGGCCTGGCTTGGCCAAGACGCTCGAAATGCTGCGCGAAGGCGATACTTTGGTCGTCTGGAAGCTCGACCGGCTGGGCCGGTCGGTCAAGCAACTGGTCGATCTGGTCGGCGATCTGCACAAGCACGGTGTCCAGTTCAGGAGCCTCACCGACTCCATCGACACCGGCACACCATCCGGGCGGTTCTTCTTCCACGTCATGGCGAGCCTTGCCGAAATGGAGCGCGAGCTGACCGTCGAGCGCACCCGCGCCGGGCTGGAAGTCGCCAAGCAGCTCGGCCGCAAAGGCGGCCGCAAGCCGAAGATGACCGACAACAAGATCGAGTCGGCCAAGAAGCTGCTGGCCAGCGGGGTGCCGCCCAAGGACGTGGCCAAGAACCTCGGCGTGTCCATTCCGACGCTGTACCGCTGGGTGCCAGCCTCCACGCACGCTTAGCGTGCTTTATTTTCCGTTTTCTGAGACGACCCCTGCATGACCATTATCGCCGCATATTATTACAACGAAGGTAAGCGAGTCCGTGAAATCAGGCTCGATGAGCACGTCGAACTAAACGAGAATCGCTCGGGCTTCTGCTGGATCGCGCTTAGCGAGCCCACCGCAGACGAACTCAGCGCGATCCAGACGACGTATAACCTCCATCCTTTGGCGATCGACAACGCCATGCACCCGCTGTGCCCGCCCAAGCTCGAGGTCTACAACGATGAGTTGTACGTCGTCGCCCAGACCGCCGAGCTGGTCGGCGACCGGATCAGCTACGGCAAGATGGCGATCTTCACCGGTCACAATCACCTTATCACCGTGCGGCACGGCAATGCCGGAGCGCTGGGCAAACTTCGGGAGCAACTCGAGGCATCGCCGACGCAGTTCGGCAAGGGTGTCGACTATGTGCTGCACGCGATCTTGCACCGAGTGGTCGACCAGTATCTGCCCATCTTCGAAATGATCGAGGACGACGTCCTGGCGATGGAGCGACGGTCGCTGCACGATTTCCTCGAGCCAGAAGAGGTGGCGCGAATCTTCGAACTAAGGTCCGAACTCACGCGGTTCCAGCGCACGCTCGGGGCTATGGCCGAGCTGGTGCGAAAGCTCGTTCGCGGCCACTTTCCCTGCATCAGCGCCGAAATGACACCATATTTCCACGACGTCGCGGACCATGTCCACCGCGTGCAGTCCATGGTCGACGGCCTCCTGCTTGTCCTGTCCACGGTCTTCGAGGCCAGCAGCCTTCTGGAAGCGCAAAGGATCGGTGTGGTCACTCGCCAGCTCGCGGCCTGGGCGGCGATCTTGGCGGTCCCGACGGCGATCGCCGGAATATATGGCATGAACTTCAAGCACATGCCGGAACTGGACACGCCATATGGCTACTTCGTCGTGCTCGGAGTGATAGCGGTGTTCTGCCTTCTCCTATTCATGCGCTTCAAGAAGGCCAAGTGGCTATGAGTAACGCACTTCGCGAGCTTCTCCGTCCGCCGAGTCACAGCGCGCTTTGTGCGCGAGCGTGTCCAATCCAGTTCAAGATGAAGGTGCTTCCATGACCTCCCAGGTGACCGACGTTCTAGAAGCAGTCCAGTCATTCATCGCCAAAGGCTATGACCGCGAATACCGCGTCAAGGACGGCAATCTCGTCGATCTCGAACTAGGGTCAACCCTCGATGCATGCAGCATTCGCGTCGATGCGGCGTTGCGCCTCGAGAGCGGGGACGACGGCGAAGATGCCTCCAACATCTACGCGATCACCGATCCGGCGACAGAGCATAAAGGCCTGTTGATCGACGCCTTCGACGTGTTCCACGAAATCTGCCCCCGCGACTTGTCCGAGCGCCTTGTGGCGCATCGGGAAACAGCACCGGCAGGTGACCAGGACGCGCCGAGCAAGCACGGACTACGGAAAGTCTACAAGAGCGAGTTTCACAGCGATCCCGAGCGTTACGTTCTGCGCGAGGGCTTTCCAGACTTCCCGCCATGCCCTTTCGGCCAATCCTTCAGCATCCTCGGCTTCGATACCGCCGAGCAGGAATATGTCTGGCTCGTCACGAGCATCATTCGAGATCCTCGGCTGATCAGGGTTCCATACCAGGGCGAAGACGTCATCAGCGACGAATAGCGGTGTCGCTTAGCCGGAAAGGCTGGCCTTCCTGGCCCACACATCTGCAGGCTGAACTTTAAGAACATCGAAAATTAGGAGGTGATTATGGACTGGAACAAGGACCACATACGAGAAACTATGCTCTTGCTGGAGACAGCAGCGTTGCACAGCGCTCGCGAAAACTACCTGGACTATGTCTCTACCGCTCGGCTCGATCGGAGCGAACCGATCGAAAACGACGAACTAGCTCAGGCCGAGGTCGCGAGCGACTTCGCTGAAGCGCTCGATGACACGCTCCATGACTACGCCAATAAACTCGAAAAGCTCAGGACGATCGATTTCGGCCCCAAGTTGGCCGTCAACGAAGGCGCTGTCGTCAAGCTGTCCGGCCGCCACTTTGTGATCGCGGTGTCAACGAGCAAGTTTACCTGTCAGGGGCGTGAGCTCATGGGCATTTCCACGATGGCGCCGATCTTCGAAGCGATCGAGGGTGCCCGAGCCGGGGAGACCGTGCAGTTCAACGGCCGGGACCTCACCGTAGAAGACGTGGAATAAAGCCCTCCACCGCAGCCGGCGCGCTAGTGCCGAACGCCCTGCATCTCTTTCTGCATGCATACGGTCACTTGCAGCCGCGTTGACCTGGCTCATCAAAGGCAAACTCATGACAACACCTTCATTCTTCATCACCCCCGGATACGGGACGCGCCTGCATGACGCGCTTCATTATTCTCAGGCAATGCGCATTGGTGACCGCGTGGAGATCTCCGGACAGGGCGGATGGAACGACGATCTCGTCATTCCGGAGTCGATTGAGGAAGAGATCGAGCAGGCGTTCAAGAACGTGGAACGGACGCTCGCGACCGCCGGAGCACGCTGGCCGCATGTGGTCCACGTCAATTCCTATCACGTCGGTGGATTCCCTCCCGTGATCAACGAAACAATGGCCAAGCTGTATCGCCACTACATGCCCGACCGCGCTCCAATCTGGACGCAGTTGGGAATCGAAGCGCTGGGGCTTCCAACCATGCGTATCGAAATTCGCGTAACAGCTATCATCGCCTGACCCCGCGGTTCGTGCAGGCGCCGTGCCGCGCTAATCCCGCACGCCCTGCGCCCGCTTCTCCATGCATATCATCGTATCGAGAGATCCGGTTATCATCGGCGTGCTCGGAGAACGGGGGGCCGCCTTGGCCTGGTTGGCGCGCCTCGGCTGCCTGCGGGCGATGGCCAGCACTGCCAGGAGCGTGAGCAACGCCGCCGCATAAAGGAACAGGCCGCCAGGGCCGACGATATTCATTGCAGCTGCTCCTATTAGGGGGCCAGCGGCTGTCCCGATCCCGTTGAGCAACAGAAGCCCGCGCGCGGTGCCGAGTAGCCGACCGGCCGGAAGATCGTCGTTTGCGACGGCGAGACACAACGAATAAATCGGGATGCCAAAGCCGCCGAACAGCGCACCTGCCGCAAGGAGCAGCGGCAGAGGCGCTTCCACCGCCAACGCTACGCCGATGGCAGACGCTGCGGACGCCAGCGCCGCACCGGCGATGACAAGATTCCGGGGCACTCGATCCGAAAGCCAACCGAGTGGCCAATGGAAGGCGAGCGTTCCACCAAGAACCGCAGCCATGAAGGCGGAGATACCGCCCACATCGAGGCCGATGCTCTGGGCGAAGTTCGCGCCCATGCCCCAGAAACCACCGATAGCCAGGCCGGCCAGGAAAGCGCCAGCCGCAGCGAGAGGTGATACGAGGACGAGGTCCCTGAACGCGACCCATTCCTGTTCCACCTGGGCCGGCGGATGACTGGGCAGCAAGGTGATCGGAACCACCGCCGCTGATATCAGCAGCGACACGATGAGGAACAATGTCACGTCGGCGGGCGGTGCGATGTTGAGTAACGCCTGCCCGATTGCCCATGAGCCCATAGAGACAACTCCGAATATCGACAGGAGCTGCCCGCGTGTGGATGGCAATGCGTGGGCGTTGAGCCAACTCTCCGTTGCGAGGATCATGCCCGCGTAGGCGAAGCCGGTAATCAGGCGAAGCGGCATCCAGGCGATCGGCTCCACGAACGCCACATGGAGAAGGGCGGTCATCGAGGCAATGGCCGCGAAGCCGGCGAAGGTTCTGACATGTCCCACGGAGACGATGATCGGTGGCAACACGAGCGCGCCGATCGTGAAACCCGCGAAATAGAAGGACATCATCGCGCTGATCGCGCCGGTCGAGAACCCCTTATGGCCGGCTCTCACGATCAGGAGCGTGCTCAGCAGGCCATTGCCCAGCAGCAGAGCGGCGACGCTCAGCAGCAGCGCCGCCACCGGCGCGAGAACGAGGCCGCGCTTGCCCGCCGACCTCATGGTATCCATCGCCGGGCTCGTTCTCGGGCCTGACTTGAGGGTTGATACTCTGCCGCACTGATGAACTGGTCGAATGCTTCGCACCAGATGACGACCGTGTTGTAGTCACGGACATCGATGCCGGCAGGCACCTCGACGATGAAGCCGTTGAACGTCTTCACATCGCCCACGCGGACTGATCTGTCCTTGATTAGGAGAAAGGCCTCCTTCGTGTCGACGAAACGTGGTGCGAGGTAGAGCTTGTAGTCGGGACCAGGGGCGAGGCGCCCGATATGGGCGATACGGTCGCGCGAGACCCGGATCTCGCCTTCCCCCCAGTGAAGCAGGTCGCTGCCTTTGAGATCGCGGGCCAGACGCCCTGCGTAGAGCGTCTCGGCTGAGATGGTCCGCAAGGCCGCCGCGTCCGGGGCCTGGGGGGCGGTCAGGATCGGCAGCGTGTAGACACCGCCCGCGAAGCCCATGGCGAGCATCGCGAGATGGGTGGCAATCAGGATGACCCAGCGCCGCATCGGTTACACCAGCTCCAGTCCCTTCACGAGCTGATCGGCGTCGAGATGGAAGTCCGAGAATACGATGCGGCCGCCAGCGTCCATCACGGAGAACCAGGGCGTTCCCCGCGTGCGGTAGTCCTCCATGAAGGTGGGAAGCGTCGCGCCGGCAGGTGGCTCGTCCTGACCGAACGCGACAGGAAGCGCATACTTGAGCTGGTTCACGCGCAGCTTCTCGAAGGTGTTCTCATCCGCTCCTTCGAAGACGGTCTGGATCACCGCGAAGCCCACGCCCTTGGCGCTCAATGCACCATGCAACCTTTGTAGCGTCGGAAATCCATGCAAATGGCAGCCACGGCACCAGTGCTGGAAGGCGAAGAGGACTTTCGGGCCGGTGCCGAGATCCGACAGCTTGAGCGGCGCGATGCTTTCTCCATCCGCGCCAATCCATCTCTGCACCCGCAGCTCGGGGGCTTGTCGTTCGTCGACGCTCATCTGATCCTCCAATTCCGATGCAGAAGTCCGATGAGTGGTCGCGTGTGGCGATGGCACGCGAACCTCACCGCCTTGATCCCCTACAGGTTGTAGGATGCGAGTTCGCCGACCGATACCTCGTGGCCAGCCCCGCCGTTCTTCCGTCGGTGTGTCACCGCCGCCCCTCAATGACAAAGGCGCGATAGCGGGAACCGGCAAAACGGTGCGCAGCGATGGTTTGGTAGGCGGGGCTATGATACCAATCACGGGCGGCCTGCATCGTCGGGAACCGCAAAATTACGGCCCCTTCGACGGGCGGCCCCTCCAAATGCTCCATCGCGCCATAAGCGGCGAGAAAGGTTACGTCGTGGCCATCGAACGATGGGCCGACGCCTGCAGAATAGGTTGCGAGTTCTTCCGGATCGGTGGTTTCTTCGCGGGTGAAGACGACGAACGCTTCCATCTTAAAGTCTTTCATAAGGTCGCATCTGCAGGCCACCGCCGCTGGCGATGGCCTTAAAGTCGTCAGGCTGGCAGCTCGAACCCGATTTTCGTGAGTGCCTCGACGCACGCATCCTGATCCTGCTGATAGTTGCCTCCGGAGATGCCGATCCCGCCGATCAACTTCCCGTCTTCCAGGATCGGATAGCCTCCGCCGACAGCGACCATCCGGGGGCGATAGGCCAGCGGCGCCACTTTTGGATCGTTCGAAACATAGTCGTTCCAGACATGGGTGGGGTACCCAAACGAGGCGGAACTCCAAGCCTTGTCGATGGCAACATCGACGGTGAGAAACGGCGCGTCATCAGTGCGCTCGAACGCGCGCAGGTTACCGGTGGCGTCGACGACGGCGACCGCAGCCGGGATGCCGATTGTACGTGCCGCGGCGATCGCCGCGTCGATGAGGGCGACGGCGGTTTCGCGGTTGATCGAGGCGGTGGCAATGGATTTCGTCATGAAATTTCCTTCGCCGTGGCGTAATCCGTCCGGCGTTCTTGAGGTTAGAAAAGACGTTCGGCGGTGGCAGTCATCAGAAGCCTTCGAGGACAATCTTGCCTCTTGCCGCGCCACTTTCGATCAGTGCGTGCACCGTCTTCAGATTGGCGGCATTAATTGGCGACAATTTTTCGGTTAGCGTCGTGCGAATTTTGCCGTCGTCCACCAGCACCGCCAGCGAATTGAGGATCTTGCCCTGCTCATCCATGTCGGGCGTGCCGTAGAGCGACCGTGTGAACATCAGCTCGTGGTGGATCGACACTGCCTTGCGCTTGAACAGCATGACGTCGAGCGCCTTGGGATCGTCGATGAATCCGAACCGTCCTTGCGGGGCGATCAGTTCGGCGATGTCGGATGCATGCTGCTCGGTATGCGTGGTCGAGAACACGAAAGCGGGAGCGCCGATGTTGAGCTCGGCAATCTGTGGCGCGAGCGGCCGAGAGTGGTCGATGACATGATGAGCCCCAAGCCCTTTAACCCACTCCTGGGTTTCCGGCCGAGAGGCGGTGGAGATGACGATGAGATCCGTGCGCTGTCGAGCGATCTGGATGGCGATCGACCCGACCCCACCCGCACCACCGATGATGAGGATCGCCGCCGCCCCGGGAACGGGCTTCGTCACGTCCAGGCGATCGAACATGGCTTCCCAGGCCGTCAACGTCGTGAGTGGCAGCGCCGCCGCTTCCGCCCAGTCGAGCGACGCGGGTTTACGACCGACGATCCGGGCGTCGACGAGATGGAACTCCGCATTGGTGCCAGGCCTTATGAGCGATCCGGCATAATAGACCTCGTCGCCTACCGCGAACTGCGTCACGTCGGGGCCGACCTCTTGCACGATCCCGGCCGCATCCCATCCCAGCACTTTCCAATCGCCATCAGCGGGCGGCGTGCTGCTGCGGATTTTGTAGTCGACCGGGTTGACCGAGACAGCCTTCACCTCAACCAGGATATCGCCTCCTTCAGCGACAGGCCGAGGCAGATCAATGTCGACCAGAGAGGCGTCCTCGGCGATGGGTCCCGGAACCTTGTAACCAACGGCTTTCATCGGTGTCTCCAGCTTGCTGTATCCTGAAGTCTTATCGATCAGATCGAAATTTCTTCCGAAATATACTCAGGATTTAAAGATTTCGCGTGTCAGACTATGAAGGTATGCGCGCAACATATCCAATAGCGGTACGACATAGTTTCCATACCTCGGAGCCGGATTCAGAAGTTTATCGAAAATAGCGGTTTATTGCTGTTCGGCGGGTGAGCATCCGGATGGAGGCGATAAGCGCCCAAGCGGTTGAGGAGTCGACCTCTCAGCGGTCGCGTTGGCAGGGGCGATCTCGCCCGCCGGTCTCACACCAACGTTGGCAAGCGACGGCGTCCGCTCGAAATCCGCTGACGGGGATACGCCTGCAATGCCGATTCGAAGCTATCGAAACTATAGCTACAGGGTATTGGGAAATCATACTGGACTGACGCTATAGTCTTCACGCATAACCACGACTCAAAATGGTCCAACACTTTTCTCTACGCTAATAGAGAATCCGGTATTCTGATTTTCAGTGAATTGGCTCGTTCGGCGGTTGTGCGCGCAAAGATCTTTTACAGAATTCTGAACTGAATCAGGTTCTGGTCTGTCGTGACAAGCAAGGGGGTTTCGCTATGGTCACCAGAGGTTTCACAGGCCGCGGTCCAGGCGGCGACCAGTCCGATCGGATACCGCCGGGTCAGCATCTCGTGGAGAATTTCCCTGTTCTGACGGCCGGGCCAACGCCGAGCGTGGAGCCCTCCGATTGGAAATTCACCGTCAAGATCGGTCCGAAGCCCGTCAAAGTGTGGAACTGGAGCGAGTTCAACGCCCTACCGAAGACCAAGATGACCCGAGACATTCACTGCGTCACGTCCTGGTCCAAGCTGGATACCGCCTGGGAGGGCGTACTCATCGAAGACATCCTTGCAGATGCAGGGCTCGATCGGCCCACCGATTTCGTCTTGGCGCACTGCTACGATAATTACTGGGGTCGGTTCCGGCTGAGGGCGAAATGACACCCTAAGCTTTCGGTTCCTTGGGCCAAAGATATTCGCCAGTCAGTAGAATGTGCGCCCAGCCCAATGGGGATATGTGGGGAAGAAATTCAGGGGGAACATCCAACCCTTCGTTCCGCCGCTCCGTGACGGCATGACCAAGATGGACGGTATTCCAGTAAATGATCACCGCAGTCAATAAATTGAGCCCAGCGATTCGGTAGTGCTGCCCCTCTGTCGTGCGATCGCGAATTTCCCCCTGCCTCCCGATACGGAGCGCATTTTTGAGCGCATGGTGGGCCTCTCCCTTGTTAAGACCGATCTGAGCACGCCGCTGCATGTCCGTATCCAGGATCCACTCAATAATGAAAAGGGTCCGTTCAATACGACCAACTTCACGAAGCGCAACTGCAAGGTTGTTTTGTCGTGGGTAAGAAGCGAGCTTGCGCAGGAGTTGGCTGGGCCTGATTTTGCCAGCGGTCATCGTCGCGGCACAACGGAAAATATCAGGCCAGTTCGCAACGATAAGATCCTCCCGGGCTTTTCCACCTACCAACTTGCGTAACTCCCTGGGGGTCGTATCGGGATTAAATACGTACAACCGCTTCGATGGCAGATCCCTGATTCGCAGAACGAGATTGTAGCCGAGCAGGCTACTGGCTCCGAACAAATGGTCGGTGAATCCTGCTGTATCGGCATACTGTTCGCGAACATGGCGACCGACCTCGTTCATCAGTAGTCCATCGAGAATATACGGTGCCTCGCTCACGGTCGCCGGGATCGACTGACAAGCGAATGGCGCGAACTGGTCGCTTACGTGAGTATACGCTTTGAGGCCGGGAACAGAACCATATTTGGCATTGACCATGTTCATGGCTTCGCCATGCCGCGCTGTTGGGAAAAACTGACCATCGCTCGATGCTGACGTGCCCATCCCCCAGACGCGTGACATCGGCAGTTTACCCTGCGCGGCCACCACAATTGCCAATGCCTGGTTCATGGCTTCGCTTTCAACATGCCAGCGGGCAAGGCGTGAGAGCTGCCAGTAATCATGCGTGTTTGTAGCTTCCGCCATCTTACGCAGGCCCAGATTGAGCCCTTCAGCGAGCAGGACGTTGAGCAGACCGATCCGGTCGCGACATGGAGCCCCGGTTCTCAGATGGGTAAACGCATCTGTGAAACCAAGGGCTGCATCAACTTCAAGCAGCATGTCGGTAATCCGAACGGACGGCATTCGGCGATACAGATCCAGTATGAGTGCCTCGGCACCATCCGGCACGTCTGCTGTCAACCTGTCGATCCGCAACGTTCCATCTTCTATGCTACCGTGCGGAATAGTGCCGTTACGGGCAGCCCGGGCCAGCCGCTTAAGAGCGATCGTGAGTCGCGCCTTTCTGTCTGCCAGCCAATCCTGTGGGTTGGAAGGCACGGCCAGTTTTGCATTTTCCTGCGCCGCGATCATCGGCACCAGTACCTGCTTGAGGTCACCATAGCGGCGCGAATGAGCGAGCCAGACATCTCCGGAACGAAAAGCATCCCGGAGGTGAAAGAGTACCGCCACTTCCCAAAGACGGGTATCTCCTTTTTCCTGAGCTCGTAAATGACGGTTCCATTTGGAGCTGGGCCGCAGGAAACGCCTTTCTGGCGATGCAACACCTTTCATCTCTCCGATCGACAAAGCTGCTGCTACCAATGGTCCGGCGACCGGCGCGGCTTCGAGCTTCAGACAGCGCAACATGCGGGGCGCATAACGACGAAAGCGATGGTATCCCTGCCCGACATATGCAAGAGGCTCATCGGCTAGCGTGTTGCTGAGTTGAGTCCCTGTCGCTACCAGTTGAGCGAGCCGGTCCCATGCAACCGAACTGGCGACAGCCATCTCCAGCGGGGTTCCGTCACTGCGGGCCTCAAGCAACGAAGCTCCCAGCGCGGTGAAGGTACGGATCGTATCCGTGAGTGTGGCTTTAGAGCCGGAAATTGTTTCGTCATGCTGGCGCTTCGCTTCCCGCCAGGTTTTTCCTACGATCCTGTCATGGGTTTCGACTATGGCATCAGCAATCGCCGCTTCCCACTCCACAACACAGACGGCAAGGATCGCCCAGCGGCGGTCCGAAGTGATGTCACGCAAACCGTCGGTGAAGTAGCGTTCACCCTGCCGACGCAGCCGGGCAATGCGATGGGCAGGTATGCTGGCCAAAGCACTATGATTGATATTCAGGGTACGCAGAAATTCGAGCCTGTCGAGCAAACGGTTAGCAGCAGCCGAGTTGTTACCAACCTCGAAGTTGCGAAGCCAGATGAAACGACTGATATTGCCGGCGAGCATTTCACTCAGAAGTTTGTCCAGGTGATCGCGAACATCCGCTGTTAAATTTTCCGCAATCCGCGTTTCAATCCGCCGCTCAGCGGCGACCAGAGCATCCGCGCACAAGCGCTCGATTGTCGATACTGCGGGCAGAATGGTGGAAGTTTCCCGACACCGCACAATAAAACGATGAGCAAGATCCTCGTTTGATCTGGCATCTTCGGCCTGGCCGAAAGTCCACTCCCGCAGATCACGGGCACCACGGCCCGTGAAGGTCTTGTAGCCGTAAATTTCGCGCAGCGTGTCCATGTGCTGCTGACGGGTTTGGCGCCGTGTGGCATAAGTGAGAAGCGCATCAGCCGGAACTCCAAGCTGAGCACCGACGAAGGAAAGGACTTCACGCGGGATCATCTCACCAGGAGCCAGTGCACGGCCCGGATATCGTAAGGCACAAAGTTGCAGGGCAAAGCCAATCCTGTTTTCCGGTCTGCGGCGCTGCCTAATGTTTTCCAGGTCATCATCGCCCAGCGTGTAGAACTTCAGTAGCGACAGTTCGTCCGTGGGCAGATCGAACAGCGCTGCTCGCTGCCGTTCGGTGAAAATATGGCGTCGTGACATACAAATTCGTCCCTTTTGAAGTATAGTCTGTTTTGGACAACAGCCAGCCCATATAAATCAGGGCGTTCCGATACAAAAATCCAGGAGGGTTCAATTGGGACATCGTGCCGCCATTTACTGCCGGGTTTCAACAGCGGATCAGTCTTGTGAACGCCAGGAATTTGATCTGCGAGCCTTCGCCGGCCGTGCCGGCTACGACGTGGTGGGAATATTTAAGGAAACAGGTTCAGGAACTAAACTCGACCGGGCCGAGCGAAAGAAAGTCCTGGCGCTTGCCCAGTCCAGACAAATTGATGCAATCCTGGTCACTGAGCTTTCCCGGTGGGGGCGCTCGACGCTCGATCTGCTCAATACGCTACGTGAACTGGAGAACTGGAAGGTTTCCGTGATAGCCATGAATGGAATGGCGTTCGATCTTTCGTCGCCGTATGGACGAATGCTGGCGACGTTTCTTTCCGGCATTGCGGAGTTTGAGCGGGATCTCATCAGCGAGCGGGTCAAGTCAGGCCTTGCTGTTGCGAAGGCACGTGGTAAGAGGCTTGGTCGTCAGGCCGGAGTGCGACCAAAATCAGACCGACTTTTGCCTAAGGTGGTTGCGATGAGGGCCGAGGGACGCAGCTATCGCTGGATCGCACGCGAGCTCGGTATCAGCAAGAATACCGTCGCTGACATCGTGCAACGACACAGAGCTAACGCTTAGGGTGTCATTTCGCCCTCAGCCGGAACCGACCCCCTTATGACTATCGCATTAAAAGCGTTGTTTATAACCCTGTTAATGTGGTCAAAATTGACGCTATCGCCGGTGTGGCTACCCACATTGTTGTCGCGCCTGACGAAACCTATATCACTCATGCTTTTGGCGATTCTGAAAGCTGGACGTTTGCGCACAAAATGAACCATTTTTTTGTGAAGCCGAAACAGGCCATGAGTGATACCAACCTGGTGATCGTCACCGATAAGCGCACCTATAACATCGTCCTCCATTTCATCGGTGAAGAAACGAAGAAAAATGCAGACGGTACGGTATCAAAATCCTTTATTGAAACGCCGTGGGCTGTGCGCCAGGCCGTTCTTCAGCTGACCTATGAATATCCGTTTGAGCAGCAGGAAAAAGCCAAAAGCGCGGCTGATAAAAAACGCATTACGCAGAAGCTGAAGCAGACGGCTTTTGCGGGGGCGAAGAACTATCAGTACGTAATGAGCGAACAGCCTGAAATGCGCAGCATCCAGCCGGTTCACGTCTGGGATAACTACCGCTTTACCCGGTTTGAGTTTCCGGCCAATGCGGAGTTACCGCAGGTCTACATGATTTCGGCCAGTGGCAAAGAAACGCTGCCTAACTCTCATGTTGTGGGTGAGAACCGCAACATCATCGAGGTGGAAACCGTCGCTAAAGAGTGGCGTATTCGTCTGGGCGATAAAGTCGTTGGCGTTCGTAATAATAATTTCGCGCCGGGCGCCGGTGCGGTAGCAACCGGTACGGCTTCCCCGGATGTGCGCAGGGTTCAAATTGGGGAGGATAACTGATGGCCCGTAAAAGTGTCGATGTAGATCAGGAACTCGATGAAAACACCGGAGACGGTGAATTCGAAAGCGAGCGTGGCGGATTTAAAGGCAGTAACCGCCGTTCGGCTCCTGGTATGAAAGCCTTTGTCATACTGATGGCGCTGCTTGCTTTGGTATTCATCGGGATTACGGTCATGGGTAAAATTCGCACCCCGGCTAAAGCTGAAGCTGATAAAGACGGTGGTAAAGCGCAACAGGCCAATACACTGCCAAACTACAGCTTTAACAGCGATCCTGATGTTAATAAACCTGCAACTGCGCAGAATAGCGCCACTGATGCCCGTGCTGTGCAGGCTGCCGCACAGGCAGATGCAGATGCGGGCAGCAGCAATACCGCCGCGCGTACCTCTAATAAGCGTAAAGAACCTTCGCCTGAAGAACTGGCTATGCAGCGTCGTCTGGGCGGCGAGCTGGCCCAGACTAATCAGGCGGCTACAAGCAATAGTCCCGGAGTGCAGCCCCAGGACAACGAAACAAGCGAAGGTAGTTCAGCACTCGCTAAAAACCTGACTCCTGCAAGGCTGAAGGCTAGCCGCGCTGGAGTCATGGCTAATCCCAGCCTGACTGTTCCGAAAGGCAAAATGATCCCCTGTGGTACCGGCACCGAGCTGGATACCACTGTTCCGGGTCAGGTTTCCTGCCGGGTTTCACAGGACGTTTACTCAGCTGATGGACTCGTTAGGCTGATTGATAAAGGCTCATGGGTTGACGGGCAGATTACCGGTGGTATCAAAGACGGCCAGGCGCGCGTGTTTGTTCTCTGGGAGCGTATCCGCAATGACCAGGACGGGACAATCGTTAATATTGACAGTGCCGGAACGAACTCACTCGGCAGCGCGGGGATTCCGGGCCAGGTGGATACCCATATGTGGGAGCGTCTGCGTGGTGCGATCATGATTTCGTTGTTCTCTGACACCTTAACGGCGCTGGTTAACCAGACGCAGAGTAATAACATTCAGTACAACAGCACAGAAAACAGCGGTGAGCAGCTGGCGTCTGAAGCACTTCGCTCTTACATGTCTATCCCCCCTACCCTCTACGATCAGCAGGGTGATGCGGTGAGCATTTTTGTTGCCCGCGACCTCGATTTCAGCGGCGTTTATACGCTCGCAGACAACTAAAAAAGTGGGCGCTTAGCGCCCGCTTTTCTTCAGGAGTAATCATGACTGATGCAGCTTTCTATCAACTTGGCCCACTGCGCGAGTATTTAGAAGATCCTACTGTTTTTGAAATTCGCATTAACTGCTTTCAGGAAGTTATCTGTGATACGTTCAGCGGCCGCAGGGTTGTGCAGAACGCGGCAATTACGGCAGATTTTATTAGGAACCTTGCTAAATCGTTGGTGAGCAGCAACAAGCTGACCATGCAGGCCATTAATGACGTGATCCTGCCTGGCGGGATCAGGGGCGTTATCTGTCTGCCCCCTGCGGTGATTGACGGTACAACGGCCGTAGCGTTTCGTAAGGATTTGGCGGCCGATAAAAATCTGGAGCAGCTGACCAGCGAGGGGATTTTCAGTGACTGCCGGAAGATTACCGGCAGCAAGCAAAGCCTAACGGATGATGATTTTTTCCTTAAAGAGCTGCACAGCAGCGAAAAATGGCCCGCATTCCTGCAAACCGCCGTTGAGAAGAAACGCACTATCGTGATCTGCGGTGAAACCGGGTCGGGGAAAACGGTACTCACGCGCGCGCTGTTAAAATCGCTACATAAAGACGAGCGTGTAATTATTTTAGAGGACGTTCACGAAGTCACGGTCGATCACGTTGTAGAAGCCGTTTATATGATGTACGGCGATGCAGGAAAGATCGGCCGCGTCAGCGCCACTGATGCCCTGCGAGCCTGTATGCGTCTGACACCGGGCCGTATCATCATGACTGAGCTTAGGGATGATGCTGCGTGGGATTATCTTAAAGCACTTAATACCGGCCATCCAGGCGGTGTTATGTCAACGCACGCTAACTCTGCGCGCGATGCCTTTAACCGTATTGGGCTGCTTATCAAAGCGACCCCTATCGGCCGTATGCTCGATATGAGCGATATTATGCGAATGCTCTACTCCACCATTGACGTTGTGGTGCATATGGAAAAGCGGAAAATCAAAGAAATTTATTTTGACCCTGAATATAAAATGCAGTGTGTGAACGGGAGCCTGTAATGAAAAACTTAGCAACCTGGCTTCTGGCCGCAGCATTTACGACAGCCGCCCTGCCCGCCTTTGCGGTGGAACCATCCGTTCAGGTTGGCTACTCGCCTGAAGGAAGCGCCCGCGTTCTCGTCCTGAGCGCCATTGACTCCGCAAAAACCTCGATACGGATGATGGCTTATTCTTTTACCGCCCCGGATATTATGAAGGCACTGGTAGCAGCCAAAAAACGGGGAGTTGATGTGAAAATCGTAATTGATGAAAGGGGCAATACGGGGCGCGCCAGCATTGCGGCCATGAACTACATAGCGAACAGCGGCATCCCTTTGCGTACTGACAGTGATTTCCCTATCCAGCATGACAAGGTGATCATCGTGGATAATGTGACCGTTGAAACTGGCAGCTTTAATTTCACCAAAGCGGCCGAAACGAAAAACTCGGAGAATGCGGTGGTGATCTGGAACATGCCTAAGCTCGCTGAATCATTCCTCGAACACTGGCAAGACCGCTGGAATCGGGGGAGAGACTACCGTTCCAGCTACTGAATACTGACCGCCGAAAGGCGGTTTTTTTTGTTCAAAGAAACTGATCTCAGTATCGCGCACGGGGCAGCTGGCCAACGTCGCCGGCATCGCGCCGGCAAAAATCGAAAAACAGAAATATCAGCAAGATAGCTTAAACAGGTGTCGGGAAATTTCGTTGAGATATTTTGAAGGAATCACAGTGTAAGCAGGCGGCCTATTTCAAAAAAGGCGGCTGTACGGTAGTCACTGACTCTCTCGCAGATCTTCCCGCTCATGTACCAGTAATACCCGTCAGTGCTGACAATATCGAGCAAATACCGCATATCATAAACCGTATCGGGTATTACCTCACCCTCACCGGCCAGAACGCCGCTGGCAATAGAATGGTTCCCTCCTCGTACAAAGCCTATCCGCCAGGGCAACCACAAAGTAACGCGGTGGTTAATATCCTGTACCCACGGATTGCCCTTAGCGCTGCCTATATGGGGTCTGAGGTCCAACCATGCGAAAAACCACGTTAAGAAAGCAACCTTCTGAAAAGGCGACGTTTATCAGTTTTTTTTCCGGCCATAAAGGGGGCGGAAATTATTCCCTGCACGGGTATTCGCAAGGATTTCGGTAGTGCTCTGGCTCTGCCCCCCATAACCTGGCGGACAGAGCATGATTGGGAAAGCGGTACCCTCACGGCAGAAACGATTGACGCAGGCTATATTTCTATTATTCTGGAAATATAGATAAAGGAGGTATTATGGATTTAAACACTGCTGCAAACGCACTTCGAGAACTGGGCCACCCGACACGTCTCAGCATATACCGGGAGCTGGTCAGGGCGGGTCATGAAGGCCTGCCGGTTGGCGAACTGCAGAAGCACCTTGAGATTCCTGCCTCCACGCTCAGCCATCATCTTTCAGCGCTGATATCCGCTGGACTCATAAGCCAGGAACGGCAGAGTCGTACCCTGTTCTGCAGGCCCTGCTATGCGCAGCTTGAGCAATTGATGGCCTTTCTGACAGAAGAATGCTGCGCAGGCGGCAGCTGCAGTCTGTCACCCGCAAAGACTCCCGAAGAGACCCCATTGTGAACAACCTGACTGATGCCCTGAAAAATATCGATCCGGCCCTCCTGGACGCGCCGCTGACGGAAGATAAGCTGAAGGCCAGAGAGATAACGCATCCGCCCCGCATCCTGATGCTCTACGGCTCGCTGCGGGCGCGCTCTTACAGCCGGCTGACAACGGAAGAAGGTGCCCGGCTGCTGACGGCCATGGGCGCGGAGGTGAAAATTTTCAACCCGTCCGGCCTGCCACTGCCCGATGATGCGCCGGAGACGCACCCGAAAGTGGCTGAGCTGCGGGAGCTGGTTCTCTGGTCGGAAGGCATGGTCTGGTGCTCTCCGGAGCGTCACGGGGCCATGACCGGCATCATGAAGGCCCAGATTGACTGGATACCGCTGACGTCAGGCGCGGTCCGCCCGTCACAGGGAAAAACCCTGGCCGTCATGCAGGTCAGCGGCGGCTCACAGTCGTTCAACGCTGTAAATCAGATGCGTATTCTTGGACGCTGGATGCGGATGATCACCATCCCGAATCAGTCATCCGTGGCAAAAGCCTGGGCCGAGTTTGATGAGGATGGCCGCATGAAGCCTTCTTCGTATTATGACCGCATAGTGGACGTCATGGAGGAACTGATGAAGTTCACCCTGCTGACGCGCGGTCGCAGTGATTATCTCACCGACCGCTACAGCGAAAGGAAAGAGAGTGCCGCGCAGCTTTCTGAGCGGGTCAACCAGCGCAGCATATAAAAAAGCCGGCAGATGCCGGCTTTTTCCACACTGTTATGCCCGCAGCCTGGTAAAAAATCAGTGGCTGACGCGGTTCCCGTGCTCATCAATGACGGCTTCGCCGTCCTCTTTGGTAAACGCGCCCTGCTGCGGGTCCGGCAGTATGTCCAGAACCACTTCGGAGGGACGGCACAGCTTCGTGCCGAGCGGTGTCACTACCACCGGGCGATTAATGAGGATCGGATGAGCCAGCATGGCATCGAGCAGTTCGTCATTGCTGAAGCGGTCTTCTGCCAGGCCGAGCTGTTCGTACGGTTCGGTATTTTTGCGCAGCAGGTCGCGCACGCCGATGCCCATATCCGCAATCAGCTTCTTCAGCTCATCGCGTGACGGCGGCGTTTCCAGATACAGAATAACCGTGGGTTCGGCGCCGCTGTTACGGATAAGCGCCAGGGTATTGCGGGATGTCCCGCAGGCCGGGTTGTGGTAAATGGTAATGTCAGTCATAAGCGGTACTCCGTAAAGGGGCTGCACGGGCGCAGCCCCGGGGTTAAAGTTAAACAGACAGGCGCAGGGCCAGCGCGGCCAGCGTGACAAAAAGCACCGGCAGGGTCATCACGATGCCCACGCGGAAGTAATAGCCCCAGCTGATGGTGATGTTTTTCTGTGCCAGCACGTGCAGCCACAGCAGGGTTGCGAGGCTGCCGATAGGGGTTATTTTCGGGCCGAGGTCACAGCCGATGACGTTGGCGTAAATCATCGCCTGCTTCACCACGCCCTGTGCGCTACTACCGTCAATCGACAACGCGCCAACCAGCACGGTGGGCATGTTGTTCATGACGGACGAGAGTGCCGCCGTCAGGAAGCCGGTGCCGAGCGTTGCGCCCCATACGCCGTGCTCTGCAAACCGGTTCAGGGCGGCGGAAAGGTAATCAGTCAGTCCGGCGTTACGCAGTCCGTATACCACCAGATACATGCCCAGCGAAAAGATAACGATCTGCCAGGGCGCGCCTTTCAGCACCCTGCCGGCGTCAATCACGTGTCCTTTGCGGGCAACCAGCCAGAGAATAAACGCCGCCACCGCCGCCACCAGGCTGACCGGCACGCCGAGCGGCTCCAGAGCAAAAAAGCCAACCAGCAGAAGAACCAAAACCACCCAGCCAGCCTTAAAGGTTCGTGCATCCCGGATGGCTTCCCGCGGTGCCTTCAGCTTCGCCAGGTCATAGGTGACCGGGATGTCCCTGCGGAAAAAGAGATGAAGCATCACCAGCGTGGCCGCAATGGAGGCAATGTTCACCGGCACCATGACGGATGCGTACTCGCTGAAGCCCAGCGTAAAGAAGTCAGCCGTTACGATGTTCACCAGGTTCGATACGATGAGCGGCAGGCTGGAGGTGTCAGCGATAAAGCCCGCTGCCATCACAAACGCCAGCGTGGAGCCGGGAGTGAATCCCAGCGCCAGCAGCATGGCAATAACGATCGGCGTCAGAATTAGCGCGGCTCCGTCATTGGCAAACAGCGCCGCCACTGCGGCACCCAGCAGAACGATATACGTGAACAGCAGCCGGCCCCTGCCGCCTCCCCAGCGGGAAACGTGCAGCGCGGCCCACTCAAAAAAGCCGGACTCATCGAGCAGCAGGCTGATAATGATGACCGCAATGAACGTGCCCGTGGCGTTCCAGACAATCTGCCAGACCACCGGAATATCACCGATGTGCACCACGCCGGTCAGCAGCGCCAGCGCCGCACCGATGACGGCACTCCAGCCAATGCTCAGCCCCTTCGGCTGCCAGATGACCAGTACCAGCGTCAGGATGAAAATCGCACCTGCCAGAAACATACCCGCTCCTATTGAATACAAATGCCTGTTAAACCGGACTGATAAATTTTCGATGCGTAATATATTCGATAATCCAGATATATACCGGTAAATTTTTAAATGCAGACAGGCTTGCCGTTGGTGGTGGCGTTATCGCGTTCAGCCTGCCGGCTGAGCTGGCGGATATCATCCCGCTGGCAGAGATAAGCCTGTTCGATAACCGCCGCTGCCCACGCCGGCATATGAGGCGACAGACGATAGTGGATCCATTTTCCGTCCCGCCGGTCGGTAAGCAGCCCGTTTTCTCTCAGCAGAGCCAGATGCCGTGAGATTTTGGGCTGAGTTTCTTTCAGCACGGACGTAAGTTCACAGACGCAGAGCTCCCCTTTTTCGCGTAGCAGCAGCACGAGGCTGAGTCGGGTTTCGTCGGAAAGGCTTTTAAAAAGCTGCAGGGGGGACACGGGTGGCATGGTGACTCCTTATTGTGACTGACCTGAGTGTACCTGTGAAACTTTCTCCGTCAAATTTATATTCACTTAATCATATGTATGTGCGAACGCCGGACGAGCCTGAGCATGCAGAAGGACTTTCCGTCCGGATGCGCCTGACCGGCATTCCATGAACAGCGTTTTTGCCCTGCGCGTTGACCCCGTTAACAATTCGTGTAGAGTAAAAAGCGCTTTTTGCCGTGGTTCATCTGCCCGGCGGGCATTTGTGGCCGGTACTGAACGTCTGTTCATCCGGTCTTTCTGATTACCCGCGCTGCTCTGTCAGCCGTGAAGGAGTGATAAACACCACCATGCGTCTTACGCCACCCTGAGTCGTACCCCTCCTCTGTCGCACTGAATAAACTTCGGCGCGCACTCAAAAACATCCCGTCTGCGGATGTGCTTTTTCGTACGTAAAATTTTTGCCCTCACGGGCTGACCGTAATCAAAAACTGAGAAATGACTATGCTGCTGTCCTCGACGCGTAAGGACTGGCTGGGTAACGTCCGTGGTGACGTCCTTGCCGGTATTGTGGTCGCGCTCGCGCTTATTCCCGAAGCGATCGCCTTTTCCATCATCGCCGGAGTCGACCCGCAGGTCGGGCTCTACTCTGCGTTCTGTATTCCCCTGGTTATGGCCTTCCTCGGCGGCCGTCCGGCAATGATATCGTCCGCCACCGGTGCGATGGCGCTGCTGCTGATCACGCTTGTAAAAGACCACGGCCTGCAGTATCTGCTGGCGGCCTCGGCGCTGACCGGCGTACTGCAGCTGGCGGCCGGCTACCTGAAGCTGGGCAGCCTGATGCGCTACGTCTCCCGCTCGGTGGTCACCGGTTTCGTGAACGCGCTGGCCATCCTGATATTTATGGCGCAGCTGCCGGAGCTGACCAACGTCACCTGGCACGTTTATGCCCTGACCGCTGCGGGCCTGGGCATCATTTATCTCTTCCCGTATCTGAACAAAACCATTCCCTCGCCGCTGGTCTGCATCATCGTGCTGACCGCCATTTCCATGTGGCTGCACCTGGACGTGCGCACCGTGGGTGACATGGGCAAACTGCCGGACAGCCTGCCGGTGTTTCTGATCCCGGATATCCCGCTTAACCTCGACACGCTGATGATTATTCTGCCGTACTCGGCAGGACTTGCCGTGGTGGGGCTGCTGGAGTCGATGATGACCGCCACCATCGTGGACGACATGACCGACACGCCGAGCGATAAAAACCGCGAGTGCAAGGCGCAGGGCGTGGCCAACATCTGCACCTCCTTTATCGGCGGCATGGCGGGCTGCGCGATGATTGGCCAGTCGGTGATCAACGTCAAATCGGGCGGGCGCGGGCGGCTTTCCACGCTCACCGCCGGCGTGGTGCTGCTGCTGATGGTGGTGTTCCTGCGCGACTGGGTGTCCCGGATACCCATGGCGGCTCTGGTGGCGGTGATGATCATGGTCTCCATCGGCACCTTCTCCTGGCGCTCCATCAGCAACCTGCGCAGCCATCCGCTGTCAACCAGCGTGGTGATGCTGGCCACCGTGGTGGTGGTGGTGGCGACCGATAACCTGGCGTTTGGCGTGCTCACCGGCGTGCTGATTGCCTCGCTGAACTTCGCCACCAAGGTCGCCCGCTTTATGGCGGTCTCCTCTGAGCTGAAGGACGACACCCGCACCTATACCGTAGCCGGCCAGGTATTCTTTGCCTCATCCGATCGCTTTATGAGCCACTTCGACTTCCGTGAAGCGGTGGAGCGCGTGGTGATTGACGTAACGCACGCCCACTTCTGGGATATCACCTCCGTGAGCGCGCTGGACCGGGTGGTTATCAAGTTCCGTCGCGAAGGCACGGAAGTGGAGATCAAGGGTATGAATGACGCGACCCGCACCCTCGTTGACCGCTTCGGAGTGCATGACAAGCCTGAAGAAGTGGAAAAGCTGATGGGTGGCCATTAATTTACTGGAGAAAGCATCATGAATAACACCGTTATTGCCTGCGTTGACGGCTCGCCGTCAACCCGGCCGGTCTGTGAGTATGCTGCCTGGGCAGCCGGTAAACTTGGCGCGCCGCTGGCGCTGCTGCACGTGCTCGAAAAGAGTGAGACTCCCGCCGTGTCTGACCTGACCGGGAGCATTGGTATTGACAGCCGGGAGCAGCTGACCGAAGCGCTGGTCCGCGTCGAGGGTGAGCGCAGCCGGCTGCTGATGGCGCAGGGCAAGGCCGTGCTGGCCGGCTGTGCGGAGCTCCTGAAGCAGACCGGACAGCCGGACGCACAGCTGCTGCAAAAGCACGGCGCACTGGACGAAATCCTGGCGGAGCTGGGCGAAGTCCGGCTGATGGTGCTGGGGCGCCGCGGGACGCAGAATCAGGTAGGCAGCCATCTGGAAAGCGTCATTCGCCTGCAGAAAAACCCGGTGCTGATTGTGCCGGAGACGTTTACGCCGCCGGCGCGGGTGATGTTTGCGTACGACGGCAGCAGTGAGAGCCGTAAAAACCTGACGCGCCTGACGGTCAGCCCGCTGCTGCACGGCCTGAGCTGTCATATCGTGATGGTCAACGGTGACATGTCAGCCCTGCAGGATGCGCAGGCTGTTCTTCAGGAAGCCGGTATCACGACCGAGACACGCCTGCTGGAAGACGAGTCCGTAACCGGGGCGCTGTGCCGCTACGCGGACGCCCATGATATCGACCTCACGGTAATGGGGGCCTGCGGGCACTCCCGGTTACGGCGATTCTTTATTGGCAGCCACACCACGGAAATGCTGTCTGAAAGCCGTCAGCCCCTGCTGATGCTGCGATGAAACAGGCGGGCCTGATATCAGGCCCGCCTTCACAGGGGAAAGAGGATGACGGGTATGAAGGTAAAGGCGCGTTATTGCGGCGCATCCGTCCTGATACCGGTGGCCAGCAGGCTGGCGCCAAGAATGTAGACCAGGCAGAACAGGGCCTGAAGATGCAGGGTGACATGGTTATCTATCAGCACGCCCATGATTACCGGGGATGCCCCGCTGGCAATCACCGTCCCTGCCTCAACCGCCGAGCGCACCCTGGCCAGCTGCGCCGGACCAAACAGCTGTACCCAGAGCGCGGTGGCAAGCGTTGAGGCAATGGCCGACGATACGCCGGTCATAATCAGGTAAAAAGGCGTCACCCACTGACCGTTGCTGAGCCATAGCGCCAGCATGGCCAGGGCCTGTGGCATCAGAAACCACGGCAGCAGCCTGCGTGGTGAGAGCCGGTCAATCAGCGGGCCAAACGACAGCAGCGATACCGCCTGGGTAATGGCATAGGCAATAAACCATACCGCCACCCACGACAGCTCCCAGCCTTTCTCCTGTGCCAGCCTCGCCTGGTGGAAGAAGAAGCCGGTGGTGATAAAGGGGGAGGCCAGCACGACAGGCAGCGCCAGCAGCAGGTTGCGGTTTCGCCATACCGGCGCCTCTTTTTCTTTCTCCTCACCCCGCTTTCTGAACGTACGCAGCGGCTTCTCTTTCCCGCGGGGCAAAAACATCAGCGCGACCCCCACGCCGGCAACAAGCATTCCGGCATTGATGCCCCAGGCAGCGCGCCATCCCGTCAGCGCGCTTATCTGCACCGCAATCACAGGAAAAACGGCCTGCGCCAGCGAGAGCCCCAGCGCGATGGCGCCGAGCGCCTTGCCTGCATCAAGGGGGAACTGGCGCGCCGTTGCGGTCAGCGCAGTATGCACCATCAGTCCCTGGCCGCCGAGGCGCAGAAAGTAAAACCCGATGCACAGCATCCACGCCGCCTGTGCGCCGGAAACCAGCAGGCAGGCCGTGAGCAGCAAAAGGGTGACCGCCAGCGTGAAGCGGCGGGTCGTGGTGTAGTCAATCAGCCGTCCGGCCCAGGTCAGCGTGATGGCGCTCATCACCGTTCCGATTGCGTACAGGCCGCCCAGTCCGCCGTCGGTGAGCCCAAAGGCCTCACGAAAATCCTGCCCGTAAAGTGAGACAAAATAGGTCTGTCCAAAGCTGGACATGGCCATCAGCATCGCACCGAACGTAAGGTGAGAGGCGTGATGAAACATAAACCGAAAAAGCTGACGCATGAATATCCCTGAAGGCGGGCTGCAGCCCGCCGATTAATCACGACGTGTCCGTACCGGCTGCTGCGGACACGGCGCCTGCGTCCCTGAAGCAGGTACACGCGGGTTCACCGTGAAAGGTGGCAGTCCCGTAACGGATATGAGAGAACGGTACCCGGCGCGGACTGGCTGTCGCGGCAGGCTCTCTGATAAAGGACGGGCGAAGAGAAACTCAGGGTGGCGTAATGTGCATGACTCACAGTCAGATATAAAATGCTGCCGAAACGATAATTTTTAATGCTCTTCAGGTCAAGCCTGAAAACGGGCTCCTCATGCCCGCCGCAGGGGGAGTCGCACAAAAACAGTGGATAGCCGCTTGATTAACGCCCGTGACCGGGCCAGAATTGCGGCGAGGTGATGGCGTTCCACCTTACCCAACCGCTTCCCCTGAGAAGCTGATGACGCCTGATATTACTCCCCTTTAACCGGGAGTATGTCAGGCCGCCCCGTATCATCAGCCTGCATACTCCCTCTGACACAGAGGTAAACCCCGTGAAATCTTATCTGGCCATTATCATTGGTGGATCCGCTGGCTGCCTGATCCGCTGGCTGCTTGGCGCACGCCTGAACAGCCTGTTTCCTGACCTGCCACCGGGCACGCTGGTAGTGAACCTTGCGGGCGGATTTATCATTGGTGCGTCGCTGGCCTGGTTCATGCGCCATCCTGACCTGGATCCGGCCTGGCGATTACTTGTTATCACCGGGCTGTGCGGTGGGCTGACCACGTTTTCCACGTTTTCCCTGGAAATATTCTCACAGCTGCAGTCCGGTAATTATTTCTGGGCGTTTACTTCACTGCTGGTACACGTAACCGGCTCCATTCTGATGACTGCCCTGGGTTTTTTTGTCGTCACATGGCTGCTGTGAGCGTGTGGCTGATGACGGATAAAAATGCCCCTGCCTGCGGCAGCTTTACAGGGCTTTACCTCTTCCGCCTGAAGCGGGCCGGACGTTATGATAAAATTAACGTCACGCTAATTCGTTAATTTATCAGCAATTAATTATCGTATTTTTTATATCTTCAGCGTAGCTCAGCCGGCTTATCCTCTGATAACCAGCGGTTGTATATCAGGGGAAGGCCTGTTTTTTTTGAATAAAGGGAGGGAGTGTGTCAGAAATCCCAGACAGAAATAAAAAGAGGATGTCAGAAGTGCCATCTGCATTTTTCAGCTCGCCCGCAGCCGGCGGCATCGTGCTCATCATCGCCTCAGCAGCCGCTATCATCGTGGCTAACTCTCCGCTCAGGGAGGGATATGAGGTATTCCTGAAATACAACGCCGCCGGCCTCTCCGTTGAGCACTGGATAAACGACGCCCTGATGGCCGTGTTCTTCATGATGGTCGGCCTGGAAATCAAGCGCGAGCTTCTCACCGGTCAGCTTGCCACCTGGGGCCAGCGCGCGCTGCCGGGATTTGCCGCGCTGGGCGGGATGGCCGTGCCTGCGGCCATTTACGTATGGTTTAATGCGGGCAGCGATGAAACCCTCGCTGGCTGGGCAATTCCTGCCGCCACGGACATTGCCTTTGCGCTCGGGGTACTGGCACTGCTGGGCAGTCGCGTACCTGCCTCGCTGAAAATTTTCCTGTCGGCGCTGGCTATTCTGGACGACATGGGCGCAGTGGCTATTATTGCGCTCTTCTATACCAGTAATATTTCGTTTCTGATGCTGGCCGGTGCGGCGGTCACGGTTGCTCTGCTGTTTATCATGAACCGTGCCGGGATTACCCGGCTGTTTCCCTATCTGCTGGCGGGGGGCGTGCTGTGGTTTTTCATGCTTCAGTCCGGGGTGCACGCCACCATCGCGGGTATCCTGCTGGCGCTCTTTATCCCGCTGCGGGTAACCGATCCGGATAAACAATCCCCTCTTGCCCGGCTGGAGCACGGCATCAATCCGTGGGTGACGTTTCTGATACTGCCGCTGTTTGGCTTCGCAAATGCGGGGGTCGCGCTCTCCGGTATGACGGCTGATGACCTGATGTCGCCGGTACCGGTCGGCGTTGCGCTGGGCCTGTTTGTTGGCAAGCAGGCGGGCATTTTCGGCCTGTCGCTGCTGGCCGTCAGCCTGGGCCTGGCAAAACGGCCTGAAAAAAGTACCTGGCTGCAGGTTTACGGCGTATCGGTCCTGTGCGGAATAGGGTTTACCATGAGCCTGTTTATCGGCAACCTGGCGTTTGCAGAAAGCCCCCTGTTGGTGGACGAGGTCAAGGTGGGGGTACTTGCCGGCTCTGTACTGGCAGCACTGGCGGGTATGCTGATACTGCGCTTTTCTCCTTCGCATCCTTCCCGGTAACGCATTCGGGTCCGGAAAATCCCCGTGATGACGGGGATTTTTATTTCCCTGCAAACTTATTAATCAACAGGGCCACCTTCATTACCGTCGGCATTTATTCAGGTGCTTATCATCACACTGGTGCCCGCATTTATAGTTTGCCGAAAAAATTCGCACCGTTAATCATGCAGGTACAAACAAAAAGCAGTCTTTTTGTCAATCATGGCAACTTTTCCTGGCCGCCCCCGGTTATGTCGGTTCTCTCGCCTGTTATTAATGTAGCGGGTAATGTCCCATTTCAAAAAGGGGAAAGGGAGAGGCATGCTGATGTCTAAAATCAGAATGCCCCCGGAGTTCTGTTTATGGATGAGAACCTACAGCTGCTTGTGTCCTGCCAGAATTTTCAGGCCAATGATACCCGCCAGAATCAGTCCGAAACAGGCAATGCGTAACAGGCCCTTATCTTCATTTAAGTAAATTATTCCGTACGCTGCTGTCCCTAAAGCACCAATCCCGACCCAGACCGCATAAGCGGTTCCTACAGGAATAGTCCGTGTTGCCAGGGACAAAAAGTACATGCTCACACCGATAAATGGGCACTGTTGCAAATAGTCGGTGGTGATAAACTTATCATCCCCTTTTGCTGATGGAGCTGCACATGAACCCATTCAAAGGCCGGCATTTTCAGCGTGACATCATTCTGTGGGCCGTACGCTGGTACTGCAAATACGGCATCAGTTACCGTGAGCTGCAGGAGATGCTGGCTGAACGCGGAGTGAATGTCGATCACTCCACGATTTACCGCTGGGTTCAGCGTTATGCGCCTGAAATGGAAAAACGGCTGCGCTGGTACTGGCGTAACCCTTCCGATCTTTGCCCGTGGCACATGGATGAAACCTACGTGAAGGTCAATGGCCGCTGGGCGTATCTGTACCGGGCCGTCGACAGCCGGGGCCGCACTGTCGATTTTTATCTCTCCTCCCGTCGTAACAGCAAAGCTGCATACCGGTTTCTGGGTAAAATCCTCAACAACGTGAAGAAGTGGCAGATCCCGCGATTCATCAACACGGATAAAGCGCCCGCCTATGGTCGCGCGCTTGCTCTGCTCAAACGCGAAGGCCGGTGCCCGTCTGACGTTGAACACCGACAGATTAAGTACCGGAACAACGTGATTGAATGCGATCATGGCAAACTGAAACGGATAATCGGCGCCACGCTGGGATTTAAATCCATGAAGACGGCTTACGCCACCATCAAAGGTATTGAGGTGATGCGTGCACTACGCAAAGGCCAGGCCTCAGCATTTTATTATGGTGATCCCCTGGGCGAAATGCGCCTGGTAAGCAGAGTTTTTGAAATGTAAGGCCTTTGAATAAGACAAAAGGCTGCCTCATCGCTAACTTTGCAACAGTGCCTGGCATCGGCCCGCGTTGGGTCAGGTGCCGACTTTGACCATCCCCACATCGCCAAGAGCATCAGTGGTGCAGTCCAGTAGTTGCCTATCACAAGGTTGAAGAACGATGCCAGCGGTTCCAGCGCTGCAGGTGTGCTCATGTTGATGGCTTGGAACAACGCGATGTTCAGACCACCCCAGTCGTAGAGAAAGAATTTCCAGCTCATTTGCGCAACAGCCTCAAGCCATTGCCAACGACGAGCAAGCTGGCCCCCATATCAGCAAACACCGCCATCCACATGGTCGCTTGACCCGTGAAGGTCAGCACCAGAAATACTGCCTTGATGCCAAGGGCCAGCACAATGTTTTGCATCAGCACCTGCGCCGTCGCACGCGACAGGCGCACGAAGGTCGGAATCTTGCGCAGGTTGTCGTCCATCAGGGCCACGTCGGCGGTCTCGATTGCGGTATCTGTGCCAGCCGCTCCCATTGCAAAGCCGATGTCCGCACGCGCCAAGGCCGGGGCATCGTTGATGCCATCACCGACCATGCCAACCTTGCCGCTTCGGGCCAGTTGCTCCACTTCGCGCAATTTGTCATCTGGGAGTAGGTTGCCTTGCGCACGGTCGATTCCGGCTTGTGCGGCAATGGCCTGTGCCGTATGGGGGTTGTCGCCGGTCAGCATCATGGTGTTGATGCCCAGTGCGTGCAGCTCGGCGATGGCGGTCCTGCTGCTGTCCTTGATGGTGTCCGCTACGGCGAATAAGGCATGTACCGCCTTTGCGCCTACCAACATCACGACGGTCTTGCCAGCGGTTTCCAGCGCAGCGATGCGCTGCTCCAGCTCTGGTGTGCACTGCCCCAGCTCTTCGAGCATCCGGTGGTTGCCCAGATGGTAGGTCGCACCGTTGATTTGGCCTTGCACACCCCGACCGGGCAGCGCGTTGAATTCGGCCACGTCGAGCAAGGCAACCCCGTCCGTCTGCGCGGCCTGTGCCACCGCCTTGGATACAGGATGGTCCGAGCGGGCCGCCAGACTGGCAGCGATGCTGCGGCTGTCCGAGGCGAGTGCATTGCCCCATGTGACAAAGTCGGTCTGTGCGGGCTTGCCGTGCGTGATCGTGCCGGTCTTGTCCAGAGCCAGCCAGCGCAGCTTGCGGCCTTCTTCCAGATAGACGCCACCTTTGATGAGAATGCCGTGGCGGGCGGCGGCGGCCAGGCCGCTGACGATGCTGACCGGTGTAGAGATCACCAGTGCGCACGGGCAGGCGACCACCAGCAGAACCAATGCACGGTAGATCCAGTCGAGCCATGCCGCACCCATGAACAGCGGCGGCAACAACGCGACGGCGATGGCAACGCCGAATACAACGGGGGTGTACCAGCGGGCGAACTGATCGACAAAACGCTGAGTCGGCGCACGACTACCTTGCGCAGCCTCTACCGCGTGAATGATCCGGGCCAAAGTGGAGTTGTTGGCCAAGGCGGTGACGCGGTACTCGAACGAGCCGGATTCGTTGATCGTGCCAGCGAACACCGAATCACCGGGGGATTTTTCGACCGGGAGGCTTTCACCCGTGATCGGGGCTTGGTTGACGGCAGAGCGGCCTTCCAGCACCTCACCATCAAGGGCGATGCGCTCACCTGGTTTGACCCGGACGCGGGCGCCGATGGTGATTTGCTTGGCGCCCACCTCGCGCCATGTGCCGTCAGCCTGCTGTACCGTGGCCTGTTCCGGGGTCAGGTCGAGCAGGCCACGGATAGCGTTACGAGCGCGATCCAGCGATTTGGCTTCGATTACCTCGGCCAGCGCGAACAGTACCATCACCATTGCCGCTTCGGGCCAGTGGCCGATCAACATGGCACCCGTGACCGCAATCGACATGAGGGCGTTCATGTTGAGATTACGGTTCTTGAGCGCAATCCACCCCTTCTTGTAGGTGGAGAGGCCACCCGTGAAGACCGCGACAAGCGCCAGAACGACAACCGACCAGTGATTGCCGTTGTGGAGCCAGTAGACCGCCTCGGCCGCCGATGCAGTGACCAAGGAGATGCCCAGCGGCCACCAGTTGGTCGGCGTGGTCACAGGGGCGGCGGATGGAGATGCGACCTCTGCCGTGTCCACGACCTGCGCCTCGAATCCAAGCGCTTGCAGTGCCACGAGCACGTCTGGCAGAACCTGGTTCGCATGGCGTACCGACAGCGTGCGCTGCATCAGGTTGAAATCGAGATCAGCAACACCGGCCACGGTGCCGAGCTTGTTGCGGATCAACGTCTCTTCGGTCGGGCAATCCATCTTGGCAATGGACAGCTTGGTCGTCTGCTCGGCCGACGCCTGATCCATGCGCACAGCTTGCATGCCGATGGCCTTCAGCGCCTGCTCGACGGGAGACAACGAAGGCAATTCGTGTCGCACGGCCAAGGTACGTTGCATCAGGTTGAATTCAAGACCCGCCACCCCCGCCAGACCGGCCAGTTTGCTTCGGATCAGCGCCTCTTCGGTCGGGCAATCCATGTTCTCGATGCGGTACACCGCTTGAGCCGATCCGGTTGCCAGCGGGGCCGGTGCCGTGGGTTGGATGATCGGCTCAGTCGTGCAGCCACACCCCTTTGAAGCGCATTCGCTCATGAGTAACTCCTGAAAATCTTCTATTCAGCCTCCATTAAAATCTCTATAGTCACTATAGAGTCAAGTGATAATTGGAGATTGATGCATGGAAATCAGAATTGGCGACCTCGCCAAGCGCTCTGGGTGCGAGGTCGTGACCATCCGCTACTACGAGAAGGAAGGGCTACTGCCGAAGCCAGCGCGAAGCGGTGGCAACTTCCGGCTGTACGGTGAGGCGCACATTGAGCGCTTGCAATTCATCCGTCATTGCCGTTCGCTCGACATGACGTTGAGCGAGATTCGCGCATTGCTGGGTCTGCGAGACAACCCGATGCAGGACTGTGGGGAGGTCAACACGCTGCTGGAGGCCCATATTCAACAGGTGGAAATGCGTGTGTCCGCGCTGTTGCAGTTAAAACGGCACTTGGTTGATTTGCGCGAGAAGTGTTCTGGCTCTCGATCTGTAGAGGCGTGCGGCATTTTGCAAGGGTTGGGCAATTGCAATTGCCATGGTGAAAGTGCCACGAACAGTCAAACATCTGGGTAAGTAAGGGCTTAGCGTGCTTTATTTTCCGTTTTCTGAGGCGACCCCTATCTTGCCTTACCATCCTCGTTTTCAAAGGCGACAAACTCTTTAAAACAACCTTCATGCCGCATATGCAAACGTTCACAGAGTTTTTGAGAGGCCAGATTGTAAACTTCTACCCAGGCATACAAACGCCTGGCATCTTTTACTTTAAATAAATAATCAAATAGTGCAGCAACTGACTCGCTCGCATATCCCTGACGTTCATAACGTTGATTAAAATGCCAGCCCACTGACCATGTATTGCTGTCTGGCTCGTCGCTATTGTCCGCAAAAAAATGTCCGATTAACGTATCAGTTTCTTTTAGACAAACGGCAAACTGCGCTGGGTCCGTGGCTCGTTTAGCCACGTCGCTCTCCGCCTCGGCTAGCGAATGTAACTTTTCATCATTAAAGCAAGGAGCACGTGGTGAAGAGAGGTAATCGAAAAGTGCTGCCGCATCCTCTGCCTTAAAAGGGCGAATGATTAACCTTTGAGTGACAATGATGTTCATAATGTCCTTGATAATGTTATGCCAGCCAGTTCAGCAAGAAACCTGCTTTAAACTGGCCGGGACACAGGGCAGAGATTAGCCGTTCCGGCTATTCCCAGGTCTGCCTTTTCGCATGCCAGTAAATCGGGTGATCGCCACGAAAAATACCGGAACAAAGAAAATGGCCAGTAGCGTTCCGCTAATCATCCCGCCGAATACACCGGTGCCAATCGCATGCTGCGTGCTGTCGCTGGCTCCACTGGCGAGCATCAGCGGAACAACACCTAATGTGAAAGCCAGAGAAGTCATGAGTATTGGCCGCAAGCGCTGCTTTGCTGCCATCAATGTCGCATCAATAAGGCTCTTTCCTTCATTCATCAATTGTCTCGCGAACTCGATAATCAAAATCGCATTCTTGGCGGAAAGTCCAATCAGGGTTATCAGGCTCACTTTGAAAAAGACGTCATTCGTCATATTCGTAACGGATACGGCGAGCACAGCGCCAAGCAGCCCCAGAGGAACAACGAGTATGACCGCGAAGGGAACGGACCAGCTTTCGTAAAGCGCAGCCAGCACCATGAATACCACCAGTACCGAGAGCACAATAAGACCCGGAAGCTGTGATGCGGACTCCCTTTCCTGTAACGAACTTCCCGCCCACTCACCGGCGAACCCCGGTGGTAAGTGCTTAGCCAGCTTGTCCATTGCCGCCATTGCGGTACCCGACGATTTTCCCTGTGCGGCACTCCCGGTAATGCGTATGGCAGGATACCGGTAAAATCTTTATCAATACTCTGCACCACGCCCTTGACCTCAACCTTTCGGCCACCAATCTTGTCATCCGCTGCAACTTCGTTTTCATCGTAGAATGCGGTTAAAGCTTTAGCCGTAGTTCTTTAAACACTACCATCAGAGTCATCACTACCGGCGTTAGCCTTAACGGATTGCTTCGGACCATTTAAGGCTGCGGTAAACTAAGAAATGACGCTCTTATTTCTGTATAACTGACGAACTCAGTGCAGGAATGAGGTTCGGTTTTGTCTTTAGCGACAACTTTACCTTTTTCATGAATCATCATGCCTGCATCCGTACCGAGGATAATGGTGTCATGAATAATTGAATATGCAGGGGTTCCTTTCTCCATGCCCTGTGTGGCTTGCGCTAATACTCCTTTGGTTGATTGTTCACTCGGTTCTTTGGCGTTGATTTCACCTTTTATCGCCAGCTCACAGGTTGTAATGAATCGCGTTCGGATATAGGCTGCGGCGGAGTTATTATAGTGCTGCAGATTCCAGGTGCTACGGGATGCTTGTTGGCCAGCAATCACAGAAAAAGAGAAAACGATGAAGGACAGCGCTAACGTTTTTTTCATTTCCATTCTAGAGAAAAATAAAAATAAAAATAAAAATAAAAACAAAAACAGGCGGCTTAAGAGGCGAGTTAACTCACGGTGGCTTTGGCGTTTATTGGATGCGGGTTTAAAGGTTCATTACTCGGTCAGACTTTGCCGTCGCACCAGAGAGTAGAATATGCTCCCTTGTATTCAGGTCGATACCGATAATTGACGGTGAAAATTCTCCCGTTGTGTCGTACTGAAGACCATAGTATCGGTTCGGTGTATCAGTTTCACTATCAACTCGTGATTTTACGTTGATAAACACTACGTGGATAGAAGGCAGATCCTTTTCACTTGCTGCTATTCTGATAGCTTCTATATGGGCGATATTCCGTTTAAACGTATCCTGTAACTTAAGCCGCCGTTTATCCGGAAATTTAGCCCATATTGAGTCGTTAATATCACCTTTAAGCGTCCCAGCGTAGTTTCTTTTTTCTAATAAATAAATGCCGTGGGCATAAATAGCACATGAAAAACATGAGTGGTTTGCCTGCTTTTATGGGTAATGTCAGGTCACGTAGCAGAATGACACTATCTCCCTTCAGTAACGTACTAGGTATTTGACTTTTTTGCAACCGTCTAATTGTTGGATATCAAGGTCAGAATACAAAGAATATTAGCTGTCGGCAGGAAAATGACAGTGACGCCAGCGATGTTGGCTATTTCGAAATCCATTTATCATCCCAGATGGTGGATGCTTGTGGATTACAATCTACTGCCCAGTTTTTCTGCATCTTATTTTAGCACATCTGTAGCTGAAATTACAGACTTGTTATACGCCTTTCAGGTTATACGCCTTTCAGAGCGCCCGGTAATTGCAGATCTCTCTACCTTCAGCGGCTATGTTACCAAGGCTTCTGAATTTCTCATCCTGATGTGCTTCGTAGCGCCTGATTTACAAGTTTCTCATGTTCTCCTCCTGTATCCGAATAGTCTACACAAAGGATTTAATCCACTATACCAGACAGGGGAAGATTTTAGACAACACCCATACGTGTTTTGCCAGAATGCACAAAATAGTTTTAAGGTGTTTAAGCGCAGCGCCGATGCTTGATAGGCAGTGATAGGGATTGAGAATGTGGAATGGACGAATAATGGCATGAAAAAAAGTTACTTTTTACGTACCCTGTATATCCGTGAAAGTTTGATTAATACTTGTAACACTTTTACTCAAAAAGTTGAACACGGTCGATTTTTCCATGTTTAACTTTTTATAAAAAAGTTGAACATCAGAGTTCACTCCATGTTTAACTTATTCATGAAAAGTTAAACATAAGGCAGCATTACCATGTGCGACTTTTATCGAAGAAGTTGCACATAAGCAGTAGACTGAGTACAGGATTTTGTTAAGTGAAGACCACTTCTGGTAAAAAAGTGTTACATGCATTAGCATTGTTCATAATCAGCTGATCTGACTAATTGACTAAAAGTGTTACAGGACAGGGGGTTCAGAAAAGTTAATTTAAACCTGATCTTCTGAGGCTTCAGATTATGTTTTTTCTCTTAAGGGGGGCAGATTTTTACTGCCTTGCATTTACAAGGCCTAAAGGAGGGGATGTACAAGATGCTTGCTGATACACAAGACGCCTTATCCCACTCCCCTCCCGGGTTTTACAGTGTGAAATGCCTATAATTCGGGATTTCATCACCTGACAGAATCCCTGCATTGCTAGGTTTAGTTGATTAAAAATGTCCATATCTCAGTACTGATATTGTTTCAACTTATTGGTGAATGTGAGTTTTTTCTTAAAGGGTAGCGTATTACCGCCAAAAATATGTGTTATTATCTGGCGTTAATTCTAAGTTTATTTTTAAGTGAGTTCACATGTCTGAAGTGCTCAAATCATTAAACAATATCCGTACTCTTCGCGCTCAGGGCCGTGAGCTTCCTTTAGAAATTCTCGAAGAAATCCTTGAAAAGTTAGAAGTAGTTGTCTCTGAACGTCGTGAGGAAGAATCATCCAAAGCAGCTTCCCTGCAAGCTCGTCAGGAAAAATTTGAAGCCCTGCGTAAATTAATGGAAGAAGATGGTATTAACCCTGAAGAGCTAATGGGCGCATTCTCTTCAAAATCTTCCTCACCGAAGAAATTCCGTGAGCCTCGCCCTACCAAATATACATTTACTGATGAAAATGGTGAGACCAAAACATGGACGGGTCAGGGACGCACTCCTAAAGATCTAACTGAGCAACTTTCAGCAGGTAAAACTCTGGATGATTTCTGATCTAAGTCAGATTTAATGAAAGTGTACGCAATATTCAACCCATTAAAAGTGGCCGTAATCTGGCCTTTTTTGATACTGTCTTTTTATGAGTTTAATATTTCCTATTTATGATAAAGGTTATTGGTTGTTTGAAGGCCTCAAGATTTTCGGTTATTTTTTTAGCATTCATTTAACTATTAAATTTCCCTCACAATGTTATGCTTAAATGAAATTACTATATTATGACGGATGGCCGTTATTTGCATTGGATTCGATGCATAACAATACATGCAATAAAAACCTTTTAAAATTAAGCTTTAATCCATCCTGTTTTTTGGAACAGGAGGTTGCATTTCTCTGTGCTATATAGGTTAGGCAGATATTATGGGGCGCGCCATCTGTTTGTTGATTCGACTTAATGGTATGTGAACTAAGTGGTGACTTATACTACAAATATGTTGCGGATATACAGCCCAGTGAAGTTATAGTTCGGCCATGTTTAAATACAAAATTCGCTTTGCGCTATAGCAGATAAGAATCTGGTCTATAACACATCATGTTTACCATTAAGACGGGATGCTGACGCCCAGCTTATGTATTTTCGAACGGTATGACTTTAGGCTCATCCATCGATGGTAATACCAGGAATGCGAATCTCGTTAATAAAATCCGGATCTATTTCCTCCCACAATTGGCCAACATGGACCGCTACTGGATTTTCCATGGCGCTTACCTTTATCCTTAATTAGCTTAATTTTCTCAAGTGACCCACCCGTTCGGATTGAAAGGATTTCATCCTTAACACCTTAATCTTTGAGCTCACATATGATAGGACGGTATTTGAGTGGTACAGGTTTTGCCTTTATCACAGTGATTCCTTATCAGTCATCCATTGCTAACGGTCGAGGTCCGCATGAAGACGAGACTTCCGGCGCTGTAAATCAGCTCTCTGCGCTCAGGAAAAGACATAGCCGCTATGTAGGGGAAAGCGCCATTGTTCACATATTGTAAACGGGTATGGGCGGTGCTATCATGTTCACATAATGTAAACGGATGGAACGACCGCAAGATGCACGTAATTTCAAAAGAGCCTTTTGAGGAAGCGGCAAAGCAATATCCCAACGATTCGTTAGCCGTTCGGGCGCTGTACCGCTTAGTCCGCGAGACGGACTTTTCTTCTCCAGCTGAGATGCGAACGCTGATACCGAGCCTGGACAATTTTAAGTATCGTAATAAGTGGTGGGTGTTGGATGTAGGGGGCAACAACTTGAGGGTTATCGCCTATATCAATTTCGTGAATAAACGCTTCTATGTGAAGCACATCGCCACCCACGCTGATTACGACAAGTTGACCCGCTATTACAGGGAGAACAAAGAATGATTACCGACACTGCAAAAGCCATTGAAGCAACCAAACAACTCGTAGCTGCTGTTCCCTTCCTGGGGGGCAGTTCGTCCGAGAGCGATTACCGCGAAGCGATAGAGTTGGTGGACTATCTGATCGAAAACGACGACGAGAACCCGCTTATTGACTTCCTGGCGAGTAAAATTGCTGACTATGAGGATAACAGCCCTCGTTTCGCTGAATTCAACAAGGCTATCGCTGAAATGCCAGTCGGCGTTGCCCTTCTGCGCACCCTGATTGACCAGTACAGGCTGTCTTATTCTGACCTTAAGGAGGAGATCGGCTCTAAATCGCTGGTTAGCCAGATTCTCTCTGGTCAGCGGTCACTGACAATCATGCACATTAAGGCGCTGTCTGCTCGTTTTGGTGTCAAACCAGAGTGGTTCCTTTGACTGTCACGTAGTCCATAAACATTTTCTCTGCTGCTCTGGTGATTTTCCTGCAATCGCCAGAGCGTCAATAAACGGCTGCTTTTCCAACGCGAACTGATCAGCCAACTGCTCCAGTCCCTTGTTTTTCTCTTCCTCTTTCTGTAACGCTGCCTCTTTCTTGGCGGCATGAATCGCCACGGATAATCTAGACACTTCCTAGCCGTTGATAATACTGGTTTTCATATTCTGTCGGTGACATCTGATCGCTGGAACCATGCCGACGCTTACTGTTATAAAACATTTCGATGTAATCAAAAATATCACTGCGGGCTTCTTCCCGCGTTCCGTAGCTCTTTTTCTTTATCCGTTCGCGTTTCAACAACTGGAAAAAGCTTTCTGCAACCGCATTATCATGGCAGTTACCGTGACGGCTCATGCTGCCCTCCAGGCCGTGTGATTTCAGGAACGACTGCCACTCATGGCTTGTGTACTGACTGCCCTGATCCGAATGAACCAGCACCTGTTTTTGGGGATTACGGCGCCATACAGCCATCAGCAGTGCGTTCAGGACAATGTCCTTTGTCATCCGGGATTGCATGGACCAGCCGATAATTTTGCGTGAGAACAGATCAACAACCACGGCAAGATACAGCCAGCCTTCGTGGGTCCTGATGTAGGTTATGTCTGTTGTGGTCAACTAAAACTGGCCACCGCGTTAGAGTTTTTCCAGTATCGGTTTTCTGATTCGTTTGGTGGTAACCCACCATTATATTCGTGCGGTCTTAGTGCGCTGTAATATCCAACGATATAGTCCGTTATTGCGTGAGCTGCATCGCTGAAGCTTACATAGCCCGTCGCTGGCACCCATTCGTTCTTCAGACTCCTGAAGAAGCGCTCCATTGGGCTGTTATCCCAGCAGTTTCCACGCCGACTCATACTCTGCCTGATCCGGTATCGCCACAGTAACTGCCGGAACTGCCTGCTCGTATAATGACTGCCTTGATCGCTGTGGAACATCACCCCGACGGGCTTACCACGGGTTTCCCATGCCATTTCCAGTGCTTTCATGGTAAGCCTGCTGTCCGGCGAGAACGACATGGCCCAGCCCACTGGTTTTCTTGCGAACAGGTCGAGAACAACGGCGAGGTACGCCCAGCGCTTACCCGTCCAGAGTAGAGTAAGAGGCAGGGCGTAGTCGGACTATTTCCCTGCCTCTCCTCCCCGAACCGGACGTGCACCTTTCAGCGCATCCGGCTCTCCATTTAAATGCTGGCGAACGCCATTGCCACTTCTGTAAAGCGCGATGTATACGTGTTTCTGGTCTCCGTCCTCAGATAGGGATTACCTTCGGGTAGCCGCCAGCGGAACAGCTTCTTGCCTTGCCCCACCAACCGGTACAGTATTTCGCCGCTGAGCTTGCCGTGATTGGTTTTACCAAATAAAACCCACGTTTTGCTCTGACCCGGTTTCGGTGATTTACACCACCACCTCATCAGGGAAGCGATACCTGTACGGTATTTGCGGGCCAGCCAGTGAGCCAGCTTCCAGAACACGACACGGTCGATATAACTGAAGACTTTGGCCTTAAAATCAACGAACTGATAGAACATGGCCCAGCCTTTCAGTTTTCGGTTGAGTTGTTCAGCCATATCGACTTTGCTTTCACTGTAGTTGCCTGATAACAGTGCTGTCAGCGATGCGGCGAAGTTTCTGGCTTTCTCCTGCGGGATCGTTGAGACCACTCGCATCTCGCCATAACGACTGCGTTTGCGAATGATCCTGTGCCCCAGAAAGATAAAGCCGTCATTAACATGGGTGATTTTAGTCTTATCCATGTTCAGCCTGAGTTTCAGACTGCCTTCGAGCACACCCCGACACTCCTCCCTGATGGCTTCCGCCTGTGCTTTGGTGCCTTTGACGATGAGGACAAAATCATCGGCATAGCGGCAGTACGCCACCGCGGGTTTCCACTGCCAGTTTTCTCTGACCGCCGTACTTCGGCCCCGTTGGATACTGTTATTCCAGTACCACCGATCTTTTCTGGCTTTCCCGCTCAGGTAGCGCTCATGCAGGTATTGATCGAACTCATTCAGCATGATGTTCGATAATAGCGGCGATATAACACCGCCCTGTGGTACACCTTCACTGGCCGCCCGAAAGAGACCGACATCGATATGTCCCGCCTTGATGGTTTTCCACAGCAGAGTCATGAAACGTGCGTCACTGATCCTGCGGCGTACAGCCTTCATCAGCAGTCGATGATGTACGGTGTCGAAGTAACTGGACAGGTCGCCTTCAATCACCCAGCGTCCCCGGGTTTCACCACAGTCTGTGAGCTGTAATTTCACCGTGCGGATCGCGTGGTGGACACTGCGCTCAGGCCGGAAGCCATATGAGAGCGTATGAAAATCACTCTCCCATATCGGCTCCATCGCCATCAGCATGGCCCGCTGAACAATACGATCCCGCAACGCGGGGATACCCAGTGGTCGCAGTTTGCCGTTGCTTTTAGGGATGTAAACCCGTCTGGCGGGCAAGGGCTGGTAGTGGCCTGAGAGTAATTCATCCCTGAGGATTTGCAGCTCAACAGCCAGTCTGGCCTGTAGCATTGTTTTGTTCACGCCATCAACGCCGGGGGTATGGGCCCCCTTTGATGAAAGCGTGATCCGCGCCGCTTCAGCCAGCCATTCTGGTTGTGTTATCAGACGCAGCAGCCGTTGAATCCGTAGGGACGGATCGGTGGCTGCCCATGTGGCAAGCTTGCGTTGCATTTCGCTGATTATCAAAGGTCTTCACCTCGTTAGGTCAGTTAATTCACGTCGCAAACACATTCAAACTGCTTCCCTTCGCCATGTAATGGGCTTTCCCCATCGCGGACTACTACGGAAGCTCCGCCAGCCAGCGCGTCATCGGAGCCATGCCCCCTTAACATCCGTCGCTGACCTTCCCCGGTTTACCTGCCTGGACTCAGGCATACTGAGGAGGCTGCCCGTCGCACTCTTTATCCTTGCTTGCCGCAAGTTGGCAGAAGTCAGCAACGCAAGCGTGATAGACGCTGCTGCCCCGGTGTTTCGCATACATGTCAAAACACCTTCGACCGGCAGTGCTTACGTATCACTGCCAGTTCCTCCTGCACGGCCTGTCAGATCACGTAGGCCGTGGTGACGTTTTCAACCCACAGAGGCGGATTAACGGGTTCATGTTCTTCAGCCTTTCAGTACTTAACCTTGAGGATCATCTCGGCTTAGTGATCTCGCCTCAATCCCCGTTGTCAGCGGGTTACATCACCCTGCGGGCATGCCGCAGGTCACTGCCGCTCAGGTTCTCCACCGTCACACCCGGTGGGATTGTTGGGTTTCTCATCGTGAGTTACCGGTTCAATATTCCAGACAGACTCGCGGTTCATTTAAGCATCCATGCCCGCCCTGAACTCCGGGCACACTATAGGTCACATCACCGCACCACACCTGATTTGGTTCCGTTACGGCGAACTGTCGCTCAAGATGATTCGGGATAGCAACGTGCTCATGACCGCCACGCTTATACCGGTGAGTCGGCTGCTGGCAACTGACCAGCCCCAGCTCTTTCATGAGTCTGCCAGCAAGCCAGCGCCCCATCTGGTAGCCTCTCTGGGTTGCCATTGTGGCGATGCTTCTTGCTCCGGCAGAGCCGTGGCTGATGCCATGCAGTTCAAGTACCTGGCTGCGTAATACAGCCCGTCTGCCGTCTGGCTTTTCAGGACGGTTTTTCCAGTATTTGTAGCTGCTGCGATGGACCCCGAACACATGGCAGAGAGTGGCCACAGGATAACGCGCCCTGAGTTTCCCGATTATCGAGAACTGTTCAGGGAGTCTGACATCAAGAGCGCGGTAGCCTTTTTTAATATTTCATTTTCCATTTCAGTACGTTGTAGCTTTTTCCTGAGCTCACGGATTTCAATTTGTTCCGGGGTAATGGGGGAGGCTTTTGGTGTTTTTCCCTGCCGCTCATCACGTAATTGTTTCACCCATCGCGTCATTGTGGAAAGGCCGACATCCATAGCGCTGGCTGCATCTGCCACGGTGTAATTCTGGTCAACGACCAGTTGAGCGGATTCGCGTTTAAACTCTGCGCTGAAATTTCTTTTTTTCATTATGGCACCTGTGTTGTTCTGAGGTGAGCATATCACCTCTGTTCAGGTGGCCAAATTCAGTAAACCACTTCAGTCGGACAGCTTTGCGAAGTACGCCGCGGCTTTTTTTAATATGTCCCGTTCGTCGGTAACCCGCTTCAGCTCTTTCTGGAGACGGCGGATCTCGGCCTGAGCATCTGACTGTTCTTTATTAATGGAAGGATCCGGACCGTACTTCTTTATTCAGGCATAAAGGCTGTGGGTGGTGATATCGAGACGTGTTGCAACGCTGGCAACAGAATAACCGCGATCAACAACCTGTTTGACTGCTTCAGTTTTAAACTCTTCGGGATAACGCTTACCGCTCATGGGCACCTCTCTTTAAGCCATCTTAAATGACTCTGAGGTGTCTGTTAAACCCGTGGCGATTCATTACCATACATAATTCTTTGCTCAAGAGGACTCTTCACTGAACGAAAAGCACGAAAATGTACCCATAAAAAAACCTCCGCAACAGCATGATTTAATAGGATTTAATATCAAAATTTCAAGCTGAAATTCCCATGATTCCCCTAGTAACAAACACCTGACCATAGTGAATTTATGACAATTAGTTAACTCTAGGTGTAAGTATCCCTGCAATCCGCGCCATTCACTTTTAGAGGTCTTCCGATGCCCCCTAGGGAGATCGCTATGCGTAAGATCTGATTCACCGAGCACCAGATCATCGCCGTTCTGAAGTCCGTCGAAGATGGCAGGACCATTAAAGATGTGTGTCGTTAAGCCGCTATTTCCGAAGCCAGCTATTAAAACTAGCAGGCGAGATATGGCGGGATGGAAGCTGCTGATATCAAAAAATCAAAGATCTTGAGGACGAGAATCGTCGTCTTACCCCCATTAATCAGTAACAAACCACCCAAAAATGCACGCTAGAAACGCTACGTAAAAATCTACCCGATGACTGGATATGCACTCAATTGAATAACCCCCGGTTTCAGTCCGTTTTATCGGGATTAGCCTTCTGTTTAGGTAAGTCCGGAGGCTTCACTTGCTGATTAATTTGCGCGCGACGCGTAAGCCAAGGATGGTCAGCTTTAGATTTTACATAGAATTTTGAGCGTAAATCTATGCGGGCATTATCCACACGTTCATGGACACTCTTCTCATAATCCAGTGGTATAGGCTCCGGACCATCAATATACTTTTACCACCCCAATAATTTCCCGACATAAAGAACGTTCATTTCACCGTCAAAGCTTTAGCAAACCGTGACAACCGAATGTCGAAGTCGATATCCCCGGCCTTCACTGCGTATCTGAAACTCAATGCTTTTGTACTGGAAAGTGAGATTTTTGGAGAGAACGCGCCTCGCCTGAAGACTCAAGATATAACCCAGTTCTTTCAGAATGGTGTACATCAAGGTGGGCATTATCAGCAATACGAGGCGGCGTAGCGAACCGGTCGTTATACGCTTCAATAAATGTCGGCAATCATGCGTTTGCTGTTTCAATATTGCTGATACCCTGAAGCCGCATTTCCTTAACCAGCCTGTCCTAGAGTGTCTGATTGGCGCGTTCTAACCGCCCTTTTGCCTGCGGGCTGTTGGCATGGATTGGCTCGATGCCCAGTGCCTTTACCGCACGTGTAAACTGAGTCAACTCCCCTTCCCGCTCCGGGTTATTTACTCGGAATATACTGTGTCTGTCAGAGTAGAGAACCAGTGGTATGCCATGATCATTAAGGTAACCCCGAAGGGTTTCCATGTAGCCCGGGTTGTCTCTGCAGGAGCGAATCGCAGCGCTATCAGAGCATTGGTGGCATCATCGATAAAGACTATCAGTGTGCATTTGGGGCCCCTGCCTTCAAACTATTCATGAGGCGAGCCATCGATGTGGATGAGTTCACCGTAGGATGGAAGTCGCATGCGGCGCTGATATATTCGGACAAGTTTATGACGACGTTCACGCCATATCCCCTCCTCTACCATCCACTTCCTGAGAGTTTCAGTGGATAAACACAAGCCGTGTATCTCGCACAATTTCTCATTGATAAGGCCAACAGAACCTTTATTTCGATATCGATGCACCAGACGTTTAACTTGCCGGATGGAAATACCAATTCGCACCGCCGCTTGTTCCTGATTATATGGCAATTGATTGAGTCCTGAATAATCTGAAGTCTGTCAAGTTCCTTATGTCTCATCGTAATTGTTTCTTTTACCATGTCCCCCCAGATAATTGTCTGGGGACATTTTAGAATGATTCAAAGGGGACATTACAGCTTGGCGTTAACAAATGGCCTTACCTCCCTTGCCTTGCGGCAGTTAAAAGGCTATTCTGTTTGTGTCGAGTCAAACAAATGGCCTCGTTTTGTACTGACACCCAAAAGTTGGACAGAATAAACGAAGCATCTAAGAAAGAGTCCATGGAATACATGGGCTTTTTTTCCTTAAAAAGCTAAATTAACTATTCCACTGCCAAATATCCATTTTTCTGCTTTCTCCATGCTCTTCTCTGTTTCTACAACAACCTGTATTCAAGCTTTTCTAGTGTAGATTTAGCTTTTAAGTCTACACCAGTTAATTGAGTAAGGTCCGATGCTTGTTGAAGTAAAGATTAATTGAGTTATATAGAGCATTTTTACATCTATCGCATGCGCACTTTTATCACTTCGAAGAAGTCAAATCTATACATATGCCAAATATCTACACCTGCTTAGCATAAGCTTAAAAGCCAGTCGATCAGACAGACACGCGCTTCACCGTGACAGGTTGAACGGCGCCGAGTCAGTTTTCTTCCGCAAGCCAATGCATCGCGCTCACACGGCGGGCCACCTGTTGTCACGCCAGACTTACCGTCATCCATGTCATGGACAATCAGGTTCTGCAGCAGCCCGACGGAGGCGATGGTTTCAGCCAGGCTGCATACGCTGTCTAAGGAACACAGGATGGTTCGGACGGTGAAGGAGGATTTAACGAGATCAGACAGCGGAACAGTCTCGGTCTGCGCAGCATCGATCGCCGCCTGAAGTGCAGCCAGTTAGGCTTTGTTTGGTTTCTTTACGCTGGCCTTTTTTACGGTTCTTGCTTTAACATCTGTTACTGACATAGTTAGTACCACTCCGATATTCACGATTGTCGGTCCTGCGGAGTTGGCGCTCCGACAGGGTATTTTCTTACTGAACCTGCTCTGGTGAGGTCGCCGCGTGTCTGATGTAGCGGTTAAGGTGGTTCCCCGCATCGGGTTCGAAATTTCACACCCGCGCCATCAGTCGTCCGTTGTAGTAACGAATGGTCAGACGGAAATGTGCCTCCTGATCGTCTTCAATCATCACATTGGTATACTGCGCCGCCACTGCCTCTTCCCGGGTTAATGCCCCTTCCGGCAGCATCAGAGCCGTTTTTTCAGCCCGGCATTCAGGACGGCCGCCAATTCCACATCTCCAGGTGATCTTGACCCGCCATCTCCGGACAGCTTTTGTATCTTAAGTTAACGATGTCCGCTGCCGCCGATATTCCCTCGGGGAGTGATAGCCCAGCGCGCTGTGCGGGTGGTTTTCATTGTAATGTGTGAACGCTGCTGCAAGGTTTCGCAGGGCTGTTCTCACATCTGGTTTTGCCATGAACGCGATATAGTCTTCCTTCATCGTCTTCACGAACCGTTCGGCCATGCCATTGCTCTGCGGGCTGCTCACCGCTGTTGTACACGGCTCCAGATTCAGCTCTCTGGCGAACCTCCGCGTTTCATGCGCGGTATATGCTGAACCGTTATCCGTCAGCCATTGAACCGGTGTGGTCGGCAGCCCGTCGCCGAAGCGCTTTTCCACCGACCTCAGCATCACATCCTGCACCGTCGAACTGTCGTAGCCTCCTGTGCTCGCTGCCCAGTCTATGGCTTCTCTGTCGCAGCAGTCCAGCGCGAACGTGACCCGCAGCTTCTCACCGTTGTCGCAGCCGAACTCGAAGCCATCTGAACACCAGCGCATATCGCTTTCTGCCACCGCGATTTTGCCCTTATGTTCACGCTTCGACCGCTCTGGTTTGTCATGCAGTAACAGCAGATTATGCTCGCTCATAAGCCGGTAAAGCCGTTTGGCGTTCACGGGGGGCAGTCCCTCTGTACGACGTTGCGTACGCAGGATGCCCCACACACGGCGATAGCCGTAACTGGGCATATCGCTGATGATATCGAGGATCTCTGACAGTATTTCAGCGTCTGCTTCGTCATCACGCCGGTTACAGCGCCTGTCCTGCCAGTCGGCAGAACGGTTAATTCGCAGTGACAGCTGCGCACGCGACACGCCCATGGTGCGGCTGACCAGCGCTATTCCCCGTCCTTTGGCAACAAGGGCGCGTACGCTATCCATTTTCGCGACTGAGCGTACTCCACGGCTTCTTTCAGGATCTCAACTTCCATCGTCTTCTTGCCCAGCAGGCGCTGAAGCTCCCGGACCTGCTTCAGAGCAGCAGTAAGCTCAGAAGCTGGAACAACTTCTTCTCCGGCCGCAACGGCGGTGAGGCTGCCTTCCTGATATTGCTTCTTCCACTTAAACAGCAGGCTGGGCTGGATGCCATGCAGGCGGGCGACATGGGAGACATTCATGCCCGGCTCCATCGTCTGCTGGATAATGGCGATCTTCTCCTGAGGAGTTTTACGTTTACGGACTTCTTGCCCTAACAGGATCCCGGTCATCTCAAAATTGGCGTTAGTGTTAGACATATATTCAAGCCTATCTCTTATCTGGAGATACAGCTACTGTCTGGTGTTTCAGGGGGCTACATCAATTCCACATCTCCAGGCGTGGGCACATACTGCACCTCCGGCTGGCTATGAAATTCCTTCAGGGTTTTGCTCACTACACACCTCCTTCTGAACAGGGTCTGGCCTTCAAAAACCACATTATCCGTTGAGTTTCCGGAGCCGCGGCTTTAACGCTTTATGGTAAACCACTGTTTTTTTTCCACGGATAAATGCACTTCATCCGTTTGAGACCCTTCGCCGCAGGGGCGTAAACATCATTGGCAGACGCAGCTGTATGGGGCAAGCGGGAAATTTATTCCGGTCTAATGAAGCGAACCGGAATGGCCGGGGGAAATATATTGCGAAAGGGTTTGTCAACCAAGAAGACTGTGGTGCTATCAGCACCCGGCAGGAGAGCCATAAACGGAGAAAAGGCATACGGTGAGAGATGGGCAGGGACACGCCGTAATGACGTAAGCCGCGCGCATTGCCCTCTGCATGGCATCGATAACACCAACGGCATTGATGCCATGCCTGAAGCGCAGGAAGCGGCGCGACTGAGCGGCGCAGCCATTCCGGCTCCTGCGAGCATGGATGTTGCGTCATGGGATGGACACCCGCTGCCCCAGAGGAGCTTGGCAGAGACAGCATCGTTGGCTCTGTATGAAGCATGACAGCCCGACCGGACGTCAATTGTAACCTCAAGAATTAAAAAAATTATCAAGTTGTTGTTTTATAATATTATTACCTTATGAATTTGTTATATTGCTAACTTGCGATGTCATTAAGATGTGATGTTGCTAACCAGTAATTCCTTTCCACCTAAGGTTCAGACCCTTACCAGCGCCTTTTGCGTAAAGACCTGACTTAAGGATGGTTAGAATCTCAGGCAAAAGTCCCGGTGAAGGGAGTTCTCGACATCGCCTCCTGAAAAGATCTTTCTACTTTTTATGGGCTTCAGCCATTTCGATATATCGCAGATTATTTGCGGTCGGCAGCAACGTACTGATGCGATAGAGACGCACCCGCTCGTTAAAATATTCTTTGAGATGTTACGGTTATTCTCTGGCCACCGCTTCAGGTATAACCGGCATATTCATACATTCTTGTATGCAACAGCGGATGTGACAAGGTCTACAGCAACCTTGTCTTGGTCTTCTTTTCAAAACTTCGCATTATTTGCATCACTTATACGCGCCTCCGACCCTGTAATATCCCGTCATCAAGCTTAATCTCATCCGCACATACGGGCTACAGACAGCACAGGTGGGCAGATTGCCTGCCAGGTTTATAGCGGCTTAACCACCTGCCGTAGCCCTACCCCTTCCCAACCTTCAAAATGAAGTGTCCGCCCATATACACTCAACAATGACAGGTCATGAAGTAGCAAATTTTATCGACTACCTACGCGGTCGTCAGTTTCCCCTGACCTGAATCACGACGGCTGGTATTAATCATGTTTTGAACTGACGCAATATGCCAAGGGTCTGTGGATCGAGTTTCATGATGCTCTCCTTAGCGGCAGGGGATCCCCCTGCCCGTCCTAATCAGTTGTTGAACACATTACCGTCGACAAACACCAGACCGCCGCTGAACAAGTCACGCGCGTAGGCTTCAAAATCAAAGTAACTACGAAGCAACTATGGAATCTCGTTCAACAGGCCGGAATACCTTCCCAGTCTTGGAACATGAGTTGCGGATCGTGCTCGTTTGAATGCAGGGCATATCAGGATTCGAGAAAATCCTCTTTTCCGTCAAATCGGTCAAGTCGAACCACTTTTCGAAAATGCTGCCGCAGTTGTATTTGTGCCAAGTGCCAACGTATACAGCCGGTGTTGTTGTGCTCATGAAAATTCCTCCGTGGTATATGTCGTCTGAGTTCCGGCTTACGCCGTGCCGAAACGAAGCCCGACGAATAGTGGAGAATGCAATGGGCGTTACAGGAGGCCGTGGCGCAGAAAATATCCTAGGCAGCTTGTACGGTTATCGAGCGGATAGTGAGCGAGAGAACGACGGGAAGACCGGCTGCAGACATTAGATAATAACTGCGATGGGCGAGGATGACGGACAAGCGCACCCTTGCAGCCGCAGCGGTCGGGCTAGATTAGAGGCACGGCGTTTGCCGCAGTCTGCACGAATGTCACTCGATGCGTGGCCATAACACCGTGTAGGTCCCGCGGTAAGCCGGACTACATGACATCCTTTTTTCAAGCACTGAGAGCTCAGTTAATACTCCTTTTCCTGACACATTGTGCACAGGCTTACCCACCGATTCAGTGGATAACTTTTAAGGTAAAGTTTAAAAATTCATAATCTGATGCGAGCTGACTAGATTGGACCACGGTCCCAGTTATGGGGTCGGGACCACGGTCCCAGTTATGGGGTCGGGACCACGGTCCCAGTTAAGGGGTTGGGACCACGATCCCAGTTAAGGGGTCGGGACCACGGTCCCAGTTAAGGGGTCGGGACCACGGTCCCAGTTATGGGGTCGGGACCACGGTCCCAGTTAAGGGGTTGGGACCACGGTCCCAGTTAAGGGGTCGGGACCACGGTCCCAGTTAAGGGGTTGGGACCACGGTCCCAGTTAAGGGGTTGGGACCACGGTCTCAGTTAAGGGGTTGGGACCACGGTCCCAGTTAAGGGGTTGGGACCACGGTCCCAGTTAAGGGGTTGGGACCACGGTCCCAGTTAAGGGGTTGGGACCACGGTCCCAGTTAAGGGGTTGGGACCACGGTCCCATATTAGGAATTTGAACCATGGTCTTGAAGAAGGTAAAGCAGGAAGATAACTACCGAATTAATGCTTGTTTTTCTTCGTAGCTAAAAGCTCAAGCATTTCTTCAAACTTCCCAATATCTTCCTCGGAAAGTTTGGAACGATCCAGGCTGATAATCACTTTATTTCCTTTATAACGCGCTGTTGCTCCAGGAATGAACTCACGCTTTTCTGGGGCCTGATTTACTTTCTTGCTGGAATCTTTAAGCAAGGCAGTAAGAAATTGAATTATTTCATCAGCCTCAAGTACTACACCTGCTTTTCTCTTCTCTGATAGCTCAAAAGCCCCATCGAGTAAACGAGCTTCGTTCTCAGAAAAGATTTTCTGTAAACTTTCGCCAGCCCTTGCGGAAAGCTCGCCTGGATGAGAGAAGAGGGCGATCACATCTCTTGGTAGCCTAGAAGTATTGATACATCTGGTTATGACTTTCCTTGAGATGTTTTCAGCATCGGCCAAGGCAGAGATATTTCCGTTAAATTCTTTTTCTAAACGTTGAGAATAACGCGTACCTCTTTCATAAGCACTTGTCGGTCTGTAATCATTTCCAAGTTTGCATAAAGCATCCATCTGTTCGTCATCAAGGGCACCAACGAGTATGCGATACTCAGTTGATGTAAAGATGGCAGTCATGCGACGGCGACTACCATCGGCAACTTCAATATGACCGTCGACCTTACGCCCAAACGCCGGATTTTGTTGGCCGGTAAGCAAGAACGATGGTATGAGATCGTCCAAAGCCTCTTCTATTAGAAAAGCTTGATCACGTTCATTACCAGCCCAGACCTTAGTTGAGCTGGCGACATCTGCACCGGGTATGGTCTCAAGAATAAATTTTACTTCTCGTCCACACACGGGAAGGGTAATAGTATTACCCTTTGCCATAGCGCCTACTCGAGCAATTAGTGTGTCTACCATAGGAGCTGCAGGGGCCGATACAGTAGTTACAGGAACGACTGAAGGAATAGATTTAGGGATGATAGGTGCTCGTTTCATTAGCGGATTTCCCAACGAGGTTTAATGAGACGGTCGAAAATTTCATTACAAACCGGCTCCCAAATTGCGAGCGCATTCCTCCATGCTCCAGTAGAAGAACGCTGATCAATTGCTTGTTCAAATACTGTTCGCATTCGAATTTGGCCTTTACCTACTTCATCCGTTTCGCGTACCACGTTTTTAAGAACCATGCTTCCCCATGCATCCCTGATTTGCTCTTCCATCCAAGGCGACTGGGAACCATTATTATTGTTATATTTAGTAAGCAAGATTCTGACATCTGGTTCAAAGCCTTGTAGATCTACATTCTTCAGCAAATCCCGGAGCATATCGAAAAATTGCAATGCAGAGGTATAGTCAAAGAGCTCAGCGGGGGTAGGGACTAATAACACGTCAGCAGCACATACAACGTTGATTGTGCCGATACCAAGATTAGGAGCACTATCGATAACAACAACATCGTAATCATGGGCTACCGTTTCAATGGCCAGCCTTAGCATCATGTGAGGTTCTGTCGGCAGCTTTCCTTCGTCGAAACGTCCCATCAACTCAGTTTCAATACGATGTAAGGCCAGACAAGAAGGGATGATATCAAGGCCAGGCCAGCAAGTTGGTTTTACCGCATATGAAGCATCATCTCGTTCACCGAGATAGAAGGGGAGGAGAGTATCTTCAGAATGAATATGTAAATCAGGAACCCAACCGTGATACATCGAGGCCGTCCCTTGCGGATCGTTGCCTTCGACTAACAGTACGCGAAGTCCTTTTAAAGCCAGATCCTGAGCAAGATGAACGGAGACAGAAGTTTTATAAACTCCACCTTTATGAGCTGCAACACCGATTACCGGAGGTAAGCTTTCATCTGGGCGACGGAGGCGGGTACTAAACACATCTCGCATGTGGTTTATTTGCTCAATGGTATAGCCAACGCGCTGTTCAACGCGTCCTCGTAATTCCATATCTGGATGCGGCAATCGTCCTGCTTTTTCAGCGTCACGAATAGCCTGGGATGAAACACCGATCAGGTCAGCTGCCTCACCAACTCGCCACCGACGGGTTATTTTTCTTGCTTCAGGGCTATCATCATTAAATTGAGCAATTGCGATGGCTTTCGTCATCTCATGTCCTGCTGCAATGCACTGGTTAAGCGTATCCATTAATCCCATTTGAAACCCCTTCAAATCAACTTTGCATAATTATATTAAATCTTGATAAAACAAGCAAAGCAACCAAAAATATGCAAACCCACTAAAAAAATGCAAAGTGCATCAAATCTTGCAAAGTTGATAACTTTTTAAACAGAATCCTTCAACTCATAAGAAAGTTTGAAAGTTTGAAAGTTTGAAATTACTGGACAACAATTAACTGCAAACCATTCAAAATGGTAGGGTATCTTTTTCGTATACCGAGCGGCCCTTTCCTCCTTGATGCAGACGAAACACTGTATACATGAGGGCAGGGCGGCTGAAAACAGTACTCATGACCTCTACAAAATGTAATTTTCATAAATGCATCACCCGCACTTATTGGGAATAACCTTCTTAATAGCCTGAATGATAAAGGTGGGTCATAGCATGCATAAAGTGTGTCGCAACATGCTTAGAAAAACGATCATCGGAGGATCTTAAAAATGTTGGGTATAAACATGAAAAAGTGGGCAGCGATATGCTAAAGGTGTGTCACAGCATGCGGGTCCATTTGGATTGGTACAAAAATCAACCTAACAAAACAGGCATGAATACTAGTGTGCCACGATAACATGTTATGACACACCTAAAATCATGATACGACCCACCATTACTGGATCGCCTGCATAATGTGACCCACCTTCTATGACCCCATTTCTTTGAGTTTTTTATTTCGCTTATGAATCAACACAGTTAGAGTTCGACCATCTTTAATAATGGAATACTCAATGTAGCCAATGACTTGTAGTTGCTTCAAAGCAGCCTTGATCAGCCGGTTCTGCTCCTTTACTGGAGAGGTCAAATTCAATCGCTCAATGATGCGATCAAATCTAATTGGGGCAGGGTTATCGGGCAGACTTGCTATGTAGGTATAGAGTGTCTGAGCAACTTCTTTACCTTTGAGCATATGGTAGGGACGCTTGCGCAGTAGGATGTTGTAGTCAATCTGGTACAGTTCATGGAGGCGCTCATCGGCCTGGAGCGTGATTGTATCGGACTCTCTCGTATACTTACCGCTCTTAAGGAGCTGAGTAAAAAATTTATCTCCAGTTTTCTTACTGTTGAATTGAACAGTCTTGGTACCAATCCGGGTAAGAGCATCAAAAATGGTGTCACGCAGACGTTTGTTAAACTGGCGAGAATCATACTGGCACAACGCGGCGAACTCAGTGAAAGGCAGCTCGATGGTATTTGATTTCAAGCCGTATTTACTGAAGGCACCAATAATGCCCATCCAGACGCTGAAGTCCGTTGATATGTTCAGTCGCTCACCAAAGATCCTGACTTCGTCATAACCTTCCTTACGGGCGAACTCAAGCTGGGAGAACGACGAAGAAACATCTATACCGGACTTCTGCCCCTTAGGAATTGCACGACTGGCAGGAACAAAGACACCCAGACGCAGTAAAATCGCTGGCTGAACTGATGAATTGTTTGTGACTGTTAATTGGTGTACCTCTCCTTCATTTGTAATTTGGGAGGGTATAAAATTGTTATCAGTCATATAGTTACACCACTGTGGTTAGAATCCATTCGAGGTTATCCACAAAAGGTGGATAGTTCGTTATTTGACATGATGCGACACACCATTTTGCATGTTATGACACACCAAGAGCATGATGTCACCCACTTTGCTCATGGCATGACACACCAATTACATGTTGCGACACACTTATTGCATAATACGACACACCCAAATCCTCTGAATGCCTTGTCTGACGTGGCTTGCAGCGATCGGGGATCTGTTTGGGACTATAAGGATCCATTTAGGATCTTCAATAGGATCGTGTTATAGGATCTAACCGGTGTATATGTTGATAACTTTTTGAGATCCGAGAGGATGAAAAGGGATAGTGCCCAAATAGCATAATGCCACTGAAAGTTTTAACTTAACAGACAGGCGGTAATGACTCCAACTTATTGATAGTGTTTTATGTTCAGATAATGCCCGAAGACTTTGTCATGCAGCTCCACCGATTTTGAGAACGACAGCGACTTCCGTCCCAGCCGTGCCAGGTGCTGCCTCAGATTCAGGTTATGCCGCTCAATTCGCTGCGTATATCGCTTGCTGATTACGTGCAGCTTTCCCTTCAGGCGGGATTCATACAGCGGCCAGCCATCCGTCATCCATATCGCCACGTCAAAGGGTGACAGCAGGCTCATAAGACGCCCCAGCGTCGCCATAGTGCGTTCACCGAATACGTGCGCAACAACCGTCTTCCGGAGCCTGTCATACGCGTAAAACAGCCAGCGCTGGCGCGATTTAGCCCCGACATAGCCCCACTGTTCGTCCATTTCCGCGCAGACGATGACGTCACTGCCCGGCTGTATGCGCGAGGTTACCGACTGCGGCCTGAGTTTTTTAAGTGACGTAAAATCGTGTTGAGGCCAACGCCCATAATGCGGGCGGTTGCCCGGCATCCAACGCCATTCATGGCCATATCAATGATTTTCTGGTGCGTACCGGGTTGAGAAGCGGTGTAAGTGAACTGCAGTTGCCATGTTTTACGGCAGTGAGAGCAGAGATAGCGCTGATGTCCGGCGGTGCTTTTGCCGTTACGCACCACCCCGTCAGTAGCTGAACAGGAGGGACAGCTGATAGAAACAGAAGCCACTGGAGCACCTCAAAAACACCATCATACACTAAATCAGTAAGTTGGCAGCATCACCGGAACGATAATGGAGAGTATCCACAGCAGGAGAACAGAGCGCTCTCCTGCTGTGTCAGCAAATTCAGCCCGGCTGCTGTGCCGGTTCCAGGTGTGCATTTCGTCCGGCAGCCATTCCTGTGCAGGCACCAGCGACCGCGATTGCTGCGGTCATCAGTAATGGCAATGTCCAGCCTCCGGACAACTCCTGTACTTTGCCCAGCAACAGCGGACCCATCGCCGCCATCAGATAACCGACGCTCTGCGCCATGCCTGACAGCGCGGCGGCGTCACCGGCATTTTTGGTACGTAGCCCGATGAAGGTCAGGCCCAGCATCATACTGGCACCCGAGCCGAAGCCGAGAAGAGCAGCCCACAGCATCGCCAGATTTGGCAGGTATAGGATGCCGATAAAGGACGCAGCGGTTAACAGGCTGACGCCGGCAGCGGCTGCTTTCTGATCGTTGAGGCGACGCAGCGTGGCCGCCAGAATCAGGCCGGGAATAGCTGTGGTCAGCTGAAGAATGCCGTGTACTTCACCGGCCTGGGCTGAGGAGAGTCCACTGTCCGTTAGAATGGCGGGTAGCCAGCCGACAGCAACATAAAACGGCATCGCATTCAGGCCCATAAACAAGGTGACCTGCCATGCCAGAGGCGAGCGCCAGACCGCGACGGTCGCCGCTTTTTTCTCACCCTCTCCTGGCAACTGATGCTTCATCTTTAACTGGGGCAACCATAAAAGCAACGCAAGCAGCGGTGCAATAACCAGCATGGCTAACGCGATGTTCCAGCCCCAGCTCTGCGTCAGAGGAATGACAATGGCTGAACCAATAGCACCAGCCGCGCCCATGGTGATGGAATATGCCCCCGTCACGGAAGCCACGTTGCCAGAAAAGTCACGTTTGATAAGGCCAGGCAGCAGGACATTGCCGAGGGCAATCCCGATACCTATCAATATGGTTCCGCCATAAAGCGCCCAGACACTGCCTGCGGAGCGAAGCAGGATGCCCGCTGAAATCACGGCCAAGGCACCAAAAAGGGTGCGTTCAAGACCGTACTTGTGTGAGATGGATGCGCTCAGCGGTGAAAAGGCGGCAAAGGCCAGCAAAGGCAGCGAGTTAAGCAACCCAACGGCAGTAATACTTAGCCCAAAATCATGGCGAATAGACTCTAAAACGGGTGCGATAGCGGTAAAAGGAACACGCAGGTTGATAGCTATAAAAAGGATGCCGGTCACAAGTATGATTGAAGACCACTTGTTCGTAGTGTGGGACATAAATTTTGCTTTTTCTGGTAAAAAGAAAGACTTTAAAGGACTCATGAGTTACAGAATATAGATAATCTGACAACATATAACTAAATCATGCCAGTTAATAAAAAACCGGTGACCTCACCGGATGAGTTTAATGCCGATGCTTTCAGTCAGGCTGCTATCGCGCTGCATGTATCATCGTCAGGCGAGTATGCAGGTCAGAGTCCGCACTTTCACCGTAAGGGACAACTTATTATCTCTTTGCGCGGTGCAGTGAGCTGTGAGGTTGAGGATGCGCTGTGGCTTGTTCCACCGGGACATGCTGTCTGGGTTCCGGGTAAAATTCCCCACAGTTGCCGGGTCACGAAGAATGCAGATACCTGCTTTTTGTTCATCGAACCCGGCGCGGCAGCGATGCCGGAAATCTGCTGTACCCTGGCGATGACTTCTCTGGTCCGCGAGCTTGTTCTGTATCTGGCAGAGCAGGGACAGGCTTATTCTCCTGACAGTAAAACTGCCAGGCTCGCAGCGGTGCTGCTGGAGCATATTCCGGATGTGCCGGTTGAAGCGCTCCATCTTCCCGTATCCGATCATCCTAAAATCCGGAATATGGCGGAGGCACTTTTTAATGAGCCTGATGATCGGCGAACGTTAAAGCAGTGGGCTGCACATCTGGTCACCAGCGAACGATCGCTGGCCAGGCTGATAAAAGAGGCGACAGGAATGAGCTTTGGTCGCTGGCGTCAGCAACTGCATTTGATGATTGCCCTGAGCCATCTGGCTGAAGGTCAGTCCGTGCAGCGTGTAGCCGGAACGCTGGGATATGATTCGGTCAGCGCGTTTATTACGATGTTCAGAAAAGCGCTGGGTAAATCACCGACGCAATATTTTTCGTCTCTAAACTAATGCAAAACAACACAAACCGAATTTTTATAAAGAACGTCAACGTCCGCTGTTCGCTCATTGCTGCCTGTCATTCCTGCTTAAAAAACAGGCTTAACGTAGGATATTTTCCGTTTTCCAAGCGGCCCCCAGATAGCATCACGCTCAATCCGAGGCGGGAAAAACAAGACGCATAGATTAATCAGGACCGATAACTTTGTTGACGATCCTAAGAAGACCATGAGTTTTTTTAAATTATAGTTACAACATACATAAGAATAGAGTTACATCCCTTGCAACCTGAAATACCCTCACAAATATGAATCAGAGAGCCCATCTCAACCAATAATCGAATTCCGTGCACAGCGGCAACAACTGAGCCCAGACTAACCCTGAATAGCGCCGCCGCCCCGGGCGAAGCCCGGGAGTAGTGTCGCTTTTAATGATGGATGTTGTAACTAGGTTATGAGCCGCTGTAAATAGTGCACCGGTAAGTATAGGAATACACGCTCGTAAGCGCCTCAATCGGCGCTAACTCGGAGATACGCCCCGGCAGCGGCTTCGCCTTGTCGGGACCACTCCGGCCGCGTAATTCAGCGTCTGAATAGCTTTAAGTGGATTAACGCTTTATAGGGCAAGGGTGGGGACAGGTGATCCCTTCTGCTCCTTTACCGGCTTCACCGGGCTACGGTGCCACCGAACGGAATAAATCCAGTTTAGGCTAGCGGCCGCGCCTCTATGCCGGTTCAAGGTATCTAAACCTCGACAGGTTTGATGGCGCCTTCAGAAGAACTCATTAGCAGGGGAAATATCGCGACTCATTGGTTTACCGATAATTCTAAAAAAAACCGAATTCATCGAATTCACTAATCTGAATTCATCCGCCAGTTCATCCGGGAACGGCTCTGGCAAGCAGTGCCCGCAGTCATACATGACCGACCTGATAACGTCTGGCCTTCTTCGCTCAGTAACGTTTTGTGTCCAGGACGTCAGTCTTCACAGCTGTCAAATCAACGCTATTTCATAAGGCGGCTCACGTTTTTATGTCATGAGCCGCGCTTTTCCGGCTGGAACGTTCCACCCACTCGGTCACTGTGATTTAATATGCTAAACCGGTTTAATTAAGTTTAGCTTTGGAGGGTTTTAGCATGAATGCAAAAGTTTGGGTTCTGGGCGACGCGGTGGTGGACCTGCTGCCGGAGAGCGAAGGGCGCCTGCTGCAGTGCCCTGGAGGCGCGCCGGCTAACGTGGCGGTAGGGGTTGCCCGCCTTGGCGGCAACAGCGGATTTATCGGCCGCGTCGGCGGTGACCCGTTTGGCCGCTACATGCGTCATACCCTGCAACAGGAGCAGGTCGACGTCAGCCATATGTATCTCGACGATCAGCACCGCACGTCCACTGTGGTCGTCGACCTTGACGACCAGGGGGAACGCACCTTTACCTTTATGGTACGCCCCAGCGCGGACCTGTTCCTGGTTGAAGAAGACCTGCCACAGTTTGCCGCCGGACAGTGGTTGCACGTCTGCTCCATCGCGCTCAGCGCCGAGCCCAGCCGTAGCACTACCTTCGCGGCGATGGAGAGCATCAGGTCTGCCGGCGGTCGGGTCAGCTTTGACCCTAATATTCGTCCCGATCTCTGGCAGGATCAGGCTTTGCTGCTAGCCTGCCTCGATCGCGCTTTGCACATGGCCAACGTGGTAAAGCTATCGGAAGAGGAGCTGGTCTTCATCAGCAGCAGTAATGATTTAGCATACGGAATCGCCAGCGTAACGGAGCGCTATCAGCCAGAATTGCTACTGGTGACCCGGGGCAAAGCGGGGGTGCTTGCCGCGTTTCAGCAGAAGTTTACCCATTTCAACGCCCGGCCTGTGGCCAGCGTGGACACCACCGGCGCGGGAGACGCATTTGTCGCCGGACTGCTCGCCAGCCTTGCGGCTAACGGGATGCCAACGGACATGACCGCACTGGAACCGACACTCACGCTTGCACAGACCTGCGGCGCCCTGGCCACCACAGCCAAAGGTGCGATGACCGCCTTGCCCTATCAGCGCGATCTCAACCGTCAGTTTTAATCCTTAAAGCCGCTTTGCGCGGCTCACTTTGTTGCATGCATCACATTTATTAAACCGGTTTAGCATATTTGTTTTAAGAAAAACAAAGGTCGGGCTTAACATAGCGCCTAAACCGGTTTAGCAAAAATTATAATTTTCCATTTTTACTTTTGGGATGCCAACAGCATGTACAGAAAAAGCACACTTGCGATGCTTATCGCTTTGCTAACCAGCGCTGCCTCAGCCCATGCGCAAACGGATATAAGCACCATTGAAGCCCGACTCAACGCGCTGGAAAAACGCCTGCAGGAGGCAGAAAACAGGGCGCAAACGGCGGAAAACCGCGCCGGGGCGGCGGAGAAAAAAGTTCAGCAACTCACCGCGCAGCAGCAAAAAAACCAGAACTCGACTCAGGAAGTGGCTCAGCGTACCGCCAGACTTGAGAAAAAAGCCGATGACAAAAGCGGATTTGAGTTTCACGGTTACGCCCGCTCCGGCGTGATAATGAATGATTCCGGCGCCAGCACCAAATCCGGAGCCTACATAACGCCGGCAGGTGAAACCGGCGGAGCTATCGGCCGTCTGGGAAACCAGGCCGATACCTATGTTGAAATGAATCTTGAACATAAGCAGACCCTGGATAATGGGGCCACGACCCGCTTTAAGGTGATGGTCGCCGACGGGCAAACCTCTTATAACGACTGGACTGCAAGCACCAGCGATCTGAACGTTCGTCAGGCCTTTGTCGAATTGGGTAACCTGCCGACGTTCGCTGGGCCATTTAAGGGCTCCACCCTGTGGGCCGGGAAACGTTTCGACCGCGACAATTTCGATATTCACTGGATTGACTCTGATGTCGTGTTCCTCGCCGGTACCGGTGGTGGTATCTATGACGTGAAGTGGAACGACGGCCTGCGGAGTAATTTCTCCCTGTACGGGCGTAACTTCGGCGACATTGATGATTCCAGCAACAGCGTGCAGAACTATATCCTCACCATGAATCACTTCGCAGGTCCGCTGCAGATGATGGTCAGCGGTCTGCGGGCGAAGGATAACGACGAGCGTAAAGATAGCAACGGCAATCTGGTAAAAGGCGATGCGGCAAACACCGGCGTGCATGCGCTGCTCGGCCTGCATAACGACAGTTTCTACGGCCTGCGCGACGGTAGCAGTAAAACCGCTCTGCTTTATGGTCATGGTCTGGGCGCAGAGGTTAAAGGTATCGGATCTGATGGCGCACTTCGTCCGGGAGCCGACACATGGCGCATTGCCAGTTACGGCACCACGCCGCTCAGCGAAAACTGGTCTGTTGCCCCGGCAATGCTGGCGCAACGCAGTAAAGACCGCTATGCCGATGGCGACAGCTATCAGTGGGCAACATTCAACCTGCGTCTGATTCAGGCAATCAATCAGAATTTCGCTCTCGCCTACGAAGGCAGCTACCAGTACATGGATCTTAAACCCGAAGGTTATAACGATCGTCAGGCGGTGAACGGTAGCTTCTACAAGCTCACCTTCGCCCCGACATTTAAGGTCGGCAGTATCGGTGATTTCTTCAGTCGCCCGGAGATTCGTTTCTATACCTCCTGGATGGACTGGAGCAAAAAACTGAATAATTACGCCAGCGATGACGCCCTGGGCAGTGACGGTTTTAACTCGGGCGGCGAATGGTCTTTCGGTGTGCAGATGGAAACCTGGTTCTGACGGCTTACGCCTGATGACAGGAATAGCCGGGGGTCAGAGCATCTTTGTCACCCCGGGCTCAGCTAAGACGCAGAAAAAGCGCTCCCGTGAACGCGGGACGACAACATAAAAATGTTTAAGCCTTAAGAGGGTACTATGGATTTTGAACAGATTTCCTGCTCGCTGCTTCCGCTTCTTGGAGGCAAAGAAAATATCGCCAGCGCCGCGCACTGCGCCACGCGCCTGCGCCTGGTGCTGGTCGATGATTCGCTGGCCGACCAGCAGGCCATCGGCAAAGTTGAAGGGGTGAAGGGCTGTTTTCGTAATGCCGGACAGATGCAGATTATTTTCGGCACCGGGGTGGTAAATAAGGTCTACGCTGCCTTTACTCAGGCGGCGGGTATTAGCGAATCCAGCAAATCGGAAGCCGCCGACATCGCGGCAAAAAAGCTCAATCCGTTCCAGCGCATCGCCCGCCTGCTATCAAACATCTTCGTGCCGATAATCCCTGCCATCGTCGCCTCTGGTCTGCTGATGGGCCTGCTGGGAATGGTCAAAACATACGGCTGGGTTGACCCGGGCAACGCCATCTACATCATGCTGGATATGTGCAGCTCGGCGGCATTTATCATTCTGCCGATTCTGATTGGCTTTACCGCCGCCCGCGAATTCGGCGGTAATCCTTATCTCGGCGCGACGCTTGGCGGCATTCTGACTCATCCAGCGCTGACTAACGCCTGGGGCGTGGCCGCGGGTTTCCACACCATGAACTTTTTCGGCTTCGAAATTGCCATGATCGGCTATCAGGGTACGGTGTTCCCGGTACTGCTGGCAGTATGGTTTATGAGCATCGTTGAGAAGCAGTTGCGTCGCGCAATCCCCGATGCCCTGGATTTGATCCTGACGCCGTTCCTGACGGTGATTATATCCGGTTTTATAGCCCTGTTGATTATCGGCCCGGCCGGTCGCGCACTGGGCGACGGTATCTCGTTTGTCCTCAGCACCCTGATTAGCCACGCCGGCTGGCTCGCCGGGTTACTGTTTGGCGGTCTCTATTCAGTTATCGTCATTACCGGTATTCATCACAGCTTCCATGCGGTTGAAGCCGGGTTGCTGGGCAATCCCTCCATCGGCGTCAACTTCCTGCTGCCGATTTGGGCGATGGCCAACGTCGCTCAGGGCGGAGCCTGTCTGGCGGTGTGGTTCAAAACCAAAGATGCAAAAATTAAAGCCATTACTCTGCCCTCGGCGTTTTCCGCCATGCTGGGCATCACCGAGGCGGCGATTTTTGGTATTAACCTGCGCTTTGTGAAGCCATTTATTGCGGCGCTGATTGGTGGTGCGGCGGGCGGCGCATGGGTGGTATCTGTACACGTCTACATGACCGCGGTCGGCCTGACAGCGATCCCCGGCATGGCCATCGTGCAGGCCAGTTCGCTGTTGAACTACATTATCGGGATGGTTATCGCCTTTGGCGTCGCCTTTACGGTCTCCCTGGTTTTGAAATACAAAACGGACGCTGAATAATGTCTCTTCCATCACGACTGCCTGCGATTTTGCAGGCCGTAATACAGGGCCAGCCACGTGCGCTGGCCGATAGCCACTATCCGCGCTGGCACCTTGCGCCGGTCACCGGGCTGATGAACGACCCCAACGGCTTTGTCGAATTTGCCGGACGCTATCACTTGTTTTATCAGTGGAACCCGCTCGCCTGCGATCATACGTTTAAGTGCTGGGCGCACTGGAGCTCCCCCGATCTGCTGCACTGGCAGCATGAGCCCATTGCGCTGATGCCGGACGAAGAGTATGACCGTAACGGCTGCTACTCCGGCAGCGCGGTGGATAACAACGGTACGCTTACCCTGTGCTATACCGGCAACGTGAAGTTTGCCGACGGAGGGCGAACCGCCTGGCAATGCCTGGCAAGGGAAAGCGCCGACGGCACCTTCCGCAAAATCGGCCCGGTCCTGCCGCTGCCGGAGGGCTACACCGGCCACGTGCGCGACCCAAAAGTCTGGCGACACGAAGACCTGTGGTACATGGTGCTGGGTGCGCAGGATCGGCAAAAGCGCGGCAAGGTGCTGCTGTTCAGCTCTGCGGATCTCCATCAGTGGACGAGTATGAGTGAAATCGCCGGCCACGGCATCAATGGCCTCGACGACGTCGGCTATATGTGGGAGTGTCCGGATCTTTTTCCTCTCGGCGACCAGCATATTCTAATCTGCTGTCCGCAGGGGATTGCCCGCGAGGAAAAGTGTTACCTGAACACCTACCCGGCAGTATGGATGGCGGGCGAGTTTGATTACGCTAGTGGCGCTTTCAGCCATGGCGAACTGCACGAACTGGACGCCGGCTTTGAGTTCTACGCCCCGCAAACCATGCTTACCAGTGATGGCCGTCGTCTGCTGGTCGGCTGGATGGGCGTGCCGGAGGGCGAAGAGATGCTTCAGCCGACCCTCATCAACGGCTGGATCCATCAGATGACCTGCCTGCGTGAGCTGGAGTTTATCAACGGTCAGCTCTATCAGCGTCCGCTACGGGAACTGAGCGCCCTGCGCGGTGAAGCGAACGGCTGGTCGGGGAACGCCCTGCCGCTGGCACCGATGGAAATCGATTTGCAAACCCGCGGGGACGATATGTTGAGCCTCGATTTTGGCGGCGTATTAACCCTTGAGTGCGATGCCAGCGGACTCCGCCTGGCCCGACGCAGTCTCGCCAGCGACGAGATGCATTATCGTTACTGGCGCGGAAACGTCCGCTCGCTGCGTGTTTTCATCGACCAGTCGAGCGTGGAGATTTTCATAAACGGCGGTGAAGGGGTGATGAGCAGCCGCTACTTCCCGGCCTGCTCCGGTCAGCTAACATTCTCCGGCATCACGCCGGACGCATTCTGCTACTGGCCGCTGCGAACTTGCATGGTAGAATAAGCGTTTTGCTTCAGGCTCATGGCGTCGTAATGAAAACCAAACGCGTAACCATTAAAGATATAGCCGAACAGGCTGGCGTCTCCAAAGCGACCGCCAGCTTGGTACTGAATGGTCGTGGCAAGGAGCTGCGCGTGGCGCAGGAAACGCGTGAGCGCGTACTGTCGATTGCCCGTAAGCATCACTATCAGCCAAGCATTCATGCCCGCTCGCTGCGCAACAACCGCAGCCACACCATCGGGCTGGTGGTGCCGGAGATCACCAACCACGGCTTTGCGGTCTTTGCCCATGAGCTGGAGATGCTGTGCCGCGAGGCGGGCGTCCAGCTGTTGATCTCTTGTACTGATGAAAACCCCGGTCAGGAGAGCGTGGTGGTCAATAATATGATTGCCCGCCAGGTCGACGGGATGATCGTCGCTTCCTGTATGCACAACGATGCCGACTATCTCAAACTCAGCCAACAGCTGCCAGTGGTGCTGTTTGACCGGTGCCCCAATGAAAGCGCGCTGCCGCTGGTAATGACCGATTCGATTACCCCAACGGCGGAACTGATTTCCCGCATCGCGCCTCAGCATAGCGATGAGTTCTGGTTTTTAGGCGGTCAGGCGCGTCTGTCGCCCTCCCGCGATCGTCTGACCGGGTTCACGCAGGGTTTGGCTCAGGCGGGTATTGCCCTGCGCCCGGAATGGGTGATCAACGGCAATTACCATCCCAGCTCCGGCTATGAGATGTTTGCCGCACTCTGCGCGCGCCTTGGGCGGCCGCCTAAGGCGCTATTCACCGCCGCCTGCGGGCTGCTCGAAGGGGTTCTGCGCTATATGAGCCAGCACCATTTACTCGACTCCGATATTCATCTGACGAGCTTTGACGATCACTATCTTTATGATTCGCTGTCGCTGCGTATCGACACTGTCCAGCAGGATAATCGCCAGCTGGCCTGGCACTGCTACGATCTGATAAGCCAGCTGATCGAGGGCGATACGCCCGAAACGCTACAACGCTACCTGCCCGCAACGCTGCAGTTTCGGCATCAGTAATAACTGAGTATTTTTGAATAGCGACGCTGGATGCCGATTGGTCTGAACGGCCCGGCGATCGCCGGGCATACCATTGGCGCCGGCATCGTGCTGGTAACGACCATATTAGGGCGTTTGAGCAGTTGCCTGGCCTCACGCAGGGAGACTGGATTAACTGACCGCTGACAAAATGCCTGACAATGACAGTCCGTTTTGTGCCAGAAGCGAACATAACATATAACTAAATGAGTCAGTCCTCAGAAAACTGGTTTACGTTACAAAGTATTTAGCGCTTACCATTAAGCATACGGTTGCTGCCATTGCCTGACATGTTCGATTAGGGCGCGTAGTTTTGGCGCTATATTCCGGCGTTGAGGAAAGTACAGATAAAAGCCAGGAAAATGGGGAAGAAAATCATCAAGCATTGAAACAAGTTGACCATTTTCAATATACGGCCTGAATGTTTCCTCAGGGGCAAATGTTATACCTCCACCGGCAAGAGCCAGCCTCAGCATGAGACGCAGGTCATTAGTTGTTATTCGCGGTTCTACCGCCACGTCGAAAGCTCTCCCGTTCTCCTCAAATTCCCAGCGATAAGGAGCAACATCCGGGGAAGGACGCCAGCCGATACACTGATGATGTACAAGCTCACGCGGATGAAGAGGGGCGCTACAAGCAGTGAGATAGGATGGGGACGCAACCACCATTTCACGTTGCTTTTCTGTAAGCGGGACGGCAATCATATCCTTCTCGATCACATCTCCGAGCCTTACGCCAGCATCATAACCAGCGGCCACAATATCAAATTCCTCATCTATCACGACAATATCGATCGTCACGGCTGGATTAGCAGCCGCAAACGAGGCGATCAGCGGACCTGAAAGAAACTCTTCAGCTATGGAGGTCACCGCGATCCTCAGAAGTCCACGTGGCGTGCTGTCGGATGCAATATCTTCGAACGCAGCGTCAATGCTGGATAAAGATAATGACAGGGATGTACGCAGTCGTTCTCCCGCTTCAGTCAGGTTTACTGAACGTGTTGTCCGCATTACCAGCATTGTGCCGAAAGTATCCTCAAGCCGCCGTATTCCCTGACTAACCGCCGAGCGCGTAACCCCCAGCCGGGCTGCGGCTATGGTGAAATTACGCTCTTCAGCAACCGCGATAAAAACAGGTAAAAGATTGAGATCAATTTTCATTGTTTAATTCTGCTAATCACTGAGTCCAGTAAAAGCAGGATACTGGAACTAATCATAAAGGTCTATCATCTCTCTGAACTCAACTGAAGGAGCACATCATGGATAAAGTTATATTAATTACCGGCGCGTCAAGTGGCATTGGGGAAGGCATTGCCAGAGAGCTTGGAAAAGCAGGTGCGAGAGTGCTATTAGGGGCGCGCAGACTGGATCGTATCGAAGCCATTGCAGCAGAAATCCGCAGCGCCGGCGGTATGGCTGAAGCGCGTGAGCTGGATGTCACAAACAGACTGTCCATGGCTCATTTCGTGCAGTCAGCGCTTGATAACTGGGGGCGTGTTGACGTTCTGATTAACAATGCGGGCATCATGCCACTTTCACCGCTTGCGGCCGGCAAACAGGATGAATGGGAACGTACGATTGACGTTAACATCAAGGGCGTGCTGTGGGGAATTGGGGCTGTGCTTCCAGTGATGGAAGCTCAGGGTTCTGGCCAGATAATTAACCTTTGACGACGGTTTATCCGGTCTTCATGACCGTCCCCGCACACCCCGTCATTCCCCGAACCGTTCATCAGACGACATCGCTGACCTGTTGCGCATGGCCCATTCCCGTCACGAACGCTGGGGGCCCGCAAGATCAAACGCTGGCTGGAAGACCACCCGGCTTTCCCTATGCCTGATGCACTGCCCCGATGAACGGCGTGAGACCGTGCAGCAGCAGCTGGTCGGGGTGTTTGAACGCTACGGCCTGCCGGACCGGATGACCATGGACAACGGCGAACCCTGGGGCGACACCACCGGCACCTGGACGGCGCTCGAGCTGTGGCTGATGCGCCTGGGGATCCGGGTGAGCCACTCAAGGCCTTATCACCCGCAGACCCAGGGCAAGCTGGAGCGTTTTCACCACCGCCTGAAGGCAGAAGTCCTGCAGGGTAAGTGGTTCGCGGACAGCAGCGAGCTGCAGCGCGCCTTCGACCACTGGCGGACAGCCTATAACCTCGAACAGCCCCATGAGGGGCTGGATATGACGGTTCCGGCCTCGCGCTACCAGCCATCCGCGCGGTAGTACAACAGCCACACAACGCCATCGGAATACGACGGGGGTGTGATGGTCAGGAAGGTGGATATCAGCGGGAAGCTGAGCGTGAAGGGTGTCAGTCTGAGCGCAGGCAAGGCGTTCAGGGGCGAGCAGGTAGGGCTGAGGGAGACACAGGAGGACGGTTATTACGAAGTGTGGTGGTACAACACGAAAGTGTGGGTGATCGACCTGAAGAAAAAGTCGATCACCATGGGTAAAGGATGTTAAAAAGTGTTCACCATGTCCCCGGACCGTACACCGATGAGGATAAGGGGTAGGTGCTATGGCCTGGTTACAGTTTAAGCATAGCACCGGTTTCGAAGCGGGTATAAAAAAGCCTGTCCGGACGGATGGGCTCAAAACGCACTTCCCAGGTTCTGAAACAGGTGCCGGGTGCCTCCCGGTGGCTCGTTACCGGTTATACGAGCCGCAAGCATATTTACATACATCAACCGGATTGTCCCGCCGCACAGGGGGATCCACCACAGTTAAATCTAGTCAGGCTCAAAGCGAAACGCCAGTTCCCGTGTCTGTCAAAGAGGTGGCGACAGCGGACCCTGTAATACCTCAGCCTCACCGTCATCGCAGATATCGAAACCCCGCGTCAGATACCATATCCCCCTGACGATCCGCCCCGTTTGCAGGTCTTCCGTTTCGCCATCGGTGTAGTAAGCTACCTGAACCCTGCCGTTGTGCCGTATCCAGTAGAAACCTTCTTGCATAAGTCCTGCCTTATCTGAATGCTGATAGCCACATAACACATCCTTAATAATATAGGGTATTTTCTGATGAAAGCGGGGAGCAGGATCACACCGCGTGATACCGGCCGGAAGTTGCAACTGGCGTACGTGGAGCGGCAACAACAGGCCCCACTGCCAGTCAGGCCATGAACCGGTGTTGTCATGGCGGTTCACCCGGTCCGGGTTGTATGGAGCATAAGCGGAGGACAGTGGGGTTTCCCGGCACGCACTGGATCCTTGCAAGAACACGCCATATCATCCCGGGCTTACCGGTGTAGTGCTGTCCGGACAGCGCAGGAGAGAGCCCGTAATACATGGCTGCTGTTATAACCCCTTTATCAGAACAGTCAGATAACCGTGACTGACGCAGGATAAAAGGTACCTGGCGTTACTGTTGTGATTGAGGTGCCGGTAATAAATTGACCGGATTTCATTATGTTTGCCCTCTGACAAAAGGTTCTGCAGTTCCGCGTGCCGTGCCGCATGGTAAGCCACCCACCGGACATGCCCGGACAGGTTATGTTCACGATCGACGCGGGATTCAATCTGGCTCATGACAGCTGTCAGTTCGTTATCAGATGCAGCAGAGATAAGCGCTCCCGCAGCCCCATGATGCGCCAGCAGTTTCAGGCAACTGCTCCGCAGAAAACTGACTTCCTTCAGTTGGCCCGGAACGCCATTATCATAAAGGCGTAAGCCCTCATGCCAGACACACCATGCAACGTGCTTATAAAGTGACTGCATATCCACAGACATAGGGCCTCCGGTTGCGCCTATCAAAAGCAATATATAAGCCATCCAGCCGGGAAAATCCGTACTACGTAAGCCTGAAAAAGCCCCGAGGCGCCCGGTGATATCAGGCAAAATATTATCTTCCGCTTATTTTGGGTAAAGACATCTTCCTGTATTTATGAACATTTACAGAGAAAGCGTTATATATCCTATATGGAAGCGGAGCCTGAGGTGAAAATTTGTGACTCAGGGAGTCATTTTCTGTATGACTGTACGTTATCCTGTCAAAGTAATTTTGATATAATATATATTATTTAGGGCTGTAACTATTAAAAACCATACTGATATTTAGTCTTACGTCCGGATAAAACAGGAGAAAAATATGCTCTCCATACTTGTGTTTATCGGGGACAATGCGCCGCGACGTTTAGAGATAACCGAATTCAGATCACGTATAAGCTATTTGTGCCCTGACAATGTGGCACGGGAAATACCCGTAAAAGTGATATTCGGCACTTTTTTAGATTGTAAAGGTCACGCCGTGATGGTGGCTGCCGACAGGCTGGTCCCACGCGATGAAATAGCCAGGGCGCACAGGCGTTTCATCACTTGGCCGGATTTAACGAAGCAGGTTGATCAGGGTCCGACATGGACCGGGGCACACCCTCAGAATAAGGCATTTCGCAAGGCAGCTCTGAAAGAGTCCTGCTCATAAAAGTCGACGATGAGGGCCACTTTTTTGCGGGCGGATACGGCCATATCGGGTTGCCCTGGCTCACGCGACGCACGCAAAGTAATCAGCAAGTGACCTCTCCGAAATTACCCAGAAAGAAGGCTGATGCCGATAAAACAGACTGAAACCAGGCGTTATTCAGTTGAGTGCATATCCAGCATAGGATAGATTCTTACGTAGCGTTTCTGGCGTGCATTTTCGGGTGGTTTGTTACTGTTTTTAACGAGGACATGTCAGAAACGCGCTGAGCGCGTCTGAGCGTTGCATCGAACAGTTGAACTCACAGCACAGAGCAGCCAGCAACAACGCTTTCTGACTGCTATGAGCGAGGCGCGGAAGTCTGTGACAATGTCTGCACCTCACTTTATAGCAGACCGTCCAGCTGTGAACGCAGGATCATTATTGCCCTGCCTTTACCCTGTGTATGGTTTGCCGGGTGGTATTAAATTCACGCAATGGCGCTGATACTGATCCCGGAGTTAACCCGGGCAGGTTACTGGCCGGCTGAATATGCCGACAGAAATCAGGCCGTTACCCGGCAATGGCTGACGGGAAGTGATGCGTACTGGAAATGGCACACGGCTTACAATCGACATTCGGTGGCAGAAACGGCAATGTACCGTGTCAAACAGCTGTTTGGCGGGCATCTTACGTTTCGGGATTATGATGCGCAGGCTGGAGAGGCTATGGCCATGATCCGTGCCTTAAACAAAATGACGTGTGCAGGCATGCCAGAAAGTGTACAGATTGCCTGAGGAAGTCAGCCACGAGGAGCGCTTTTATCTAAATCCGATTTATTCAACAAAGCCCCGCGCATGCCGTCAGGGGGAGGTTCTGGAGCTGTCGCTCTGCGATGTCGGGGTAGTGCACGACATTGATACGCTGGCGGATCTGGCGGCGGCGGAGCAAATCCTGGCACAAGCCTGAACAGCGATTATCATTATAGGTATCGTAGAAGCGATTCAGCTTATTCTTAAGGTCATTAGGCATCACTCCTTTTCTTTTGTTAGAATCGGGCTGTGACAAAATTCATCCATCCAGGGCGAAATGAACACACAATGGAATAAATGAGCTTATGAGTGAGAATGAAACCCCAATAAAAAAGTCTGAAAACCATATTAACAAGCCGGTGTTTTTCACCTCGGCGTTGTTAATATTTCTTCTTGTCGCCTTTGCCGCGGCTTTCCCCGATCTGGCCGATAAAAACTTCAAACTTCTGCAGAATCAAATCTTCACCAACGCCAGCTGGTTTTACATTCTGGCCGTAGCGCTGATCCTCCTGAGCGTGACGTTCCTCGGGCTGTCGCGCTACGGCGATATTAAACTTGGGCCCCACCACGCCCAACCTGATTTCAGCTATCACTCCTGGTTCGCAATGCTGTTTTCCGCCGGGATGGGGATCGGCCTAATGTTCTTCGGGGTGGCAGAACCGGTGATGCATTACCTCTCTCCGCCGGTTGGTACCCCGGAAACGGTCGAAGCCGCCAAGCAGGCCATGCGCCTGACCTTCTTCCACTGGGGACTCCATGCATGGGCGATTTACGCGATAGTGGCGTTGATACTGGCCTTCTTTAGCTATCGTCACGGCTTGCCACTGACTCTGCGTTCGGCGCTGTATCCGATTATCGGGGATCGCATTTACGGACCGATTGGCCATGCGGTCGATATCTTTGCGGTTATCGGCACCGTGTTTGGCGTGGCCACCTCCCTCGGTTATGGCGTGCTGCAGGTTAACGCCGGGCTTAATCATCTCTTCGGCGTGCCAATTAGTGAAACGGTGCAGGTGATCCTGATCGTGGTCATCACTGGCCTGGCAACGATTTCGGTGGTGTCGGGACTGGATAAGGGCATTCGTATTCTGTCCGAGATCAACCTGAGCCTGGCGCTGCTGCTGCTGGTGCTGGTGCTGTTGCTGGGACCTACGGTTCTGCTGTTGAAATCGTTCGTTGAGAACACTGGCGGTTATCTGTCCGAAATGGTCAGTAAAACCTTTAATTTGTATGCCTACGAGCCTAAATCGAGCAACTGGCTAGGTGGCTGGACGCTGCTGTACTGGGGCTGGTGGCTCTCCTGGTCGCCGTTTGTCGGCATGTTTATCGCCCGCGTCTCGCGCGGCAGAACCATCCGCGAATTTGTGACCGGCGTGCTCTTCGTCCCGGCGGGTTTCACCCTGTTATGGATGACCGTCTTCGGAAACAGCGCGATTTATCTGATCATGCAGAAAGGGGCGACGGACCTCGCCAATACCGTCCAGCAGGATGTGGCCCTGGCGCTGTTTAATTTCCTTGAGCACTTCCCGTTCTCAAGCATTTTGTCGTTCATCGCCATGGCGATGGTCATCGTATTTTTTGTCACCTCGGCAGATTCCGGAGCGATGGTGGTGGATACCCTGGCCTCCGGGGGCTCCAGCAATACGCCCGTCTGGCAGCGTATTTTCTGGGCTGCACTGATGGGGCTGGTCGCCATTGCGTTGCTGATTGCGGGCGGCCTTAGCGCCTTGCAGACGGTGACCATTGCCAGCGCCCTGCCGTTCTCGGTGATTTTGTTGATATCGATATACGGATTGCTGAAAGCATTGCGACGGGACATCACCAAGCGCGACAGCCAGAATATGACCACCATTGCACCTACCGCTGCGCGTAATCCTATTCCGTGGCAGCGCAGACTGCGCAATATCGCCCATCTGCCAAAACGTTCGTTGGTTAAACGTTTTATGGATGATGTCATTCAGCCTGCCATGACAATGGTTCAGGATGAGTTGAACAAACAGAGCACCGTAAGCCATATCAACAACAGTGGCGAAGACCGTATTCGCTTCGAAGTGGATTTAGGCAATGAGCTTAACTTCATCTACGAAGTCAGACTCCGCGGTTATGTTGCTCCTACCTTTGCGATCTCCGGGCTGGATAATGAGGAGCAGCAGGCAGAACAGCATAAATACTATCGGGCTGAAATCTACCTGAAAGAAGGCGGTCAGGATTACGATGTGATGGGCTGGAATCAGGAACAGATTATCAACGATATTCTCGACCAGTATGAAAAGCATCTTCACTTCTTACATTTGGTTCGCTAATACAAAAACACCGCCTTTCGGCGGTGTTTTTCTTTATTCTGCCGGGATCTCCTCCAGGCGGGTATATAGGGGGCCGCTTGGAAAACGGAAAACATCCTACATTAAGCCTGTTTTTTAAGCAGGCATGACAGGCAGCTTTGAGCTGGATTTCAACTGATGGACGCAACACACTTACTGAACCGTTCTGCGAGTGATTCACTCCCAAGCGGTGCCGTAATGCCCATTTCTCATGAGAATGCATATAGGTAGACATTAATAACCGTTGCGTTAGCTTTCCCCATAACCACTTGGCAACTGTTAAAACCAATCCCGAGGGGGGAGAAATAGACATGCATAAACCCTAAAGTTATTATATATTTTTCTATATATATCAATAATTTCCTGGAACTTAAACACTCATCTTTAATGATGCTTTAGATCGTTGCCAGTAGGTAAAAAACGTCACAGCCAGGGATGGCGAAGGCATCAAGGTTGATCCTGTCGACTAAATCATTTGACAAGATTGAGCCTATCGCGGGCATCTCGAAGACGCTGTTCTCCGCGACGATCGTACTGTTGGGTGGTCGTAACGCTGGCGTGACCCATCGCATCTTTAACCGTAATTAAGTCCTCACCGTTATCCAGCATGGCAGTTGCGAAGGTCCTGCGCAGGTCATGTGGCGAGCACTTACCGATCCCGGCCTGCCCCTGACGCACCTGCAGGATATGGTACACCGCCTGGTCGGTGAGCCGGTTCAGTGTCACATCCCCGAAGCGGCGGATCCGCGTGAACAGCGGCCCCGGGGTTTCGCCCCGGACCTCATCGATCCAGATCTGCAGCCGCTGCCAGGCCCCGGCCGGGACGTAGGCCAGACGCTCCTTGTTCCCCTTCCCCAGCACCCGTAGCGCCCGATTGTGCGTGACAACGTCACGTAAATCTAGGCCCACGGCCTCGGACCGCCGCAGGCCACATCCCAGGATAACCGCCAGCATCGCCGCGTCCCTCGGCCCGAGGCAGCTGCGATCGGCCTCACACACGGCAAACAACGCGCGGATCTCCTCCGGCGGCAGGGCCCGACCGCTTGGCAGCCGGCTGCCACGCAGGTTCGGTACCGCCCGGATGTGCTGGAAGCTCTCAACGTCCATCAGGCGGAGCATCCAGGCTTCCTTCGCTACGCCCTTAAGAGCCGACAGATAGGTGTTAATAGTTGCCATCCCCCGGCCAGTATCGCGCAGTAACTCGGTGATTACCATAACGTGATACCGGCGAATGCTGCCCGAGTTGCAGGTGTCAGCGCTACCGGCACCAAGCATTTTGGCGACAATCCCGAGGAACGAAGCCATGGTCTGCCGGCTACGTTGGGAATTAAGGGACAATAGGTAAGCCCGGGCCGGATTTACCGGAACGTTATTGCCGGACAGCGCCGGCAGAAATGTCTCATCCAGCGGGATCGCTGCTGCCAGAAGATTACGTTCCTGTTCGTCATCAGGCATCAGGCTCATGTCAGGCTCCGGTCCGGCCGGAAAACGTCCGGCGCGCTGTGCGAAAACTCAGGGGAAATGGTCCCGTGAAGCGTACCGCAGAAAGACTACTTTTTCAAAGGTACATTTTAATAAGTAGAAAAAACAGGTGGTCTTACGGATATAAATGCTGCCAACAGCCCTGAAGAAACTCGTCGCCTGACAGTGTTAACTCTTTTCGGAAAAACGGGTAATGACTCCAACTTATTGATAGTGTTTTATGTTCAGATAATGCCCGAAGACTTTGTCATGCAGCTCCACCGATTTTGAGAACGACAGCGACTTCCGTCCCAGCCGTGCCAGGTGCTGCCTCAGATTCAGGTTATGCCGCTCAATTCGCTGCGTATATCGCTTGCTGATTACGTGCAGCTTTCCCTTCAGGCGGGATTCATACAGCGGCCAGCCATCCGTCATCCATATCACCACGTCAAAGGGTGACAGCAGGCTCATAAGACGCCCCAGCGTCGCCATAGTGCGTTCACCGAATACGTGCGCAACAACCGTCTTCCGGAGCCTGTCATACGCGTAAAACAGCCAGCGCTGGCGCGATTTAGCCCCGACATAGCCCCACTGTTCGTCCATTTCCGCGCAGACGATGACGTCACTGCCCGGCTGTATGCGCGAGGTTACCGACTGCGGCCTGAGTTTTTTAAGTGACGTAAAATCGTGTTGAGGCCAACGCCCATAATGCGGGCGGTTGCCCGGCATCCAACGCCATTCATGGCCATATCAATGATTTTCTGGTGCGTACCGGGTTGAGAAGCGGTGTAAGTGAACTGCAGTTGCCATGTTTTACGGCAGTGAGAGCAGAGATAGCGCTGATGTCCGGCGGTGCTTTTGCCGTTACGCACCACCCCGTCAGTAGCTGAACAGGAGGGACAGCTGATAGAAACAGAAGCCACTGGAGCACCTCAAAAACACCATCATACACTAAATCAGTAAGTTGGCAGCATCACCCAAAAGTTGTATAATCTGATTTGTTGTGCTGTATTATATTACTAATACAGGCAAATACATCATCAAGCCTGTACATAATATTAAAATCCTTTAACGCATCATTTCTCATAAGAAAAGTGGATTTCGACAATGCGAAATAAGCTATCACCTTTAATTCCTGCTAACGTCTAAACATCAAAGACGCTCAAAAATTTGATCATGGCAGAACATGGCAATTCTGCCAATTAGGAAGCTCTATTAAATTACAGAATGCTCTTTAAATTAGCTTCATCAATCCACGTTCGAAATTCTTCCAGAAGATTATCATAAAGGTCTTCATCGCTGACACTGGCGAAATTATCCATGGCAAAGAAGTGCGTATTATCGATTTTGCGATCAGTAAAATCATCAAGGTTTTTCAGGATGCCATAATTCGAACCACCAAGGCCCACAAATTTCCAGAAGATTGGGTAATTTGCGGATCGACGAATAGCATCTTTTATCGCTTTTGTTTTACTGATTCCACCATCAGTGATAAACACGACATAAACAGGCAATTTGCTGTCACGGTAGTAATCAACAATCTCTTCGAGGACCGGAGGCTCATTATTCACACCGCCGAGGCCCGGCAATAATTCCCACCTTGAACGTTTGCCACTACCCTGAATGGTTTCGACATAATTATCGAGATTACTCAGCGTGACATTCTGGTATTTCCGGTGCTTTTCAGCAAAGCCCCAAAGATCCATTTCACCATCATCATCAAACTGAACGGCAAGAACAGCGATGCGATCCAGTACAGACTGCACATGCCCTCTTGAAAACTCTCCGCTCATTGAGCCAGATGCATCGAGCACGAACGCTACGCTCGCCTGGAGCGTATTAAGCTTGTGTTTGGTCAGGCTGACGGTCGCTTTTTTCGCAAGGCTGACCAGACGTGGGGCTTGTTTCTCCAGCTTTTTCTCCAGACTGATTACCGGAGCTGCTGTATGTTGTGGAGCCGGTGATGGTGCCGGTGCCGGGGCTGGAGATGACACGTCTACACCGTAGCTGACGGCAAGCGGCTCAAGCCCGCCATTGAATCCCTGGCCAAGGGCCCGGAGCTTCCAGTTGCCGTTATGGCGATAGACCTCCGCCACGATAATGGCTTTCTCGCTGCGCCCTGCTGTTTCCGGTTCGAAGGATGCGATGCCGGGTGCCTGCAGGCTCAGCTGCTGCAGGCCGGTCATGGTATCGCTGCCGTCGATGACCAGAGTTAAGGCAATTTTCTGAACAGCCGATGAAACGCGGTTAAGTTCAATATGCACGCTTGATTGCTGTGTCCCGGGAGTCAGTTTAACGGCGCCCTCCGGTGAACTCAGATTATTAAAAAAGATGAAATCGTTATCACCGCTCACCTTACCCTGTGCGTTGAGCATAAAAACGCAGGTATCGGGTTCGCCGCGAAAACCCGGGCGCACCGGATATCGCAGGTTGAGCGTGATAGAGGATGAAGTTAGAGAGATATTCTGACCTGACTGTAATTGCATGGCTTCTGTTCCTTGTTTAGTAACCGTAGTCTCTGCCACCCTTTACGCGGGTTCTGGCCTGCAGCGCTGAAAGGCATTCGTCACGCTTTTGCTTACTCGAAAAATAAAATAGTCGTGAACCAAAATCTCCATGAATGAAGAACTTCACACCTTTTTCACGGGTTACGCTGGTGATCCTGCTGATAGAGATAATATCCTGCTCTGAGATGCGGTGCAAAAATCTCAGTCGTACAATGTCGCTTAAAGATTGATTACCACTGTCTGCCGGAAAAATCATTGTACCGTCGTTATCATTGAAAATGACGCCCATATAATCAATCGCGATGTATTCAGCCGCCTTTTTTAATGGCCAGAACATTGCAATCGGGAAAGCAATTAACAATGTGAGCATGACATATGGTAGAGCTTCGGGGTAAATATATGCAGTTATGTAATATGTGAACAAGAAAAGACAGAGAGCTATTAAAGCAACCAACAAAACAACCGCAGCAAAGTTTGTGAATATCAGCTTTACATCGTAAACGCGCTGGAGGTTAGGCATCGCATTGTACTTTCGTTTAAGCTTACGATACCGATTAGCTGTAAAAATTAGAAATGGAAGAAATAGTAAACATGCAGCTACGATGAAAAACAGTATGAACATTTCACCACTGCCTTCATTTTTTTTCTTTGCCATGTGCTGACACCTATAAAAAAACCCGGTGACAGCACCGGGGTTGAGTATGTAATTATTATTAGATATTAACACCGTGCTGGGAAGCCAGTGCCGATAATCCACCGGCAAAACCCTGGCCTACGGCTTTAAATTTCCATTCGGCGCCATGGCGGTACAGTTCGCCAAAGATCATAGCGGTTTCGGTGGATGCGTCTTCAGACAGATCGAAGCGTGCGATCTCCGCGGCGTTGTCATTGTTATAGACACGCATGAAGCTGTTGCTCACCATGCCGAAGTTTTGCTTACGGACTTCAGCGTCATAGATGGTCACGGCGAACACCAGTTTTTTGATGTCAGCTGACACTTTGGTCAGATCAATTTTGACCGACTCATCATCGCCATCACCTTCACCAGTACGGTTGTCGCCCTGGTGTTCCACGGCGCCGTCAGGGCTGGTTTTGTTGTTGAAGAAAATGAAGTGCTGATCAGAAAGCACTTTACCGTCATCACCTACCGCGAACACAGACGCATCCAGGTCGAATGGCTGGCCGTCAGTGACACGCGCATCCCATCCCAGACCAACCATCGCTACGTTCATGGTTGGTGCTTCTTTAGTAAGGGATACGTTACCGCCTTTAACGAGAGAAACTGCCATTGTTAAGCTCCTGCTATTAATTAGGGTTTGGGCTGAATGAACAGCCCGGGGACAGAAAAGCGACTTTTATCAGGACGCGTTAATGCCGTACTGGGCACACACGGAAGACAGACCACCGGCATAACCCTGGCCGACCGCACGGAACTTCCATTCGGTATTGTGACGATACAGTTCGCCAAACAGCATGGCGGTTTCTGTGGAGGCATCTTCAGTCAGATCGTAACGAGCGACTTCAGTCTGGTTATCGTCGTTCACCAGGCGGATAAACGCGCCGGACACCTGGCCAAAGCTCTGACGACGGGCCTGTGCATCATGGATGGTCACCACGAACACAATTTTGTCCACGTCGGCCGGGATAGTATCCAGTTTGATTTTCAGGGATTCATCATCGCCATCGCCTTCACCGGTACGGTTATCACCGGTATGGGTAACAGAGCCGTCAGCTGACTTCAGGTTGTTATAGAAAATGAAATCTGCATCGTTTCGCACTTTGCCGTTCGCATTCAGCAGGAATGCGGACGCATCCAGGTCGAAGTCCTGCCCGTCAGTAGAACGTGCATCCCAGCCCAGACCAACCAGAACATTTTTCATGGTTGGAGCGGCTTTGCTCAGGGATACGTTACCGCCTTTCGAAAGAGAAACACTCATAGTTCAGCCTCATGCATTAGTTATGGAATTAGTGAAATTCTCAGGAGATTAGCTCTCCTTTCCCTCTGTTTCTGGTTTGCCCGGGAACATGACGCTTGCAATGATCCCGACGGCCAGGACACCCAGCACGACGTACAGGCTGGTGGTGGCCGCAATATTATACCCGTGGTGCCAGATATGGTCTGTTGCGTTCAGCCCCAGTTTGGCTGCGATGAAGAACAGCAACACGATCACCGCTTTTTCCAGATGCACCAGATACTGCTTCAGGGCTTCGAGTACGAAATACAGGGTACGAAGGCCCAGGATAGCAAACATCATGGCACTGTAGACAATCAGTGGCTCACGGCTGACGGCAATGATGGCCGGTACCGAGTCAAACGCAAACATGACATCGGAGAGCTCCACTACTGCCACACAGAGCATCAGCGGCGTGGCATAGCGCCATGCTTTCTTACCGCGACCGATGGTCACATCTTTGTTTTCAGGTTTTGCCAGCTCGGCATCCACTTCTTTCTGAGACAGAAGGAAAGCGTGACCCTGCAGTTTTGGCCAGATCGGGAAGAAGCGTTTAACCATCCGGTATGCAAGATGCTGCGAATAGTCTTCGACTTCCTCTTCATCACCGCCACTTCTGAGCATCATGACAGCCGTCCAGGCGACAATGAGGGCGAATACCACTTCAACATACGGCCCCAGGCTCAGCAGGCCAGCACCGATGGCCACAAAAATGCCCCTGAAGACGATGGCGCCAATAATGCCCCAGTAGAGCACACGGTGACGGAAACGATCCGGTACCGAGAACCAGGAGAAAATGGCCATCATCACGAACAGGTTGTCGACAGAAAGCACCTTTTCTAGTGCATAGCCGGTGACGAACAGGCTCGCGACTTCAGCACCGTGATGGATGTACAGGAACCCGGCAAATGCCATCGCGACAATGACCCAGAAAACGGACCACAGCGCGGCACTTTTCAGTGAAATTGGCTTGTCATGACGGTGCATGAACAGGTCAATGAAAATGGCACCGAGTGACAGCGCAATAAACACTGTGACTGTCTCAACCGGAAAACCAATATGTGTCGAAACCATAATTTACCTTTAAAGGATGTAACTCAGAGGCCGAATTCAGCCGGATCAAAGCCGAGCGCGACTGCGATTTCACGTGCGGCTGCTTTCTCATCCTGGTCAAAGTTGCCGTCGCTTTTACCAACAGCAATACCCACGCGTAATGCCAGTTGTGCGGCTTCAGGCTGATCTTTCAGCGCCAGGATGTACTTCATGGTTTCACCTTTACCAATCTCGACATCGAAATCGAAACTTGAAACCAGTTTGTTGAAGAACTCGATAACTTCATTGGTATCGAAAATCTTCAGTTCTTCGGAAGCACGCAGAAAACCCATCATTTTCTGTTTTTCTTCCGAGCTTACGCCGTCACTGGCGGCAGCAATACGGGCGCAGACAGCGACTGTACCCTGCATGAACTTCTTATTTTTGAAACGGCCGACCTGACGGGTCAGTTCGTCGCGCCCTGAATTGAGCGCACCTTTTACTTTGTCGAAAAAACTCATGGTTAAATCCTTTGATGTGACGTTATTTGGAACCGGCGCTCCAGCGAAAGCCCCAGTTAAAGGCCTTGTCCATTTCAGACTGACCTTTAAAATACTGGTTGATTCGCTCCACCCTGATGGCGCCATTTTCGTTGACAAGACGGGCAATCGCACACAAGGTGCGACGGTTATCACCCTCTGTCAGCCGGGTTTCAATAGGCGGCTGATCCGGAACATGGATTGTGACGATCCCATCCGTTTTATCCCAGCTGGCCGCACCTTCGTAAATGAAGGCATAGATCAGGACCTCACGAACGTGCTTCCATTCGCGGCCGTTGATGTGCAGCCATTCACCTGAAGCATTGTCGCCAGTACGATCATCGCCCTGCAGCTGAACGTAAGGTTCGTCATGATAATCACCGAAGGCATTACCCAGCGCCTGTATTACCGATTTGTAACCGTCTTCCAGCTCTACAAAGGCACCCAGATCCAGATCAATCCCTTTGGAACCAAACATGCCCCTTAGTCCTGAGCTACCGCTTGCGCGATTCCAGTTGAGATTGATACGGATCTCCCCGAAGTTATCGCGTTTGGCAAGGCTGATTGCTGGTTTCTCTTTTGTCAGGGAAACCTTGCTCAGGTTTACTTTATTTGCAGCTGGCGCAGGTGCTGGTGGCGTAACGGTAGACGGCGCCGTTGTCGGTGCTGGTGCTGGTGCTGGTGAGTCTGCGATATCAACACCAAAGTGTTCCGCCAGCGGCTTTAGTCCGCCATTGAAACCCTGAGCAACAAAGCGGAATTTCCAGTCATTATTACGACGATAGAATTCACCCAGAATGAGCGCAGCTTCCTGACGGCCCGTTAAATCCACGACGCCGCTAACCAGACGGGTTGCACCCTGCTCTACGTCAATAGACAGATTGCGAAGACCAGCAACGGTCTGCCCACCGTCACAGGTAACGGTAAAGGCAATTTTCTGGACATCGGTCTTCAGCCGGTTAAGCGCGACAGTAAATGTTGAATACTGCCCCTCACTCACCAGGCTGACAGTGCCATCATCGTTGCGCAGCTGGCCGTAGAAGACCATATCCGCATCACCCTGCACTTTTCCGTCTGCATAAAGACGAAACGCTGAGGCGTCAACCGGTCCACCTGAGGTGATCCGAACCCGGAGCTCCTGTGATGGTACGGGGGCATTGCCCCCCGGCGTCAGGTTCATTAGCGGACCACCGTCGAAACGATATCGGCATGCATATCGGCAATCGTACGACCGCGGCATGCGTGGCCATGAGCCGTGAAATCCCAGTTGCCATTATTACGACGCAGGGACGCAATAACGATGCCGGTGTGCGCGCCCTGCTCTGTCAGCTGATAACGGGCCAGTTCTTTGTTGGCCTGGTCAACTACACGGCAGAATGCATTATCAACATCGTTGAACGACTGACCACGGAAGCTGTTCACGGTGAAGGCCAGGTACTCGACATTTGCAGGCAGCTTGCTCAGATAGACATTGATCACTTCATCATCACCATCGCCTTCACCCGTCAGGTTGTCGCCGCTGTGAACAACAGCCGTACATTTGGATTTCAGCTGCTGGAACCAGACGGTGTCGATTTTGTTTCCGGCGCTGTCCATCAGGACACATCCGGCATCCAGATCGATAGAGCCACTGCCGCCAAACAACCCGCCCAGCAGCCCCTTTTTCTTGATTGGATCCCAGCCAAGGCCAAACTGAAGCTGGCTGAGTGCCGAAGATTGTTTAGTGAGTGAAACCGTCTGATTCTTGCTTAATGAAACCATATTTATTTCCTTAAATGGTGATGAGAAAGTTAACCCAGAGATAACGTTTATCCACTAACGTAAAAAATCATATCATGATGAAGTTGTGAGGCAAGAGCAAATTTTTAGGGTTTTTTGAACCAGGGCTGTATTTTCGCTACATTGCTACGTGTTTATTCCTTTCAAATAACTGAAATATAAGTGTAAAAATCCCCAGCCTGATCACAGTCACAGCGTTGAAAATACCCGCATTTAACAATCATATTATGATTGACATCATCTAAAGAGATTCTTAGACTCTCATAACCGCCTTAACAGCTTGAATTTATCAGGTAATAAATTAAAAATGAAAAACAAAATTTGGCTTATGGAAGGACTTTCATCACAGCGTGATATTATTCAGGGAATGAAGTCTTTCGCTAAAATTAATAACTTTAATATTATTGTTTATGCCTCTCATCGTCATGAACGTAATGAATTACTTGCCGTTGCTGACCACGCGCTAATCGAGCCCTCTGACCCGGAAAGTCGCCTTGCTTTCATTCTCGACACTATCGGGAAACATGGGATTAATGCTGTTCATACGGGACGAAATTGTCAGTGGTTCGAACAACATCGGGCTGCAATCGAAGCGTCGGGCGCTACGCTCACCACTGGCGCGACGGCTTCTGACTGGCTGAAGCTTGCCGACGATAAAGTTACTTTCGCTGACTTTATGCAGCAATGTGGACTGCCGGTCGTCCCTTCTGTACGTATCAACTCGATTTCGGCGCTGCAGGACCATCTCGCTAATCCTCCTTTTGCGGATACTCCGCTTTGTGTCAAACCCGTCACGGGTATTTATGGCATGGGATTCTGGCGTTTCGATGACGAGGCCTCCTCCATGGCGGTATTCAACAACCCGGACAACCGGATCGTGAACCCCGGCCAGTATATTGCAGCGCTGAGCGCCGCTAAGTCGTTTACCCCCCTTGTTTTGATGCCGTATCTGCCTGGACCCGAATATTCTGTCGATATTCTGGCGCACAAGGGTGAAGTCCTTGCTGCGGTGGGACGTCGCAAAGAAGGTGCGCTTCAGTATCTTGTCAACTGCGGCGAAGCATACGAGCTGGCCTGTAACTGTGCCCGGGCTATGAACGCGGACGGCCTCATCAATGTGCAGACGCGTAATGACCACAACGGCAGGCCAGTGCTGCTTGAAACGAACATGCGTCCGTCAGGTGGGATTGGATACACGTTGCGCAGCGGCGTAAATCTGCCGGGGTTGTTTGCCTTCCACCAGCTGGGCCTGATGTCGAAAAATGAAGTGATGGATAACGAGATGGTTTCCTTCAAGCCTGCAACGGTGCGATCCATTACCGATGTCATCGTCTATCCAACTGACCTCACCAACCGTCTTAATTAAGGCTCACTATGTCACTGTTGAACGAAGACACTGTTTATCGACGTGCATTGTCGTGCGGAACGATTCAGGTTACACGCGCCCGGGGCGAGATGTCCCTTAACGATCTTTTTGATATTGCTGAACGTCGTAACCCGAAACGTGCTTTTCTCTTTGTCAGCAAAGTGCTGGGCAGGCATATTCCGGTTCCCCCTTCGACAATGCGTCAGGCATATCAGCGTCTGGCCCGCCAGTTTCCGGCGTCTGTTCCCGGACCTGTGCTGTTTATCGGGATGGCCGAGACTGCGGTAGGTCTCGGGGCTGGCGTGTTTGATGAACTTCGCCACCAGTACGCGGATTCCGTTTACCTGACCTCAACGCGCCATCCTCAGGACGGTGAACTGCTGTGTGAATTTAAGGAAGAGCACAGCCATGCGACAGATCATCTGATCTACCTGCCCGCTGATGTGGAAATGCGCCGCAGAGTGACCGAAGCGCGAACCCTGGTTCTGATTGATGATGAAGCCACAACCGGTAACACCTTCATCAATCTCCTTGCGGCATTGCGCAATACTGGCCGGTTGCCACAGCTGGAGCAGGTTGTGGCTGTCACACTCACCGACTGGAGTGGTGATGCGCTGGAAACGCGTTGTCCTTTGCCGGTGCGCACGCTGTCATTGGTCAGTGGTGCATGGCAGTGGGAACCCCTCCCGGACGCGCCCGTCCCGGTGATGCCAGCGGTGAATGTGACTTCCCGCGGTAACTTCCCCATCACCGGCAAACAGTCCTGGGGCCGACTGGGGATGACGGCGCCCGCTAATGACCTGGGGCGCAATATCACCACCTCACCGGGAGAACGTGTGCTGGTGCTGGGCACAGGTGAATTTGTGTGGGAACCGTTCCTGCTTGCTGAGCGTCTGGCCGCGGCCGGTGCGGATGCGTTTTACAGTTCCACTACCCGATCACCGATAGCCACAGGCTTCGCTATTCAGTCGGCCATTGCCTTCACGGATAACTACGGTCTTGGCATTCCCAACTTTTTATACAACGTTGCGCACCAGCGGTTTGATCGCGTTCTGCTTTGCACCGAGACGCCAGCGGCCAGCGTGGACAGTCACCTGATGAAGACGCTGGCCGGAGTAGCCGCCAGTGTGGAGATTATTAGCTATGAATAAACCCGTTGTCCTGAGTGACCTTGATGACACCCTCTTCCAGACCCGACGCAAAATGGTGGATGAGCTCGCGCTGGAGCCCTTTAAAACCGGAGCGCTGGACAGAAGTTTAGCGCCACGCAGCTTCATGACTGAAGAGCAGTCCATGCTGGTGGACTGGTTACTGGAGCAGGCTGAACTTATTCCGGTGACGGCCCGCGGCACTGAAGAAATCAGCCGCGTGCAGATCCCCTTCCGCTCTTGGGCGATTACAACCCATGGCGCCGTTATTCTGAACCCACAGGGTCAGCCTGACGAGGACTGGAAAGCGCACATGTTGCAGAGCCTGGCGCAGTACGAAGAGAGGCTTATCTCCATGCAACGTGCCATCACAGAGATGATGGAAGCCAGAGGCATTAATGCCTGGGCGCGACTCAACTATGAATATGACGGCACGCCCGTCTATCTGGTGATGAAGCACCGCGACAGCACACGGCTTGATGAGCTGTATGCCATTGCAGACGAGATTGAAGCGGTATTCCCGGTCGCGGACTTCTATATCCACCGTAACAGCAACAATGTTGCCTGGCTTCCTCACCCCGTGGAAAAAGGTCTGGCCGTCACCTGGTTGCTGAACAAATTACGTGCCGAGCGCGGTGTATTCCCGGTGATTGGGCTCGGTGACAGCCTTAGCGATCACCGCTTTATGAAGCTCTGCAGCTGGTACGGGATCCCGCGTCAAAGCCAGTTCGCTGAAGCCGTCTCGATGAAAATTTTTGGAGAACAGTAAGATGCAGCCACTCATTCCTTTTTCGGGCTCTTACGACGCCAGTGATGTCCAGTTCCTGCTCAAACCCATTGACATGGAAATGACGCCGGTTGACCAAAAAGAGGCGCTGATCCAGTCCGGCAAAAAGCATTATTCTGACATGCTGAGCCAGGAGCCTGCCCCTACCTCCTGGCATCTGGATTTATTCTCACGCGCACTGGATCGTGGCGCGGCCCGACTGGCACGCGAGGTAACACAACTTGCCCGCGAACTGGCCAACCGCTTTAGTGATGAACCCATTATTCTGGCAAGTCTCGTCCGGGCCGGTGTGCCGCTGGGCGTGATGCTGCATCAGGCGCTGCGGGACATGGGAAAAACATCCTTCCACTACGGGATCAGCATCATTCGTGATCGCGGCATCGATACCGCTGCCCTGGATATCATTGAATCCCGTCATGGCACACAGGGCATTGTGTTCGTTGATGGCTGGACCGGTAAAGGCGCGATCACGGGTCAACTGGTTCGCTCACTGGAAGGACGCAGCGGTTATCCGGAACACCCCCGCCTTGTGGTGCTCGCTGACCCGTGTGGCTGCGCCTGGCTGGCGGCAGGCGATGATGACTGGCTGATCCCGTTCGGGATTATGGGGGCGCCGGTATCAGGCCTTATTTCACGCTCTGTATGGACTACTGAAGGGTTACACGGCTGCGTCGTGTGCGAACATCTGAATGAGTACGAATGCAGCCGCTCGCTGGTCGGGACGGTTGCAGCTTATCGCGAAAAACTCGATCCCGCGGCTTTACCCGGTCTCGACTGGAATATGGCAGCGAATACCGGCCTGTGGCAGAAGAGTCGTGATGTGATCACCCTCCTTGCTGACAGGTATGCGGTCGACAGCATCAACCGGATTAAACCGGGTATCGCTGAAGCAACCCGCGCCGTATTACGCCGGGTACCCGATCATGTGTTTGTACGCTCAGTCAGCGATCCGGATGTCGAGTTACTGGTAGGCCTGGCTCGCGATAAAGGGATCATCGTTACCGAAATGGGTGATGCACTTGGCCAGTACCGGGCCGTGACCATTATTAAAAAGGTGCTCTGATGAAAAATCGCCTCTCGCCCTGGAATCTTGGCGCCACGCTGTACATGCCCGCAACCCGTTACGATATTGAAGGGGCTATCCTGGACGGCAAGATCCCGGGACTTCGCTCGCTGGTCATTTGTCTGGAGGACGCGGTCAGCGAAACAGATATCCCGCGGGCGCTGGAAAATCTGAGACAGCTGCTGCAGCGCCTGAGTCAGGAAAAATTACGCGCCGGTAACCAGGACTGGCCGCTGGTGTTTATTCGTCCGCGACATACGGAAATGGGGCAATGGCTGGTTCAGAATGTCGACCTGAGCGCCGTTGACGGTTTTGTACTTCCAAAATTCACTCTGGCCTCGTTGCCGGAATGGTGGGCGGCAATGGCAGACACGCACCTTTGTCTTATGCCGACCCTTGAAACCGACGATGTGTTTGATGTCGTCCGGATGCGTGAACTTGCGGAAAAGCTACTTTCTCATCCATGCCTTGAGCGGATCATTGCCCTGCGTATCGGCGGGAATGACCTGATGAATGTGGTCTCGCTGAGACGGCCGCGGAATCTGACCCTTTACGACGGACCTATGGGCTACGTGATTAAAATGCTGGTGTCAGTATTCGGTCCGCGTGATTTTGCGCTGACGGCGCCGGTCTGTGAGCACATTGACGATCATGACATTATGGCGCGTGAGCTGGCGCTTGATATGGCGCATGGGCTGGTGGGTAAAACGGCCATCCACCCCGCTCAGATTGATGTTATCGAAAACGCACTGAAGGTGTCAGCTGGGGAACATTCGGATGCGCTCCGGATCCTCAACTCCACTCAGGCTGTATTCAAATCGCAGGGCGCGATGTGCGAACCGGCAACGCATCGCCGCTGGGCAGCAAGCATCCTGGAACGAGCACGGATATATGGCATGATCCCGGAACAAAGCGCAGAGGCTATCAGACTTATGCCACTGTCACAGAAAAACTGAGGATGTCGTAATGGGATTTCGATTTCGTAAAACGATCAACATCATTCCCGGCGTACGGCTGAACTTAAGTAACGGCGCACCGAGTCTCAGCGTAGGACCGCGGGGGGCGTCCGTATCCATTGGTAGCCGGGGCACTTATGCCAACCTGGGTTTGCCGGGTACCGGGCTGAGTTATCGCACCAGACTGGATAACTCAGCCCGCTCACGTACTGCCCGCAGCGCACAACCCGATCCTTCTCTGCGGCTGGAGCTCGAACAGGAAGTGGACGCACTGATGTCTGTTGTGAGCAGTATTGCCAATATCCATGAGCTGACTCCGGATCCCCGCCGGGGCATCAGCTGGTCCGAACTGGAAACAGAGTATCTGGCCAGTCGACAGAAACCCTGGCTGGTACCGGCGCCGGTACGTCCGGCGAAACCCGAGTTAATGCCCTTACCGGAGCAACCGGATGAGAGCACAGGTGCAGGATTTTTTGGCAAATGGTTTGAATCCGATGCGGCACGTGCAGAGCGACTTGAGGAGCTCAGGAATCAGTGGCAGCAGACGCTGGCTGATACGGAACGAGAAAATACGCTCCGCCAGCATCGCTATCAGCAGCAGCGCACCGCCTGGGCTGAACAGTATGCCAACTGGCAATTCGAGGCTAAGGAGCATGAAAGCAGGCTGATCGCATCGCAGGCTGAAGCCCGCGACCAGTTTGCGATGGACAGCGCCTTCTTTGAGTCCCGACTGGGTGAGGTTCTGGCGCAAACTGAGTGGCCGCGGGAAACTCTGGTGACGTTCGAAGTCAAACCTGAACAGTCCACGGTCTGGCTCGATGTCGATCTGCCTGAGATAGAAGACATGCCTGATAAATCTTACGGTGTGAATGCCCGCGGTACAGAAATCACCGAAAAGGCCATGACGCAAAAAGTACAGCGAGAAAATTACGCACGCCATGTTCATGGGTGCCTGTTGCGCCTGGCCGGTATTGCCCTGCATACACTACCCTTTGACTACGTGGTGGTCTCAGGTTTTACCCAGCGCATCAGTAAACGGACCGGGTATCTTGAAGACGAATACATCCTGTCATGCAAATTCAGCAGAGCACAGATGGCATCGATTAATTTTGCCGGGATAGAGCATGTGGATCCGGTGGAAGCGCTGGGAGACTATCCGGTTATCAGAAAGATGAGCACGACATTTATCTTTCAGGCAATTGAACCACTTTTTTTTGACGCAGGCTTTAACTAACGATGCAACTCAATACGCGACAGGTCCGCATTTTCACTCTGGCTAATTTACTGGGCACCGGGAAACCGGTTCCTGCCGCCGATATCATCACCAGCCTGGAATGTTCAGAGCCAACCCTGACACGGGCCCTTAAAGCACTCAGGGAAGACTATTCAGCAGAAATAAAGTACAGCAAGGCCAGTCACTCTTACCAGATGATCACGCCGGGTAACCTTGATAAAAAAACGCTGCGACGGATGAGTGATGATCTGGCAAAGAATGCCGAACTGAAAAGCACAGAGTCAGGTGGCCGCGTCATTCTGGATAAAGATAAAAAAACAGCGGTCTCTTTATCGCTGCGTATGAAAATACTGCGGAAGATAGACAGGCTTGCGGATATGGAAGGTCTCTCAAGAAGCGAGGCCGTGGAAAAAATAACGGAACGTGTGATTGACGAGCTTTTAAAGGAAAGCCGTGAAAATGAGAAGATTCGCAAAAATGAATCCGCTTAACACAAAGTAACCGACAGAGAGCATAAAATATGCGCACCCGGTAAACCACTACTACTGCAATGGTAAGTAAAACTTTAACCGGGTGCGTTTATTTATCTACGATCAAAATTGCCCTGTCTCAGCATTATGCTCGCCATAGCCACCATCAGCGAATACCTTACATTAAAGCTGAACTCAGTTTATCTTCATATAAGGGTTAACCTTACCCCTGACCCACGCTTATCAAAACACTCTCAAGTAGTCAGGGTTGATGCTTTTTAAACCAGGCGTGTTGTATGAGTTGCCCTAAGGATTTTGTAACTAATTTTGAATTTCCAACTTTTCCTTATCATAAATATGCCGGGTAAATTCCTGCCTGTCTTTCATCTTTAAGTATCGTTTCCATCTATCAGGTATGGATTACATGCGACTGTTACTACTCGTATAACAAGCCTCAATATCTCAGAAGCTCTTCAAGCGCAGTTCATTCATTTTAAGTAACATAAAGAAGTGAAGCCGTTCGACATTGTTCATTAATTCAGTCGGCTTTCTGTTGATTTTATTTTTTAATGTTTCATAATCAACTGAGATTATGATTACTACTCTCTGGAGCTAAAATGTCTGAAGAACTGAAAACACTAAATAACATCCGTTCACTGCGAGCTCAGGCGCGTGAGTTGCCTCTCGAAACTCTGGAAGACATTCTGGAGAAGTTTAATGTCATCGTTTCGGAACGTCGTGATGAAGAAGAAGCAAAACGTAACGAGATTTCGGAACGTACAGAGAAGCTGAATAAGTTGCGCCAGTTGATGCTGGATGATGGTATTGACCCGTCAGAGTTGCTTGAATACTCCACCGGCCAGACAAAACCTAAAAAAGAGCGTGCAGCACGTCCGGCCAAATACCAGTACACCGATGAAAACGGTGAAACTAAAACATGGACTGGCCAGGGCCGTACACCAAAAGTTCTGGCTGAACACGCTGCCAACGGCGGCAATATTGATGACTTCTTAATTAAATAATAAAAAAGGCAGGGAATTAATCTCCCTGCCTTTTCTCGCCCTTTTGTACATACTACTATCTGAATCGCCACGGATAATCTAGACACTTCCGAGCCGTTGATAATACTGGTTTTCATATTCTGTCGGTGACATCTGATCGCTGGAACCATGCCGACGCTTACTGTTATAAAACATTTCGATGTAATCAAAAATATCACTGCGGGCTTCTTCCCGCGTTCCGTAGCTCTTTTTCTTTATCCGTTCGCGTTTCAACAACTGGAAAAAGCTTTCTGCAACCGCATTATCATGGCAGTTACCGCGACGGCTCATGCTGCCCTCCAGGCCGTGTGATTTCAGGAACGACTGCCACTCATGGCTTGTGTACTGACTGCCCTGATCCGAATGAACCAGCACCTGTTTTTGGGGATTACGGCGCCATACAGCCATCAGCAGTGCGTTCAGGACAATGTCCTTTGTCATCCGGGATTGCATGGACCAGCCGATAATTTTGCGTGAGAACAGATCAACAACCACGGCAAGATACAGCCAGCCTTCGCGGGTCCTGAGTAGAGTAAGAGGCAGGGCGTAGTCGGACTATTTCCCTGCCTCTCCTCCCCGAACCGGACGTGCACCTTTCAGCGCATCCGGCTCTCCATTTAAATGCTGGCGAACGCCATTGCCACTTCTGTAAAGCGCGATGTATACGTGTTTCTGGTCTCCGTCCTCAGATAGGGATTACCTTCGGGTAGCCGCCAGCGGAACAGCTTCTTGCCTTGCCCCACCAACCGGTACAGTATTTCGCCGCTGAGCTTGCCGTGATTGGTTTTACCAAATAAAACCCACGTTTTGCTCTGACCCGGTTTCGGTGATTTACACCACCACCTCATCAGGGAAGCGATACCTGTACGGTATTTGCGGGCCAGCCAGTGAGCCAGCTTCCAGAACACGACACGGTCGATATAACTGAAGACTTTGGCCTTAAAATCAACGAACTGATAGAACATGGCCCAGCCTTTCAGTTTTCGGTTGAGTTGTTCAGCCATATCGACTTTGCTTTCACTGTAGTTGCCTGATAACAGTGCTGTCAGCGATGCGGCGAAGTTTCTGGCTTTCTCCTGCGGGATCGTTGAGACCACTCGCATCTCGCCATAACGACTGCGTTTGCGAATGATCCTGTGCCCCAGAAAGATAAAGCCGTCATTAACATGGGTGATTTTAGTCTTATCCATGTTCAGCCTGAGTTTCAGACTGCCTTCGAGCACACCCCGACACTCCTCCCTGATGGCTTCCGCCTGTGCTTTGGTGCCTTTGACGATGAGGACAAAATCATCGGCATAGCGGCAGTACGCCACCGCGGGTTTCCACTGCCAGTTTTCTCTGACCGCCGTACTTCGGCCCCGTTGGATACTGTTATTCCAGTACCACCGATCTTTTCTGGCTTTCCCGCTCAGGTAGCGCTCATGCAGGTATTGATCGAACTCATTCAGCATGATGTTCGATAATAGCGGCGATATAACACCGCCCTGTGGTACACCTTCACTGGCCGCCCGAAAGAGACCGACATCGATATGTCCCGCCTTGATGGTTTTCCACAGCAGAGTCATGAAACGTGCGTCACTGATCCTGCGGCGTACAGCCTTCATCAGCAGTCGATGATGTACGGTGTCGAAGTAACTGGACAGGTCGCCTTCAATCACCCAGCGTCCCCGGGTTTCACCACAGTCTGTGAGCTGTAATTTCACCGTGCGGATCGCGTGGTGGACACTGCGCTCAGGCCGGAAGCCATATGAGAGCGTATGAAAATCACTCTCCCATATCGGCTCCATCGCCATCAGCATGGCCCGCTGAACAATACGATCCCGCAACGCGGGGATACCCAGTGGTCGCAGTTTGCCGTTGCTTTTAGGGATGTAAACCCGTCTGGCGGGCAAGGGCTGGTAGTGGCCTGAGAGTAATTCATCCCTGAGGATTTGCAGCTCAACAGCCAGTCTGGCCTGTAGCATTGTTTTGTTCACGCCATCAACGCCGGGGGTATGGGCCCCCTTTGATGAAAGCGTGATCCGCGCCGCTTCAGCCAGCCATTCTGGTTGTGTTATCAGACGCAGCAGCCGTTGAATCCGTAGGGACGGATCGGTGGCTGCCCATGTGGCAAGCTTGCGTTGCATTTCGCTGATTATCAAAGGTCTTCACCTCGTTAGGTCAGTTAATTCACGTCGCAAACACATTCAAACTGCTTCCCTTCGCCATGTAATGGGCTTTCCCCATCGCGGACTACTACGGAAGCTCCGCCAGCCAGCGCGTCATCGGAGCCATGCCCCCTTAACATCCGTCGCTGACCTTCCCCGGTTTACCTGCCTGGACTCAGGCATACTGAGGAGGCTGCCCGTCGCACTCTTTATCCTTGCTTGCCGCAAGTTGGCAGAAGTCAGCAACGCAAGCGTGATAGACGCTGCTGCCCCGGTGTTTCGCATACATGTCAAAACACCTTCGACCGGCAGTGCTTACGTATCACTGCCAGTTCCTCCTGCACGGCCTGTCAGATCACGTAGGCCGTGGTGACGTTTTCAACCCACAGAGGCGGATTAACGGGTTCATGTTCTTCAGCCTTTCAGTACTTAACCTTGAGGATCATCTCGGCTTAGTGATCTCGCCTCAATCCCCGTTGTCAGCGGGTTACATCACCCTGCGGGCATGCCGCAGGTCACTGCCGCTCAGGTTCTCCACCGTCACACCCGGTGGGATTGTTGGGTTTCTCATCGTGAGTTACCGGTTCAATATTCCAGACAGACTCGCGGTTCATTTAAGCATCCATGCCCGCCCTGAACTCCGGGCACACTGTAGGTGATGTCCGTTACCCAACGCTTATCCGGAGCATCCGGATTGAACTGTCGCTGGAGCCTGTTGGGCGACACGATACTGGCCTCGCCTTTACGTGCCCGCGGGCTCCGGTATCCGACCTGAGCCTTTATCCCGACACGTTTCATCAGTCGCCAGACTCTGTTCACTCCGCACTGTTGCCCGCTGTCACGCAGATCCAGATGGATTTTGCGATAACCATAGACGCATCCCGATTCCAGCCAGAACTGTTTAATCTGTCCTGTCAGTCTCAGGTCTGCCTGATGGCGTTGTGAATGCGGCTGCTGAAGCCAGGCGTAAAAACCACTGGGATGAACATCCAGCACCCGACAGAGCAGGCGAACAGGCCAGCAACAGGAGTTGTCACGGATAAAGGCGTACCTCAGTCGGACAGCTTTGCGAAGTACGCCGCGGCTTTTTTTAATATGTCCCGTTCGTCGGTAACCCGCTTCAGCTCTTTCTGGAGACGGCGGATCTCGGCCTGAGCATCTGACTGTTCTTTATTAATGGAAGGATCCGGACCGTACTTCTTTATTCAGGCGTAAAGGCTGTGGGTGGTGATATCGAGACGTGTTGCAACGCTGGCAACAGAATAACCGCGATCAACAACCTGTTTGACTGCTTCAGTTTTAAACTCTTCGGGATAACGCTTACCGCTCATGGGCACCTCTCTTTAAGCCATCTTAAATGACTCTGAGGTGTCTGTTAAACCCGTGGCGATTCACCTATGAAAATTAAACAGTTCTTCCACAGCACGCTGGAGTATGTGCGTTTCATCCATAAATGAGGGGTGACCTCCATGCTGTGAAGCGAAAGCCTCATCAATCTCACTTTTCAGTTGCATACGAACGCTGTCATCCAGTCGCATGAGAATGGCAGCTACAACCAGATTCAGTGCTTCAGTCTGAATAATCACTTCCTTTTCAGACTTATGCTGCTCCGCAATAATATCAACCAGCTCCGCCAGTAATGCCCTCATCTTCATTTCCCTGTGCATGACAACATGAAATCACTCTATACCATATTTTATTCATAGCGGTCGGACCGCATATCTTCACCATCAGCCCTGTATAAAAATATGCGTCCGGTTCCATTTTCTGGCAGAAAGATTACAGCGGCTGTACCGGATTTTTACGCCGGGTCACACTTCCCAGCATGGTTTATGCTTATCAGGACCATGACTGTTACTGAATTAAACCCCACGGAGGATCGCATGCTAACTCAAGAGCAGAAACAACTGGTTAAAGATACCGTTCCGGTACTGAAGGAAAATGGCGTTGCGTTAACGGATTACTTCTATAAAAGGATGTTACGGAATAATCCTGATTTGCAGGAAGTCTTTAATATGGGTCATCAGCGCAGCGGCGCGCAGGCGAAAGCGCTGGCAGGTGCGGTGCTGGCCTATGCAGAGAATATTGACGAGCCCGGGGTTCTGGCGCCGGTCATTGAGCTGATCTGCCATAAACATGTGAGCCTGAATATTAAGGCCCCGGACTACAGTATTGTCGGTGAGAATTTACTGCATTCCATCAGCGAAGTGCTTTCCGTCCCGATGGATAATCCACTCATCGGGGCCTGGGGTGCCGCGTATCAGGAGCTGGCCGACATATTTATCGGAGCCGAGAAAAGGCTTTATGATGAGCGCCGAACCACACCCGGCAGCTGGCTTGGCTGGCGCGATTTTAATGTTAGCAAAAAAGTAAAAGAAAGCGAGGAGATCTCCTCTTTTTATCTGACGCCCGCAGACGGACAGGCCCTGCCGGATTACCGGCCGGGACAGTATGTGACGCTGCGCGTCTTTGTTACTGAACTGGGCCTGAAACAGCCGCGACAGTACAGCTTATCCGGCAAGCCCGGGGCCGGTTACTTGCGTATCTCCGTGAAACGCGAAGATCCGCGTGCGGAAGGACAGGATCCGGGTTATGTCTCATCAACCCTCCACAATGCCGTCAGTGAAGGCGACACGGTGGAACTGAGCGCGCCGGCGGGCAACTTCTTTTTATTAAATCCCGAAGTGGACAATGTGCTTATCAGTGCCGGCGTCGGCCTGACACCCATGATGTCCATGACACACCATCTGCTGGCAGAAATAGCTGATCCGAATACCTCCCTGAAAGCGGACCACGCGCCACAGATTCAGGACAGGAAGCAGATATTTTTCCTTCATGCGGCCCGCAGTTCCGATGTTCATGCCCTGCGCCAGGAACTGGCGGCTCTCTCTAAGCAGAACAGTAATCTGCATATTTTTATCGCCTATGAGCAGGCGAAGGAAACTGAGGTGCTCGGGGAAGATTATCATGTGCAGGGCCGGCTCGATCTCAGCGCGGTACCGGCGGAATATCTGCCGCCAGACGCCGATTTTTATCTGTGCGGGCCAGTGCCGTTTATGCACGAACAGTACCGTTCCCTGCTGGCGCTGGGCATTGCAAAAGAGCGCATTCACAGCGAGGCCTTTGGCACGGGAGGTGTGGGTATCTGAGTCCGTGTATGATAAACCGTGGGGGGCGCTTTCTGCGCCCTTCGTGACCGGCAGGGATGCCCCGGCAGAACAGTTTTTACAGGGCCAGCTTTCCACATTGAACCCACTCCTTACAGCGACCTGTTAACCCGCCTCGGAATTTTGAACCCACCTGTAACAAACTATAAATCCATTATACCTGCCCCGCTGAGGACAAGGATCCGGCTCTGCCTTTTTTCGGATCTGACGGCGTAAACGAGTACGAAATGTACGTACTGTAGAAATGTAAGTATTAATTTTATTGTATGTAATGAATGTATTTTATGTACAATATGTATTTCCTGTATCGTGTATTTTTCCCCGTCGTGTAAAATCCTCTCACTGACCCTTTACTTTCCCCGGAGCCCACCATGAGCACACTGCCACCCGAAACCGTCCGCCGTATCGAGGACGCCGCCACCGCCCTCATCGCCGTCGGCACCCCGAACCCGACCAACGATCAGGTCCGCGCCCACCTCGGCGGCGGCTCCCTGTCGCATATCTCCCCGGTGATGCGCGCGTTCCGCGCCCGGCAACGGGAGCAGCGCGCCGAGCAGGCCCCGGCGCTGCCGCCGGAGCTGGCGCAGCTCCTGACCGGCCAGCTGGGGCTGCTGTGGCAGGCGGCTGTGAAACAGGCGGACGCTGTCACCCTGGCGGCGCGCGAGCAGGCTGACGCGGATATTGCGCAGGCCGACCGGGAGCGGGATGAGGCCCTGGCGAAAGTGACCGCCCTGGAGAGCGAGCTGGCGGTGCTGCGCGAGGTGGTGGCCGAGCGGGACCGCCTGCTGCAGGACGTCCGGGAGCTGCGGGATGAGGCGCTGCCGCTGCGAGAGCAGGTGGCCCGCCTGACGGCAACCGGCGAACATCTGGCAGCACAGCTGAAGGAAACGAAGGGGGAGCTGAAGGACGCCCGGGAAGAAAACCGCGCCCTGCAGGCCGAGTTGCTGATCCTGGCCCGGGCGGAGCCGAAAGGTGGGAAGATGACGAAATGAGAGCGGACACCCGGTCCTGCGTTAAGGCCTTCCGCCGTGCGCCTGGAGCATGCAGTGCTGCGCTACCAGCGCATCGATGTCTCGGCAATTACATACTCCGAAATGCGCTTCGGTGCCACCGGTCCTAAGGCCTCGGCGCGGTTGATGCGACCACGGATATAAAGGTCGCGCTGCGCCTCGCCGGGACGCCAATCAGCCCGAACGACACGGCTATCGCCGGGCACGCCATTGCCGCCGGTGCGGTTCTGGTGACGAATAATGTGAGAGAGTTTGAGCGGGTGCCGGGCCTGGTGCTGGAAGACTGGGTGAACTGACGACATTAAGAATGCAGAAGGTAAGAATGTCCGCTTAGTGCCATAAGCGGACGTTATTCCGATAACAAAGAGCGGAACAACGAAGAATATAAATAGCTAAACTTCAGATTTTCAGTATATCAATGACGACTCTCAGTGCCGGCGACACATTGCGGTGAGGATAATACAGGAATGAACCTTCCAGGCGCTGGCTGTAACGTGGCAACGCCCTGATAAGATTGCCTTGCTCTAAATCATCAGCGACCAGTTCCTCCGGGACATAAGCCAGCCCCAGCCCCAGTCTGGCTGCTTTTGCTTCCATGTAGCTGTCAGAAAAGGCCCACTGTCCTTGTGGTCGGTGCGTTATTTTTTTACCGTCCTGAAGGAGTTCCCACTGATAAAGGCTACCATCGGCAAACTGGTAGGCTATACAAGGATGAATCACTAAATCAGCCGGTGTTTGTGGAAAGCCATAGCGACGAAAATGCTCGGGCGTAGCTACAACAACCATCTCCATGTCAGGTGTAATACGCACCGCGACCATGCCCTGTCCTACCTCCGGCCCCAGCCGCACGCCGGCATCAAACCGCTCAGCGATAATATCGACGAACCGGCTTTCACTGATGAGTTCAAGCCTGATATCGGGGTAACGGTGCTTAAATAGCGCCAGCTTCGGTAAAAGAACTTTATCAATAGCATGCTGGCTGGCATTGATGCGTACCGTACCGGACGGGGTATTCCGGTAATACGCCAGCGTGGCAAAACCCGTATCTAAAGCATCAAATCCGGATTCTGTTGTCTGATACAGTTGCTCACCTGCCTGTGTTAACGACAGCCTGCGCGTAGTGCGAACCAGAAGCTGTATACCCAGCCTTTCTTCAAGTTCACGGACAGAACGACTAACGCCTGATTGTGCAAGTCCAAGACGATGTGCCGCTGCAGTGAAACTGCCCTCCCGCACCACCTGCATAAACAAGTAGAGCTCATTATAGTTTTCCCGTTTTGCCATTTGCGCGTCCTCAGAATATCTGGCCGCAAATGATGTCTGCTGCGGCCCTTCATTTATAACAATATGCTATTAATCCTAGCAATTTTTACCCTCTAATCAGCACTATTTCTGCTACCTATAATGAGCGCATTGCATCAAAGCACAGCAGTACTCTCCGTATGAAACCGGTACCTCACTTTTCTTTTTCAGGGGAATTTAAATGAATGTTTTCACCAGAAAGCTGACAGCCGCGCTACCCGCTATGCTGCTATGCGTATCATTAAGTGGAGTTACGACAATGAGTTATGCTGACACATCTAATCCGAACTCGCCTGTTTCAATGGTAGAAAAATGGGATAAAACCTTTGCAGAGAGCGATAAGGTTGATCATCGCAAGGTGGCATTCCAGAACCGTTACGGGATCATATTAGTAGGGGATCTTTACATCCCCAAAAACCGGGGCGAACGTAAACTGGCTGCGATTGCATTAAGTGGTCCTTTCGGTGCGGTCAAAGAGCAATCAAGCGGCCTGTATGCACAGACCCTGGCCGAACAGGGATTTGTTGCGCTGGCATTCGATCCTTCTTACACGGGTGAAAGTGGTGGCTATCCGCGTAATGTCGCCTCTCCGGATATCAACACTGAGGACTTTAGCGCGGCGGTTGATTTCCTTGGATTACAAAAAGAGGTGGATCGCCATCGTATTGGATTACTCGGTATTTGCGGCTGGGGAGGCATGGCACTCAATGCGGCGGCGATGGATACACGCGTAAAAGCAGTTGCGACCAGCGTGATGTACGACATGAGCCGGGCGATGGGACATGGCGTTGGTGATGGCAAAGACCGTTATTCAACAGCCGATCGCCGTGCCGTATTACAGTACCTGAACGAGCAGCGCTGGAAAGATGCTGAAAGCGGAACTATCGCCCGCGGTAGTCACGATATTAATGTGGATAAGAATGGCAGCGTAAGCGCTTCTGAGCGAATTCTGCCGGAAACATTACCCGCGAATCCACACCCGGTACTGAAAGAGTTTTTTGATTATTACAGAATGCCACGCGGCTTCCATGGGCGTTCTGTTAACTCTAATGGCGCATGGAATGCAACGATGCCCTTGTCGTTTATGAATATGCCGCTGCTTAGCTACGCAAATGAAATCACTATTCCTGTGTTGATTGTTACAGGTGAAAAAGCGCACTCGCGCTATTTTGCAGAAGATGCCTACAAAGCGGTTGGCAGCACTGAAAAAGAGCTTGTGATCGTCCCCGGCGCAAACCACGTGGACTTATACGACAACGCTGCAGGTAAGATCCCTTTTGCCAGGTTTGAACAGTTTTTCAAAACCAGCTTAAGGTAAAAACGCAGCTCAGAATCGTTTAAAAGCCACCTGTAATACTCAGGTGGCTTTGACTCTGGATCTATCCCGACATGATGTTACATAGAATCCTTATAATATCGCACTTCATTCTCACCCACTCTCATCGTTATTACATGAATAGCGTTTATTTCGTTTATGCCTGAAGAAGATCGGGCGCTATTCACAGGTCCTGATAATATTCATAATGCGTCATTAAACATCACAATAGATACAGGGGCGAGCCTGGCAGCAGAAGATAAATATTATGACAGGATACGCAATGGTATCCCGTCGATATTTCTACATTGTTCCGGTTTAATTGTTCCGATTTAACTTTTATAACCGATCAGCGTCAGTTAAGGCTTAAGGATAACCTTCGTCCATCCCTCATCGCGATCGTCAAAGTGCTTATATCCCTCAGGCGCCTCAGCAAGTGAAAGACGGTGTGAGATTATGCCGCCCGGGCTGGCTTTACCCTGATGGATCAGACGGGCCAGCTGACGATTATAGGCTTTGACGTTCGCCTGGCCGGTGCGGATTGACTGTCCTTTAAACCAAAAACTGCCGAAATCAAACGGCATCTTACCTTCTTTGGAAAGGTCTGATGCAGCTCCCGGATCCTGCGGGATAAACACGCCAACCACACCAATTCCCCCGGTTGCTTTGGTTGATGCAACGAGGCTGTTCATAGTGACCGAATTATCTTCATGGCCATGTTTGTTACAGCACTGATAGCCCACGCATTCACAGCCACAGTCAGTGCCGCGTCCGTCAGTTAAGTCGAGAATTCGTTGCACGGCTTCATCGCCGGTCGCATTGATGCCCGTCGCCCCCATTTTCTCTGCCAGCGCTAAACGGTCCTGGTGTGTATCCACTACAAATACCTGTGAAGCGCCTTTTATCATGGCTGAGTGTGCGGCCATCAGACCCACCGGCCCCGCGCCGTAAATGGCTACGCTTTCGCCAGGCTTTAATCCGGCGAGTTCTGTCGCATGCCAGCCGGTAGGGAAAATGTCAGAGAGCATCACATAATCATCTTCTTTTTCTACTGCGTCAGGCGGAAGCACCAGGCAGTTAAAGTCTGCAAAGGGGACCCGAAGCAGTTCCGCCTGACCACCCTCCCAGGAGCCCATTTCAGCAAAACCATAGGCCGCGCCCACAGTACCGGGATTGGTGGTGAGGCAAAAACCGGTCAGACCTTTTTCACAATTCTCGCAAAAACCGCATCCGACATTAAATGGCAGACAGACATAGTCACCGACCTTAACACGCTCCACTCCTGAGCCAATTTCAACCACCTCACCCAGGTTTTCGTGCCCCAAAATACGTCCCTGCTCAAAGCTGGTCCGACCCTCGTACATGTGCAAATCCGATCCACAAATATTGGTGGTGGTAATGCGGACAAGCACATCGGTGGGGCGAACAATTTTTGCATCCGGCACGTCTTTAACTTTTACATCATAGGGACCGTTGTAAATAACTGCTTTCATGATCTTCTCCTGCTTGCGGCCGGAAAGGTGTGGCTGCCCGACCGGGTAAGTGTCAACTAAGCTTAGCTGCCATGATTGATAACGCAATCGACAGCAAGGCAATCGGGAGGTTTCTTATCGGATACGTTGAGGAATGCTGGCCGGGGATGACGGTCAAAGACAGCCGGGAAAAGGTCAGGATGATGCCGCATCAAGCCGAGCGGCAGCAGCCGGTAGCGTTGCGGGAATATTTGCGTAAAACAGTTATCAATTATCGGCAGCAATCTCAGACGCAGCCTGAAGGTAAAGACCCGATTTATCAGAAAGATGATTTACCTTACACCCGGCCAGTTTTTGCCTGATTCACTGCCAGAACCTTCTCAGAGAGGCACTTCCCGTTAGATACAGAGGTCGCTAAAACCCTGGCCTCGCTGAGCCTGGCACCCTGGATATGGGTGTCTGTGTACCCTTCTCTCTGCGCTACGTTAAGGCTGGAATAAAAAATATCGCTTCCGGGTCCCCGTCATCGAGATTGTCGACCTGACCGCTGGGGATAAATCCGGCGTTCAACAGCAGCCGTTGCATTGGCAGGTTAGAACGATGGGTGGAGGTGAACAGCTTCGGGTGCTGGCAGCGGGACTTCAATGCTGCAATCAACGCCAGACCGATACCCCTGCGGCGGTAGTGTTCCCCTACCATCAGCATTTCAATAAAGCCGTAGCCGAAGAAATGGTAGTTCAGCACGCCATATCCCATCGCTATTCCCTGCAGTTCGGCAATATAACAGACAGACCAGGCACACCAGATGCGGATTTGCGCCGCACCTTTTGGCTGGCTCTGGGCAACAATATCGATAGTAATCAGTGATATAGCATCGTTTTCAGTGGTCAGGCGAACACGCATATTCAGTCTCCCTCTCTTTAATTGACTGCAGTGCAGCCTTAATAAAACGGCAATCCCGCACAGATTTTTTAATTTCATACGGGATTTTACAATTCCATAAGATGATTAGTTAATCCTAATCATCCCAGAGAGGCAGGGTTCATTTTCTGAAAGTTATCGTTAACCGGATATTGGGCCACCAGAAAAGCCCTCATGATTCAGAAAGTAAGCAAACGTTTTAACCTGCAGCCTATGGAAGCAGTCTGCGGCTGGTTCACCTGTGAGATTCGATACACTGACAGGAATGGGGAGCGCCATATATCAGAATATAACCGGCGGAGCCGGGCTTACGGCGCCGTTCAGCTCAACGTTATCTAACGCTTCCTGCCGCTAAAGCCGCATTCAGCGGGCCTGCTCCTGCCTCAGACAGTGAGTCAGGATTCATGACAAAGGTCGCTTTGTGCCAGGAGCGGACGTGACTAACATCGTGGCACAAGAATAAATTGTAAGGAGTTCACTTTCTCAACCAGGACTTAAGTTCTATTACGTCATGCCGATAATGAAATTAATTTCAACATCGGTAGCTAAGGAAACAAACATTGAGGGATTTATCAAAATATACAAAATCTTTGGATTTGGCTAAGTACTATGTATATGCCTTTTATGACAAGGAAGATGAGTTCAAGAAGCCTTTTTACATTGGAAAGGGGAAGTCCGATCGCTGTCTTGACCATATCAAACGTCCTGATGAATCTCCGAAATCTGAGCGGATCAAAGAGCTTTTAGAAAGAAAAAACTTGGGTATCGATATTCTTCGCCATGGAATGGATGAATCAACGGCCAAACTTGTTGAGGCAACATGTATCGATCTCTTAGGTGTGGGAGAACTTACTAATAAAGTTCGAGGAAGTAGCTCTCTTATGGGACGCATCACGCTTGATGAACTCCAGCACTTGCTACTCAAAGAAGAAACCGAAATCGCATGTGAACATGCCGGGCTCGCCTTTCTTTTAAACAGTACATACAAGTCTGGTATGAGCGCATTGGAGCTATATGAGTCCACTCGCGGCATTTGGGCAAATATCCCTAAAGACGAGAGACTTAAATTTGCTTACGCAACTTATGGCGGGCTTGTCATGGAGGTCTATGAAATACAGTGCTGGGTGAAGGCTGGCTCTCAACAATACTTTACGCGTGATTTAAACATTACTATGAATACCAATCGCTCCGAGTTTGTTGGCCGAATTGCAGCTAAAGAAGTTAGAGACTTGTATGTGGGTAAATTAATCAAAAAAACACGCAGTCACGGAAGTCCATTTGTAAAAGTTGGGATTGTCTAAGATTTTTTTTACAGATTTTAACTGACTCATCACCATGAGTCAGTTGATCTTTACCATAAAGGTAGCATCTACTTTCAAGGTCCAATTCGCGAAGAACTGAGAGTTAAGGGCTGAGTCTGAAGACGTTGAACAGAATGGTCAACGTCTGCTCCTCGCTCTTATCGGACCTAGCTCTGCGCACTGGTCCGCTTTGTGCCAGAAGCGGAAGTTGGGGTTGCCAGAGACTCTCTAAAGGTTGATGGTTAGTTTTGCAGGAATACTCACACATGCACCTTTCTATGAATACGTATTATTATCGAGTTGCTAATAATACGTCCGGTATTCATTTTGCTGGGGATGCTACAGGTGGCTGCTTTATCAAGGAAAAGAATGAAACGTTTAATGATGGCTATAACGCTGGCTATGCTGGCAACAGGGTGTGTTCACAAGCAAACACTGTCGGGCCAGCAACATGCGCCTGGAGACACAAAGGCAGGTAAATCCGCCACGGTGAACCAGCCCTATTATCCTGCAAAAGCACAGGCTGGCCGGATTGAGGGGGTTGTAAGGGCTTCATACACTGTGAATACAAAAGGGTGTGCGGAAAACATCATAATCTTATCAGCGCAGCCCGCCGATGTGTTTGAGAAAGAAACGCTCCGTGCAATGAATAAGTGGTGTGGCCTGGAACCCACTTCGTTGCCGAAAATTATCACTATCACATTCCGGCTGAACGGCGGCGCAAGAATGGAAGATGTACCGCTGATGGTCGATAAATAAGTAAGTGAGCTTGACTCTGAGATCGAATACTGTCTGCCCAATATTTCGTCTTACGACGGCAAAACCTGTATCTCAGAAATTTGTGCTTAATTTTCGCTGGTCACCCTTACAGCGAAGCTGAGTGGGTGACAGCACGATAATTTTAATCCAATCAACTGAGGGAGTATGAGTGAAGTTCCGCTCCTCGCTCAAGGCGGACCTTTCGTTCCTACCTGCCTTTTGCTTTGACTCCCTCTTACCGTATTTCCATCCCCCTCCATACGGTTACTCAGTCCAGATCCGACTTTACCTTTTTTCGGATCTGCGCAAAAAAGAGAATACTCCGTATAGGCTGACCATATCCATATGCCATACATCTGCATATCTAGACTCTATACATATGCCTCACATCTGCATATACTATACCTATGCAATGGTAGGTGGTGTTTTTTTATTCGCCTGTGCTTTTCACAGGCCATGCCCAGAGTATCGGGCGCATGCATTATGGGGTGTAACGTAAATGAGAACCGTATCCATTTTTAAAAATGGCAACAACCGCGCCATCCGCCTCCCCCGCGATCTCGATTTTGAGGGGGTGAGCGAGCTGGAGATCGTCCGGGAAGGGGACAGCATTATTTTGCGTCCCGTCCGGCCGACCTGGGGCTCGTTCGCGCAGCTCGAGAAGGCAGACCCGGACTTTATGGCGGAGCGCGAGGACGTTGTCACCGACGAAGGACGATTTGATCTGTGAATAAAACCTATATGCTGGACACCTGTATCTGCTCATTCATCATGCGCGAGCAGCCGGAAGCCGTCCTGAAGCGTCTGGAGCAGGCGGTGCTGCGCAACCAGCGTATCGTGATCTCGGCCATCACCTATTCCGAGATGCGCTTCGGCGCCACCGGCCCGAAAGCCTCCCCGCGCCACATCCAGCTGGTTGACGCATTCTGCGCCCGCCTCGATGCCATCCTGCCCTGGGACAGCGCTGCGGTGGACGCCACCACGGACATTAAGGTCGCGCTGCGCCTCGCCGGGACGCCAATCGGCCCTAACGACACGGCAATTGCCGGGCATGCGATTGCTGCTGGTGCCGTCCTCGTGACGAATAATGTGAGAGAGTTTGAACGCGTGCCGGGCCTGGTGCTGGAAGACTGGGTTAACTGACGGCAGACAGAACGGAGAAAGGGGGATGTCCGCTTTGTGCCAGAAGCGGGCATTGGTGCTTAAGTAACCCTAAATTTGCATTTAAAATCATATGAGTGAAACCTTGAAAAGGTTATTAACTAATTCCATTATTGTATAATCAGTTATCTCTTCTATGCTTAATACGTAACCTTAGCTGAGGAGATATTATGTTAGACGAATATAAAAAATGCATCGAATCCTGTTATCTATGCGCAACTGCATGTGATAACTGTGCGGCTTCGTGTCTCGAAGAAGAGAATCTTGAGATGATGCGCGAGTGCATAAAACTGGATATGCAATGTGCAAATATCTGCCGTCTTGCAGCTCAATTCATGACACTAAATAGCGATTCAGCCCAAGCGCTCTGCCGTCTTTGCGCTGACGTTTGTCAGAAGTGCGGCGATGAGTGTGGAAAGCATGAACATGACCATTGCCAGGAGTGCTCCAGAGCTTGTCATCACTGCGCAGAGCAATGCAGAAAGATGGCCGCCTGAGAATAAATTCAAATTACTAAACCCGCTTCGGCGGGTTTTTTACTCCCGGTGATAAGCCGTAGGTGAGTGAGAAAGGTGAGTTTAAGGGGCGGGCGGGAAATGGATCTACCCGAAAGTGCTGGCCTTAATGACAAATTTTGGCACAGATTATTTGAATGGCTCAATGTCCGCTTCCCGCTCATAGTGGACATTAGAGGCCACAAGGGGAGACATTAAATCTCCCCCCGCCATGGCGTTCAAATTTATGCCGCTTCTTATACCGGACACTCATCACTGTCAGTTAAGTTGAAGAAAAATGCCACCCGTCCCACCACTTCGGCTTCTTCCTCAGACTTACCCCTCGATCTCCGCAGCATCACTGGATATCAGCGTACGATCAGCAGAGCAGAAAATCTCATCGTATAACGAGGCGACAACATATCCCGCTTCATCTGTCACTGCTGCTGTAGCCCCTGTCCTGGCCCCATTTGCGCCTGCGCCGTTGAGCCAGGCAACGACCTGAAAAATTGCCTTCTTAAAGTAATTGTTTATGCTGTCGATAGGTTATATACCTGCGTCCTGAGCGCGGGATTGATAACAAAACTAAGGGAATTATGCCCGCTCCCGTGCGGGCTTTTTTCTCTCCAGTTCGATCGTAAATGCGCCAACGGGTAATTACTGCTGAATAGGCCATGGCTTCCGGCTGGCGCTGGTTCCGGATGTTTTCTGCGGGCATTTCCACGCGGACAGATATGTACAATTTTGTCCGACAATATGGATCTATTGAAAAATATCAAACCTGACGCTAAAAGTGTCGAGAATATTTATGATCGTTATATTCTGAACGTTAGTATGTGATACAGGCATGGTCACCTCTTATGTAATTCAACTTGTGAAAAATGAAAACAACAGCTAGCCTGAAATAGTATGAAAGCATCTGGATTTCCCTTGTTTACAGCCGCTCCCCAGCGGCTTTTTTTTGGCCAAAATAAGAAAAATCCGTTTTATATCTTTGGAAACTGATTGCTTACACATGAAAACATTGTGCTTTGCGCTTCGTTAACTACTTTTAGTCTTTGATTTTTGTTACAGGCCCTCCCATAAAACAGCAGGTTACTGGCGTAAGTGTGGTCGATTATATAAATCAAGCGAAACGTAAAATCACCCCCCGTAATATCAGGAAACCCTCACGCATGATAAAAAACAGGTTTGACAGGACCTGCACATCGACTAAATTTATTTATCGAACGACGAGAGATACGAAATACTTACGTATCTTACTGACATAACCAATATATGAGAGATGAGGTTTAATATGGCAGAGCATCGTGGTGGTTCCGGTAATTTCGCTGAAAACCCTGAAAAAGCTTCTGAAGCTGGACGTAAAGGCGGGCAGCATAGCGGAGGGAATTTTAAAAACGACCCGCAGCGCGCATCGGAAGCTGGCAAGAAAGGGGGACAAAACAGTCACGGCGGAGGCCGTAAATCTGACAACTCCTGATTTTATAGCCAGTTTATTAAACTGCTAGAAATCATACTGCGGGCCTGCTGGCTCGCAGTTGCTTTTTACCGGAATGAAGATATCAATGTAAAGCACCTGTGAATTATTCTTACCTCTCCTGACACGCCCCTGGAGAATCTAAAAGCTACTTAACCGTTTTCAACCAACGCAGCCGTCGTCTCCGGCTGACGATGATTCCGGATGTTGTCGTCGTTTACGCTGATGGATGTTACCCGGAAAAAACCGCTCAGGTTCTGGCCCGGGATTATTCCTGGACCCGGGAATTTGCGCTTGTTATACATTGGGCTTCGGGGAATTGTGCCCTGTTCACAGGCCTGCCTGCAGCTGTGAGCGCCAAGCCAGTCCGGTCATTAACGCAAAGGAAAAATATTTTCCGGCAGTCAAACCTCTTATCGCCTTGTAAGCATATAAACGCATATTTGCCCTTTATTAGGTCGAACGCTCATTACCCTGACGGGTTCATTATTAGCGAACCTCTGTATCTGAACCATGACATATCACTTCTGCATTTAGTTCATCACCCGCAGACAAAAAGAGCGTGATAACCATTGGGGAAAAGCCGGTGCATAATTTATAGGGCAGACATCTGACCCCGGTATCGATTATGTTTCACTGCCGGAGTATTGTACAGGGTGCAGAAACACCATATATTGGCAGTGAGTAAAATATATCCTGTATATTATTGCAGCGCTTTTTCCTTAATCTGGATATCCAGGGTCTGATACCGCACAAAAAGCCTAAAGATAAGATGTATTTTATTTGCCATTTAACCCCTGACTGTTATGGTGTTTACGTTATCAACGCTCGAAGCACACAAACATAAGAACAGTTTTGACTCAAAGTTGCCCCGCAACCGGGGCTTTTTTTAAGTATTGATTATCAATGCCGAAACTGGCAGTTAATTCGGAACCGCAACTTTACTGCTGTAGACATCATCCTGCTGTGTCTGGCGCTGTTTATGTGTTATGAAACGTGCCGGTACTCATGCTTCAAAATCAACAAAAATATGTATATATATTTTTTTGGTAACAATGTTAATTATATGGAAAAGCAAAGAATCTGCAATCACCTCTCCATTAGCTATCAGTACTCACCATCATCTCCTTTTTATCTGGTTTATATTTATAAATGGCGGAGCGGGGAATATCTTTCTTCTGTTGCGTCTAACAGCAAGGAATCGTTGTTCAGACAAATTAAGGAGTATGCTCAACTGAATGAGCAGGAACAGGCCCATCTCCGTAGATTTATCCTCTGAATATTGTCTTTTTCACCACTTTCACAGATTCTTAAATCTGTCAGCATTTCGCATGCCACGATTGTTATGTGCCTGCCAGCCGGTCAGTTATCTCGTGACGATTTCAGACCTGCTTCCGTGAATGGAATGATCGCGCAGAAAATTTTTTGAGTCATACTTATAACAGTCACATTTTTCTTTTTTGGATTGTCCAACAGAGGAGGAATGTATGCAGTCAGTAAGTGATGATCTTGACCCGCCATCTCCGGACAGCTTTTGTATCTTAAGTTAACGATGTCCGCTGCCGCCGATATTCCCTCGGGGAGTGATATCCCAGCGCGCTGTGCGGGTGGTTTTCATTGTAATGTGTGAACGCTGCTGCAAGGTTTCGCAGGGCTGTTCTCACATCTGGTTTTGCCATGAACGCGATATAGTCTTCCTTCATCGTCTTCACGAACCGTTCGGCCATGCCATTGCTCTGCGGGCTGCTCACCGCTGTTGTACACGGCTCCAGATTCAGCTCTCTGGCGAACCTCCGCGTTTCATGCGCGGTATATGCTGAACCGTTATCCGTCAGCCATTGAACCGGTGTGGTCGGCAGCCCGTCGCCGAAGCGCTTTTCCACCGACCTCAGCATCACATCCTGCACCGTCGAACTGTCGTAGCCTCCTGTGCTCGCTGCCCAGTCTATGGCTTCTCTGTCGCAGCAGTCCAGCGCGAACGTGACCCGCAGCTTCTCACCGTTGTCGCAGCCGAACTCGAAGCCATCTGAACACCAGCGCATATCGCTTTCTGCCACCGCGATTTTGCCCTTATGTTCACGCTTCGACCGCTCTGGTTTGTCATGCAGTAACAGCAGATTATGCTCGCTCATAAGCCGGTAAAGCCGTTTGGCGTTCACGGGGGGCAGTCCCTCTGTACGACGTTGCGTACGCAGGATGCCCCACACACAGCGATAGCCGTAACTGGGCATATCGCTGATGATATCGAGGATCTCTGACAGTATTTCAGCGTCTGCTTCGTCATCACGCCGGTTACAGCGCCTGTCCTGCCAGTCGGCAGAACGGTTAATTCGCAGTGACAGCTGCGCACGCGACACGCCCATGGTGCGGCTGACCAGGGCTATTCCCCGTCCTTTGGCAACAAGGGCGCGTGCGCTATCCATTTTCGCGACTGAGCGTACTCCACGGCTTCTTTCAGGATCTCAACTTCCATCGTCTTCTTGCCCAGCAGGCGCTGAAGCTCCCGGACCTGCTTCAGAGCAGCAGTAAGCTCAGAAGCTGGAACAACTTCTTCCCCGGCCGCAACGGCGGTGAGGCTGCCTTCCTGATATTGCTTCTTCCACTTAAACAGCAGGCTGGGCTGGATGCCATGCAGGCGGGCGACATGGGAGACATTCATGCCCGGCTCCATCGTCTGCTGGATAATGGCGATCTTCTCCTGAGGAGTTTTACGTTTACGGACTTCTTGCCCTAACAGGATCCCGGTCATCTCAAAATTGGCGTTAGCGTTAGACATATATTCAAGCCTATCTCTTATCTGGAGATACAGCTACTGTCTGGTGTTTCAGGGGGCTACATCAGGAAATATCTAACTGTAACTGGTTAGATTAAGTAGGATACTTACACAAATTATATATTTACTATTAGGAGTCCTTTTCATCTTTCTGCTTGCTACTTGTATCTAGGTTGACAGTTGCGCTCGTAACAATACACTCGCACCCTCACTAAGTTTCATTTTCTATCCTCATTCCTCAGTCGCGTAAATGAAGACGCTCAACCTAGTAATAAAATCCTGCCGATGGCTTGCAAACTTAAGGACATAACAAAGCGGTTCATTTTTTTACCCACACGCTATCTAAGGTTAGATCAGCTAATATTTCATATCCTCAAGCGGAAATTTTATGGAAGGCATACCTGTTTCGTAGGGTTTTATCCACTATAGATATACTATGCGAGGTAATAACGCGTAAGTTTCAATTGTCTCCAAAGAAGATATTTCAAACTCGTGGGTGCACATAATAATATTGTGTTGTACTTTCTTGAAATAAGCAGATAAATTCGGGGGGGGGGAGGGAAGTAATAACCTATTCTCAAAAATAATAAATTTGGATGCCAAGCGTTTACTAACGAGACAACACCATTTTGTGTCTGACAATCATCAAGCCGACAATTGAACAGTTACATTTCATCACCTCCATATTACGTGAATCTGGTAAAGATATTTTCATCAGAGAAAATATCTTATGATCACAAATCAGCACTTGAAAAATTTCTTTGAACCAATATATTTTTTTGTTATGCAATGTGCAAGAAAAATGCTTGGTGTGTGTTTGAGCGAGAGAGGGTTTTTGTATGGCTATAATATTATCAGGCTAAAAAGAAAGTTTTATCATTGGAATTCTAATTAACTTAATCTCGCAAAGGCATGGTTTCTGGAAGGTTGAAAATACTGATTCATTGACATTTCATCATAAAACAACTGAACATCTTAAATAAAATCTGTTGTGAATGAAAATGCATCTTATACGCGTCCTCTTTCTAACCTTACCTATATAAGGAATTTTGAATTTTATTAAATGAAAACTATAATAGAAAACTGCAAAAATTAATATTTCAATCGACTTTTCTGTAGTCCCTGTCCTCTAACACTGTTAATGAATTAGTTAGATCCGTAGGTCAATACTAACTTTAATGCATATAACACTTTTTTACATAAGGCTGTCTTAATTTAACAACAGATTGGATTTAGCTTGCTGCTTATGTGCAACTTTTTGGATAAAAGAAAAACATAATTTACACGCACCATGTTTGACTTTTTCTGTAAAAGGCCCACATAAAAGGTTGCGATATGTTTAACTTTTACCCAAAAAGTTAAACATACATGAATTGCTCATGTTTAACTTTTCCTAGAAAAGTTAAACATGGATGAAATGACTATGTTTAACTTTTCTAGGAAAAGTGTTACAAGTATTAATCAAACTTTTGAAGTTATGCTGGGTACTTAAAAAAGTAACTTTATTAATGGTACCATTCGTACACCTAACAATCTTAATCCCTATCACGACCTAAGTGGTATCGGCGCTGAGCCAAAACTCGTCATAACTATTTTGAACATTCATACAAACTCGTCTGGGTGTAGTCCAAAATCCTCTTCTATCCGATGTGGAAGTCGGCATATTTCATGTATAGTATTGAGATACAGGAGGAGTGCATGAAAGATTTGCTAATCAAGTTGTACGAAGCACATCGGGCGCAGAACATCAGAAGCATTGATAGCGTTGCTGCTGAAGCTAAAAATGAGATCGATAATTACTGGACTATCTGGAAAACACGTAACAAAGAGATTATTTCAACTAGTAATGTACAAAAACAAGATTCAGAAAAACTTGGTCGCTATGCGCCAAGACTTGGACATATTGGTAGTGCAAAGAAATTAACTATTAACTGGGATGATTACGCATCGCGTCTAAAAGGTGTCCCGGCTATGCATCGCGCAATTCGTGTGAAACCATTGAAAGCGGGAATGTATTCGATAAATTGTTTTCCAAAATGTACTGAGTGGGAATGGCGCTTAATTTTTGAGTATGAAAGTAAGTTCTGCCTTTATAGAGAATCGCTTGAGTATTTCCATAAATACAATATTGAACTGTCAAGAAAGATCAGGAAGTTGAAAAATATTAAGAGTGAGGATGTCTGATATGACTAATAAGGCTCCAACAAAAAGATGCTATGTTAGACGTTGTGGAGTCTTATCGCGGTTGTGATGAAGCCGCCTCGGCGATATATGATGATGGCAGAACAGCGGAGAAAATGACAGAAAAAATCATGTATATAACATTCACTGAATAACTTTTGCTGTCAGGTTATAATGCTGAAGGAAAGGAAAAATGGAGAGATGGTACGTTTGGTAGACGAGCTTATAGGTGAGAAAACGGTAGAGGTGAAATTTAAGACCTAATGGTATTGAGCGCTTCTTCTCATGCTTGAACATATCGTTGACAATAAACGCTTGCCGTTCAAAAAAACACTTTCGAGTGATGAAGATGCTGAGTTCGTGAGATAGTGAAAGAGCGTGTTCGCAATCCTAAGCCTGTGCGTGTAATTTTGGATGAACTCTGATGGCGTATTTTTTGATTACGATGAGAGGGCACTAAAGGAATGGCGAAGCTAGGCTCAACAGTACGTGAACAGTTAAAAAAGATACTGGCTAAAGTGCTTGAGTCATCCCGTATTTAAGCGAAGTAACTTCGTGGCGTACCTGACTGTTACAAGATAAAGTTCAGGTTTTCAGGTTATCATTTTGCCTATCAGGCATAGACGAGTAGATGATTGTCTTCGCGATTTTCGTTGGTAAAAGAGAATGCCAAGAAGTTTATAGCTAGGAGGGAAACGGATACTCTAAGACAAAGCAGTAGAACTCTTTTCCGCAGTAAAGGTGTCACTTCTGCTTTGATTTGATATAAGAAAGACTTTATTAGCGAGCCGGTTTTCCACAATTACTTGGATGTTTAACATAGCGTCTAAAAACTCCATCGGTTAAATGATGTAAAGTGGATCTCCATAAATATTTCTGTCGTAAATTCGTGAAGTTCCTTTACGGTTTATAACATTATCAAATATGGATTGTGAACCGTGGTTAATGATTAGGAAAGCCACCAAAGATGGACTGTGGACCGTAATTGATGAGTAGAAAGCCACCAAAGATGGACTGTGGACTGTGATTGAAGTGTAGAAAGCCATCAAAGATGGACTGTGGGCCGTAATTGATGAGTAGAAAATCATCAAAGATGGACTGTGGGCCGTAATTGATGAATAGAAAGCCATCAAAGATGGACTGTGGACCGTAATTGATGGATGGAAAGCCATTAGTGAATGGGTACTAGAGCATAATCTGAACTTCCTTCTGCATATCATTATCTGCCTCATTGCTAATCATTATGAACGCCCTTGTTAACTTGAGACACATGCTAAGTATCAGTCCAATAATTATAAATTACAGTTCATCTACTACTGTTTCCCTCATAGAAGGCTGCTTGTAAAATCGCATCGTATTCCTGTTGTTTCCGGGCAGGCTGTTACTAATATTCGGCAAGGTTACATGCAGTGTTAAAGGTATACTTCAAAGGTATTTTGGCTATCATTCACTGAGAATGCTCTAATATTTTGAGCATTCCCCCACATTACAGGTTAGTGGGCAGTATGCTTGCCGCACAATCTCGCAGAACGTATTGCGAGCTCCAGTTCGTCGGGCTTTGCGCCATCCTGCATGATCTGAATCGGCGTTTTTGTCACGTCTTCACTGAGTTGAATCGGCGCTTTCAGCACACCGAGACGCAGCATTGGATGCGTGTCTTCATCAAACGCGCTCATGACTTCTTTAAACCCGGGCACCAGGCCTTTATCGGTGAACTGGAAGGCCGGGAAGATATAATCGGCGTTTTGTTTAAACGCAATGAGCTGATTCTTTTTCACCCGGACATTTACTGCCTGGCGGGTGATGCCCAGCTTATCGGCCACGTCGTTAACCTTAAGGGTGCCGCCAAGCTCCTGGAGGCTCTTGTAAAAAGCCTCCAGATTTTCGCGGCGACGGCGTACTTTACGCATCTCTTGTTCTGAAGCACGCGTCTTTTGTTCCATCTGAATGGAGCAGAGCAGTTGCATCAGTGAACCATCATCCAGCGTGATTGCGTCCAATGCCTGGTTTTTATCTTCAAACTCAGGCATCAGTGAGACCGCGATGTTATTAATCCTTTTCAGAAGACTTAGTTGAAAATCTGCCAGCGTCACTTTTGCGCTCAGCTCTAGTTCTGTTGTGGTATGTTTGTTCATAAGTTACCTCAGTTTGACATTTATTCTATTGTAATGGTCAAACTTCTGGTGATAAACCCGCAGACTCATTTAGATTTAGAATCAATTACGTAATAAATGCTAGGGGGCACTTTCTGCGGCGGTTTTGAATTGCTCTATAAGTAATTTGTCCGTCCAAGTTAAGAGTTTTTTTACAGATGCCTGCAGATCAGACAAAAAATATGTCTATCCGACTTGGATGTAAGGGTAAATTAATAATAAATATCAATGCATTAGGACTAAAAGGACATTGCTCACCCTGAGGATGGCTTTAACCAAAAAGAAAAGTGTCCGTCTAACTTGCAAGTTAAACTCATAATCCTTAGTCAACAAAAACTACAGAATTTGCATGCGGTACGTCCGATAGGGCAGAGTCGTTCGATCCAATCGACATCCTGGCTGCGGCCAGCACTGCCTTCATTTCGCTAGTATAAGGGTGATTTTTGTAAATGACGGCATCGAAGCACGCGAGCTGATCCTGACATACTGAGGCCTGTCCTAAAGCGCATCTCAGCGTAGGTAATATCCGAGACGACAATTTGGCTGTTATAAATCACCACTTGCACCAAGCATCTGATCACGACTGCCGACTGCTCTGACATGATGAATGATAAGTTGTTGATGTACAGCACATGTCTTATGTTCCCAGGCCACATAGTACTTCTTTGCTGACAATTTTTTCGTGCTGGGTAAGAAAATCCGGCTCGGCATTTCATTCTGTGCGTCCGAATCAGACGTCGAACAGGTTGCCGCCGAAGCAATCAGAGCTATTTTACGAAAAAGCCTCAAGGAGTGACCAATTTTTATTGACCATTGGAAGTGCTCGCGGTGGGCTTCATTGAGCTAAAAAACGTAAAGGAAGTGCGAATCTGGTTGTATTAATTCGTTTGTTACTATGACGAAAAACACTAGCGCAGTTTTATAGGCAGCAGTCTATAAATGAGGACGCGGATCAGAGAAGCTTGCTATGCAAGCTTCTCACGCCAGACATGAAACCGGCAACGTAGAGATAGGGGTCCGCTTGGAAAACGGAAAATATCCTACGCTAAGCCTGTTTTTTGTACAGACCACTATCCACTGAGCGTAATGAACTGTATTTACCCTGCCCCAGCTTAAGGTTTGTCCGCCAGACGTAATCCCCACTCAGATTGATGTGCTCCCATCCCAGAGGGGACAAATGAGAAATCAGTTGCTCATTAATTGGGATCCCTTTTCGTCTCAGGGAATCTATGGCTCTTTCTATATATACCGTATTCCACAGGGAGATCGCCGCAGTCAGCAATGTCAGACCACTGGCCCGGTAGCTCTGATTCTCCAGCCCCCGATCTCTGATCTCACCCAACCGGTGCATAAAGACCGCTCGTGCAAGCGCATTGCGGGCCTCACCTTTATTCAGCCCAGCCTGTACGCGTCGGCGCAGTGATGGATCGCGAAACCAGTCCAGCATAAACAGTGCCCGTTCGATGCGTCCGATTTCCCTCAATGCCTTTGCAAGGCCATTTTGTTTAGGATAACTGGCCAGTTTTTTCATCATGAGCGATGCGGTAACAGTCCCCTGTTTTATCGAGCTTGCGAGGCGAAGTACCTCATTCCAGTGCGTCTCAATGTCTTTAAGATTCAGTGGTGTTGTGGCTATCACAGATTGAAGTCCCGGATAACGCTCAGCCTTTCCCTTAATAAAAAGCCGCTTGTCGTGAAGATCCCGGATCCTTGGGGCAAAAGCGAATCCGAGCAGATGCATCAGCGCGAAAACATGCTCCGTAAAACCAGCGGTATCAGTGTAATGCTCTGTAATTTCCAGATCACTTTCGTGGTATAGCAGACCGTCAAGTACGTGGGTGGAGTCGCGCACGCGACTGATCACTTTGGTGTAAAATGGGCTGTATTGATCCGAGATATGCGTGTAAATCTGCACGCCTGGTTCCTGCCCGTATTTCAGATTGACCTGACCCGCATAACGCCCGTGACTCCCCACCCGAAAGTTCTGCCCGTCAGACGAAGACGTTGTACCATCGCCCCAAAATGCAGCCAGATGCCGCTGTTTCTGAGTATTAACCAGCTCAGCCAGCGCGGCTGAATATGTTTCATCCCTGATGTACCAGGCCTGAATGCCCTCCAGTGACGATTTTGTCACTCCCGGACAGGATTCGGCCATTTTCGTCAGCCCCAGATTGATGCCATCGGCCAGGATGGTGGTCAGTAACAACTTTCTGTCTTTTGGTCTGACGTGTTTATTTTTAAGATGCGTGAAATGGCGGGTAAAACCGGTCCAGCCGTCCACTTCATCCAGAATTTCAGTAATTTTAGGGTGAGGCAGCATGCCATAAACCAAATCGGCAAAAGGGGATGCTGCTGAAGGGACACTATTATCCAGCGGGGTTATTTTCACGCCTTTATCCGATATATCAACATCAGGTAAATCACCGACCAGCGCCATCGCATTCACTTCCTCCAGGCGCGATGCCAGAAGTGTCATACGGTTCTTGATGTACTCATGGCAATCGGTCGGAATGGCAAGGGATAGCTGATTATCACGGAGTGATTTTTCAAAATCGTCAGACGGGATCAGATAATCATCGAAATTCCGGTAGCGGCGTGATCCCTTTACCCAGATGTCACCAGAACGTAAGGCTCCCTTCAGCTCATTCAGCACGCAAAATTCGTAATATTTTCGATCAATGCCGGTGGGAGTGATCACAGCCTTTCTCCAGCTTTGCGGGATGAACCCGGTTGGCGCGGAAGGCGGTACTTTTCGGAGTTGTTTTCGATACATCTCTCTGACGGTGTCCAGCGCGTCACTGAGCTGCAATGCGGCGGGTGCAGCCCTGAACTGCAACGCAGACAGCATCCGGGGGGCGTATTTACGCAGCGTACTGTATTTTTCTGTGATCAGATGCAACGGGTCAAAGTTGTCCTTACGTGACAGGAAGCGCGTCTCTTCCACGCTGTTGATAAATTCCTGCCAGGGAAGGACGTCTTCTATTGCGGCCCAGGGATCTTCACCAGACTCTCTGGCGTTAAGCAATGCCTGCCCGATGGTAACGTATTGCTTCAGCTTACTCTGAATCAGCTTTCCCGTTTGCTGAAGCCGTTCGGCTTGCGTGCGTTTTGCCCTGCTGAACAGACTGCCCAGAATACGCTCGTGCAGATCAATAACTTCGTCAGTCAGGGTGGCCCTGGCTTCCGATATAACACAAACCAGCGAGGCATAACGGCGAACATCCGTGAATTTTGCCAGGTCCCGGCTACTCATTTTCCTGCCTTCGCGTGCCAGTTTCAGGAGCCGGTTCTGGTGAACGGAAAGCGCAATACCGTCAGGCAGTGCCAGCGCCTCAATCGCATTTAACCGGTCGATATGTTGCAGGACATTTTTGCCATTAATTTTTCCCGGAGGCTGGAGCAGCCAGGCCAGCCGTGAGGGTTGCTCACCCTCAGATCTCAGCAGACGGTCCAGTGCCGCTTTGTGCCCTGGTTCAAGCTGCGCGGTAAGCGCAGAAAAAACCGCCCTGTCTGCAAGCGTTGCTGCTTCAGCCAGGGTCCGCTCAATGACATCAACTGAGGGGAAAATGACATTCTTATTGTGGGTATACGGATTTAATGGTTGATGGGGCACCTTCACCCCATCAATCTGATACCACCCTCAGATGGTTGATAGATCGACTCCGTAGTTGAGTTCCTCTGCGAAGTCCGGCAGTCCGTAACCGATGGTTTTCTTGTAGAAAGGAGAGACCTTCGCAGTCGGTGCCTTCTTCTTGTGCTTCGTGGTGTAGAGCATTCGTGCCCGCATCACCTCGAAGGAGTAACCGCGCCCTTCACGGTTCTTGTCCTTGGCCAGTCGGTTGATGGACTCCGTGTAAGCGTTGGTGACGGGCATGTCCGTCTCGAAGTAGGTCATGGTCTCTTCGCGCCAGTTTCCCACTGCCCTGACCAGATCGCTCCAGACTTCCTTTTGGCCCTTCGGGATGGTGGCTATCCACTCGTCCAGGGCGGCTTCTGCCTGGAGCCGTGTGGTGGCGTCCCAGATGCCGTAGAAGCGCTCCTTGTGCTCGTAGGCGGCCAGCAGTTGCGGGAACGCGCCTGTCCAGGTCTCCATGATGAGGCGCTCCCGGTCTGAGACTTCGTGAGCGCGTTTCAGCAGGATTTTCCGGTCTCCCTTGAGAGTCCGGCTCTGGGACGGTTTCAGCTCCTTTCTGAGGCCCTTGCGCACTCTCTCTAGGGCATCGTTGGCCATGCGCACCACATGGAACTTATCGACCACGATACGGGCCTGGGGCAGCACAGCCTTGACCGCTGCCCGGTAGGGGTTCCACATGTCCATGCTGACGATCTCGACCTTCTGCCGGTCTTTCAGCTTCATCAGGTAGTTGGTCACCACGTCCTGGCGGCGGGTGGCCAGCAGGTCGAGCAGGGTTCGCTCCTCAATGTTGGTCAGAATGCAGCGGTAGCGCTTGTTCAGGTATAGCTCGTCAATGCCCAGGATGCGGGGCGTCTCGAAGCGGTGCCAGCGCCCCAGGAACTCGGCGCGGGCGTTGAAGATGTCGCGCACCGTCTTCTCGTCCAGGCCGGTCTGTGCCGCCACAAAGGTGTAGGGGTGGTTGAAGGATTCCTTCTCCACGTACTCATGCAGCCGCAGTGTCATACGGAATCCGTCCACCATCTCCGGTAGCTGGGGCCTGAATGTTGTCTTGCAGGCCCGGCAGGTGTATCGGCGGCGGACCACCCAGAGAGTGACCCGCTTGCCGTGGATGGGCAGATCACGATAGGGAACGTCACGCTTGCCGAACCGTACGAACTCACCCTGCACGCCGCATTCCTCGCAGGCGATGGGATCGGGCACGTCCACCTGGAAGTGCATTTCGTCGTCGGTTGATTTGCAGCCCAGTACTTGGTATTGCGGCAGGTGAAGGATGTTGTCGGGAAGTTCGGTCATGGTGTTGTATAGGCGTAGGTGTCAGTCAGATCCATCCGGCTCGGCATTGGTGTTTGCTTTTTTACCCAACAAGCTGCTGGAAACGAAAAGTAAGGCACCGAGGACAATTGCAATATCAGCCAGGTTGAAGGCCGGCCAATGCCAGTCTCGCCAATAGAAATCAAAGGAATCCACAACATAGCCGCGAAAGACCCGGTCAATCAGGTTGCCCATGGCGCCACCGAGGATAAGACTGTAAGCGATGGCTTCTCCTTTATGACGATTTTCAAGGATCAGCTTGATCAGAAAAATCGAGACCACTACCGCGATTCCGATAAAAAAGTAGCGCTGCCAGCCTCCACCATTCGCAAAAAGACTGAATGCGGCACCGGTGTTCCATAGGTGCACCCAGTTAAAGAACGGGGTCACCGAAACATACTCGCCATAGGCCATTGATTGCTGCACCAGCCACTTTACAGCCTGATCAGACGCTGCCAGCAGGCCCGATATGGACAATAGGGCATACGGCGAGAGCTTTTTGCCAATAATGAGCATTATTTAACCCTTCAACGCCAAAATGCGTCTGGCACCGTTAAGTACAATGCCCCCCGCGATGGTGCCGATAATCAGATCCGGATAATTGGAACCGGTCCACGCGACCAGGGCGCCGGCGGTGATGACCCCCAGGTTGATCACCACGTCGTTGGCCGAGAATATCCAGCTTGCCTTCATGTGCGCCCCGCCTTCCCGATGTTTGGATATGAGCAGCAGACAACTGGTATTGGCAATCAATGCGACGAATGCGATAGCCATCATCACCAGCGATTCAGGCTCACTACCGAATACAAAGCGTCTCACCACCTCTACGAGCACGCCCACAGCCAAGATCAGTTGCAGTACACCAGCAAGATGCGCGGCACGTACCTGCATTTTCACGCTATGTCCAACCGCATAAAGGGCAAGCCCGTACACCGCCGCATCGGCAAAATTGTCCAGGGATTCTCCAATCAGGCCGGTGGACTGGGCGATCAGACCGGCAGTCATTTCCACCACGAACAGAAGTGCATTGATGCCGAGCAACCAGCGCAGGGTCCCGGATTCTTGCTTAGCAGAAGCTGCCGAAAACTCGGCGGCCTTGATGGTCTCCGGATTTGCAGCGACGGTTTCCTGAAGCGAGGCGCCTAGCCCCAAGGTCTTCAGTTTCGAGGTGACGGGCTCGACCTCGCCGTCATGCACGACCTTCAGCCGGCGGTTCGACAAGTCGAAGGACAGCGCCCGAATCTCCTCAAAGCCGTTCAGGGCTAGGCGAATCATTCGTTCTTCTGATGGACAGTCCATCTTCGGCACGGCATAAACACTGACCCATCTCCCTGGCGCCTCGGAGGAGGCCTGTATATCGGTATCCGCTGCGGACGTTGCATCACCGCCACAGGCGCCACCACAGGATTTGCTCATGATACGACTCCACTTGAACAATGTTGTGGTACCATTTAAAACTATAAAGCTACTATAAGGTCAATAGAGTAAAGAATCCGTTGGGGAGGAGGCTGATGCGCATTGGTCAGTTGGCGCAGTTGGTAGGGGTCGAAACACAGACGATCCGCTTCTATGAACAGCAGGGCTTGTTGCCGCCGCCTGATCGGCAGGACAACGGTTACCGTGTCTATACCGAGAAGCATGGTGAGGGGCTGGCCTTCATCCGTCGCTGCAGAATCCTGGGCCTGTCACTGGCTGAGATTCACGAACTACAGAGCTATCAGGACGACCCTCATCAGCCTTGTACCGCCGTCAACGCCTTGCTCGATGATCACATCTCTCATGTGCGGTCGCAGATAACCGCTCTGCAAGCGCTTGAGAAACAACTCGTTTCACTGAGAGCGAGTTGCAACGATGACCGGGAAGTTGAGGCGTGTGGGGTTCTTGCTGGAATTAGCGAAGGAAACATGCACCAGCAGTAGGTGAAGCATCAACCAGATAATCCGATGAGATGCCGGTCTGTCTCACTCTCATGCAAAGGTAAGATCAACCATTTAATCCGCTTACCCCTTATTGTGAAGCCAGGAGAGCATTTCTTCCGCAAGCAAAAAACCTTTGTCTGTCCGCATAGCGTGGGGATAAAGGTGGCGAATGCAGGTTTTTTGCAGCGCCCGGTTGAAAGGGGATAATTCCAGATAGCGGTATAGTTCAGCCAGATGCTCCCAGCGGGTGACCTCTCTTGATGCATACTCGGCCCACAAATCAGGCTGAAGTTTCAAATGAGCCGCAAGCCGGGAAACAACCCCGTCGTGAGGGGAAATATTTTTGTCGGGAGGAAACCCCGACCCTCGCAAATAACAGAGTAAAACAGCAAAGCCCAGGCGATTTGCAGGTCTGCGGCGTTTATTAATAAGAGCGAGGTCATGTTCACTCAAAAAACACATGCGCGCCAGAAGAACGTCATCATCCGGCACAACCAGCAAGCGCTCTTTTTCTTCACTGCTGAGTATTTGTCTCCGTGGCATAAATGCTTCCTCTGCATATAGTTCGTTTTGGTTATCGCTTTACACTGACCGAAACCGGTCGGTTTCGTACGCCTCGCAAACAATATGTCCGAAAGTCAGCGAAATTTGTTTCGTACATACGTTATAATTCGGACATCCATTTCGTACGGAAAGTTTCCTATGTCACGAGTTTTTGCTTACTGCCGGGTTTCGACTCTTGAGCAAACCACCGAGAATCAGCGAAGGGAAATTGAAGCGGCGGGTTTTGCCATCAGACCCCAGCGACTGATTGAGGAACATATAAGTGGTTCGGTTGCTGCCAGCGAACGTCCCGGATTTATCCGGCTGTTTGATCGCATGGAAAATGGTGATGTGCTGATAGTCACCAAGCTGGATCGTCTTGGGCGTAATGCCATGGATATCAGAAAAACTGTTGAGCAACTGGCTTCGTCAGATATTCGTGTTCACTGCCTGGCGCTCGGAGGTGTTGATTTGACCAGCGCTGCCGGGAGAATGACGATGCAGGTGATTTCAGCTGTGGCTGAGTTTGAGAGGGATCTGCTGATTGAACGCACACATTCAGGGATTTCTCGGGCAAGATCAGCCGGGAAACGCTTCGGTCGTCCGCCCATCTTGAGCGAGGAGCAAAAAAAAATAGTGTCAGAGCGCCTTAATTCCGGGGCCAGTATCAGTGCGGTTGCCAGAGAATTTAATACCACCCGGCAAACCATACTCCGGGTAAAAGCAGGACAGCAATAATACTGAATGTGAATAAAGCCCATAACTGGCCAGGCAGTTGAAACTGTTCTTGAAGTAAACATCTGGAAAGCATGAAACATCATTCTATCCACAGGGAGCAGTGGCTATTATAATCGAATTTCGATAACGAAATTCGATTATAATAGCCAATAAAACCAGCAATCAGGATCTGACCATGAACGATACTGCCAGGAATGATCACAGCCCCTGGGCTGTCTTTCTGATTTTCTTCCGACTTGGCCTGACATCCTTCGGCGGCCCAATTGCCCATCTGGGTTACTTCCGCGATGAGTTTGTGACGCGACGGCAGTGGTTGACCGAGCGCAGCTATGCAGATTTGGTCGCTCTGTGCCAGTTCCTTCCGGGACCAGCAAGCAGTCAGGTTGGTATAGCGCTCGGGCTGTCCCGGGCCGGTTATACCGGGGCGCTGGCAGCATGGGCCGGCTTCACGCTACCGTCAGCAGTTGCACTGATCCTGTTTGCGCTGGGGATGACCAGTTACGGGGATGTGATGCCCTCTGGTGTATTGCATGGGCTGAAAGTGGTAGCCGTTGCGGTGGTCGCGCAAGCTGTATGGGGCATGGCCCGAAATCTTTGCCCGGATATACCGCGTATTACTGTCATGGCAGTGGCAACCTGCTTTGTGCTTCTTGTGCCATCGGCCTGGGGACAGGTGGGAGTAATCGTCACTGCGGCTGTCACTGGCATGTTACTGTTCAAACCTCAGCAGACGACGGTACATGATCCGCTGCCCGTTTCAATACGGCGTCGCGTCGGATTGTTCTGGCTCACGCTGTTCTTTGTGCTACTGACAGGGTTACCATTGCTGACGGCGATATTCCCAAATCCGACGCTGTTAATGGTAGAAACTTTCTACCGGACCGGATCACTGGTTTTTGGTGGCGGGCATGTCGTGCTGCCATTACTGCAGACTGAAGTCGTTCCTTCTGGCTGGGTCAGCACTGATACATTCCTGGCTGGCTACGGCGCTGCCCAGGCCGTTCCTGGACCGTTGTTCACTTTTGCAGCCTTTCTCGGGGCTTCGATGAACCAGGTGCCTTCTGGCTGGCTGGGTGGTCTGGTTTGTCTGCTGGCAATTTTCGCACCGTCCTTCCTTCTGATTGTGGGAGCATTGCCGTTCTGGGAAAGTCTGCGCCGCAATATCCGTACACAAGCAGCGTTGCAGGGTATTAATGCAGCCGTAGTTGGCCTTCTGCTGGCAGCTCTCTATCAACCAGTATGGACGAGCGCAGTTCTCGCTCCGCAAGATTTCGGCCTTGCCCTTGTGGCACTGGTCGCTCTGATGTTCTGGAAACTGCCGCCGTGGCTGGTCGTAGTGAGTTGCGGTGTTGCGGGTTGGTTGTTGAGTTTAGCACTGTGAGGTTCCGGGCGTGACCGACAAAGATCTTTACGGCGGGATGATCCGTTTGCACATCCTGCATCATGCAGCCAAAGAACCCGTCTTTGGTCTGGGCATCATTGAGGAATTGCGACACCACGGTTATCAACTCAGCCCGGGTACCCTGTATCCGATGCTGCACGGTATGGAAAAGAAGGGGTATCTCACTTCACGACATGTTCAGGCCGGTCGACGAATCCGGCGAGTATATGAAATCACCGGACAAGGGCACATAGCGCTAACGGACGCCAGAAACAGGGTGAAAGAGCTGTTCGGTGAACTTGTTGAAGGCAAATGATATGCCTATGGTTTTAGTCCGGTCTGCCGTCTTCTGAAAACGACAGACACATGTAAGATTATCCGCTGCCTGGCAGAAGGAGACTTTGTGAAAACGCTCATGGTGTGTATTTATACGATCAGAAGGCGTTATATTTTTTCCTGATTGACGCGGTACGAAAGTTCCTGATGACTCTCTTTTCGTTCGCTGTAGCGATCTGCAAGGTAGCTGGTTTGTCCCCTGAGCAGCAACGTAATTTTAAACAACTCCTCTGCGACATCTACGATACGGTCGTACCATGAGGACGGCTTCATCCTTCCGTTCTCATCAAATTCCTGCCAGGCTTTCGCCACCGAGGACTGGTTGGGAATTGTGAACATCCGCATCCAGCGGCCCAGAATGCGCATCTGGTTCACGGCATTGAAGGACTGCGAACCGCCGCAAACCTGCATCACTGCAAGTGTCTTGCCCTGCGAAGGACGAACCGCGCCTTCACTCAACGGTATCCAGTCGATCTGCGCCTTCATCACCGCGCTCATAGCCCCGTGCCGTTCCGGCGAGCTCCACACCATCCCGTCACACCATCTGACCAGCCCGCGCAGCTCGGAGACTTTAGGGTGCGTATCCGGGGCATCATCCGGCAGGGGTAAACCGGAGGGGTTAAAGAATTTCACCTCCGCGCCCATCGCCGTCAGCAGGCGACCTGCTTCCTCCGCGGCAAAGCGACTGTAGGAGCGCTCCCTTACTGAGCCATACAGGATCAGAATCCGTGGGGGCTCCTGCAGGTGCAGACGTTCGGCAATATGTTGATCAAAACAGTCAGTATTCAGGGCTGGAAATTGTTCCATTTTTCTCCTCCGGAGAGAACAGGTGATTTTAAAGTTAATATATATGATCTAACATATGTGTATTCTAAAGGGAACGGAGTGAAAAATGCTACAACCTGTTCAGCTTTTCAAAATCCTGTCGGATGAAACACGGCTAGCCATCGTCATGCTTCTCCGGGAGTCCGGAGAATTGTGCGTCTGCGATATCTGCGTTGCCACCTCCGAATCGCAGCCCAAAATTTCGCGACATATGGCTATCCTTCGCGAGGCTGATCTGGTTCTTGACCGTCGGGAAGGCAAATGGATCCACTATCGTCTGTCACCCCATATTCCGGCGTGGGCAGCAGAGACAATCACGACGACCTGGCAGTGTCTGCGCGAGGATGTACGTGAATGGCTGGACAAATCAGCCTGCACCTCCTGCTGAGGCAGGAAAACATATTTACAAAATCATATATGATGGGGTCTGAGATGCTTTTGGCAGGGAGTATATTTTTACTGACGCTGGTACTGGTGATCTGGCAACCCAGAGGCCTGAGTATTGGCTGGAGCGCGAGTATCGGGGCTGTGCTGGCGCTGGGAACCGGTGTCATCCATATCGCTGATATTCCCGTTGTCTGGAATATCGTCTGGAACGCGACAGCGGCATTTATTGCGGTCATCATCATCAGCCTGCTGCTCGATGAGTCCGGCTTCTTTGAGTGGGCCGCACTGCACGTCTCCCGCTGGGGTAACGGACGTGGCCGCCTGCTGTTCACCTGGATAGTCTTGCTCGGTGCCGCTGTTGCTGCTTTGTTCGCCAATGATGGCGCCGCGCTGATCCTGACGCCGATTGTGATTGCGATGCTGCTCGCACTGGGGTTCAGCCAGGGCACGACACTGGCCTTTGTCATGGCTGCAGGATTTATTGCAGATACGGCCAGCCTGCCACTCATTGTTTCTAACCTGGTGAATATCGTCTCGGCGGACTTCTTCGATCTGGGCTTTACGCAGTACGCCTCCGTTATGATCCCCGTGGATGCGGCAGCGATTGCGGCCACGCTGATCATGCTGCATCTCTTCTTCCGCAGGGATATTCCGGCAACGTATGACGTTTCGCTGCTGAAGACGCCTGCCAGTGTGATAAAGGATGCGGCAACGTTCAGGGCGGGCTGGATTGTCCTGTTATTGCTGCTTGTCGGTTTCTTCGTTCTGGAGCCGCTGGGGATCCCTGTCAGCGCGATAGCAGCTGCTGGCGCAGCAGTACTGTTTATCGTGGCGAAAAGAGGTCATGGCATCAACACAGGGAAAGTCCTGCGCAGTGCGCCATGGCAGATCGTGATTTTTTCGCTGGGCATGTACCTGGTGGTCTATGGCCTGCGCAATGCCGGGCTCACGGAGTATCTGTCTGGTGTACTGAACCTGCTGGCAGAAAAGGGGTTATGGGCAGCAACGTTCGGCACCGGCTTCCTGACCGCGTTCCTGTCGTCGGTGATGAACAATATGCCGACGGTGCTGATTGGCGCGCTGTCGATTGACGGGAGTACGGCGACTGGCGTCGTCAAAGAGGCAATGATTTATGCCAACGTGATTGGCTGCGATTTAGGCCCGAAAATCACCCCGATTGGCAGTCTGGCAACCCTGCTTTGGCTGCATGTGCTTGCCCGGAAAAATATAACGATCACCTGGGGTTATTACTTCCGCACCGGCATTATCATGACTCTGCCCGTGCTGTTTGTCACTCTGGCCGCGCTGGCGTTGCGGCTTTCCATCACTTTGTAATGAGATAAAGATATGAGCAACATTACCATCTATCACAACCCGGCCTGCGGCACTTCACGCAACACGCTGGAGATGATCCGTAACAGCGGTAACGAACCGACCATTATTTATTATCTCGATACGCCACCGACCCGTGATGATCTGATTAAACTTATTTCAGATATGGGAATTACGGTGCGTGCATTGCTGCGTAAGAATGTTGAGCCTTATGAACACCTGGGCCTTGATGAAGAGAAATTCAGTGATGAGCAGTTGATTGATTTTATGCTTCAACATCCGATCCTGATTAATCGGCCGGTAGTCGTTACGCCGCTTGGCACTCGTCTTTGCCGCCCTTCAGAAATAGTGCTGGATATTCTACCTGAAGGTCAGAAAGGAGCGTTTACCAAAGAGGACGGCGAAAAGGTCATTGACGAAACGGGGAAGCGGGTTAAGTAACCTGTTTTTTTCGTCTCATTTTTATCGTATTCGGGTGTCTGTCTGTACCATGCAGACGCTCGCTTTTTGTAATGCCAGCTAAAGAAACAGGCTTAACGTAGGATATTTTCCGTTTTCCAAGCGGACCCCATGAATATCAATAGCAGTTCACTAAAGCCAATATCGAACACGAACTATACCTACTCACTGTGATGATGTTTTGCGTCAACATTCGTCGTGGCAGGCTGCGTTTCGTTTTGAGGAGTGCTTTGGGTATGCCATTACGCGGGATCTCAGTAAATTCAATATCCGCATCTAACCGCATAAAGAACAAGGAACATTTCAGGGATTAACAAGAAATGGTCAATCCTCGCTTATTTCCCGAAAAACAGGGGTGTATTGCATCCCCCTTGTATTGCCCTTGATTGTTCATTGACAGAGTTCGGGATAATTATCCTGGCGGGCAGGAACTGCAATTTACAGGAGGAAAAAGGTGTTTTTGTAGTTATCTGGCGTTACGTGACAGTGTTGGTCAGATACTTCCACCTCTTCAGAGTTAAAGTTTGATATATGGGAAAAAAACGCTCCCGGACGGGAGCGTAAGCCAGTGACTTCGGCGTCAAATGAGGGTCTGACAAGTGGAGCTGCGGGTTAATTCTGGGTGATCTGGCTGCGATGCTTTTCCGCCTGCTGCTGATGAATAACGGAAGATTGACCATTATTCGCCTTCTCATGCACAACAGCGGCTTTCTCATGCTCGTTCATTTCGGAAAATGATTTTGCTGTTTCGTTAGAAGCTGCTGGCTTGGATTTCATCATTTTTTTATGCATTTCAGCCATGTCCTGATGGGCAGCAGAATTGCCGTTTTGCATCATTTCATGGGACATTGCGGCCTGATCGTGACCGCTCATATCCATCATTTTCATGCTCTCCCCCTGAACTGCACTTTTTTCAGCGGATGATTGCATCTGATGGGCAGGCGCCTGGGCATTATTTACCTGGTCATGCATGTTCATTGTCTCTGCAGCCCAGGCAGATGAAGCGACAGCCATCATGGCAATAAAGGATACAAGGATCTTTTTCATGGTTGGGTCTCCGGTGTTTTCATACCCGAACAATCAATGCTTATAACAGAGAAAGCATTTGATCTCAGGGCTGGTTGATCATCACGCCAGGAACCGGGCGATTGAATTATCACGCTGTCCTGATTTATGGCTGATTATAAAAAACCGCCTCTGTTTATCGCGTGACTGAACGATGACATTTTTGTCACCTTCCGGGTTTCTCCTGAATAACGGTATTAATCCATTAACAGACGCACACTGAACACAATTTCCCGCCCCTGCTGTTCTGCTGACAGCTCGCCGCCGTGAGCATGAATGATCGACCTTGTAATTGATAATCCCAGCCCCGCGCCTTCCGTGTTGTAGAACCTTGATGAGTCTGCGCGATAGAACCGGTCAAACAAACGTTCCAGATTAGCGGGAACCTGGCCGGACATCGTATTCGTAATCATCACGTTCACACAGTCACTGTCACGCTCAAGGTGTATCGCTGTACAGGTGTTATCGGGAGAATACTTGATTGCATTGGAAAGCAGGTTACTGAAAGCACGTCGGAGCATATCGCTGTCTCCGGCAACAACGCCCTCTCCTTCAACCGTGATTGTCTTTCCTGTTTCGTCTGCCAGGGGCTCGAACAACTCACGTAATTCATTCAGTTCGGCTGCCAGATCCACATCATGTTTATCCAGCCGCAGCAGACCATGCTCTGAACGTGCCAGAAAAAGCATGTCACTGGTCATTCGTGACAACCTTTTCAGTTCTTCCAGGTTAGCGAATAAAATTTCGCGGTATTGCGAAACATCCCTTTCCTTAGCCAGTGCAAACTGCGTCTGCATCATCAGATTACTGACTGGTGTGCGCAGCTCATGCGCGATGTCAGACGAGAAATCTGACAGTTTCCGGAATGCCCCCTCCAGGCGATCAAACATATTATTGAACTCCTGCATGGTCTCAGAGATTTCCGGCGGAGCCAGATCGGGATTTAGACGCTGATCCAGGCTGTGTACAGTCATGGAGGAAGCCAGACTGGTCATTTCCCGTAACGGTTTCAGACCAATACGTGTGGTCAGCCAGCCCAGAAAAACAGAAATAAAGACCAGACCGATATTGAACCAGAACAGCCAGGTACTGAGTTTGTCCATAAACAGGGTGTGATACCCAGTATCCGTGGCAACCGTAATGATGACATGTTTGCTTTTACCCTGTTCCGGCGTCATGGCAACCCGCCGCGAGATACTGCGGTACACGGTGTTATTTTCTTCCGTCTGGATCATATAGTCGAGAATATCACCCGACTTATTAAGCAGGACCGCTGGAACAACAGAATTTTTGGCATAGAGTTCAACAATTTTTTCATTTTCCATGTTTTTTATAGAAATGAATAAACCATTGTGCCCTACCATCGCATCGTTTATTTTTTCTGATAATGACTTAATATCCGTTTTGTTCCGGAACGTCTCTGTTTTAAGAAACTCTTCGGTGAGCTGAAGTTTACCTGTCAGAAAATCGCGGTCCTGATTATCGAAATAGCCATTAAGGGTGCTAATCAGGATAAAACTTGATAACCACCATACCGTAAGCATCACCGCAGAAAAAATCAGGCTCAGGCGTGTGGTCAGGGAAATTTTGAACCTCACTCTTCTCTGATCTCCAGGACATATCCGGCACCGCGAACGGTATGGATCAGTTTTGGCTCAAAGTCATCATCAATTTTACTTCTCAGACGTCTCACGGCGACATCAATCACATTCGTATCACTGTCAAAATTCATGTTCCAGACCAGGGACGAGATAAGACTCCTGGGTAACACTTCTCCGGTGCGTTGCAGCAGCAACTCAAGCAGAACGTATTCTTTACCGGTGAGATGGATCTTCTTCCCCGAACGGATCACGGTCCGGCGCACCATATCAACGGTCATATCGGCGATGGTGCAGACTGTTGCGGCCTGCGAGCGTGCCCGGCGCAGCAGGGTTCTTACACGTGCAACCAGCTCCGTAAAATCAAAGGGCTTAATCAGGTAGTCATCTGCGCCAAGCTCCAGTCCTTTCACTTTGTCCCGCACGTTGTCCTTTGCGGTTAAAAACAGGACCGGTTCTTCGTGCCCGGACTCCCTCAGTGCGCTGATGATTTGCCACCCGTCGAGGAAAGGCAGCATCACGTCCAGTATTATCAAATCATACTGTCCCTTCGACGCGGCCCCGAGACCATCGCGGCCATTATTAAAGAGATCGGCCTGATAGCCTTCCTCAACCAGTCCCTGCTGCAGGTAACGACCTGTTTTTTGTTCGTCTTCAACGATTAAAATACGCTGCATGGTCAACTCGCTGATATGAAAGTAAAAATCTCACGCATGAGCTTTGGCTGTCCCCTAGCTGACCTGAGACGGAGCAAGCATTCCGAGCCACGCTACGGCGCCCAGAATGATAATCGCAACAACGAATTCTGTCAGGATGCTGTTTCGCATCAGGGCAACGCTGCGATCATAATTCCCTTCCCTGACCATAACTTCAAGCCGGGGACCCAGGTGAAACCGGTTTGCTGCAGCCAGAAGAAGCATCAGAACAAACAGAGCCGTCTTGGCAAGCAATATCCTCCCCCAGGAACTGTTGAATAAGGGAGTTAAGTTACCCTCAGCAATATACAGATAGTTGACCAGCGCACTCAGGATCAGGGCTACAACAATCACCGTTCCTGCCGTGGCAAATTTTGCCAGGGAGTCAGATATCACAATGACGCTCTGTGCATTATGCTCGTTTCTGCGCATCAGCAGGATAGCAAATGCAACCAGAGCACCTGTCCAGGCACCTGCAGCGCCGAGATGGGTCAGATCGCTCAGTAAATGGAGATAGTAATGCAGACCGTCATGCATAACGGCGTGTCCTCCCCAGGCAAGTGTAGCCAGCGCCACGCCCCCACTCATCGTCATCAGCAGGCAGGACAATACTCTCTTATTAGTGTAAAGGAACAAAGCACCGAGTGTGGTAAACAGGGCACAGAGCCTGACAATCCAGCTAATACCCACATCAGTTTCTTCTATCACCATCTCGATAACATGGATGGATAATTCTCTGAGGTCAGTTACTCCACTCATGGCATTAGATACCAGGAGCATATTAATGCCAGTAAGAATGATGCCTGTAACAACAGCAAAGGTTATAAACGACCTGAAATTAGTCAGGTTATAGGTTTCATGTCTGACACCGCTTATTCCATATATCTGAAAAAATGGCAATCCAAATATTACCATCAAATCCAGATAAAGAAGAAAACGAATAACAATCATAATCAGGTCGTTCATAATATTACTTCACTGTAAAGGTGTAATTACCGGTAATAGGGTGCGTATCTGAAGAAACCGCGCGCCAGTCAACACGATAAGTGCCAGCGGGTAAAGGCTCTCGCGGAATAATGACCATCGATTTAGGGTCAGCGCCTGGCGCCACTTTTGCCGCGACCGGCATCGGAGAATGTGATGACATGCCTTTCATACCCGTCATCGTTAATTTTGCACCTGAGAATTTCACGGTCAGATTTTCCGAGAAATTAAGCTGAATCTTTTCCGGGGCCGCTACGGCTGAATCAGCCTGTGGCACAGAGCTTTTTAATTCCGGATGGGCCATAGCAGAGAAAGCAACGCCCATAACGAGGCCACCTGTAAGAATGGCTTTATTTAAAATCGACATTTTATTTACCTGTTTAGTTGAGTGTTTTATATCAGTGCGTTAAAACCAGATTCTGGCTCCCGCCAGGAATACTACCTGATGGTCTTTCTCACCTTCTCTTTTCGCCATATCGGATGTTTTCCCGTAAAGTTGATTCCAGGAAACGCCTATATAGGGTGCAAACTCACGGCGTATTTCATAGCGCAGCCGGAGCCCCAGCTCTGTGTCAGTCAGTCCCCTGCCGCGACCCCGCGATTCATCATCCTGACTGTAGAAATTCACCTCATAGGATGGCTGGAGTATGAGCCGGTTAGTCAGTAAAACGTCGTATTCTCCTCCCAGACGAAGGGCTGCTTTTCCGCCATTACTGACAAAACCCGTAATTTCAGACTCAAAATTATAGAGTGCCAGCCCCTGAAAACCGACAGCAGCCCAGGTCCGGGCAGAAGCAGGTCTGAAATCCTGCCTGACACCCGCAACCAAATCCCACCATGGGCCAACCGCATGTCCCCAGAGTAACTGCGCTTCAGCCGCCTCCGTTTCCCCATTGCTTCGTTCACCTTCACTCTTTAGCCAAATCCGATCTGTGTCGCCTCCAATCCAGCTGTTAACACTCCAGCTGAAATTGTTGGTGTTATCCGACCGTTGCCATTCCAGTTGATCCAGCAGAACCAGATAATTAATCGCACTGTCGTGAATCGCATGCCCCTGTAAATTGCCGAATGCAGCCTTCCGGTCGGCATCGGTAACAGGCGGAATTGGCGTTCTGCTCTCAGTTACAATGGGCTCCATTGACGTCATCTCAGTGAAATTCTCATCTGCTGGCATCTGCATGGCAGACATGTCGTGCCCGGCGTGGGGATCTGCAGAGACGGAGCCCGCCGCAATAGAAAGCTGTGAGGTAAACAAACCGGCGACCAGAACAGGTATGGCCTTCAAATTTCTCTTCATTCGCATCATTCCTCCACCCGGACTTCACGAAACATTCCCATTTCCATGTGATAGAGCAAATGGCAGTGATACGCCCAGCGGCCAAGCGCATCTGCTGTCACTCTGTAACTGCGTTTTGTACCAGGGGGAACATCTATTGTGTGTTTACGAACCATGAAATTACCGTTTTCATCTTCCAGATCGCTCCACATACCATGCAGGTGAATGGGGTGAGTCATCATGGTATCGTTGATCAGCGTGATCCTGAGCCGCTCACCGTATTTCAGCAGCACCGGTGCGGCATCTGAAAACTTGATTCCGTTAAATGACCAGGCAAACTTTTCCATGTGGCCGGTTAAATGCAGTTCTATGGTACGGCCAGGTTCACGTCCGTCAGGATCCTCAAAGCGGCTTTTCAAATCCGCGTACGTGAGAACCTTTCTTCCGTTATTTCGAAGACCAATACCCGGATCATTTAATTTCGGAGAGACGCTCATCGCCTGCATATCAACCAGTGGGTTATCCGTTTCTGACGCAGGATGACTTTGCATACCCGGCATTCCGGCCATCCGGGAATGATCCATACCGGCCATGCTGCTGTGATCCATGGGCGCGGAGGATGTCCCGCTATCCGGAAGGTCAGCACCGTCCATAGACATCATCTCTCCGCTGTTATCCATGCCTCCCATCTGGCTGTGGTCCATTCCTGCCATATCATGTCCCATTCCCCCCATACCCATATCTTCCATGGTCAACAGAGGACGGGGATCGAGGGGGGGAACGGCAGCACTTAACCCCTCTCTCGTGGCCAGTGTCCCTCGAGCGTAACCGGTCCTGTCCATGGATTGTGCGAAGATGGTATAGGCCTCACCCTGAGGCTCCACAATGACATCATAGGTTTCGGCAACGGCAATCCTGAATTCGTCAACGGTAACCGGGTTTACATACTGGCCATCTGCAGCCACGACCGTCATTTTCAGCCCGGGGATACGGATATCGAAATAGGTCATTGCCGAGCCGTTGATAAACCGTAAGCGTATCTTTTCACCGGGACGGAACAGTCCGGTCCAGTTTTTCAGCGGGGCCTGCCCGTTCATGAGATAGGTGTAGGTGTAGCCACTGACATCCGCGAGGTCAGTCGGATTCATTTTCATTTCAGCCCACATTTTCCGATCGGCAATGGTGGCTGACAGCCCCCTGGTATTCACGTCGCGGAAAAAAGAGCCAACGGTTGGTTTATTGAAATTGTAGTAATCCGACTGTTTTTTTAATTTTTTCAGCAGGCTGTGAGGATTTTCATCGGTCCAGTCAGACAACATGACCACATGCTCACGATCGTAAGCAAACGGTTCTGGCTCCCTGGCATCGATGATAATGGCACCGTATACCCCCTCCTGTTCCTGCAGACCGGAATGGCTGTGGTACCAGTAAGTCCCGTTCTGCTTAACCTTAAAGGTGTAAACGTAGGTATCATCAGGCTCTATGCCCATAAAACTCAGCCCCGGAACACCATCCATATTGGCCGGAAGAATAATGCCGTGCCAGTGAATGGACGTCTGTTCATTAAGACGGTTTTTGACCTTCAGGGTAATGGTGTCACCTTCTTTCCAGCGAAGAACGGGCCCCGGCAGGCCTCCATTGATTGTTTTGGCCTGACGCTCACTGCCCGTGATATTGACGGCCGTTTCACCAATGGTCAGGTCAAACTGAGTACCCTGCAGGGATGCGGCAACTGGCAGGCTCAGACTGGAACGCGCATTGAAACTCCATACGCCAAGACTTCCGGCTACGCCAGAGAGGGTTAACCCCTTCAGGAAAGTTCGTCGAGACGTTTTCAACAGCATGCGCATTCCCTTATTTAAAGTATGGTTACTGACAGAATTCGAGAACCGATTTAAATTAAATTACTGGTTCATCCACTTACAATGAAATGAATCTAGCACACCTTAAGAAACAAATTCATTACAATCGTGTAATGTACATAGCTGTATTACATTTACGTCATCTTCCCCACAGGTTGATTATTTTTATATATGATCATAAGGACATCTTTTATGTACCTCAGAAGGTAATTACACATGAATATATTAATCACGACCACTGCGTTTACAGCTTTATTTTGTGGGGCAGCTTTTGCTCAGTCCAGTGATATTGCCCATGAAGCACATCGATTTGTTAATAATGCCTCAGCCGTCAGTCATGTGAACTCCTCGACGCATGAAAACTTACCGGACAGGGTTAATAAAAACAACACGCCCTCATTCTCTGAAATGAATGAACATGAAAGGGCCATTGTTGCTCATTCATTTATGAACAACAGCGCGTCCTATGCGCATCAGAAAATGATTGAGGAACATAAAAAAATGCTGTCCGGCAGTGATGCAAATTCAAAGACCTCGTCTTCTTCTTTTAACGAACTGAATGCCGGAGAAAAAGCCGCTCTCGTGCATGAGCAGGTCAATAATGCCGGTGCGGAAGCACATCAGACGCAGGCAAGAAAGCTTCGCGGGCTGTATTCGACCAGGTAACTGCAGGCGGGTTAGTGCTTAGCGTCAGGTGCGCAGCAGGGCTTTACTGACGGGTTACGTAGCAGGACATGAGCCCCATATTGCTCTGCCGTACCCTGTTTCAGTCCCGTTAATCATCACCGTCGGGCTGGTCATACAGTTCCCAGAGCTTCAGGAGCAAACGGGAAACAAGATATGTTACAAAAATGACGACCATCAACGGTGCTCCCGATTAACTGACAGATGACACGCCTCCTGAAAACCCCTAGCATACGCCGCAGTGTTCATGCTAACGGCGAATTCCAGTAAATGTATTCTACCGATGTCGTAGGTAATGACTCCAACTTACTGATAGTGTTTTATGTTCAGATAATGCCCGATGACCTTGTCATGCAGCTCCACCGATTTTGAGAACGACAGTGACTTCCGTCCCAGCCTTGCCAGATGTTGTCTCAGATTCAGGTTATGTCGCTCAATGCGCTGAGTGTAACGCTTGCTGATAACGTGCAGCTTTCCCTTCAGGCGTGATTCATACAGCGGCCAGCCATCCGTCATCCATACCACGACCTCAAAGGCCGACAGCAGGCTCAGAAGACGCTCCAGTGTGGCCAGAGTGCGTTCACCGAAGACGTGCGCCACAACCGTCCTCCGTATCCTGTCATACGCGTAAAACAGCCAGCGCTGACGTGATTTAGCACCGACGTAGCCCCACTGTTCGTCCATTTCAGCGCAGACAATCACATCACTGCCCGGTTGTATGCGCCAGGTTACCGACTGCGGCCTGAGTTTTTTAAGTGACGTAAAACCGTGTTGAGGCCAACGCCCATAATGCGTGCACTGGCGCGACATCCGACGCCATTCATGGCCATATCAATGATTTTCTGGTGCGTACCGGGCTGAGAGGCGGTGTAAGTGAACTGTAGTTGCCATGTTTTACGGCAATGAGAGCAGAGATAGCGCTGATGTCCGGCAGTGCTTTTGCCGTTACGCACCACGCCTTCAGTAGCGGAGCAGGAAGGACATCTGATGGAAATGGAAGCCACTGGAGCACCTCAAAATCACCATCATACACTAAATCAGTAAGTTGGCAGCATTACCGCTCGCTCCTTGGTCTTGAGTTCAGGTCTAAATCTTGTGAGTGAAAATTAAACACTCATACGTCCACCCAGTTTTATTTACTGTGTTGTTAGCCAATATATTGGATACTATGCCCAAGTGACTCAACTCTGAATTCTGTATCTTGAAGTCACTTGGAGATATGGCAATAGTGCATTATTGAAGGAAATAGGTAATGAGTAAAAAAATGACCATGGCTGAGATTTCAAGGCAGCTTGGAATTTCAACAATGACTGTGTCGCGTTACTTTAATGGCGGTTATGTCTCGGAAGAGAACCGCCTTAAAATTGATGCCATCGTCAAAGAGAGTCATTACACGCCTAATATATTTGCTCGCTCCATTCGTAGCCAATCCAATATTATTGGTTTCATCGCGCCTCGTATTGAGTCATATACGACCAGTTTAGTGATTAAAGGGGCGCTGGCTGCTGCCAATGAATCACAAGTACGAATGCTGTTTCATGCCACAGGGTTTAACCATGAGTCAGAATGCCAAGCTGTGAGAGAGTTTAACGGCTTAAATGCATTGGGCACGATTATTATTGCGTCAAAGCACAGTGTCGAAGAGACTTTTTATCGAACCTTAGACAATGTGGTATTTATTGGCAAAAATACCCCCCACCATTGCTGTTTATATTACCCCGATCATGCAGCGATTAAAGCCCTCGTCTCCCACACCATCACTCAGTTAAAACAGCAGCAGGCACCGCTGGCTGCCGTACATTATATTTATGATGAGCGTATGCTTTCTAGCCGCACTAAGTTGATGCAAGCCACTATTACCGACACCGTCCCTGAGTTGAATTTATCACTACAAGCCCTAGCCAACTCGGAGGACAAAGCTGGCTATCAGGCCGTTCAATTACAGCCTAATCATGTCTACTTTTGTGCCACCGATAATATTGCCATTCGTTTATATCGTCGCGCCAAAGAACAGCAACTCAAGATCGGTCATAACGTATGGATTGTAGGCATGGGTGACTATGACTACAGCGATTTGTTAGTCCCGAGCCTGACGACTGTCGCTTTTAACTACTATCAAGTGGGCTACCAAGCTGTCAAAAAATTGCTCAAGCGCGATTTCAGTTCTGTTGAAGGCACATTCGACATAAAGATGAGAGAAAGCTCACAATTCCTCTGAAATTGTGTTGAGTCCAAATCGGTTCTACTTAACTATATATGTTAACGATAACACATATAGTATAACCGATGACACTCGCTCCTAATATGCACTCAAAACCACTCGCGTGGTGGAAGAAAGCAACCGCCTACCAAATTTATCCCCGTAGTTTTTATGATACAAACCAGGACGGTATTGGTGACATCAATGGCATCATTGCTAAGCTCGATTATCTTGCTGATTTGGGCATTGATTTAATATGGATTTGCCCATTCTATGCATCACCTAATGATGATAACGGGTACGATATTAGTGACTATCAAGCGATTCATCCTGACTTTGGAACCCTTGAGGATGTGGATGAACTAATCAGTGCTGCTCATAAACGTGGCATTCGCATTATTATGGATTTAGTGATCAACCACACTAGCGACGAGCACCCATGGTTCATTGAATCTCGAGATAACAAAAATAGCCCTAAGCGCGATTGGTATATTTGGCGTGATGGTTGTGAGCCTACCGCTGAAAAACCGACTTGCGACCCAAACAACTGGGAAAGTATTTTTCATGGCAGCGCATGGGAATATGATAAAAAAACTGCACAGTACTACTTGCACCTATTTTCAAAAAAACAACCTGATCTGAATTGGGAAAATCCTGAAGTTAAACAAGCACTATTTAAAATGATTTATTGGTGGTTGGAGCGTGGTATTGATGGCTTCCGTGTGGATGCAATTAGCCATATTCAGAAACAACCAGGTTTACCTTCTTTACCCAATCCAAAGGGTGAAAAGTATGTCTCTTCGTTTGATTATCATATGAATGTGGCAGGGATTGAAAAACATCTGCATGAGTTAAAAGAGCAGGCGTTTGATCCCTTTAACATAGTGACAGTTGGTGAGGCTAATGGGGTGACTGCCGACAATGCATTACTTTGGGTTGCCGAAGCGACCGAGCACGATCAAGGCGGTGTTTTCAACATGATTTTTCAGTTTGAACACATGAAGCTATGGTCGGAAGAACAAAGCAACGTGCCTTTAGATCTAGTGGAGTTCAAACGCATTTTATCGCGTTGGCAAGATGCATTAGAAGGTAAAGGCTGGAATGCGCTTTATTTAGAAAACCACGATCAAGCTCGTAGCATTGATACTTTTGCCGACCCTACCTCTAGGTATGCCAGTGCTACCGCGTTAGCGAGTTGTTATTTCTTGATGAAAGGAACTCCGTTTATTTATCAGGGCCAAGAGATTGGTATGGTAAATCATCAGTTTACTTCTCTTGATGAATTTAATGATGTGTCTGCTAGAAATTTAATTCAAAAGCTATCTCAACAAGGTCAAAGCGATGCAGACATCTTAGCCTTGTTAAATCAAGTATCTCGCGACCACAGTCGCTTGCCAATGCAATGGAATGCGCAGGATTTTGCCGGTTTTTCTGAGGTGCAACCTTGGTTCTCCGTCAATCAACAGTACGCAGATATCAATGTTGAGCAACAACAGAAAGATCCAAATTCGATTTTGAGTTTCTATAAGCAGCTGATTGCTCTGCGTAAGTCAAATGTAAGTTTAGTGGTTGGCCGCTATCAATTGCTGCTACCTAACGACCCTAATATCTATGCTTATCAACGTGTTGCACAAGATATGACATGGACCATTATTACCAATTTAAGTCCACAAGAGAGCATCGTTGATATCGACCGCATGCAATTAGGCGAGTTAATGCTTGATAATCAGAATGTCAACAATGAACACGTTCGCTCAGATTTTATAGCGACGCAAATTGCCCCACCTTATGCTGCGTATATATTTGCAAGAAAGCACTAAATTATATTTATCGCAGGGCCTTGATAAGGCTACCCTGCATTTAAACCAAGGAATCATTTATGAGTCAGTTACTATCTTTTGATTTTTGGCAACGATTTGGGAAATCCCTTATCGTTGTTATCGCGGTGATGCCAGCCGCTGGTATCATGATATCACTCGGTAAAGTTGTCGCAATGTATGCTGGTGGTATTGGTGCCATTGAAACACTAGGCGCTATTATGGAAAACATAGGCTGGGGGATCATAGTTAATCTTCACCTATTATTTGCTGTCGCTATTGGTGGATCATGGGCTAAAGAACGTGCAGGAGGAGCATTTGCCGCGCTGATCGCCTTCATCTTAATTAACCGTATCACTGGGGTTATATTAGGCGTGGATAACGCTATGCTCAGTGATCCCGAGGCGGTTGTGATGAGCCTATTTGGTTCTGAGCTACCTGTCTCTCAATTCTTCACTAATATTTTGGGTGCTCCTGCTCTAAATATGGGTGTGTTTATCGGTATTATGTCTGGCTATTTAGGTGCCAACTTATTTAACCGTTATCATGACTTCGCTCGCTTACCTCAGGCATTAGCATTTTTCAACGGTAAGCGTTTTGTACCTTTTGTTGTTATTTTCTATTCGATGATTATTGCGTTTGCTTTATCAATCGTATGGCCTTTAATTCAAGGTGCGCTTAATGATTTTGGTCAATGGATTGCAACCTCTAAAGACACTGCGCCGATCACTGCTCCTTTCTTGTATGGTACGTTAGAGCGCTTATTACTGCCATTTGGTTTACACCACACTTTAACTATTCCAATGAATTACACCGAGTTGGGTGGTACTTATGAGCTTTTAACAGGGGTGAATGCGGGGGCAAGTGTTTATGGTCAAGATCCACTATGGCTTGCTTGGGTTAGCGATTTAAATAATCTTAAATTAAGCGATCCGACAACTTACCAACATCTATTAGATACGGTGCATCCAGCACGTTTTAAAGCGGGCCAAGTTATTATCGCAGCGTCTTCATTGATTGGTATTGGACTTGCGATGTATCACTGTGTTGATAGTGATAAGCGCGCACAATACAAGCCAATGTTTTTATCTGCGTGTCTTGCTGTGTTATTAACCGGTGTGACAGAGCCTATTGAATTCATGTTTATGTTTATTGCTCCTGTTTTGTATGTTGCGCATGCGGTATTAACAGGGATTGCATTTGCGTTGGTCGATGTGATGGACCTACGTATACATGCCTTTGGTTTGATTGAGTTACTCACTCGTATACCTATGATGGTTTCAGCGGGAATCGGTGGTGATTTGGTTCGCTTCGCATTGGTTTCTATTGTTTTCTTTGGTGTTAACTATGGATTATTCCGTGTGCTCATTGTCAAATTTAAATTGCCAACACCGGGCCGTATGGGTAACTACCTCGATGAAAGTTCAGAATCCATGTCAGAAGATGAGAAGATGGACATTATTATTCAGAATTTAGGTGGCCGTGCCAATATTGTTGAGATTGATGCTTGTATGACTCGCTTGCGCATTACAGTTAATGACCCGCAGTTGGTTGCTGAATATGCATTATGGAAGCCGACAGGAGCACTTGGTGCTGTAATTAAAGAACAGGGAGTACAAGTTATTTATGGTCCAGGAGTGGATGTCATTAAATCTAGATTAGTTGAGAAGTTTTCAGCACAACCTGCGTAATTCATTCTCTACCCTAGATAAAATAACCTCGAGAAACGCAGCCTTGAGCTGCGTTTAACTCGCTACAATGAATAAGTGAATAATAAATGAAGTTAATGACGCTAAATACCCATAGTTGGCAAGAAGAGAAACAACTAGAAAAGTTGGATGTGGTAGCGCAAGCCATTATCGAGCAAGGGTGCGATGTCGTTGCATTACAGGAAGTGAATCAACATCAAAATAGCTCGGCTGTTGATGCCAATATATTAACTAATCACACCGTGCTCGCTGATAACTATGGATATTTATTACAGAAAAAACTCATGGAATACGGCTATCACTACCAACTTACATGGGATTTCGTTCATCAAAGTTATGACGTATATCAAGAGGGACTGGCATTCTTGACGCGACTGCCGATTGTCGAGCATGAGGTCATTGACCTAAGTGATAACTATGATGTGAACTTTTGGAAACATAGGCGAGCAGTGCGTATTAAGGTCACTTCTCAACGAGGTGATTTCAATCTTTATAATTGTCATTGCGGCTGGTGGAGTGACTCAGAGAGCTCATTTGAGGACCAGTTCAACAGAATAAAGGCAACATTATCAACAGAGTTGAGCTTTCTATTAGGCGATTTCAACAACCCAAGCCATATACGCAATGAAGGTTATGATTATGTATTACAGTGCGGTTTGATAGATTGTTATGAAATAGCAGAAATAAAAGACTCCGGAACTACTGTAATTAAAAATATTGACGGTTGGGAACAAAATAGCCAAGCGCTACGCATTGATTTGGTTCTTAGTAATCAACCGATGGTGGTAAAGCAGCATCAGGTGATTTTTAATAACGATTTTTATCCGGTTGTATCGGATCACTTTGGGGTTCTGGTGGAAGTAGACATTATTTAATGTTTATTCATAGACTAAACCGGTAATGACTCCAACTTACTGATAGTGTTTTATGTTCAGATAATGCCCGATGACCTTGTCATGCAGCTCCACCGATTTTGAGAACGACAGTGACTTCCGTCCCAGCCTTGCCAGATGTTGTCTCAGATTCAGGTTATGTCGCTCAATGCGCTGAGTGTAACGCTTGCTGATAACGTGCTACGGAGACGCAGCTTTCCCTTCAGGCGTGATTCATACAGCGGCCAGCCATCCGTCATCCATACCACGACCTCAAAGGCCGACAGCAGGCTCAGAAGACGCTCCAGTGTGGCCAGAGTGCGTTCACCGAAGACGTGCGCCACAACCGTCCTCCGTATCCTGTCATATGCGTAAAATAACCAGCGCTGACGTGATTTAGCACCGACGTAGCCCCACTGTTCGTCCATTTCAGCGCAGACAATCACATCACTGCCCGGTTGTATGCGCCAGGTTACCGACTGCGGCCTGAGTTTTTTAAGTGACGTAAAACCGTGTTGAGGCCAACGCCCATAATGCGTGCACTGGCGCGACATCCGACGCCATTCATGGCCATATCAATGATTTTCTGGTGCGTACCGGGCTGAGAGGCGGTGTAAGTGAACTGTAGTTGCCATGTTTTACGGCAATGAGAGCAGAGATAGCGCTGATGTCCGGCAGTGCTTTTGCCGTTACGCACCACGCCTTCAGTAGCGGAGCAGGAAGGACATCTGATGGAAATGGAAGCCACGCAAGCACCTTAAAATCACCATCATACACTAAATCAGTAAGTTGGCAGCATTACCGATGTCGTAAAAGAAAATGCCTACCTTTCAGCCACCCGCTCGGGGCTGGAATCGAACGAGATCGCTACTCTTCAGCGCTCCTTGCCTTCCCGGTTTAATCTGCGGCATTTGAAAAAAAATGAATCATTAAAACTCGTACTGCAAAAGAAAGCGGGAAAATCACGTGTCGTGGCCTATAAATTTACGTCCGGTTCATTTAATTACACGGCGTATCGTATATCAGATAAAAAGTTCTATAACCTTTCCGATACTTCCGGGAAAGGCAGTCTCGATTATCCGTTACCGGCCACAGCAAGACTCAGTTCGCCTTTCAATCCTGCAAGACTTAACCCGGTATCGGGAAAAGTGAGTCCCCATAATGGCATTGATTATTCCATGCCCATGAACACGAAAATAGTCAGCGTCATCGACGGAAAAATCACCCGGGCCGAATACAACAGTACCATGGGATATTTTGTTGAAGTAACGGGAAAAGCCGGTGTTAAAACTCGCTATCTCCACCTCAATAAAATACTCGTTACTAAAGGGGCCAGGGTTACCCGGGGAGACGCTATTGCGTTATCCGGTAACAGCGGACGTTCATCCGGTCCTCATCTGCATTACGAGCTGGTCATCAATAACAACCCTGTTAACTCTCTGGCGTTCCGGGCAGCGGCACCCGCTGATAACAAACTCGAACAGCATGCCTTTGCGCATGTCAGAGACTACGAACGATACCTGGACTGATAACGGGACCGCGACGCGGCCCCGTCTGCCGGATTAATTTTTTTTATCGTTTTCACTTCCGTGATGTTGATGATCTCCATGCCCTCCGTGGCCGTGGAAAAGATGCATTAGCGGGCAGACCAGCAATAACAGATATGGCCAGTAACCTGCCACATGTGACCAGTGTTCGCGCAGGAGGGCAAATGCCGCGATCGCGGCGACAGCAATAAGCGCATAGGTGGTACTTTTCATACTGGACTCCTTCTGTTCGTAACTGACCCTTCACTCAGTGTTATTTCCCGAGCCTGACACTTTTCAGACGCAACGCATTCACAATGACGCTGACGGAGGAAAGAGCCATGGCCGCCGCCGCAATAACTGGCGACAGCAGTATTCCATACACAGGATAAAGCAGACCTGCAGCCACAGGCACGCCAAGTGCGTTGTAGATAAATGCAAAAAACAGATTCTGTCGGATATTTTTCATGGTGATCTCTGACAGATGACGGGCCCTGTTCAGTATCATCAAGTCGCCTTTGAGAAGGGTGACTCCGGCACTTTCAATTGCCACATCTGTACCCGTTCCCATAGCTATGCCCACGTCAGCCGCTGCCAGCGCCGGGGCATCATTTACACCGTCCCCCGCCATCGCAACCACATGACCAGACGCTTTCAGTCGGGTTATCACTGCTTTTTTGCCGTCAGGCAGAACCCCGGCTTCAACCTCATCTATTCCCAGTTTCCGTGCGACTGCTTCAGCAGTAAGCTGGTTATCCCCGGTGAGCATAACAATGCGGATCCCCGCCTGACGCAAAGCTTTAAGCGCATCCGGCGTGGTTGCTTTCACGGGATCCGAGATAGCTATCAGGCCTGCAAGGTACCCATCTGTGGCCACATAGATAACGGTAGCGCCTTCCATCCGCAACGTATCCGCAACGGCCTTTTGATTATCAATAACGATACTGTTTTCCTGCATAGCCAGTTCATTACCAATAACAACCCGTTGACCTTCAACATCGCCTGAAACACCTTTCCCCGACGGAGCATTGAAATCACTGACTGCGGGTATCATGATCCCCCTGTGCTGGGCTGCCCGGACTACAGCCATACCCAGCGGATGCTGCGAGCCTTTTTCCACTGCGGCCGCTACACGTAAAAGAGATGTTTCCCCACCCGGATTGAGACTGATAATCCCTGTCACCGTAGGCGAACCTTCCGTGAGCGTGCCTGTTTTGTCGACAACCAGCGTGTCCACTTTTTCAAGACGTTCAAGGGCTTCGGCATTCCTGATTAACACCCCGGCCTGGGCTCCTTTGCCTACCCCCACCATTATCGACATCGGTGTGGCCAGCCCCAGTGCGCAGGGGCAGGCAATAATCAGGACCGACACAGCCGCAATCAGACCGTGCGCCATCCTGGGCTCGGGCCCCCAGACAGACCAGATCACGAAAGCAACAACCGCGATAAGTATCACCAGAGGAACAAACCAGCCTGAAACGCTGTCAGCCATTCTCTGGATGGGGGCACGCGAACGCTGTGCATCAGCGACCATTTGAACAATTCGTGAGAGCATCGTTTCATCACCGACTTTCTCTGCACGGATGATAAGACTACCTGTCTGATTAATCGTCCCCCCAATGACAGGGTCACCCTTCGTTTTGGTAACCGGCATAGACTCCCCGGTCACCATCGATTCATCAACGGTTGTTTTGCCTTCGATCACGATACCGTCGACCGGAATACTCTCTCCAGGTCTGATGCGGAGCTTATCGCCAGGCAGGACATCTTCCGCATTAATATCCGTTTCATGACCGTCATGATCCAGCCGTCTGGCGGTTTTGGGGGCAAGGTTCAGAAGCGCAGTAATGGCGCCTGAGGTTTGTTCCCGTGCCCGCAGCTCAAGAACCTGTCCCAGCAGAACAAGCACCGTAATAACTGCTGCGGCTTCAAAATAAACGGCCACCAGGCCATCCATGTTTCTGAACGATGCAGGAAACCAGGAGGGGAAGACGGTTGCAATGACGCTGTAAACCCAGGCTACGCCGGTCCCCATTGCAACAAGGGTAAACATATTCAGGGAGCGGTTACGTAACGACATTACGGCCCGGGCGAAGAATGGCCAGCCACACCACAACACGACAGGGGAGGCCAGAAGCAGCTGCAGCCATGTGTTGTACTGTGGCGGTACTGTATTCCTCAAGTCGGGAAACAGATGAGATCCCATTTCGAGTACCAGAACCGGAAACGCCAGCAACAACCCCAGCCAGAAGCGTCTTGTCATGTCGCGAAGTTCATCACTCGTCCCCGTGGATGCCGTAGCTACGAGCGGCTCCAGTGCCATTCCACAGACAGGACAGCTTCCGGGACCACTACGGCGTATCTCCGGATGCATCGGACATGTCCACACACCTTCAGAAATCTCTTTCTCCGCCTGGCGGTGAGACTGTTTTATCTTATCAGGGCTGACTTCATGGTGGTCGTGGTGATGGTGATGTTCACTGGCATCTTCGGTAAAATAATGATCGGGATGGGCTTTAAATTTGCTCTCACAGCTGGCGGAGCAGAAATAAAGCTGATGGTCCTGGTATCGAATGCTGCTGTGCGCCTTGTCAGGCAGGATGACCATCCCGCACACGGGATCTCTCACCTTATGCAATGCGTGACTCTCGTCCGGGGATGATGTCTGCTCAGAAGCAGTCTGGTTGTTATGTTCCACTGCATTGTCATTTTTCACAGTAACTCTCCTTATGCATATCTGAAGCATTTTCTGTCTTCAGGATATGTCATGGATGCGATTACCACGAATGCCGCCGGCATAAGAGTGCCTGCTGCCGGCGTCCCGTTATCAGCCGTTCCGCTGACTATTCGATTCGCTGGAAGACTTTTTTACTGCCCTCCGGTGAGAATGCGATAACATCGTAAGCCTCTTTTCGGGCCCCCATCTCCATTCCCGGACTTCCTGCTGGCATACCGGGGGTGGCGAGACCGTATATACCCGAACCAGACTGCATGGCCTTATGTATCGTTGCCGCAGGCACATGGCCTTCAATGATCAAATTACCTACAACCGCGGTATGACAACTTCGTAGTCCAGCAGGAACAGCATGCTTTTCTTTCAGGGCTGACAGCGCCTGATCATTCATGACGTGAGTTCGCACTTCGAACCCGTCTTTTTCCATCGCTTTGCCCCACAGGGAACAACAGCCACAGTTTTCAGATTTGTACATATCAATGACTTTTTCACTCGCCATTGCAGGCAGTGACAGGCCGAGAGCCAGGGCCATTAGAACCACTTTTTTCATACTCACCTCTGTATATTATCGATATAAACCCTGACGTCAGGGTGAATCAGTGCAGAAGGACGCCCACTGGGGGCGCCCTTTCAGGGTTATGACACGCTTTTTTTATGTCTGCGCAGCCAGATTAATTTGTAGGCGGCAGGAATAATGAACAGGGACAGCAGCGGAGCCGTGATCATCCCACCAATCATTGGCGCAGCAATACGGCTCATGACTTCTGAACCTGCGCCGGTTCCCCAGAGTATTGGCAGCAGACCCGCAATGATCACCGCCACGGTCATGGCTTTCGGCCGGACACGCAGTACGGCACCATGATAGAGGGCTTCATCAAGACCTTCCGGTGTGAACGTCTCTTTACGGGACAATTCCGGGTGCGCTTCAATGGCATGACGCAGATACATCAGCATGACCACGCCAAACTCTGCTGCCACCCCGGCCAGGGCGATAAACCCGGTTCCGGTCGCCACTGACATATGGAAGCCCTGCCAGTACAGGAACCATATTCCGCCAACCAGGGCGAACGGCAGGCTCATCAGGATCAGCAGGGCTTCGTCAACCCGGCGGAATGCCAGATACAACAGGATGAAAATGATCATCACCGTCATCGGCACCATCAGCTTCAGTTTCTTGTTGGCATGCTCAAGCAGTTCAAACTGTCCGGAGAATGCCACACTGGTTCCCGGTCTCAGTTTCACTTTCTCGCTGATGGCCGTCTTAATGTCGTTAACCACCGACACCATGTCCCTGCCGCGGGCATCAACATAAATCCAGCTGGCTGGCCGGGCATTTTCGGTTTTCAGCATGGTTGGTCCAGAAACGACTTTAATATCCGCGACATCGCCCAGTGTGATCTGCTGCTTCATCGGGGTCAGGATCGGCATCTGTTTCAGCGCCTGCGGACTGTTGCGGTAATCCTGTGGGTAACGAATGTTAATAGGGTACCGGGCCACGCCTTCCACCGTTTCCCCTACCGTCGCACCGCCGATGGCTGATGAGACGAACAGCTGGACATCACCTACTGTCATCCCGTACCGGGAAGCTTTTTCCCGGTTAATGTCCACATCAATGTAACGTCCACCTTCCAGTCGCTCAGCCAGGACAGACACCACACCCGGTACCGTTTTGGTTACCGCCTCGATACTCTGCGCCGTCGCGTCGATATCGGACAGAACAGTCCCGGACACTTTGATACCTATCGGGCTTTTGATCCCGGTTGAGAGCATATCAATACGGTTACGGATAGGCGGCACCCAGAGGTTTGCCAGACCCGGTAAACGGACTGTCCTGTCGAGTTCATCAATAATCTTGTCAATTGTCATGCCGGGACGCCACTGATCCTCAGGTTTGAGCTGGATCGTGGTTTCCACCATTTCGAGCGGCGCGGAATCCGTTGCGGTCTCTGCTTTACCGGTCTTGCCAAATACAGAAGCCACTTCAGGAACGCTTTTGATTAACTTGTCTGTTGTCTGCAGGAGCGCTGCAGCTTCTGCCGGAGAGACGCCAGGCAAGGTCGACGGCATATACAGCAGATCGCCCTCGTTAATCTTCGGCAGAAATTCACCGCCCACCTGACTCAGTGGCCAGATAACCGTGAAAATGGACAAGGCCGCAACCAGCAGGGTTGTTTTTGGCCAGTGGAGGACCCGCAGCAGCAAAGGATGATACGCTTTGATCAGCACCCGGTTCAGGGGGTTACTTGTCTCGGCAGGAATTTTCCCCCGGATCCAGAATCCCATCAGAATAGGAATGACGATGATGGCCAGTGCGGCCGCTCCCGCCATGGAGTACGTTTTCGTGAATGCCAGCGGGCCAAACAGACGACCTTCCTGCCCTTCCAGGGTAAAGATAGGAATAAAGGACAGGGTGATGATCAGCAGGCTAATGAACAACGCGGGTCCCACTTCCACGGAGGCGTCGGTAATCACCTTCCAGCGGGTGGCGTTGTCAATCTGCTCACCCGGATGCTGATGATCCCACTCCTCAAGCCGTTTGTGCGCATTTTCAATCATCACAATGGCGGCATCCACCATCGCACCGACGGCAATCGCTATCCCTCCCAGCGACATGATATTGGCGTTCAGTCCCTGGAAGTGCATGACGATAAAGGCGATACACAGGCCAAGCGGCAGAGAGATAATCGCCACCAGGGCAGAACGTACGTGCCACAGGAACAGAGCACAGACGATGGCCACCACGATAAACTCTTCCAGAAGTTTGGAACTGAGGTTATCAATCGCCCGGTCGATTAACTGGCTGCGATCGTAGGTGGTCACGATTTCAACGCCTTCCGGCAGGCTGGCCTTCAGCGTCTCCAGTTTATCCCTCACTGCCGTGATAACGTCGCGCGCATTTTTACCCGACCGCAGGATCACCACGCCGCCAGCGACTTCTCCCTGGCCGTTCAGCTCGGCAATACCACGCCTCATTTCGGGCCCGGTCTGCACGCGGGCAACATCCCGCAGATAAACCGGCACGCCGTTCTCACCTGTTTTCAGGACGATGTTATTAAAATCATCAATGCTCTGAAGATAACCGCTGGCACGGACCATATACTCCGCTTCGGCCATTTCAACGGATGAGCCACCGGCCTCCTGGTTAGACGATTCAAGTGCCTGTTTCACTTCGGGCAGGCTGATACCGTACTGGGACAGTTTTACCGGATTGACCTGAATCTGGTACTGTTTCACCACGCCGCCAACCGAAGCGACCTCAGCCACGTTCGGGATGGTTTTCAGCTCAAATTTCAGGAACCAGTCCTGCAGAGAGCGCAGTTCTGAAAGGTCGTGTTTTCCGTTGCGATCGACAAGGGCATATTCAAATATCCAGCCCACTCCCGTGGCGTCCGGGCCGATTTCAGAGCTCACACCCGCAGGCAGTTTGCCCTGAACCTGATTCAGGTATTCCAGCACGCGCGAACGGGCCCAGTACAGATCGGTGCCGTCTTCAAAAATGACATACACATACGAATCACCGAACTGTGAAAAGCCACGCACGGTTTTTGCGCCAGGTACGGACAGCATGGTGGTGGTAAGCGGATAGGTGACCTGGTTTTCTACAATCTGCGGGGCCTGTCCGGGATAGCTGGTTTTAATAATGACCTGCACATCTGACAGGTCAGGCAGCGCATCGACCGGCGTGTTAATTATCGTCCATGTGCCCCAGATGCTGAGAAACAGTGCGCCCATCATGACCAGGAAACGGTTGGCGACAGAGCGCCGGATAATCCATTCAATCATCGTCGTCTCCTCAGTGCCCTGAATGCATATTTACAGGCTGCTCAGACATTGCTGGCATACTGTTTTCTGTTTTTTCAGGGTGGCGCATACGTTCCAGCGCGCCCGTAATATTGGCTTCGGAGTCAATGAGGAACAGGCCACTGACCACCACGGTATCGCCTTCATTCAGGCCGGAGCCAATGCCGGACTGTTGCTGTGATTCATGCAGAACGTGGATCTGTTTCGGCACAAACTTGCCTTCATCATCAACAGTAATCACGCGCTGTTCTTTGCCGGTATCGATAACGGCCTGGCTTGGTATCAGCAGCATCTCCTGGCTCCTGGTATTCAGTTTCAGATAGGCATTCATGCCCGGCTTGAGAAACTCATCCTTATTAGAAACCTGGAGACGGACCTGAAGCGTACGGGTTGTCTGATCCACGCTGGGAAGAATGTTCCATTTTTCGACATGGAATGTTTTATCCGGATAAGCCGGTACCGAAATTTCAAACTGCGACGTATCTTTCAGCAGATATGCGATAGATTCTGGCACTGCAGCGCTGATCCAGACCGGGTCCATCCCCTGAATCTGAGCCACTACTTTATCTTTCGAAATATTCATTCCGGTGCGCAGGTCAAACGCAGTAATGACACCATCAATAGGTGCTTTAATGGTAAAACGGGTCTGGATTGTGCGGGTTGAACGCAGCCTTTGAATATCCTCTTCCGGCATACCAGCCAGACGAAGTCGCTCCAGAACCCCTTTTATCTGGGTTGACGTACCGCCTGTACCGGATAACAGCAGGAACTCACTTTGTGCCTCAACCCATTCAGGAATGGTGATATCGATAAGCGGAGTGCCTTTCTTCACATGATCGCCAATCGTCAGGGGATACACTTTTTCGACGAAACCGTCAGAGCGCGCCTGCACAATGACAAACTGATACTCGTTGTAACTGACATTAGCCGGGATTGTCTGAGAATAATTCAGCATTCCTCGCGTGACTTTTTGCGTTTTTAATCCCAGATTCTGAACCTGCGTTGGATCGATACGGATCCCGCCACTGCTTTTATCGCCGCTTTCATCAGCATATTTTGGCACCAGGTCCATATCCATAAAGGGAGATTTTCCGGGTTTATCAAATTTGGTATCCGGTTTCATCGGGTCATACCAGAAAAGTACCTTTCGCTCCGGTGCCTTTTGTTCGGTTTGTACTGTTTTTTGTGATGAGTTTACATACTGCCAGGCAGTAACCGATATCAGCCCTCCTGCTATGAGGCTGCTGATAATTATTGCAGCATATTTTATCTTTAAAGAAGCCATACAATTTCTCGCTGAAAAATCAAAACACCTGGCATATGCGCCCGATCATTCATTCACAGTAATCCCTTAATGAATGTTCAGGCGCACTGGATGTATTCGCTCCGGACTGATAATCAGGATTGCGTAACGTTAATGCTTTTGAGTAAGGAGATATTGCCCTGCTGAATAAACGAGAAATCGACATGGTTGCCGGTTTTCAGGGCATTGATAGCGTCGTCTGCATTAACAAAAGTGAAGCGCATGGTCATTGCAGGCCAGCCCACAGCAGGGATTGCTTCGTGCGAAATGGTAATCTTTTTACTATTCATATCAATGTCTTTAACGACACCGGTGCCCTTGATAACCTGCTGTACCGAAGCATCACTGGCAGCATTCATATCGCCATGCTGATGTGTTTCAGCATGAAGACCGGCAGAAAACATGACAGAGAAGGCACCAAATAAAACGGCTTTAAGTGAATTACGCATTTTTAATTTCCTGATTAATTAAATAAATTTACTCTACCCAACCGCCACCCAGCGCGGTAAACAGATTAATTTCGTTAACCTGTCGGGAATAGGTAAGATCGAGAATGGTTTGCTGCGTAGCGAAGAGGGAACGTTCTGCATCCAGCACTTCGATGTAACTGACAGCACCACTTGCATATAATCCTCTGGCACGCTGGAGAGTTATCTGAAGTGAATCAAGATAACGCTGCTGTGACTCAAGTTGCTGGCTAAGGCTGTCGCGCAGCGCAAGCGTGTCGGAAACATCCTTAAAGGCTGACTGAATTTTTTGTTCGTAATTAACCACCGATTGTTGCTGGCGAATTTCAGCCAGCTTCAGATTGGCTTTATTCCTGCCAGCATTAAAAATAGGAATTTCAATTTTAGGGATAAAATTCCACATTCCACTTCCTGACGTAAACAGGCTGGACAGCTCCGTACTGCTTGCGGAAAGACCACTGGTCAGGGTAATGGAGGGGAAAAAGGCCGCTCGCGCTGCGCCAATATTGGCATCAGCCGCTTTCAGCTGATATTCCGCTTCCATAATATCCGGTCGCTGCAGCAAAATTTGTGAAGATAGATTTGGTGGCAATTTTACTGGTGCGATCTCCCCGCCTTTCATCCCTTTTTCTGACGGAAGTGCGCGGTACGTTCCCAGCACCAGTTGCAGGGCATTGTTTGCCTGAGCCAGATCGCCTTCTCGTTTGGCTATTTCGGCGCGGGTACTTTCGATTTGTCCTCTCGCCTGTTCAAGTGCCAGAACGTTCGTACTCCCGGTCACGAGCTGTTGCTCAACGAAAGCATAGGACTGTTCATAATTTTTCAGCGTTTCCCGCGCAATACGGAGTTGTTCGTACGCCAGTTGCTGGCTGAAATAGCTCTGTGAAACGTTGGAGACCAGCAGGATGTGTACGGCCCGACGGGCTTCTTCGCTGGCAAAGTAGTTCTGGCGGTCAGCATCACTCATGTTCTTAAGTTTGCCGAAAAAATCGAGCTCATAGCTGAGCTCCAGTCTCGCGTCGTACTCCTGTGTGGTCGGCTTGTCACCTTTCAGACCACCGCTGTATGTTATCCCGGATGAGGCATTCAGCTGGGGATAACGATCTGCATCCGTGACGTTGAACTGGGCTCGGGCCTCTTCAACCTTCAGGGCAGCCATTCTCAAATCACGGTTATTAGTCAGAGCTTCACCGATCAACCGGGTAACCTGGGGATCGACAAAAAAGTTACGCCAGCCCGTATCCTGATAGCCATTTACCGCTGGCGTCAGGCTGTTATGGGACAGTGAAAACTGCTGGGGTACCGGTGCTGCGGGCCGCTGATATTCAGGCGCAAGCGACACGCAGCCTGCCAGGATGAATATCGTGCTAATGCTGAGTAATTTTAATTTGAACATAACGCTTCTCGTCCAGGCAGACCTGGTAAATGGTTCAAATGAAGTCCAGAGTATTGATAGGGGTACTTTACCTAACGCTCTCTGTTTGCCGAGTGACAGGATAATGACAATGTTGTCATTTTTGCTGTAATCCGTTGATAACGATCGTGGGCGCAATAGAATGACATTAGCAGCCAGCCGGGGAGCAAGATGAAAATATTGATCGTCGAAGACGAAATTAAAACAGGTGAATATCTCAGCAAAGGGCTTACAGAGGCAGGGTTCGTAGTGGATCACGCTGATAATGGTCTTACCGGATATCATCTCGCCATGACAGCCGAGTATGATTTAGTCATTCTGGATATCATGCTACCTGATGTGAACGGCTGGGATATCATCCGCATGCTGCGCACTGCCGGAAAGGGTATGCCGGTCTTACTGCTGACAGCCCTCGGCACGATCGAACATAGGGTCAAAGGACTGGAACTGGGTGCGGACGATTATCTGGTTAAACCCTTTGCGTTTGCCGAACTGCTCGCCCGGGTGAGAACCCTTCTGAGGCGGGGAAACACGATGATCACGGAAAGCCAGTTTAAGGTGGCTGACCTCTCGATTGATCTCGTATCCAGAAAAGTCAGTCGCGCCGGAAACCGCATTGTGCTCACCAGTAAAGAGTTCAGCCTGCTGGAATTTTTCATTCGCCATCAGGGAGAGGTTCTTCCCCGCTCCCTGATTGCCTCTCAGGTCTGGGACATGAATTTTGACAGCGACACTAATGCGATCGATGTCGCAGTAAAGCGACTCCGCGCTAAAATAGACAACGATTACGAGACAAAGCTGATCCAGACAGTCCGGGGCGTGGGCTACATGCTGGAGGTCCCGGATGCATAGCAAACCTTCCAGACGCCCTTTCTCACTCGCTCTGCGGCTGACCTTTTTTATCAGCCTGTCCACGATACTGGCTTTTATCGCCTTCACCTGGTTTATGCTGCATTCTGTTGAAAATCATTTTGCCGAGCAGGATGTCAGCGATCTTCAACAAATCAGCACCACACTGAACCGTATACTGCAGTCCCCGGTGGATCCGGATGATAAAAAAATAAGCAAAATAAAGGAATCAATTGCCAGCTACCGCAACGTTGCCCTTTTGCTCCTCAATCCCAGGGGTGAAGTGCTCTTTAGCTCAGCTCAGGGGGCGGCACTACGCCCGGCAGTGAATTCAGCAGATTTTAGCGAGCACAGCCGCGCACGGGATGTCTTTCTCTGGACGGTGGAGGATCCTGCGGGACCGATGGATACCGGGTCCGAAATGAAGATGGAAACATACAGGATTATCGCCTCCTCTGGTCAGGCGATATTTCAGGGCAAACAGCAGAACTATGTCATGCTGACTGGCCTATCCATTAATTTCCATCTCCATTACCTCGATGCGCTGAAAAAGAACCTGATTGCGATTGCCGTCGTGATAAGCCTGTTGATTGTTCTGATCATTCGAATCGCTGTCCGTCAGGGGCACCTGCCCCTTCGTAATGTCAGCAATGCCATTAAAAACATCACCTCCGAGAATCTTGATGCGCGACTGGAACCGACACGCGTTCCCATTGAGCTGGAGCAACTGGTTATCTCGTTCAATCATATGATTGGAAAGATTGAGGATGTCTTTACCCGCCAGGCCAATTTCTCTGCCGATATCGCGCATGAGATCAGAACGCCCATCACCAATCTGGTGACGCAGACTGAAATCGCACTGAGTCAGGATCGAACCCAGAGGGAACTTGAGGATGTCCTCTATTCCAGTCTTGAAGAGTATAACCGGATGACCAAAATGGTCAGCGATATGCTGTTCCTGGCACAGGCAGATAATAATCAGCTGATACCTGACAGGGTCATGTTTGACCTCAGAGCGGAAGTCATGAAAGTCTTCGAGTTTTTCGAAGCCTGGGCCGAAGAACGCAATATCACGCTCAAATTTAACGGGATGCCCTGCCTGGTTGAGGGAGATCCACAAATGTTCAGAAGGGCGATCAATAATCTGTTATCCAATGCCCTGCGTTATACCCCGGAGGGACAGGCAATCACCGTCTCAATAAGAGAGCAGGAGAGCTTTTTTGACCTTGTGATTGAAAATCCGGGGAAACCAATCCCTGAAGAGCATTTATCAAGGCTGTTTGACCGTTTTTATCGGGTAGATCCGTCCAGACAACGAAAAGGAGAAGGCAGCGGCATCGGCCTTGCGATTGTGAAGTCCATCGTGGAAGCACATCACGGAAGAGTGCAGGTGGAATCGGACGTACGTTCAACTCGTTTTATCCTATCCGTGCCCAGACTGGAGAAAATGATTCCGGAAACCCAGTACTGAGAATAAAGATTTAAATGACAAAGATGTCATTAGCCTGTCATGCAGCAAACAGAAGCCATTCGATATAATTAGTGCAACTTATCAGGAAGGCATTATTACTTCATCCATACACGGCATCAGCACAAGCCAGGAGTTGTATTAAAGCCTCATCCCGGCGGAATAAGGTCTGTAGAGTTGTCAGTTGTACTACTGAGGACACAGATCGAAATTCACGGACATCACTAATTCAGAAATGGAGAGTTACCATGAAAAATATCGTCTTAGCATCAGTGTTAGGTTTGAGCTTAATTTCTACGGCCTGGGCCACTGAAACTGTAAATATCCATGAGCGTGTCAATAATGCTCAGGCTCCGGCCCATCAGATGCAGTCTTCTTCAACTCCAGCCGCCATCCAGGGGGCAGCTCCACGGATGGCCGGTATGGATCAGCATGAACAGGCTATTATTGTTCATGAAACCATGAACAATGGTTCAGCAGATGCACATAAAAAAATGGCGGAAAGTCATCAGAAGATGATGGGAACTGGCACCGTTAACGCTTCCCGTCCGGCGACTTCGTTTGCGGCGATGAATGAACATGAAAGAGCAGCTGTTGCCCATGAATTTACGAATAACGGTCAGTCCGGCCCCCATCAGGCTATGGCTGATGCACACCGCCGCATGATCAATGCGGGCTGATGACAACTGAAGTTTCCGTGCGGTTACCCTTTCCTTGATAGATTGTCCCTTATACGGATATGTTGTTATTTTTTGCCCCCTTCAGGGGGCTTTTTTGTCTGACTCAGCTAAACTTATCCGGTAACCATCTGAAAGGGTTTATTATATGAAAATCACAAATTCGCTTTTTGTTATACTGATGTTTTCCCTGCCAGCGATTTCCGCAGAACATTCAGAAATGAAAATGTCAGATATATCCTCATCGGCATCGTCACAGGAATATATGTCCGGCATGAAAGGTATGCATGACAAAATGATGGCCGCTGTAAAAGAGTCCGATCCCGACAAGGCTTTTGCGAAAGGCATGGTAGCACACCATGAAGGGGCAATAGCAATGGCTGAGACCGAGCTAAAATACGGAAAAGATCCGGAAATGAGAAAGCTCGCGCAGGACATCATTAAAGCTCAAAAAGGTGAAATTGAGCAGATGAATAAATGGCTTGGTAATCAAAAATAATGATTGCGGAAATAATATATTGCGCGTACAGTCAGAGTGTTCCCGGGCACGGGAACCTGTTAATCGTTAATTAATCAAAACCCGATTCATTTCGGGTTTTTCCTTTTACCCCCCCCAACGCATGCACTGCACCGAGTGAAATTCACCTGAGCCAATTCTGCTTGCTTATTATTTCGATGGGAATTGCTGATTTTAATTAAGTCTATGTTTTAAAGGTGTTTCTCATGCCTGGGTTTGGCAGGGGTTCGTCCTGTTCTCTGGTCATGCGCAATGGCAATTCGCAGTCAGGGCTCAAGACTACTTTTACCTCTTTTTTAACAGAAAGTTTCTGGACCCGATACTTGCCGGAAACATCATCTGCTGTTCATCCCGACCAATAAAACGAAGGTATCACTCTCGTTTGAATCTCACTTACTTTCCATTTTGTAATAAAGAATCAAGTTTTCCAGTGATATATCAATACCAACTTTTTTTAATAACCTTTTTCGCGCAGTGTATATTTCTTTCAGCATATCTTCATAACCCTGACCAAGGTGAATTTGTTTATGGCAATTGCAACACAGAGATATGATATTTTCTTCAACATCAAGAGATGTGTCAAAAGCATCTTGCCTGGACATAGGTACAATGTGATGAGGTTCTGTGTAATTTAAGGATGAATTTCGCCTTCTGAATGTTGGGTGGTCACTATCGACTTCACATCTGTAACCTGCTTTATTCAGCGCATTTTGGGATACGCCTTTACTCCTGGGATACGAGAGGCCATTTTTTACTTCTATTGCATTTTTCTTTGGTTTGGCTTCCCCTGTATATTCAAACGTCTGAACGTTGTCAAAGATATTACTTTTCTCTATGGCATTGATCAACTCATCGTCAGAGTAATACTCACTGCTGGCCATTTCTGTTGTACCAAAAAAATCCAGTTCGTTAATTGCCTGAACAAGTTCCTCACGAATTGTCCATAAGTTTCTTTTGGGTTTTCCGCCGATTTCTTTACTCTTCATTACGGTAATGAATTTTGTACCGGATGCGATATTTCCGACACCTTTAACCTCGAATCTACCAAGTTCTTTTTGAACTCTGCCACCCAGTCCGTTTATGACTCCATTAGCACTCATGCTGTGCAGGTCGTACTTCTTACCAATATCGAAGCATGTGCAGGAATGATTTGGCTCAATAAACCATTTTTTTAACGCTGCAATACTTTTTGTGTCAAAAACTTTATCATTTGTTAATAAAGTTTTCCATTCTTCCACACTGATATCAATGTCACAGACATACTCTCCATCAATCACTTCGCATATTTTTTTAATCACATTCATTCCCCTGTTATACAGATAGTCATAATGAAAATATAAAGCTCGCTAACCGGTATGGTTGCGTAAGGACCGTAGTCTCTCAGAGACCGTGCTTTCTTTTTTTTCAGGCCTGGACACTAAAGGGTCTGTTGCACCCCGAAAAAATTTGTTGCGGGGATTGCTCATTGAGATGAGCCTCTGCTCGATCATACCAGATCAGCAGGCTGCCCCCAATGCTATGGCTTCTTAGTTTGGCCATTATCCGGCCTTCCTCACGACCAATAAAATAGAGACATTACCCGTGACGCTGCCACCGTCTCAGCCCGGAACGATCAGTGAGCGCTTCTGATGACCTTCGGTTTTTTTAACGAAGCGGGTGGGATACGGTTTGTTGCTGAAATCTTAATAATAACCAACAACTGATGCTAATTTCGCACTTTTAACATATATGAATATAAATGTTATGAATAATTGCATTTACAGGAAATATCATGCGTTTTGTCATCCGGGATCCGAAAAAAGGCAGTCCCGGATCACGGCGATTTTCTGCGCATATTTTTGAAAAAAAGATTAAATATGTGCTATATTATAATAAGTTAGTAACACTCCTCCCTCCCAATTCCTGACCCGCCTGTCGGGGCTGTACTGATACAGCTTTCCTTCTCGCTTCCGGAAACCCTGCTATTATCGATTTTTCGGAATTTCGGGATTGGTGCATCCGGTAATTGCGGGATGGTACTGTTATCTTGCTAATCATTTTAGGCGGACAATGGAATGTTACGCAGATGATGATAAATACAGTAATTAGTAGAAAGCTTACGATAAGGAAATCAATTATGAGTAACACAACGACATACATCAATCAGGGCAACAGCGTTTCACCTTCTTCAATTCTGGAAATGCTTTCAGGTTATGGCTGCCAGAAAGTATGGCTATACCGTACGATAAATACGCAGGGGGAAACTCTTCTTGTGCTTCTCGATGAGGAGAATGGGATATACGAGGAAATGGCCAGCCGCCTCGATGCTCCGGATATGAAAGAGTGGGCCTTTCAGTATTCTGACGGCGGTTATAAATCCCGTACGCTTCCTGAAGGAGCGTTTGAGCTCGATTTGAGCTGCCCTGATGAAGCGGCATGGTATATGGATCTTTTATAGCAGCAGGCCGTAAGGAAAGCTGTGAACAGGCGGGATTTCTCATTTAGAGGACCACACAGAGAGGTGCAGGTGTTATGGGAAGCGTGAAAGACCAGTTGCTGGATATTGAAGCTGAACGATTTGATAAATGGCTTGAGGAGAATCATTGTTGTGGTTGAAGTGGTTTACTGAATTTGGCCACCTGAACAGAGGTGATATGCTCACCTCAGAACAACACAGGTGCCATAATGAAAAAAAGAAATTTCAGCGCAGAGTTTAAACGCGAATCCGCTCAACTGGTCGTTGACCAGAATTACACCGTGGCAGATGCAGCCAGCGCTATGGATGTCGGCCTTTCCACAATGACGCGATGGGTGAAACAATTACGTGATGAGCGGCAGGGAAAAACACCAAAAGCCTCCCCCATTACCCCGGAACAAATTGAAATCCGTGAGCTCAGGAAAAAGCTACAACGTATTGAAATGGAAAATGAAATATTAAAAAAGGCTACCGCGCTCTTGATGTCAGACTCCCTGAACAGTTCTCGATAATCGGGAAACTCAGGGCGCGTTATCCTGTGGCCACTCTCTGCCATGTGTTCGGGGTCCATCGCAGCAGCTACAAATACTGGAAAAACCGTCCTGAAAAGCCAGACGGCAGACGGGCTGTATTACGCAGCCAGGTACTTGAACTGCATGGCATCAGCCACGGCTCTGCCGGAGCAAGAAGCATCGCCACAATGGCAACCCAGAGAGGCTACCAGATGGGGCGCTGGCTTGCTGGCAGACTCATGAAAGAGCTGGGGCTGGTCAGTTGCCAGCAGCCGACTCACCGGTATAAGCGTGGCGGTCATGAGCACGTTGCTATCCCGAATCATCTTGAGCGACAGTTCGCCGTACCGTTACCATGCTGTCCCGCCCTGGACGCATGACCGAAACGGAGACGCTGAATGAGTACGCTGTCTCCCGTCTGCGCGCGCCACTTATCGCACTTTATCAGGACCCGGCGCAACGCACCATGCAGGCTGTTCATACGCTTCTGGCACATTCCGGTCTGTACCTGAAAGAGCAGCATGACTGCCTTGTTATCTGTGACGGTTACGATCAGACGCGTACGCCCGTACGCGCTGAACGTGTCTGGCCAGCCCTGACGAAAGCGGTCATGAACAGCTATGAAGGTGGGTGGCAGCCTGTTCCTCATGACATTTTCCGCCAGGTCCCTCCGGCGGAACGTTTTGCCGGCGGAGGACTGAAAGCCCGCCCGGTCAGCGATCGGGAATGGGCAAAACTGCGCACCGGTTCGGGTCCGCAGGGCGCGCTTAAACGTGAGATTTTCTCCGACAAAGAAAGCCTGTGGAGCTATGCGGTATCACACTGCCGTCAGGATTTAGAGGCGCTTATCAGCAGCGGGAATTTCACCTGGGAGCGCGGTCATGAACTGCTGGCGCGTCAGGGATTACTGTTGATGCGTGAGAAGCAGGGCCTGGTGGTTATGGACGCATATAACCACGACCAGACGCCGGTTAAAGCAAGCCATGTCCATCCTGATCTGACGCTTGTACGTGCAGAGCCGCATGCCGGTGCGTTTGTTCGTGTGCCGTCAGATATTTTTGAACGCGTTGCGCCGGTGAGCCGTTATAACCCTGAGCTTGCCGTCAGCGACCGCGATATCCCGGGCATGAAACGTGATCCTGAACTGCGTCGTCAGCGTCGCGAAGCACGCGCTGCAGCGCGCGACGATCTGAAGGCCCGCTATTCAGCCTGGCGCGCGAACTGGCAGCGTCCGGACTTACACAACCGGGAACGCTGGCAGGCGATACATGACGAGTGCAGGATGCGTAAGGCACGTATCCGCGCACAGCAACGCGATCCTCTCGTGCGGAAGCTGCATTATCACATTGCGGAGCTGCAGCGCATGCAGGCACTCATTGCGCTGAAAGAGAGTGTGAAAGCGGAACGACTGGAGCTTATCGGGCAGGGGAAATGGTATCCGCCGTCTTACCGGCAGTGGGTTGAAGTGGAAGCGCTGAAAGGTGACAGGGCTGCGATATCGCAGCTGAGGGGATGGGATTACCGGGATCGTCGTCATGATAATACGCAGTCGACGTCCAACCAGCGTTGCGTGGTGCTTTGCGAACCGGGAAGCGCACCGCTGTACTACAATATGCCAGGCCTTAAGCCTGCCTTACAGAAAAACGGCAGCATCCGGTTCAGCGATACTGATACCGGGCAGCACGTCTGTACCGATTACGGCGATCGGGTGGTGTTCAGAAACGGCAGTGATTTTGCGTCCCTTCAGCGTGAGCTAAACCGGGTATCCCCTGTGCTTTTCGCCAGGGACCCGAAGATGGGCTTTGCTCCGGAAGGGAATGACATACAGTTTAACCAGGCGCTTGCTGAGATGGTGGGCTGGTATAATGTGTACCGTGCGGGAGAAGAGGATCAGGTCCGTATCAGCCGACCGGATGTGGACAGAATGCGTGAGCAGTGCGAAGCGTTTTTCCGTAACGCAGAGGCGGAGCAGAATACACCGGCATACATCTCACATGAGCCACGTAACGACTGGAAGCCACCTTCTCCGCGTTAGCATGAGCAGGCGCACTAAACCTCTTTACGCAAGCCATTCATCATGGTTGACACTAACTTATATTAGCGTAATATTATTTTTGAGCGGGAAGCCAACTGCATTAGGGTGCAATAGTTGGTGGATGAACCCCATAGAAGCCCTAACTTCTGTGCCTGGGTGAGACCTCAGCACCTTTAGTCTGAAGGTGTTTAATATAAAAAGACAACATTATTAGCCGCAGTGTTCATCATTGCGGCTTTTTGTTATCTGCAATACAGCAACTTCCCTCTGCGGTGTTTGTTCAGCCCCTTTGCTTCTGTGTGCATAAAGTTCCAGAGAACCTTTCCATCCCAGGGTGCAACAACTACCAGCATTTGCTGCCTCTGCTTGTATGTGCCGATAAAGATATAACGCACCATTTCATCGTCATACATTGTTTCCCATATCTCGTAGGGATGCTCAAGTGTGTCGAGTGCCAGCTTTACGTAACGTTCACGTGCGTCTACGCGCTTCTCCACAATGTGGGCAAGCTTATCGCGTACAATACACATGTTTCCTATATGCGTTGCCTTAATAACTGCAGACATTTCTGGCGAGCTGAAACCCATATGTGCTTCCAGGAACGCCAGGGCTTCTTCAGCTGTACTCCCTGCGACGATCTCTTCTGGTTGATCACGACGTTCTTCAGCTTCAAGGTTCCTGAGGTCTTTCAGGTCCAAATCTTTAAAGGTTGGTAATCCATTGAGAGCTTTAGCCATTCTTATTGTTAAATCCGCCATTTATACGCAGATGAGCAGGATATCATTACACTTCCCGGGTCGCCAGAACAGGCAGACCGAATAACACCGAAGGCAAGGCAGAAGCAGGCATAAGATAATTAAAGAAAAAAGGCCGCGCAAGCGGCCTTTTTTTATCAACGAGAAAGATTCGGCCACTTAACTGAGGCGGAGCCCTGCTGGGTTCGAATAATTGTTGTTTGAGCGATGTCCTGGCCGCTATCTCCGGAAGGCTAATATTACGCAGAATTGCATCTGTAGGTATCATCGCTTCCGGTGCGGCTGTTTCATCAGTCTCAGGTTTGTTGAGCGTGATATAGCGTAAGGTAAGTTCTGCCATGGTTGTGGTTTTGATAACTTCCAGTGCTTCCTCCCACAGACTTTTTTCACGCCCGCGGCGGTCCATGTCATATTCTGTCATCAGGTTGTGCGCTTCCTGGCGGTTGGCCAGCCGCCAGGAAGGTGGCGATCGCTTTCCACGGCTCTCCTCTTGACTTCTTTTTGCGGCGGGATGGTTTTCCGGACGGGGCAGGATTAGGCGAATGGCCTCGGCCTCCGTCCGGGCAACGGCCACGATCCCAACTCCTTCAATAAACCCTTTGGTCGTGTTTGCACTGTGCAGGGGGTAAAAGGGGGCCGCTTGGAAAACGGAAAATATCCTACGTTAAGCCTATTTTTTGAGCTGGCATGACGGGCAGCTATGAGCGAAGTATAGTCATTCGCCCTATCTCTTTTGTCGCACTTTCAACAAGGGGGTCGCTTGGAAAGCGGAACGAGGTCAGTCTCCGCCCGGACTGCTCAGCTCTTTAAACAGCAAAAGAGAGGCATCTTATGAGAAGGGATTGTTCAGTATGTCAGGGCAGACTGCTTTTTCATCCGCAGGTACTGAGGGTAAATGCTCAATTCCGGTACGATTCTTACTCTATAGCCAGACAGAATTCAGCATTGTGCTGAACCCGAATCTTTTTTTACTCTGACAGGCCTGTTCATCAGAACCCTGAAAAAACAATTTTCCCGTTCACATTTTTATTTTCCATGTCCTCATGAGCCCGGCGAAGTGCTTTTGTAGTGGTCATTCAATCCTTGTAACATCAGGATGATCCTGGTGTCAGTGAAAATACGAAATCAACACGTTGGTATCATTACCCACCTGTAAACTGACGTCGGCATTTTGAATCTCACTTCGGCGTGCCCCCTCCGAATGGCGCAAAACATTTCGTGGTATGGCATGATAGCACCCGAAGAGAGTCAATTCAGGGTGGTAAATGTGAAACCAGTAACGCTATACGATGTCGCAGAGTATGCCGGTGTCTCTTATCAGACCGTTTCCCGCGTGATGAACCAGGCCAGCCACGTCTCTGCGAAAACGCGGGAAAAGGTGGAAGCGGCGATGGCGCAGCTGAACTACATTCCCAACCGCGTGGCACAACAACTGGCGGGCAAACAGTCGTTGCTGATTGGCGTTGCTACCTCCAGTCTGGCCCTGCACGCGCCGTCGCAAATTGTCGCGGCGATTAAATCTCGCGCCGATCAACTGGGTGCCAGCGTGGTGGTGTCGATGGTAGAACGAAGCAGCGTCGAAGCCTGTAAAGCGGCGGTACATAACCTTCTCGCGCAACGCGTCAGTGGTCTGATCATTAACTATCCGCTGGATGACGAGGATGCCATTGCTGTGGAAGCTGCCTGCGCTAATGTTCCGGCCCTATTTCTTGATGTCTCTGACCAGACTCCCATCAACAGTATTATTTTTTCCCATGAAGACGGTACGCGACTGGGTGTGGAGCATCTGATCGCATTGGGTCACCAGCAAATCGCGTTGTTAGCCGGTCCATTAAGTTCTGTCTCGGCGCGTCTGCGTCTGGCGGACTGGCATAAATATCTCACACGCAATCAAATTCATCCGATAGCGGAACGGGAAGGCGACTGGAGTGCCATGTCCGGTTTTCAACAAACTATGCAAATGCTGAATGAGGGCATCGTTCCCACTGCGATGCTGGTTGCCAACGATCAGATGGCGCTGGGCGCAATGCGCGCTATTACCGAGTCCGGGCTGCGCGTTGGTGCGGATATCTCGGTAGTGGGATACGACGATACCGAAGACAGCTCGTGTTATATCCCGCCGTTAACCACCATCAAACAGGATTTTCGCCTGCTGGGGAAAACTAGCGTGGACCGCTTGCTGAAACTCTCTCAGGGCCAGGCGGTGAAGAGCAATCAGCTGTTGCCCGTCTCACTGGTGAAAAGAAAAACCACCCTACCGCCCAATACGCAAACCACCTCTCCCCGCACGTTGGCAGATTCCTTAATGCAGCTGGCACGACAAGTTTCCCGACTTGAAAGCGGGCAGTGAGCGCAACGCAATTAATGTGAGTCAGCTCACTCATTAGGCACCCCAGGCTTTACACTCTATGTGTCCGGCTCGTATGTTATGCGAAAATGTGAGCGGATAACAATTCACACAGGATACAACTATGACAATGATTACGGATTCACTGGCCGTCGTATTACAACGTCGTGACTGGGAAAACCCTGGCGTTACCCAACTTAATCGCCTTGCGGCACATCCCCCTTTCGCCAGCTGGCGTAATAGCGAAGAGGCTCGCACCGATCGCCCTTCCCAAGAGTCGCGCAGCCTGAATGGTGAATGGCGCTTTGCCTGGTTCCCGGCACCAGAAGCGGTACCAGAAAGCTGGCTGGAGCGCGATCTTCCTGACGCCGATACTGTCATCGTCCCCTCAAACTGGCAGATGCACGGTTACGATGCGCCTATCTACACCAACGTGACCTATCCCATTGCGGTCAATCCGCCGTATGTTCCCACGGAGAATCCGACGGGTTGTTACTCGCTCACATTTAATATTGATGAAAGCTGGCTACAGGAAGGCCAGACGCGAATTATTTTTGATGGTGTTAACTCGGCGTTTCATTTGTGGTGCAACGGGCGCTGGGTCGGTTACGGACAGGACAGTCGTTTGCCGTCTGAATTTGACCTGAGCGCATTTTTACACGCCGGAGAAAACCGCCTCGCGGTGATGGTGCTGCGCTGGAGTAACGGCAATTATCTGGAAGATCAGGATATGTGGCGGATGAGCGGCATTTTCCGTGACGTCTCGTTGCTGCACAAACCGACCACACAAATCAGCGATTTCCATGTTGTTACTCACTTTAATGATGATTTCAGCCGCGCTGTACTGGAGGCAAAAGTTCAGATGTACGGCGTGCTGCGCGATGAGCTGAGGGTGACGGTTTCTTTGTGGCAGGGTGAAACACAGGTCGCCAGCGGCACCGCGCCTTTCGGCGGTGAAATTATCGATGAGCGTGGCGGTTATGCCAATCGCGTCACGCTACGTCTGAACGTCGAAAAACCGGCGCTGTGGAGCGCCGAAATCCCGAATCTCTACCGTGCGGTGATTGAACTGCACACCGCCGACGGCATGCTGATTGAAGCAGAAGCCTGCGATGTCGGTTTCCGCGAGGTGCGGATTGAAAATGGCCTGCTGCTGCTGAACGGCAAGCCGTTGTTGATTCGCGGTGTTAACCGTCACGAGCATCATCCTCTGCATGGTCAGGTCATGGATGAGCAGACGATGGTGCAGGATATCCTGCTGATGAAGCAGAACAACTTTAACGCCGTGCGCTGTTCGCATTATCCGAATCATCCGCTGTGGTACACGTTGTGCGACCGCTACGGCCTGTACGTGGTGGATGAAGCCAATATTGAAACCCACGGCATGGTGCCAATGAATCGTCTGACCGATGATCCGCTCTGGCTACCCGCGATGAGCGAACGCGTAACGCGAATGGTGCAGCGCGATCGTAATCACCCGAGTGTGATCATCTGGTCGCTGGGGAATGAATCAGGCCACGGTGCTAATCACGATGCGCTCTATCGCTGGATTAAATCTGTCGATCCTTCCCGCCCGGTACAGTATGAAGGCGGCGGAGCCGACACCTCCGCAACCGATATTATTTGCCCGATGTACGCGCGTGTGGATGAAGACCAGCCCTTCCCGGCTGTGCCGAAATGGTCCATCAAAAAATGGCTTTCGCTGCCTGGAGAACTGCGTCCGCTGATCCTTTGCGAATATGCCCACGCAATGGGTAACAGTCTTGGTGGCTTCGCTAAATACTGGCAGGCGTTTCGTCAATACCCCCGTTTACAGGGCGGCTTCGTCTGGGACTGGGTCGATCAATCGCTGATTAAATATGATGAAAACGGCAACCCGTGGTCGGCTTACGGCGGTGATTTTGGCGATACGCCGAACGATCGCCAGTTCTGCATGAACGGTCTGGTCTTTGCAGACCGCACGCCGCATCCAGCGCTGACAGAAGCAAAACACCAGCAGCAGTTTTTCCAGTTCCGTTTATCCGGGCAAACCATCGAAGTGACCAGCGAATACCTGTTCCGTCATAGCGATAACGAGCTCCTGCGCTGGATGGTGGCGCTGGATGGCAAGCTGCTGACAAGCGGTGAAGTGCCTCTGGATGTCGCTCCACAAGGAAAACAGTTGATTGAACTGCCTGAACTACCGCAGCCGGAGAGCACCGGGCAACTCTGGCTAACGGTTCACGTAGTGCAACCGAACGCGACCACATGGTCAGCAGCCGGGCACATCAGCGCCTGGCAGCAATGGCGTCTGGCGGAAAACCTCAGCGTGACACAACCCTCCGCGCCCCACGCCATCCCGCAACTGACCACCAGCGAAACGGATTTTTGCATCGAACTTGGTAATAAGCGTTGGCAATTTAACCGGTTGTCAGGTCTTCTTTCACAAATGTGGATCGGCGATGAAAAACAACTGCTGACGCCGCTGCGCGATCAATTCACCCGTGCACCGCTGGATAATGACATTGGCGTAAGTGAAACGACCCGCATTGACCCTAACGCCTGGGTCGAACGCTGGAAGGCGGCGGGCCATTACCAGGCCGAAGCAGCGTTGTTGCAGTGCACGGCAGATACACTTGCCGACGCGGTGCTGATTACGACCGCCCACGCGTGGCAGCATCAGGGGAAAACCTTATTTATCAGCCGGAAAACTTACCGGATTGATGGTAGTGGTCAAATGGCGATTACCGTTGATGCTGAAGTGGCAAGCGATACGCCGCATCCGGCGCGGATTGGCCTGACCTGCCAGCTGGCGCAGGTCGCAGAGCGAGTAAACTGGCTCGGATTAGGACCGCAAGAAAATTATCCCGACCGTCTTACTGCGGCCTGTTTTGACCGCTGGGACTTGCCATTGTCAGACATGTATACTCCGTACGTTTTCCCGAGCGAAAACGGTCTGCGCTGCGGGACGCGCGAATTGAGTTATGGCCCACACCAGTGGCGCGGCGACTTCCAGTTCAACATCAGCCACTACAGCCAACAACAACTGATGGAAACCAGTCATCGCCATCTGCTGCACGCGGAAGAAGGCACATGGCTGAATATCGACGGTTTCCATATGGGAATTGGTGGCGACGACTCCTGGAGCCCGTCAGTGTCGGTGGAATTCCAGCTGAGCGCCGGTCGCTACCATTACCAGTTGGTCTGGTGTCAAAAATAATAATAACCAGGCAGACCATGTCTGCCCGTATTTTGCGTAAGGAAATCCATTATGTACTATTTAAAAAACACAAACTTTTGGATGTTCGGTTTATTCTTTTTCTTTTACTTTTTTATCATGGGAGCCTACTTCCCGTTTTTCCCGATTTGGCTACATGACATCAACCATATCAGCAAAAGTGATACGGGTATTATTTTTGCCGCTATTTCTCTGTTCTCGATATTATTCCAACCGCTGTTTGGTCTGATTTCTGACAAACTCGGACTGCGAAAATACCTGCTGTGGATTATTACCGGCATGTTAGTGATGTTTGCGCCGTTCTTTATTTTTATCTTCGGGCCACTGTTACAATACAACATTTTAGTAGGAGCGATTGTTGGTGGTATTTATCTTGGCTTTTGTTTTAACGCCGGTGCGCCAGCAGTAGAGGCATTTATCGAGAAAGTCAGCCGTCGTAGTAATTTCGAATTTGGTCGCGCGCGGATGTTTGGCTGTGTTGGCTGGGCGATGTGTGCCTCGATTGTCGGCATCATGTTTACCATCAATAATCAGTTTGTTTTCTGGCTGGGTTCTGGCTGTGCATTCATCCTCGCCGTTTTGCTCTTTTTCGCCAAAACAGATGCGCCCTCTTCCGCCACGGTTGCCAATGCGGTAGGTGCCAACCATTCGGCATTTAGCCTTAAGCTGGCGCTGGAACTGTTCAGACAGCCAAAACTGTGGTTTTTGTCACTGTATGTTATTGGCGTCTCCTGCACCTACGATGTTTTTGACCAACAGTTTGCTAATTTCTTTACTTCTTTTTTTGCCAACGGTGAACAGGGTACGCGGGTATTTGGCTACGTAACGACAATGGGCGAATTACTTAACGCCTCGATTATGTTCTTTGCGCCGCTGATCATTAATCGCATCGGTGGGAAAAACGCCCTGCTGCTGGCAGGCACTATTATGTCAGTACGTATTATTGGCTCATCGTTCGCTACCTCAGCACTGGAAGTGGTTATTCTGAAAACGCTGCATATGTTTGAAGTACCGTTCCTGCTGGTGGGCTGCTTTAAATATATTACCAGCCAGTTTGAAGTGCGTTTTTCAGCGACGATTTATCTGGTCTGTTTCTGCTTCTTTAAGCAACTGGCGATGATTTTTATGTCTATTCTGGCGGGCAATATGTATGAAAGCATCGGTTTCCAGGGCGCTTACCTGGTGCTGGGTCTGGTGGCGCTGGGCTTCACCTTAATTTCCGTGTTCACGCTTAGCGGCCCCGGCCCACTTTCCCTGCTGCGTCGCCAGGTGAATGAAGTCGCTTAAGAAATTAATGTCGGATACGGCGCGAGCGCCTTATCCGACCAACTTATCAGGACGGAATGTTAAAAATGAACATGTCGATGACAGAAAAAATAAAAGCAGGCAAGCTATTTACCGATATGTGCGAAGGCTTACCTGAAAAAAGACTTCGTGGGAAAACATTAATGTATGAGTTCAATCACTCGCTTCCATCAGAAGTTGAAAAAAGGGTAATGACTCCAACTTATTGATAGTGTTTTATGTTCAGATAATGCCCGATGACTTTGTCATGCAGCTCCACCGATTTTGAGAGCGACAGCGACTTCCGTCCCAGCCGTGCCAGGTGCTGCCTCAGATTCAGGTTATGCCGCTCAATTCGCTGCGTATATCGCTTGCTGATTACGTGCAGCTTTCCCTTCAGGCGGGATTCATACAGCGGCCAGCCATCCGTCATCCATATCACCACGTCAAAGGGTGACAGCAGGCTCATAAGGGATCGTCTCAGAAAACGGAAAATAAAGCACGTTAAGCCGGTGGCAGTGGTCGCAACGGTCTGAACTTGCCTGCGCCGACCTTGGTGCTGCTGCGCCAGAGGTAATCGCCGGTCAGATTGATGTGTTCCCACCCCAGCGGTGACAGGTATTGAAACAGCGTCTCGTCTACCGGTTTGCCGTGCCCGTTCAAAGCATTGGTTGCCCGTTCCAGATAGGCCGTGTTCCAAAGCACGATGGCCGCCGTTACCAGATTGAGGCCGCTGGCCCGGTAGCGTTGTTGCTCAAAACTGCGGTCGCGGATTTCGCCCAGTCGGTTGAAGAACACCGCCCTGGCCAGCGCGTTGCGCGCCTCGCCTTTGTTGAGTCCGGCCTGCACGCGGCGGCGCAGCTCCACGCTTTGCAGCCAATCCAGTATGAACAACGTGCGCTCAATGCGCCCCAGCTCGCGCAGTGCAACGGCCAGTCCGTTCTGACGCGGATAGCTGCCGAGCTTGCGCAACATCAGCGAGGCCGTCACCGTACCCTGCTTGATCGAAGTGGCGAACCGCAAGATTTCATCCCAATGGGCGCGTATCTGCTTGATGTTCAGCCGGTCGCTGCTAATCATCGGCTTGAGCGCGTCATAGGCGGCATCGCCCTTTGGGATGAATAGCTTGGTGTCGCCCAGGTCTCGGATACGTGGCGCGAATCGGAAGCCCAGTAGGTGCATCAGGCCGAAGACATGATCGGTAAGGCGATCAATGACAAGGTGCGGATGTATGGCCGCATCGGCCAAGCCTTGCTGGAAGCCAAACAGAGCGGCGGCGATCCGTTCGCCGCCATCGAGGCCGTAATGCCGTGGGATACCTTCGCCGCCAGCGTCACGGAGGCGCAAAAGCTCGCGCAGCCGGAGAGCTTCGACTTTCTGCATCGCATCGGTGAAAGCTACGCCACGTTGCGCCGCTACGCGCCGCAGTTCCTGGACGTACTTAAGTTACGGGCGGCACCAGCCGCCAAGGGCGTACTCGATGCCATCGAGGTGCTTCGCGGCATGAACAGCGACAACGCCCGCAAGGTGCCCGCCGACGCGCCGACCGCATTCATCAAGCCACGCTGGGCGAAACTGGTGCTCACGGACGATGGCATTGACCGGCGCTACTACGAGCTGTGCGCCCTGTCAGAGCTAAAGAACGCGCTGCGATCAGGCGATGTCTGGGTGCAGGGTTCGCGCCAGTTCAAGGACTTTGATGAGTACCTGGTGCCGGCCGAGAAGTTCGCTACTCTGAAGCTGGCCAACGAATTGTCGCTGGCAGTGGCCACCGATTGCGATCAGTATTTGCACGACCGACTGGCATTGCTGGAACAGCAGCTTGCCACCGTCAACCGCATGGCGGCGGCCAATGATCTGCCGGATGCCATCATTACCGAGTCCGGCCTGAAGATCACGCCGCTGGACGCGGCGGTGCCGGAGACCGCACAAGCCCTAATCGACCAGTCGGCGATGCTGCTGCCACACGTCAAGATTACCGAACTGCTGATGGAAGTTGATGAGTGGACAGGCTTCACCCGGCATTTCACGCATCTGAAGACCGGCGACACGGCCAAGGACAAAACCTTGCTGCTGACGACGATCCTGGCTGATGGCATCAATCTCGGGCTAACCAAGATGGCCGAGTCCTGCCCAGGCACGACTTACGCCAAGCTGTCGTGGCTGCAAGCCTGGCACATCCGGGATGAAACGTACTCAACGGCGCTGGCCGAACTGGTCAACGCGCAGTTCCGGCAATCCTTTGCCGGAAACTGGGGCGATGGCACCACGTCATCGTCGGATGGCCAAAATTTCAGAACCGGCAGCAAAGCGGAGAGCACCGGGCATATCAACCCGAAGTATGGAAGCAGTCCAGGCCGGACGTTTTATACCCATATCTCCGACCAGTACGCGCCCTTCAGCACCAAGGTAGTCAACGTCGGCGTGCGTGATTCAACCTATGTGCTCGATGGCCTGCTGTACCACGAGTCGGACTTGCGGATCGAGGAGCACTACACCGACACAGCGGGCTTTGCCGGAAGCCTGAAACTGCTGCTGATGCTTGTTCTTGGCGGCGTTGAATAGTTTGCCGATGATGCGGTCGTGCAGGTCGATGATTTCGTCGGTGACGGTGGCCATACCTTCAATGGCCAGCGAAACCAGAGTGGCATAGCGTCGTTGCATCTCGAACTTTGCCAGATCGGCAGGCGTCATCTGCCCACCCTCACGGGCGATCTTGAGCAGGCGGTTCTGGTGAACTTGTCGCTCGATGCCTGCGGGAAGGTCAAGCGCCTGCCAAGCCTTGAGGCGCTCGATGTGTTCAAGCATATGCCGAGAGTTCGGCTTGACGGGCGACTGGCGCAGCCATGCCAGCCACGTCAATTTGCTGCCGTCCTTGCGCTTGAGAAGTTCGTCCAGGCGCTGACGGTGGAGCGATAACAAAGAATCGGTCAACGCCGCGTAAATACGCCGGTTGGCACGGGTGATGGCCTCGGCGCTCGCGCGCTCGATGGCATTCATGGCGGGCAGGATGATGCTCTGCCGCCGCAGGTTTTCGACAAGGGTGCTGGCCAGCACAATCCCTTTATCGGTCTGCAAGGCCAGCTCGGTCAATGTATGCACGGCTGCCGGTAGTGACTCATGGTGAAGGGCTTGAACCCGAACACCGTTTGCAGCTCGACCAAGTGCTCCCGCCGCGTCTGCTCGCGCTGGCCGTAATCGTTCCAACTTTCCACCGGCACCTTGAGTTGTGCGGCCACCATGCGCAACAGGGGCGGAAACGGAGGCTCATCGATGCCCAAGAAGATGCCAGGGAATCGCAAGTAGCAAAGCTGCACGGCGAAGCCCAATCGATTCGCAGCGCCGCGACGCTGGCGGATCACCGATAGGTCGGTTTCGTTGAACGTGTAGTGCCGTATCAGTTCGTCTTTGGCATCTGGTAGTGCCAGCAGGCTTTCGCGCTCGGTGGCGGACAGGATTGAGCGGCGCGGCATGATCAGTCTTCCCGCAGGTACTGGTACAAGGTTTCGCGACTGATGCCGAAGTCACGGGCCACCAAGGTTTTTTGATCGCCTGCCGCGACTCGCTGTTTCAACTTGGCAATTTGTTCGCTGTTCAGCGATTTCTTTCGTCCCCGGTAGGCACCGCGCTGCTTGGCCAGCACGATTCCCTCGCGCTGGCGTTCGCGGATCAGTGCGCGCTCGAACTCCGCAAAAGCCCCCATGACCGACAGCATCAAATTGGCCATCGGTGAGTCATCGCCGGTGAACGCCAGCCCTTCTTTGACAAACTCCATCCGCACGCCCCGTTGTGTCAGCCCCTGAACGATGCGGCGCAGGTCATCGAGATTGCGTGCCAACCTGTCCATGCTGTGCACCACCACGGTGTCGCCCTCGCGCACAAAGGCCAGCAGCCTTTCAAGTTCGGGACGTTGCGTGTCCTTGCCGGAAGCCTTATCGGTGAATACCTTACCGACTTCGATTTGCTCCAGTTGCCGATCAGGGTTCTGGTCGAAGCTGCTGACGCGGATATAGCCAATGCGTTGACCTTGCAAGGTGCCTCCAAAGGTAAAAGTGTCAGGATGAAATCCATTACCCTTGGCGGCTTGTGTCAATAAATACAAACTACAACTCTATTCTGACGTGCTTTGCGCCAAGCATCTGACATCAGGTTAGGGTATGCCTCAATCTGACGGCTGCGAACCGCCAGGGACAGGCGCAATGTCAGATTCTGTCGCGGCCTTGGCGCGTGCCTGGAAGCGTTCATAGCAATCCAGCCCGCAGAAATGTTCGACGTATTCCGCGCCTTCCGGGGTGAAGGCGGCATCGAGCGGAATTTCTTTGCAGCATACGCAGCAGGTGGTGCAACTGGCAGTGTTCGGGGCGTTTGCGTTCATGGTGGTACTCCTCCAGATTGGTAGCGAAGCTCAAAGCTGCCCACTCTCGGCTGGCTGGGAAGCGGTCATGATCTTCCCTTGAAGGCCCGCAGCAGCCGCGTCACAGACAGGACAAACAAGCCGGTCAGCGTGAGGGCTGCAATACCCCAGTGCTCCCCGATGAACGCGCCGGCCGTCGTGCCGGCTAGCACAATGGCGAGAATCGGCAAATGGCAGGGACAGGTGAGCACGGCCAGCGCGCCCCACAAGTAGCCGGTGATCGGTTTGTGCGTCTCAGACGGCAAGTGCTCTGGGCTGTTCATGGCAGACTCTCCGCGTGCTGTGCCGGTTCGGTTGGCATGGCGGCCAGTTGCATTTCGAGGCTGGCCAGGGCCTCGCGCCGACGCTCGACGAGTTGCCGCAACACGGCAAGCTGCGCAGACGCACCGTCACCGTCCGCAGCATCCAGCGCCCGGCACAGCCGCGCCAGTGCGTCCAGGCCGATACCCGCTTCGAAGGCAGCCCGTACAAAGCGCAGCCGTTGCAACGCGGTGTCATCGAACAAGCCGTAGCCGCCCGTGGTGTACGCGACCGGCCGTAGCAATCCGCGCAGCAGGTAGTCGCGCACGATATGCACGCTCACCCCGGCATCAAGGGCCAGCCGGGACACTGTGTAGGCGCTCATTGAACACCTCCTTTTCCTCATCCGGCGCAGCACGAAAGCTGCTTCACGTCCTTGCTGAAGGTCTGCGCCGCGAGCTTCAGCCCTTCGACCATGGTCAGGTAGGGGAACAATTGGTCGGCCAGTTCCTGCACGGTCATACGGTTGCGAATGGCGAGCACCGCCGTCTGGATCAGTTCACCCGCTTCCGGGGCCACCGCTTGCACGCCGATGAGCCGTCCGCTACCTTCCTCGATGACCAGCTTGATGAAGCCGCGTGTGTCGAAGTTGGCAAGCGCACGCGGCACGTTATCCAGTGTTAGCAGGCGACTGTCGGTCTCGATCCCGTCGTGATGTGCTTCCGCCTCGCTGTAGCCCACGGTGGCGACCTGCGGGTCGGTGAACACCACGGCCGGCATTGCGGTCAGGTCCAGGGCCGCATCGCCGCCAGTCATGTTGATCGCCGCACGAGTGCCGGCCGCTGCCGCCACATAGACGAACTGCGGCTGGTCGGTGCAGTCGCCGGCCGCGTAGATGTTCGGGCTACTGGTGCGCATGCCCTTGTCGATGACGATGGCCCCCTGCGCATTGACGGCTACCCCCGCCGCTTCCAATGCCAGGCTGCGCGTGTTCGGTGTCCGGCCGGTGGCGACCAGCAGCTTGTCGGCGCGCAATTCACCGTGCGTGGTGGTCAGCACGAATTCACCGTCCATATGGGCGACCTGGCTGGCTTGCGTGTGCTCCAGCACCTCGATGCCCTCGGCACGGAAAGCGGCTGTCACCGCCTCGCCGATGGCCGGGTCTTCACGGAAGAACAAGGTATTGCGCGCCAGGGCCGTGACCTTGCTGCCCAGCCGGGCAAAGGCTTGCGCCAGCTCCAGCGCCACCACCGACGAGCCGATTACGGCAAGGCGTTCGGGAATGGTGTCGCTCGCCAGGGCCTCGGTGGAAGTCCAGTAGGGTGACTCTTTCAAGCCCGGAATCGGCGGGACCGCCGGGCTGGCACCCGTGGCGACCAGGCAGCGGTCGAACATCACGACGCGCTCGCCACCCTCGTTCAAACTAACGATAAGGCTCTGGTCGTCCTTGAAACGCGCTTCACCGTGCAGAACGGTGATGGCTGAATTGCCGTCCAGGATGCCTTCGTACTTGGCATGACGGAGTTCTTCGACACGGGCCTGCTGCTGGGCCAGCAGCCGCTCGCGCAAGATCGTCGGCGGTGTGGGTGGCATGCCGCCGTCGAATGGGCTTTCCCGGCGCAGATGGGCGATGTGGGCGGCGCGGATCATGATCTTGGACGGCACACAACCGACGTTGACGCAGGTGCCGCCGATGGTGCCGCGCTCAATCAGCGTGACCTGCGCGCCTTGCTCGACGGCCTTCAGTGCTGCCGCCATCGCGGCTCCACCGCTACCAATGACGACGACCTGCAACGGGCGTTCGTTGCCACTGGGCTTATCAGCGGCCCCTATCCAGCCGCGCATCTTGTCGAGCAGGCCGGCGCGGTTGTCCGTCGGTGGCGCATCGGCAAGCGTTGCCTCGTAGCCCAGTCCGGCCACGGCGGTAGTCAGCGCATCCGATGACGTGCCCGCCTCAATGGCGAGTTGCGCTGTGCCCTTCGGATAGGACACCAGCGCCGATTGCACGCCGGGCACTTTCTCCAAGGCTTCCTTGACGTGAGCCGCGCACGAGTCGCAGGTCATCCCGGTGATTTTCAGGGTGGTCATGTATTTTTCCTTTTCTGTGGTGGCTACGGCTGTTGCCGTCAGCCACGTTGTTCTGGCAATTCACAGCTGTCCGGCCCGCAGCGGCGATGTGCTGGCGAGATGAAATCCCAGACCGACACCCCAACCATCAAGGCCAGGCCGACATAGAGCAGTCCACCGCTCTGCCAGCCGTAAGCCCGCATTAAAAACACCGCTGCCAGCACCAAGATCGGGCCTATCGTGCCGAGCGCCGTGCGTCGCCACTGTCGATGATTGAGCCAAGCGATAGCATTGGCGAGTAACGCGATGCCGGCGAACATCGGCAGCAGGATGCCAATGAATAGCCCCTCGTACTGGCTCAAGAAGCCCAGTCCGATGGCCGCGCCAAAGCTGGCGATGGCAGGAAAACAGGCGGCGCAGCCCATCGCGGAAACGACGCTGCCGAGCGCGCCGGTTTTGCCAGCGATGCGCGTGATGAGTCCCATGTGTCGCTCCCGAGTTCGGTTAACGGATCAGCGTTTGAGGCTGGACGGATAGCCCGCGTCCTCGGTCGCCTTGGTCAACTTCTGGACGTTGGTCTTGGCATCGTCGAAGGTGACGACGGCCTGGCGCTTGTCGAAACTTACGTCGGTCTTGCTCACGCCCTCAACCTTGGAAAGCGCGTGCTTGACAGTGATCGGGCAAGAGGCGCAGGTCATGCCAGGCACGGACAGCGTGACGGTCTGGGTGGCGGCCCACACGGGGGCAACAACGGCAGCGAGGGCGAGGGCGGCAAACAGTTTTTTCATGATGAACTCCTGTGATTAATAGAAAAATGGCATGACGTAGGGAAATCCGAGCGAGACCAGGACCAGCGCGGCCACGATCCAGAAAATGAGCTTGTAAGTAGCTCGCACTTGGGGAATCGCGCAGACCTCACCCGGTTTGCAGGCTTGCGCCGGGCGGTAGATGCGCCGCCAGGCGAAAAACAGCGCGACCAGCGCTGCGCCGATGAAGATCGGGCGATAGGGTTCCAGCACCGTCAGGTTGCCGATCCATGCCCCGCTGAACCCCAAGGCGATCAAAACCAGCGGCCCCAGGCAGCAGGCCGACGCAAGAATGGCGGCCAGCCCACCGGCGAAGAGCGCGCCGCGCCCGTTTTGTGGTTCAGACTTTTGTGGTTCAGACTTTTGTGGTTCAGACTTTTGTGGTTCAGACATACGCTTGTCCTTTCAAATTTGGTTTGGATAGCTTAAGCTTACTTCCGTAGTTATGTACGGAGTCAAGCGATATGCAAATTAATTTTGAGAATCTGACCATTGGCGTTTTTGCCAAGGCGGCCGGGGTCAATGTGGAGACCATCCGGTTCTACCAGCGCAAGGGCCTGCTGCCGGAGCCAGACAAGCCCTATGGCAGCATTCGCCGCTATGGCGAGGCGGATGTAACACGAGTGCGGTTCGTGAAATCGGCCCAGCGGCTGGGCTTTAGCCTGGACGAAATCGCCGAGCTACTGCGGCTGGAGGATGGCACCCATTGCGAGGAAGCCAGCGGCCTGGCCGAGCACAAGCTCAAGGATGTGCGCGAGAAGATGGCCGACTTGGCACGCATGGAGGCCGTGCTGTCTGAACTGGTGTGCGCCTGCCATGCGCGGAAAGGGAACGTTTCCTGCCCGCTGATTGCGTCACTGCAAGACGGAACGAAGCTCGCTGCATCGGCGCGGGGGAGTCACGGGGTGACTACGCCTTAGCGTGCTTTATTTTCCGAATTCTGAGACGACCCCAACTGGTCACGGGAGCTTGGGCAATGAAGCCGTATTTCCGTAAAGCCGGAAACCCGGCTTCACACACACACGTACTCCCGGCTCTCCGTAGAGCCGCATTCCCGGTCGTTCTGCTAGCGGCGACCGCGCTCGCGGGCTGCGCGACCACCAATCCGCCGCCGGAGATTTCCTACGACAATGCGGCTCCGGCGGTGCAGACCGTCGATCCACCCGCGCCGGTCACCGTGGTCGAGCTGCCCCGGCCGCTGCCGCTGCCTGGCCAATTGCAGCGTGTGGAGGAGACGCGGCGTGCCCCGGAGCCTTCTAATCCGACCGCTCGCGTCAACCAGGCAAACGAGGCGGCACGAGTCCAGCCGGTGCGCGACGGCTTCATTAACTCGATGCAGGTCTACCCGTGGACTCAAGGGGCGCTTTATCAAGTCTATACCGCCGTCGGGCAGATCACCGACATCGCGCTCCAACCCGGGGAGCAGCTTGTCGGCGCAGGCCCGGTGGCCGCCGGCGACACAGTGCGCTGGATCATCGGCGACACCGAGAGCGGATCGGGGGCAACGCGCCAGATCCACATCCTAGTAAAGCCCACCCGCGCCGACCTGATGACAAACCTCGTCATCAACACCAACATGCGCACCTATCACATGGAGCTGCGCTCGACAGAGCGCACCTATATGGCGTCGGTCTCATGGCAGTATCCGCAAGACCAGCTCATTGCGCTGCGCCGTCAGAACGCCGAGGCGCAGGCGGCCCAGCCGGTGGCGAGCGGCGTCGATCTCGCGAACGTCAACTTCCGCTATGCGATCGAGGGCGACCGTGCGCCGTGGCGGCCGCTGCGCGCCTTCGACGACGGACGCCAGGTCTTTATCGAGTTTCCGCGCGGCATCGGTCAGGGCGAGATGCCGCCACTCTTCGTCGTCGGCCCCGAGGGCAACACCTCTGAGCTCGTGAACTATCGCGTTCGCGGCCACCACATGATCGTTGATCGTCTGTTCGCGGCTGCCGAACTTCGCTTCGGCTCCGGCCGCGAGCAGAAGCGCGTCAGGATCGTCCGCACAGACGGGAGGCCGACCTCGTGAGCGAGAACCCGCCCCGGATTGAGGAAGTGCCGGACGACGATGCGCAGCCCCTGACCGGCGAGCCGGTCGGGCCTGCGCCGATGCGGCTGCGGGCCGAACCGCCCCGCGTCACCCGGTTGTCGCGGAAGGTTCTCGCCGGCCTCGGTCTTGTCGCCAGCGTCGGGCTCGGAGGTGCGCTGATCTACGCGCTTCAGACCCGCGACGCCGGTCGGCCGAACGACGAACTCTATTCGACCGAGAACCGCTCGACCGCTGACGGACTGGCCGGCCTGCCGCGAGATTACAGTGGCGTGCCACAGCTCGGTCCCCCTCTTCCCGGTGACCTCGGCCGGCCGATCCTTAGTACCCAGGATCGCGGACAGCCGGTGCCCACACCCGGGACGGCCACGCCCAATCCCGGCATCAGCCCGGAAGAGCAGCGCCGCCTTCAGGAAATCGAGACCGCGCGCACCAGCCGTCTCTTCTCCGGATCGGAAAGCCGGGGCACACCCGCTGCTGCGGGAGCTGCCCCAGCGCTCGCGCCGGTGCCGGATTTGGCGAGCATTGGCCTCGCTCCGCCGCCCGCCACGCCCTCGGCGCAGGACCGGCAGAACGCGTTTCTGAACGCCGCGGCCGATCGCAGGACGGTTGCGCCCGATCGCGTCGCTGCGCCAGTATCGCCGAACGTCCTTCAGGCGGGAGCAGTGATATCCGCGGCGCTGATCACCGGCATCCGATCCGATCTACCCGGCCAGATCACCGCGCAGGTCACCGAAAACATCTACGACAGCCCAACCGGCCGTATCTTGCTTGTGCCGCAAGGCACTCGTGTGGTCGGGCAGTACGACAACAACGTGCAGTTCGGCCAGAGCCGAGTCCTGCTCGTCTGGACTCGGCTCGTCTTCCCGAACGGGCGCTCGATCGTTCTCGAGCGCCAGCCTGGTGCTGACGCTGAAGGGTTCGCCGGGCTGCAGGATGGCGTCGATTACCATTGGTGGGATCTGGCCAAGGCTGCGGGATTGTCGACACTGCTGAGCGTCGGCGCCGAACTCGCGGTCGACAACGACGATCAGCTCGTTCAGGCGATCCGGAACGGTGGGCAGGACACCATCAACGACGCAGGGCAGCAGATTGTGAGGCGTCAGCTCAACGTCGCGCCCACGATCACTATTCGGCCCGGATTTCCCGTGCGCGTTCTCGTGACGCGAGACTTGGTACTGGAGCCATATGGAGGGTGATGATGTCGAAGCTTAAGCTAGGCCCCATCGCGGACGACAAGCCGCTTAAGGTACAGGTCGAGCTACCTGCAGCTCTCCACCAGGACCTTGTTGACTACGCCCACCTATTGGGCCGAGAGCAAGGTCAGTCCGCTGTTGACCCAGCTCGGTTAATCGTCCCGATGTTACAACGGTTCATCGCGACAGACCGTGGCTTCGCCAAAGCCAGGCGAACGTTGACGCCGGGGAGCGCCGATTAATCCGTGGTCCCCGCTCTAGAGGGGGTGTCGAAACACTTCAGCAGCAGCGGCAGAGTCGGGTTGTCGTTGTCACTGGAAGAAATTATAGCGGCCGTCGGCGCCCGCGCCGATGGGAGCGGGATCAACGCGATATCCGGCCGGTAGATCACGCTGGTGATGGTCAAGCCGAAGCCCTGTTCGACCATCGTCAGCAGGGTTTCTCGGCTGACTTGTTGGATCGAGAGTTGAACCGCTCCGTCTCCGGCGCCCACCATGCGCCGGAGTATGCCAGCGAGCTCACGCCCAGCGCCATCCGAGCGAACGAGGAAGACTTCGTCACAAACGTCCTCCCACGACAGCTGTGGCCGTGCTGCCAACTCGTGAAGCGGGGACAATGCCACGAACAGATCTGGTTCGCAGAGACGTCGAACTTGGAACTGAGGGCTCTTGCTCGCACTCAGGCTGATTGCTGCGTCCAGTAATCCGCGCTTCACCCCCAAAGTGTTTTCTTCTGAAGTGCCTTCCTCAAGCTTTACCTCGATCGTCGGATGTCTATTTCTGAATGCCGAGAGAATGTTGATGATCGGGCACGCCGGGAACGCTTCAAGCATTCCAAACCTCACGAGCCCGGTCTTGAGTTTCCGCGCGGAGCGGATCTCCGTTGCGGCGTTACGAAGGTAGCGCGCTCCCACCACCGCTTGTTGAAGGAAGCGCTCACCTTCTGGAGTCAGCCCTGCCCCCGCTCGCGTACGCTTGAAGAGAGAAAAGCCAAGTTGGCGCTCAAACAGCTGCACACGTCGGCTGACGGTGGATTGCGATATCGATAGGCGCTCCGCCGCTCGGCGGAAGCTGCCGGCCTCGGCGACCTGAACGGCGTACTTCAGGTATCGGAGATCAAGAGTCAGGTCGGGCATGAGACCCGTCCGATCATACCGGCGGTCTCATCGGCGAACCGCCTGCGCCCGGTGAGCGGCACCCATGCACGTCCACTTTCATCGAGCCCACCCCCGCTAGCGCCTGGGGAACGAGCACGTCCGTTGATCTCAGATGTGGAATCCGAGCTGAGCCCCTCAATGAGCATGACCATGTCCGAATCTGTCATAGATGCATGCGGCGGTCATACATTTTCACACGCTTGAAGTCTATGCGCGAAGCATATATTCTTGCGGTATGGAGCCTGAGGTCGCCAAGTACCATTTAGGTGCACTCGCGTTGGCCGTTGCAGACAGCATCGCCAGTGTCTCGGCCTCGTTTTCACCAAGCGGCCCGGGGACCGCCGTGATGGTGTTACTCAGCATGGAGCCCGGACTGCCGATCAGCGTTTTGGCTACCTCGATCGGGCTTTCTCATGCCGGGACGGTGCGATTGATCGATAGGCTCGAGCGCGAACAGTTGGTGGAACGACGAAGACAAATCACCGACAGGCGGGCGCGCTTCATTCACCTCACCAATTCGGGGAAGAAGATAACGGACGCCTTGCTCAAGGCACGGGAGCAGGTGATCTCCGAATGTATTTCGCCCCTGTCGCCCAATGACCTCGACATTCTAGGCATGCTGTCGGAGCGGCTCCTTGTGGCAAACGGCTTCGACAAAGATGGCTCGGTCAGCCTTTGCCATCTGTGCGGCTACAGCAGGATCGCGCCTTCCCGTGGTAAAGCTAAGCCGGGGCGCTCGCCACGCTGGAACGTCGCATCAGAAGGCTGACGATATGATCAGGCAGGCTTGAAATAATGGGATCGTTTGCGCTCGAACTTCTTCTATGCGTACTTGCCTTCGGGTTCGGATATGCGGCGAACCAAGGCGGAACCTGTTTAGTGGTGGCCGCTCATGAGTTACACAGAAGACAGCCGCCGAAAATGTTCGTCGGATTTCTCGCAGCGTCGGCAGCGGCAGGCCTGGTTGCGGTCCCGATAGTCTGGACGGGAACACTGGGCGCAACACTCGCACCCTCGACCAGCATCAATTTCCTCCTGCTCATCGGCGCCATCGCCTTCGGCCTCGGCGCACTCATTAATGACACATGCCTGCTCGGATCGCTGGCGCGGCTTGGGGATGGGGAGATGCGACTTCTAGCTCTACCCTTGGGATTAACGATTGGTATCTTGGCTGCCGACCATGGCAGGTTCGGCTACGATTCAACATGGCCAAGCTTAATCTCCAAACCGAGCGCAACAGGCCTCGTTACTCTCCTAGCCTTCCTAGTTGTGCTCGTGCTGGCACTCGTTTTCGTTTCCACGAAGAGCGTTCTGCGAACAAAGCCGGGTTGGTCGTTCGGCGCTTCGATGATTGGACTCGGTATCACTGGCGGACTTCTATATGCACTCTCGCCGGCCTGGACCTTCGCAGACGTGATTCAACGCGCCCTTCCTCTCAGAATGTCCCCGGCCGGCGAGGTCGCGCTCACTGCGGTGATCTCTTCGATCGCAGGCGCCCTAACCGCCTCCTTTCGCCAAGGCAATCTGCGTCTCCAACTGCCGACAGCCAATGGCATTCTGCGATCTGTCGTCGGCGGCACATTGATGGGTATCGGCATCGCGCTCATACCCGGCGGGAATGATGGGTTGATCCTCGCAGCGGTTCCGACTCTTTCACCTGGTGGGATAGTCGCCTACCTTCTGATGACGACGACAATCGTCTTCGGATTTGCAGCGCGTGGTAAGTTATTCCGGCGCTGCCTTTCACGGCCATGATAAGGGCAACAGAGGACTTGCCCTCCTGACATGAGCATTTATCCCGACCGGGAATATCGGCTGACTAGCTCGTATGCCTTTGCAGGCCCTTGGACCATGATGACCACTTCAAAGGCCGCCGGCCCCAGAATCCTGTAGGTTGCATGGTAGGTGTCGTCTCCGCAGGCATAGACGCCACTCGCTTCCAACCCGGTATCCGTCCGCGAGAAACTCAAGCTGAGGAACTGCGTCCCGATATGAGGTCCGTCTGCGAACTCGACGACAACACTGTCCTCGCTCAAGCGATAGCGATACTGCCGGCACGCGGAGAATACTCTGCCATCTGCCAGTGAGAGAATGCCGCTCTCTCGATAAGCGAGCGCGCCTTCGCCGATCGCTGCTACGATTTCGGTGGGCATGGTTATCTCGTCCAGGGCCGCGTCCATCCGTACAGGCTGGACGTTTGCCAACGGGCTATAGGCCCACCCGGAGCGCCAGCCCCATCAAGTCAAAATCCCGCAAAGGTCGCGCGTTTGCTGGGTAAAGGCATCGCCGATGAGGATGGCTTCGTGAGGCAGCGAAGCGCGAGCCAGCCGCTCGACATATCTCGCTTATTAGTATATGGTATATGCGTCGCGCATATACTGCAACGCCTGCCCGAAGCACGTAGACGACGTTCGTGACGTTCCCACGGGACCACTGTTGAGGAATTTTAGATGAGCATTTTCGACCGTTATGAATTTCTTGTCCCCGAGCACGGTCGGAGGGATCTTGGCCTGCTTAGATGGGCTCTCGTGATCGTATTTCTGTGGTTCGGCGCGATGAAGTTCACAGCGTACGAGGCCTATGGTATCGCCCCGTTTATCGAACACAGCCCGATCATGAATTGGCTCGGCATGTTCGGGACGCAGGGGCAAAGCTATTTCATCGGCGTTATCGAGTTATCGACCGGTCTCGTTCTGATCCTTGGTGCATTTCGTCCACTCTTCTCTGCGCTAGGCGCACTAATGTCAGCAGCGACCTATCTGATCACGCTGACCTTTTTCATCACCACTCCAGGTGTCGCGGAGCAGACTGCCGGCGGCTTTCCTGCGATTTCGGCTGCACCAGGGCAGTTTCTACTGAAGGACGCAGTTCTGCTAGCGGCGTCCCTCGTGCTGCTGCGTGCTTCGGTCCGCCACAGAGGGGCGCTTGTGCTCTCGTGACTGTGGTCCTCTCGTGACGGCGGGCGTGCAAATCCTGCAGAACCTCCGCGGGGCATGGATGCTCCGTCGCGATATCGAGCCCGGAGGCGCTCAGCTGCATGGCGACGCGGTCTTCGCCCGTTTCGCCGCAATCCCCGACGTCGTGGAGCACGGACTGTTCCTCAATGGGATTGATACAATCGTGATCGCGCGCGGTGACACGATGGAAGTGCGACGCCGGGGGCAAGCTAGGTCTCGC
>NZ_CP026391.1:0-330021 GCF_002935105.1 Leclercia sp. LSNIH3
ATCGCTTTTTGTCATTACTGATGACATGCGGGCGCTTCCCCGTGGCGTGTATGAACAGGAGGCGCATGATGCCTAACCAGATCCCGAACAACCCTACACTTCCGAAGAATTTCGACATTACGCCTAACGAGAAGCGCAGCAAGGCCCAGCTCGATGCCTGGTGGGATCATCCTTACTGCGTCACCCATAACGAGAAATTTCACGTGTACTGTCTGAACGGCGGGGCGTGGGATAGGCCGACATGGCTGGCTCAGGCTGACACGTATGATGAGGCCTGTGAACTGGCAGAACGGAAACAAGCTGAGTGGGTGGCACGCCGGGAACAGCCTATTTACTATATGACCTTTGAGCCGCCTTTTCAGATGGTGCGACAGCCGCAACGCCCTGATCATGATGCTGTAGTAGTTGTGTCGTTCGAAACGAAGGAAGAACTGGACGCCTGGAGCGCAGCGCAGCAATAAAAAATGTCCGCAGTCAAGCGATTGTTGAAATCAGCCTGATGGCCGGAAGTCTATATGGGGTGCGGGTTTGGCTCTACTTCGGGCCGCCTTGCGGGGCTGTGGCGTTGTGGGCTGGGAGCCACATAGGAGCTTCGCGGTAGAAAGCCCGAGCGTGCTGCATCGGGGGCGGTTGCCTGCAGGCGGTAGCCGCGTTTGGTCTTCATAGCCCAATCGGTCGCCGTCCTCCAGAATGAAGAACGCGCAGCCTTGGGCTGCGCGTTTGAGGGATGGCCGCCAGCGGAAACCGGCATCATCAGCTTGGCTTCGGCGGCGCGGCCTTGCCCGCGCCTCCCTTCCTGAATCCCCGATCTCCGACCATGAAGGCTTCTAGCATGTGCGGAATTAGCACCGTGGCATCGACCGCCTCGCCGTAGGTCTGCGCGTGCAGCGTAGCGTAGCGGTCGAGGTCGGCTTTCAGGCTGGCCGGGCAAGCAAAAGTCAGCTTCGTGGATTCCGTTTTCGGCAGCGGCCCGAGCCGTAGCTTGCGCGTCGTCATCGCGAAGTCCCCCTGTTGAAGAAAAGTGGCTGGTACGGCCGCAGCACCAGATCGCGGTTGACGATGATGCGAACCGGCAAGCCGGGGCGCTCCGTCAAGGTGGGCTGGATGTTGAGGTTGCGCCGGGTCATCTCCTGACCGACCTGATTGATGCTGTCCTGGGCGCTATCGCGGCCGGCGATGATGACGCGATCACCGTCCTGCCGGTTCTCCGGCGCAGCCAGTTCGGCACCGATGCCCAGTAGCGTCGTCAGTGCCGCACCGGCAAAGACGCGATCCCAATGCCAATCCACATCATCTTCCAAGCCGGCGTAGCCGGCCGGATCGGTGCCGGCCAAGTTGTCGAGCTTGAGCGAAGACGTGTCGGGCAGGATGATCCGGTTCCACACCACTTGCACGCGGCTCTGCCCGTAGCTGACCTGGCTGTTGTATTTGCCCAGGATGCGTGACCCCTGCGGGATCAGCAGGAACTTGCCGGTAGCCGTGTCATAGACCGGCTCCGTCACTGTGGCGATCACATCGCCCGGCAAGTCCGACTTGATGCCCGTCACCAGCGCCCCGGCGACCACCGTTCCGGCCATGACCTGATACGGCGACGCCGGCAGCGTCAGGTTGCCGGAATCACGGGCTTCCGTGGTTCCGGCTTTCTGGAATGCCTCTTTCTGGTCTTGCCGGTTCTGCACGGCGGTCGGGTCGGCGGGCTGGGCCGCCGTCGACGCAGGCCCGGCCGCCAGCGGGTCGAAGGCCGCATTGGCGGTGAAGCCCGGCGCAGCGGCTACCTGTGTCTGCGCCACCGGCGCGGCCTTCTGCGAACCAGAGCGGAAGAACACCGCCGATGCCGCTGCTGCTTCGGCTTCCTTGCGCAACGCGTCGTTGGGGTCGTTGCCGGGGGCCGCGTAGGCGGCCGTCACCGGCTGCTGCGACTTCACAATGGCCGGGCCAAGATCGCCTGGCAGCGGCGGCCCCAACTCCGGCACGGATGCCGCCAAGGGGGGCGGCAGCTTCGAGTAGTCCGCCGGCAGCGCGTCCAACCCTTCGGACTTCGAGACGCGATCGACGTTGTAAAGCTCGGTCTGCTCGCCTGCACCGCGCCGCTGCGGTTGCAGCGACCACATCAGCGCGCCGAGCACAGCGACCGAGAGACCGCCGACGAGGATGGCCAGCGTGCGCCGGTTCAGGCGCGTGACCGGGCGCGGTTGGGCGCGCAGCGCAACTGCCTCGGGTGCCACCTTGCCCGCATGCGGCGTGGCGAGGTCGGGAGTGTCGTCCTGGCTCATGGTCAGTTCCTCCGCGCCAAGCCATCCGTGCGTTCGATACGCACCACGTCACCCTTGTCGCCGCCCAGGCGCAGTTCGGCCGCGCCGAACAGCCGATCCACGATGTAGTAAGGCGAGCGAAAACGGTAATTCACCAGTTGTCCGTCGCCCTGCGCGCCGATGACGAACAGCGGTGGCAGCTCGCCTTGGGCGATTCCCGGCGGGAACTGGATATAGACCTTCTCGCCATCGTCGAAGGCGCGCAGCGGCTTCCACGGCGGATTGCTGCCTGAGACGGAATATCGGAAGCGGATCTTCTCCAGCGACAGTCCGGTATCGACCGGTGCGGCGGCGCTAGCCGCCTGCGACTGGCGCTGCAAGGCCAACATCCGGTCTTTTGGGTAGTCCCAGGACACCGACGCCATCCATGCCTTTTCCGTCGAGGTCAGTTCCAGCAGGTATGTTCTGCGACTGGTGGTGATGACCAAATTCGTCTTGAGGCCTGAGCGGATGGGCTTGACCAGCACATTGATGCGCATCGCGTCGCCGCTGCCGCTGGACGTGTCACCGACGATCCAGCGCACGGTATCGCCGGCTGCGACCGTCACTAGTTCCTCGCCCGGCTGCAAGGAAACCACGGTCACGCGTCCCGGCGCGGCATAGACTTGGTAGAGCGCACCATCGGTGAAGGGCCACACCTGAATCGCATTGACGTAGCCCTCGCGCGTGGGCGCGATGCGCGCCTCGGCATTGGCACGGGAAACGCGCACCTTCTCATCGGCCGGCTCCGGCTTAGCCGGGGCCGCGTCCAACTCGTGCAGCGGCTTCAACTGCGCTGGCAGCGCCAGCGGCTCGGGCATGGCGACGACTTCCACTGGAGCAGGCGGCTCCGGCAGCGGCTGTGCCTGCACCGGCTCATCGAGCGAAATGGACGGAGGCGGCTTGCCCTGCGAAGCGCAGCCCGACAGGGCCACCACGGTCAGCGCGAAAGCGTATAAGCGGAAAGACAGGTTCATGGCTTGGCTCCTTCAGAAGAATCCAGTTCGCGGCTCCACGACAGGCCGTTGACGTAGATACCCAGCGGGTTCTTGCGCAGGCGCTGTTCGGTGCGCGGGGTTTGCAGGACGGTGGAAAGCACCGCGTTCCATCGCTCGGTCCCGGCGGGGGCACCGTTGATGAACCGTTGCTCCGTCCAACGGACGTTGAACGAGGCATCGCTGGCGCGTACCACGCTGGTGATCTGCACCGTCACCGACTCGCGGCCAACACGGGCGAAAGGATCGTTCTTGCTGGCGTAGTCGTTGAGCACCGCCGCGCCTTTGTCGGTGGTGTAGTCGTAGGCGTCCAGCCAGTTTTGCCGCACCACGATGGGATCGATAGACAGCGAGCGCACCAGCGTCACGAAGCGCGCCAGGTGGTGCGCGATCTGCGCATCGGCGGGCCGGTACGGCGTGGCGGCTTCGCCGACGGCGCGCACCTGCCCCGACTGATCGACCTCGATGACGTAAGGGGTGACGATGGACTGCGCCGAGCGCCACACCAGGCCACCGGCCATCAGCAGCGCAAGCGTGAGGCAGCCGAAGGCCATAAAACGCCAGTTCTTGGCCTGGACGCGGGCCGAGCCGATGCGCTCGTCCCACACCTGCGCGGCGGATTGGTACGGGGTGGCAGGCTGCGGCGTGTCGGCATAGCGCACCTGCGGGCGTTTGAATCGCATAGGGTTCTCCTTGGTGGTCAGGTATCGGGTCACGCATCGGGGCGCAGGCTTGGGCCTTGCCCTGAGCCGCCGCCGTCGCCACTGCGCAGCGTGTGGGCTGCGGTGGTTGCGGCATGGGTGATCTGCTGGCGGCGGTGCATCCGCTTTGCCCAGGCGGGTTGCTCTTGCTTCGGCGCGCTGGCTGCGCCTTCGCCTGCGGCGGCCTGGCCGGAACCGGCAGCGCCGACATCCGCACCGTTCCATCCTGCCCGGAAGGAGTCGGCCACCTTCTGACCGGCAGCGGAAGCGCCCGATGCAGCTCGGCGGCCTGCCGCTTGCGCGCCGGTCTTGGCGACATTGCCGAGGCCCGCAGCCGCGCCTTTAGCCCCGCCGCCCGCAGCGGCGGAACCGGCCTGGAATGCGGACTTGGCGCTGCTGGCCGCCGACGTGGCGGCGCGTGCGCCGCTCCCGGCCAGCTTTGCGGCGGCCGGGGCCATGCGTGCGCCCGCCATGACGGCACCGCCCACGCCGGTCGCGGCGGCACCGATGGCAACACCCGTGCCTACCGCGCCGACGGCAGCGCCCGCCATCGCACCCGCGCCGAGCTGCGGCGCACCGGACACAAGGCCCGTGGCGATGCCGGGGCCGAAGATGCCCAGCGCCAGCAAGGCAAGCGAAGCCAGCATCACGACAAGCGCATGGTCGATGGAAGGCTCGTCGGGATGAACCTGGAACTCCGCGAACAGGCCCGAGCCGATGCCGACGATTACCGCCAGCACCAAGACCTTGATGCCTGACGAAACCACATTGCCGAGCACCTTTTCCGCGAGGAACGAGGTTTTGTTCCAGAGCGCAAACGGGATCAAGACGAAGCCGGCAAGCGTGGTCAGCTTGAACTCGATCAACGTGATGAAAAGCTGAACCGCGAGCACGAAGAAACAGAGGATCACCACCAGCCAAGCGATGAACAGCACCACGATGGGGTCGAGGTTCACGAACACTTCGGGGAAGCCGGCCATGTCACCGATCTGGTCGAGGATCGGCGCAGCGGCGTCGATGCCGGTCTTGGCAAGCCGACCCGGCTGCAAGAAGTTCTCCATCGTTATGGCCGAGCCAGTGGCGGTGATGCCTAGCCCGGCGAACGAGCGGAACACGATGCTCGACAGCCAATTGAAGTTACCGATGATGTAGGCGAAGGCACCGACGTAAAGCACCTTGCGCAGCAGCTTGGCGATCACGTCCTCGCCCTGGCCGGTCGCATGGCTCATGGCCCAATACAGACCGGCAATGGTCATGTCGATGACAATGAGAGTGGCCGTCAGGAACGCGACTTCGCCTTGCAGCAGACCGAAACCGGAGTCGATGTAGCGCGAGAAGGTATCGAGGAATCTGTCGATGATCGTTACGTCGTTCATGGCGTGTCCTCCGCAGCGGCGAGCGACGCATCACCTTCCGGCGCGTCGTCGGTTGGCGTGTCGAAACTCGCCGGAATCGGCGGCAGTTCTGCCAGCGTCCGGTATTCGTCCGGCCCAGTCTGGCCGGTGAAGAAGCGCCGCCGGAAGGCTTCGGCAGCGGCGCGACAGGTGTCTTCGCCTGCGGTTTGCCGGTCGGCTGCGCATTGGGCGCGCAGCGCCTTGAGCCGCACGGGATCGGCGGCCAAGGTGGCGGTCAGGTCTTCAGCCGGCTGCTGGCCGCATGCGGTCAGCAGCACGGCCAGCAGGACAGGAACGCATCGCATGGCCGCCTCCCGTCAGTTGTTGTAGAAGTTGACGGACTGCGGTGTGTACGGCGTGCCGGTGCCCAGGAAGCGCCGCCGCACTTCGCGGGCGCGCTCGGTGGCCGCTGCCTGCCGCGCCAGCTCCAGCGAGGCCGCCCTGTCTTGTGTGATCTGGAGCTGCTGGGCCTGGATGGACTGCTTGGCCTGCAAGGCGAGAAGCTGGTTCGTTGCCTGCATCGCTTGCAGCGCACCCGTGGCCGATTGGCTTTGGCTCACGAGGTCGGCCAGCGCGCTTTCGTCTTGCGTCAGGTTCTGCGACACCTGCGCCTGCATCCGCATCGCGGTGTGCAGGCCGTCGAGCGTGTTCTTCCAGCGTTCGCGTGCGTCCTGTGCCATGCGGTCGCCGCTGATGGTGGCGGCGTACTGCTCCGGGTACAGGCGCGAGAACGTGGCATCCATGCTCTGCACGTCGTAGGCCAGCCCTTGCGCCTCGGCAATCAGGCGTTCAGTCGTGGCGAGCGTCGAGCGCAGCCGGTTGACGATGTTGAAGTCGAGATTCGCCAGGTTGCGCGCCTGGTTCATCAACATCTGCGCTTCGTTCTGGAGCTGGTTGATCTGGTTGTTGATCTGCTCCAGCGTGCGGATGGCAGTCAGCGTGTTCTGCACCAAGTTGACGGGATCAACGAAAGTGAGCGCCGCCGCTGGCTGAGCGAGCATCAGCGAGCCGGCCAGCGCGGCGGCGAGCGAAACGGAAAGTACACGGGTCTTCATGGCGAAATCTCCAGGGGTTGAGTAGCGAGGAAAGAAGCCGCCGACGGCGAGGACGGCAGCAGGTCGGCGGCCCAATCGAGGCCGCGATGGCGTAGCCACGCACCGGCGAAGCCGGGAGCGCCGGCCTGCGTCAGCACTCGGTCAATGTCGCGTTGGTCTTGCGGTGTGGATGCGCCCGAGAAGGCGAGCGCGGCTGGCCCCAGGTCGAGGTCGAACAGACGATTGCCCAGGCGCGATTGGTAGTAGTAGTCGCGCTTGGGCTGCGCGGTGGCGACGATTTCGATTTGCCGACTGTTGAGGCCAAAGCCCTCGTAGACCGTGCGAATCTGCGGCTCGGTCGCCTGCGGGTTGGGCAAGAAAATCCGGCTCGCGCAGCTTTCGATGATCGCGGGCGCGATGGTCGAATCCTTGATGTCGGCAAGCGACTGCGTGGCGAAGATCACCGACACGTTTTTCTTGCGCAGAGTTTTCAACCATTGCCGGATGCGTGCCGCGAAGGACGGTTCATCAAGGAATAGCCAGGCTTCATCGAGAATCAGCAGCGTGGGAGCACCGTCGAAACGTGCATCGAAGCGGGCGAACAAGTAGCGCAGCACCGCTTGCACGGCGGCGGGGCTGTGCATTAGCTCTTCCATCTCAAAGCCCTGCACGTCGCCGCTGCCGAGCCGGTCGCGGTCGGCATCCAGTAGCTTGCCGTGCGCGCCGCCCAGCACATACGGCGACAATGCCTGCCGCAGCGCGTTCGATTGCAGCAGCACCGAAAGCCCGGTCATCGTGCGCTGCTCCACCGGCGCACCAGCGAGGCTGCCGAGCGCCGACCAAATGGCGGCTTTCTCGTCGGGGCCGACGGTCACGCCTTCATGCAGCAGGCGGCCTTCGATCCACTCGGCGGCCCAGGTGCGATAGCCTTCGCTGTCGATACGGGCCAAGGGCTGAAAGGCAATGGCGCCGTCCGCGCCGAGGTCGTAGTGTTCGCCGCCCAGGCCCAGCACCGTCGCCCGCATGGATCGCCCCATGTCGAAGGCGAAGATGCGCGAGCCGCCATAGCGGCGGAACTGCAAGGCGAGCATCGCCAGCAGGACAGATTTTCCCATGCCCGTCGGCCCCGCGACCAGCGTATGCCCCACGTCGCCGATGTGCGTCACCAGCCGGAACGGCGTCGCGCCATCCGTGCGCGTGACGATCAGCGGCGGGCCGTCGAGATGGGCGTTTTTCTCCGGCCCAGCCCACACGGCGGACACCGGCATCATGTGCGCCAGATTCAGCGTCGAGACGATGGGCTGGCGCACGTTGGCATAGGCATTGCCTGGTATGGACGACAGCCACGCATCGACTGCATTTAAGGTTTCGGGGATGGTGACGAAGCCACGTCCTTGGATGACACGTTCCACCATGCGCAGCTTTTCGTCGGCTACGGCAGGGTCGTCATCGAACACCGTCACCGTGGCGGTGAGGTAGCCGAAGGCGACTTGATCGCTGCCAAGCTCTTGCAAGGCGGCATCCGCGTCGGCCGCCTTGTTGCTGGCATCCGTGTCCACCAGCGGCGATTCCTGCTGGAAGATGGTTTCGCGCAGTAGCGCAATGACATTCTTCCGTTTCGCAAACCACTGGCGACGCAGGCGGCCCAGCTCCTTTTCCGCCTCGGCTTTATCGAGGCAGAGAAACCGGGTACTCCAGCGATAGGCAAAGCCCAGGCGATTGAGGTCGTCCAGCAGGCCCGGCCAGGTCGAGGTCGGAAAGCCCCGCACCGACACCACGCGCAGATGCTGGTCACCCAGCATGGGCGCAAGGCCGCCGACTAGGGCGGAATCGGCCAGCAGTGCGTCGAGGTGGAAAGGCACCTCGGGCACGGCCAGCCGGTAGCGCCGCGTGGACACCGTGGCGTGAAGATAAGTCAGCGTCGCGGCATCGTCCAACCAGACGATTTCTGGCATCACGCCATCGAGCAGGTCGAAAACCCGATCCGTTTCTGCCAGGAAGGCGTCAAGCCGACCGCGCCAGTCCACACCATCGCCCGGCGCGTGCTCGTAGAGCAGCTTGGCTGCACGAGCGCGGGATTCCTCCGGCGGCAGATAGGCTAGCGTCAGGTGATAGCTGCTTTCGTAGTGGTTCCCCGATTCCTCAAAGGCAGCGCGGCGTTCTTCGTCCACCAGCCAGGACAGCGGTTCGGGAAAGTCGGAATGCGGATAGTCCGCGGCCGACTGGCGCTCGGCTTCCACGAACAGCGCCCAGCCCGAACCCAGCCGGCGCAACGCGTTGTTTAGCCGTGCCGTCGTGGCGATCAATTCGCCCTGCGTGGCGCTGTCCAGATCAGGCCCGCGAAAGCGCGCCGTGCGCTGAAACGAGCCATCCTTGTTCAGCACCACGCCCGGCGCGATCAGCCCAGCCCAGGGAAGCCAGTCGGCCAGCAAGGCGGGCCGCTGGCGGTATTCGGCAAGGTTAAGCATGGCGGCGTCTCCTACACGTCCAGCAGCGGCTTGTGCTTGATGTGCCGGGCGAAGACCTGCATGAACTGCGGATCGACCCTCGCGCCCCACACGGCCAGCGAGTGACCGACGATCCAGAGCACTACGCCAGGAATCCAGAGTTGCAGGCCCAGCCCGACGGCAGCGGCTAGCGTGCCGTTGGCAATCGCCACCGTGCGCGGTGCGCCGCCCATCAAGAGCGGCTCGGTCAGCGAGCGATGTAGCGGCACCTCGAAGCCGGCCGCGAAGCTATCCGGGCCACTCATACGACAGCCCCGCCGGAGAAGCTGAAGAACGACAGGAAGAACGAGGACGCGGCGAACGCGATGCTCAAACCGAACACGATCTGGATCAGCTTGCGAAAGCCGCCCGACGTGTCGCCGAAGGCGAGCGCGAGGCCCGTGGCGATGATGATGATGACCGCGACGATGCGTGCCACCGGCCCCTGAATCGACTCCAGAATGGATTGCAGCGGGCCTTCCCACGGCATCGAGGAGCCGGATGCCTTCGCCGTGCCCGCCGTCATCAGCATGACTGCGGCCAGCAGCAGGCCGTGGTGCGCGGGGCCGGCCAGCCGCCGCAGGCGTGCGATGGTTGAAACCGGATTTACGGAATTACGGAAAGCGTGAACGTGCATCTGCGTCATGGCAGTTCTCCAGGTAGGTCAAGGGACGAGGAAGGCGCAGCGGCATCGGCTGCGAGAGGAACCGGCATCAGCTCGGGAAACGGTGTTTCCAGCGCGTCCGCCAGGCGATAGCCGGTGCCGTCGAAACCGACGACACGGGCGATGCTTTCGACGCGGCGCTTGCGGCCACGCCCGGCGATGTGGATCACGACGTTGACCGCCTCGGCGATCAGCGCACGCGGTGGGTTCACCGCCACTTCAAGAATCAACTGTTCGAGGCGCAGCAGCGCGCCCAGCGCGGAACCGGCGTGGATGGTGGCGATGCCGCCGGGGTGGCCGGTGCCCCACACCTTAACCAAGTCCAGGGCTTCGCCGCCGCGTACCTCGCCGACGATCACGCGGTCGGGGCGCAGGCGCATCGTGGCCCGCACCAGCTCGGTCATAGACACGACGCCAGCGCGGGTGCGCAGCGGCACATGGTCGCGGGCTGCGCATTGCAGCTCGATGGTGTCTTCGAGCACAAGCACGCGGTCGCCCGTGGCGGCGATCTCCGCAAGCAAGGCATTGGCGAGTGTGGTTTTGCCGCTGCTCGTCGCCCCGGCGATCAGGATGTTCTGGCGCTCACGCACGGCGCGGCGCAGGAACTCGGCCTGGCCTGTGGTCAAGATGCCGTCGGCCACATAGCGATCCAGCCCGATGATGCTCACGGCGCGCTTGCGCAGCGCGAAGGCTGGGCCGGGCGCTGCGGGCGGCAAGATGCCCTCGAACCGCTCGCCGGTTTCGGGCAGCTCGGCGGTCAGCAGCGGCCGCCCGCGATGCACCTCTGCGCCGACGTGCGCAGCCACCAGCCGGATGATGCGTTCGCCATCGTCTTGGGACAGCTCCACGCCCAGCGGCATGCGGCCCGATGACAACCGATCCACCCATAGGGTGCGGTCGGGGTTGAGCATGATTTCCACCACGTCGGGGTCGGCCAGCGCAGCGGCGATGACTGGCCCCATTGCCGTGCGCAGCATCTGGATACGGCGATCCAGAGAGGTTGCGGCGGATGAGAGTTCGGGCGGGGTTTGCGGAATGGCGCTCATGAGGCACGCTCCTGCGCTTCAGCCAGTGCCTCCGCGTCATCCATTCGCGCCGGGTCTGGGTGCAGTTCTTCCACAACGTCGCGCACCAGGCTGCGGCCACGCAGCAGGTGGCGGCCGAGCCGCTCCACGAATTGCTCGAAACGCGCTTTGCCTTGGGCGCGAGCTGCGTCCTGATGGGCTTCGGGAATCGGGGTGCTGACGGTCAGGAAGTAGCGGATGAACAGCGCCAGTGTTTCGATCTGGATGTTCTGGTCGCGCTCCATGCGCTCGGCCTGCCGCGACAGGCGATCGAGCCGCTTGGCGATGGCCGCCTCGCGCTGGTCGCCAGCATCGGGCGATAGCCACGACGCGAGCGCCGCCGCGACAATGGACGACTTGGACACGCCTTTCTTGGCGGCCAGTTCTTCGAGACGCTTGGCGTGCTCGGGCTGAATGAACAGATTGAGGCGGTATTGGCTCATAAGTCGATTCCGTCGTTGGGGTCGAGGGAAGCCAGCCGGGCCGTGCGCTGCATGGCCGGGTCGAGCTGGCCGGGAAGCGGCAGCGGCAGGTCGTCGTCGTCATCGAGCAGAGTCAGGTCATGGCCGGCGAGCAGCGGTTCGGGGCTGTATTCGCTGACTTCGGATAGCTCCGGCTGTCGGCGTGGGCCGCCGTCATCGGCGGTGCCTGTGCCATCGCCGGACAGGCCCGCAGCCCGGACCGTTGACACGGCTGGGATCGATAGGCCGCTCCAGTCGTCGGGCCGGGCCGGTGGCGCGTCCGCGTATTGCCCGGCCGCGAGCACAGGCGGCGGTAAAACGCGGTTCTTGAAATTCGCGTCGGCGTAGTAGCGCAGCTTCTTGGCCTTGATCGGTGCCACGCTGGACACCATCACCACAGCTTCCTCAGTCGGAAGCTGCATCACTTCACCGGGCGTCAGTAGCGGGCGGGCCGTCTCCTGCCGCGACACCATGAGGTGCCCCAGCCACGGTGCCAATCTGTGCCCGGCATAGTTGCGCTGCGCGCGCAGTTCGGTAGCGGTGCCAAGCGTTTCGGAGATCCGTTTCGCAGTGCGTTCATCGTTGGTGGCGAACGTCACGCGGACATGGCAGTTATCCAGAATCGAATGGTTCTGGCCGTAGGCTTTGTCGATCTGGTTGAGCGATTGGGCGATAAGAAAACTGCGGATTCCGTAGCCCGCCATGAAGGCAAGCGCCGTCTCGAAGAAGTCCAGGCGGCCCAGCGCCGGGAACTCATCGAGCATCAGCAGCAGCTTGTGGCGGCGTTCGATGCCGTCGCTGCCGTCGAGCGATTCGGTGAGCCGTCGGCCGATCTGGTTGAGGATCAGGCGAATGAGCGGTTTCGTCCGCGAAATATCCGAAGGTGGCACTACCAGATAAAGCGACACCGGATGCTCGGACGCGATCAGGTCGGCGATACGCCAGTCGCAGCGCGAGGTGACTTCGGCCACCGTGGGGTCGCGGTAGAGGCCCAGGAACGACATGGCGGTGCTCAACACGCCGGAACGCTCGTTGTCCGACTTGTTGAGCACTTCGCGCGCCGCCGAAGCGACGACTGGATGCGGGCCACCACCTTCCACGTTCACGAGGTGCTGTGTGGTCATCATCCGGTGCAAGGTCAGCTCGAAGGGGCTGGCCGGATCGGAGAGGAAATTGGCGACGCCGCGCAGCGTCTTGTCCTCGCCCGCGTAGAGCACATGCAGGATGGCCCCGACCAGCAGCGCGTGCGAAGTCTTCTCCCAATGGTTGCGCTTCTCAAGCGCGCCTTCTGGATCGACCAGAATGTCGGCTATGTTCTGTACGTCACGCACTTCATGTGCGCCGCGCCGAACTTCTAGCAGCGGGTTGTAGGCCGCCGACTTCGCATCGGTCGGATTGAACAGCAGGCAGTGTGAGTAGCGTGAGCGCCAACCTGCGGTGATCTGCCAATTCTCGCCCTTGATGTCGTGGACTACGGCGGATGCAGGCCAAGAAAGCAGCGTCGGCACCACAAGGCCGACGCCTTTGCCTGAGCGCGTGGGCGCGAAAGTGAGGATGTGTTCCGGGCCTTCATGCCGAAGGTACTTGCCATCGTGCTGACCGAGGAACACGCCGATCGGCTGCGTAAGGCCGGCTTTGCGAATGTCCTCCGTACTTGCCCAGCGTGCCGAGCCATAGGTCGTGACTAGGCGTGATTGACGAGAGCGCCAGATCGACATGCAGACTGCGACCACCACCGCCAGCAAGCCACTGCCACCCGCTATGGCACCGCCCGTGTCGAAAACGCGTGGCGCGTAGGCATCGAAGAAGAACCACCACTCAAACAGCTTCCACGGGAGGTAGATCGGTGTGCCGAGGAAATCAAACCAGGGGGAGCCAAGGCGTACCTGATAGCCAAGGGCTGCTGCCGTCCATTGTGTGGCGCCCCACACACCCGCGATCACGATGCCGAATACCACGGCTATCTGACCGAACAGCACATTCGTACCTTGCATAGCCCCGCCTCCAATCTCTCCTACGCTGATTCCCTTGGGAAACGCGGCTTAGAAATGTGCCGCAGGCGTCAGGATCGGTGCTGGCTTAGTGCCGGTCAAAGACCGTTTGGGGCAGAAAGGTCGATAAGAAAGAATGAATTCGCGCTGTGTCTAGCCAGGGAGTGACTCCGTAAGCGCCGGCGAATATCAGCGTGCCGAACAGAAGATTCAGGCAGACTAGCGAATTGCTGAATTGCTGAATTGCTGAATTGCTGAATTGCTGAATTGCTGAATTTCAGAATTTGGGGGATTCTTTGGGCGGTGTGTATGGCGTTTTTCCGTCACCGTAGAACCGCTTACGTGTTGCCTCCGCTACCCGGTTGCAAAGCAGTTCGCCCAAAGTAGGCCGATCCGTCTTGCATTGCTGGCGCAACTTCTTGAGCTGTTCCGGGTCTGCCACCAGCTCTTCTACTGTCGGGGTTTTCTTTTCTGCACTAGTGGCTTTGTGCGGTTTATCAGATTGACCGCATGCGACTAGCATTGCAGCGACGAGCGTGATGGCGAGTCTCATGGCATCAATTCCTCCGGAAGATCGGGATTTCGGCTTTTTGTTGACCTGAGAAACTCTGGCAATTCGATGGCCTGTACTCGCTGAATGAAGCGCGCAAGCTCGTCAAACGGATCGCCTTCAAGTCTGAGTAGATAGGTCGTCAAAGGTGGTACGCGTGTCGAAAGCGGCCTCGCCACGACTCCTGGCTCTCGGGAGGCTGCAATGTGTGCAGCCCCTGTAAGTCCGAGTGCAAAACCGGCAGATACCAACGCCATCATCAGGTCGAAAGTGGTAACCCGCTCGGCAACTAGAGGCTGCATTTCAGCCCGGCTAAGTACTCGCTCAATGTGCTTGGCGTGGCCCTCGCACACTTGAGGATCAGATAGCACTAGCGGGTAGCGCAGCAGTTCATCCAATGGAATTCGCTTAAGAGCCAGCAACGGATGCCGAGCTGGCAGCGCCACCATAAGCGTGTCAGTCCACGCGGGAAGTGCGACGATTCCATCACCTACGTCGTCGGACTGTGCAAAGCCGACGTCATACAGGTCGTCGTGCAATCCTTTGATTTGTTGGGATAGTGGCACCTCAAAAAAGCGAATCTCAACCTCGGGCTCCTCCTCGCGACACAACGCCAATAGGGCTGGTAAGCACAGTAGTGTTGCGCCGTCTGACAAGGCGACGCGGAGTTGTCCATGAAAGCCATTTTTTGCTGCCTTCACGCAGTCCCGCGCCTGTTGCAAGGATGCGAACACCCGAGGTGCGTGCTCCATGAGCATCAACCCAGCTCGTGTCAAACGCGTGCTTCTCGTGTTCCGAATAAAGAGCTGTGCTCCTAACTCCTCTTCGAGTTCTTTGATCGTGCGAGACAGTGGGGACTGCTCAATATGCAGTTTCGCAGCGGCGCGAGCGAAGTGAAGTTCCTCGGCGAGCGCCATAAAACAACGTAGATGTCGAATTTCCATGCGTCCCCTACTAATCGTCGATCTATTCAGTATTTAAAACTCGCTGCCATGCTGCGTTCTTCCAACTCAAGGACTCAGGGTGAAGATTGCAGATTCACATGCTCTGGCGAACCAGAAAGCGCTTTAGCGAGAACACCCCATTGCACGGCTGCGTCGGCGCGAGCACGGACCAGAGCCGCTCGCTGGGACAAGGTGCCACGCTCCGCTTCTGCAACAACGGTCGCATCCACCTGTCCCGCCTCAAAGAGGCGTCGACTGCGGTCAAGGAGTCGATCAGCGACGACAAGACCATCGACCTGATGCTGCAGAGAAGTCCGCTGGGTCTGCCAGCCCAGATAAGCGTTCTCCACATCCTGAAGCGCAAGCAAAACCGTGCGTTCCAGGTCAGCCTGTGCGCCGCGACTGCGTGCTGAGCCCTCGTCGATTCCCGCTTGTATTGCTCCACCGTCAAAGATCGGAAGCGTCACACCCAAGCCCAGAGAGAAAATGTTCCCTGCCACACGTGTTCCGTTGTTCTCGAAGCGTTGGCGCCCACCACTCAAATCGAGCACAAGTTTGGGGAGCCGCTCGCCTTCTGCTGCGTTCCATCGCGCCGTCGCCGCTGCAAGACGCGCCTGCGCGGCTCTGACGTCGGGGCGCTGCTGCAGCAATTCGCCTGGCACGCTTCTGGGAGTCCAATCGGGCATGGTGAGAGAGGCAAGCGCAGGACCGCTGCCAAGCGCCCCCGGAATCCGGCCAACGAGCACATCCAAGGCATGCGTTGCTTCGCCGCGTACGCGTCGCAACTGCTCTTGCTCCACCCGGAGGGCGATGACCTCGGAACGCGTGCGTTCAATGTCAAAGCCCGTAGCTTGACCTGCCTTGAACTTCTGCTCTGTCAGACGCTCAAGGCGCTCGGCGACTTGAAGTCGCTCTTTTGCCAGATCTTCCAGCTCTGCCGCCTGCCGCTGCTGCAGTGCAGCGGACACTGTCTCAAAGGCGATCTGCCAACGTGTCGCGAACCAGTTCTGTTCGACAGCAACTGCGTCCATCCGTGCGCCATCAGCGGCATGCGAGAGGCGGCCCGCTAGATCAACTTCCCATGAAGCCGACAGCGGAAGCCTGGCATCGCTGCTGATGGTCGGTGCCAAAGAAAAGTCGCGCGCGCGTTGCTTGGGGCGTGAGCGCCAAGCTAGGGAACATTGAAGCGCGTGTACGTCGGGTGATCGCCACAGCTTCATCAATCCGCGCTCTTGCAATAGCGAGATCGGTGTTGTGCTCCAGCGCGTTGCGCACCAGCGCGTCAATCAGCGGATCACCGTACGCCGTCCACCACTCGGCCGGGAGTGCTTGTGCTGGCACCTGCTGCACAGCCAGACCCGCTTCGTTCATGAATTTGGCCGGAACCTCAACGCGTGATGTCTCCACCCTGTGAGGCGAGTGGCTGCACGCGGCGAGAAGCGTGATCGATAGGAATGCAACAGCAGTAAGGCCGCGGCGGGCGTAGGGATCGGACATGTTGAGCCACTAGGTTGTGAATTGAGGAGGCCGTCTTGACGGGCATAGTTCATGGCGTGTACTATACCGTCCAGACGATTCAAAAATCAAGCATCTTTGGAGTTTCACCATGGCAACTCGTATGAAATCAAGCCCAGAGGAGTCGCATTCGGCGGACAACGGCGCTGAAGCCCCCTCCATCTCTAAGAAAGCGCAACAAACACGGGAGCGCATCCTTCAAGCTGCGCGTGACGTAGTCATGGAGGGAGGTGCCGGGCACCTAACGCTTGACGCGGTCGTTGCACGGGCAGGAATGAGCAAAGGTGCGTTCCTGTACCACTTCAAGACCAAGCGCGATCTGCTCCTCACGATGATTGATGACCAGGTCTCGGCGTTTGATGGCGGGCAGGAAGAGCGAGAGCTGCCATTCGTCGGCGATCCAGACCCTTGGCTATCCAGCCAGGTCTCGGCTATGCCTGACGGCGGGATGCAAAAGATGAGCGCTGCATTGCTGGCGGCCGTGGCTGAAGACCCCACGCTGCTTGAGCCTGTGCGCGGCTGGTACCGCAGGCAGTACGAGAACGCGAGCAAATCTCCACGCGGCACCGATATCGCCGGAATCGTTCTATTTGCCTTGGACGGAGTCTTCCTCGCCGAAATGATGGGTTTTCCGACGTTTGCTGCCGAAGACCTTTCTCGACTCATGCACACCCTCCAGGCGCTCGCCCGCGGCGAACTGGAACTCACCCCTATTGATAAACGCTGATGAAAGGCCTTCCCGTGTCTTGCACTCCCTTTAAATCCCAGTCCTGGCAAATGCAGAAAGTCGGCCTCGCGTTTGTTCTGCTCGCATCGCTTGCCGGCTGTGATAGTCAGAAGGAGCCTGCTTCCGATCCACCGCGAGCGGTCAAGCTGCTCACGGTGGGGGATGTAGGTTCTGTGGCCAATCGCATTGAATTGAGTGGTCTAGCTCGCTCCAGTGAGCGGAGTACCTTGGGGTTCGAGACTGGCGGGCGTATCAGCAAGCTTCATGTGGACGTGGGAGATCGCTTCTCTCGCGGACAGCTTCTGGCTGAGTTGGATGTTCAGCCCGAGCAACTCCGCCTAGAACAGGCTCGGGCGACACTCGCTGCTGCGGAAGCCGCATTGGCAGACAGAATCGTGCAGACAACGCAGCAAAGGGGGCTGCTTGAGGGCAACGTAATCTCCCCGGCTGCATTCGAGAGTGTGAAAGCACAGTTGGTTGCAGCTGAAGGCCAGGTGCGCAATGCAAAGGCCGCATTCGGCCTTGCCGAGCGTGCGCGAAGGGGGGCCGCCATTCATGCGCCATTCGACGGCGTCGTCGCGGAGAAACTCGCTCTGCCGTTCACAGATATTGCAGCCGGAGCGCCGGTGCTTCAAGTGGATGGACTACGCAGCGGCGTAGAAGTCCTTGCGACTGCATCGACGACCCAGGCGGCAAATATCAAAATTGGGCAGGTCGCCGAACTGCGCCTGAGCGAGTCAGCAAGTCCCGTTCGTGCTTCGGTACAACGCATCGGCTTGCGTGCTGAAAATGGCTCACTTTTACCTGTCGTGCTCGTTCCTCAAGATGCTACTCTTGCGCGCAGTCTTCGACCCGGGTCTGCCGTTCAAGTATTGCTGAAGGCACCGGAAGCGAAGGATGCCTCACCAGATCGTCTGATGCTTCCCTATTCGGCACTGGTGCTCAGTGAGAAAGCAGGACAAGCCGCAGTGTTTGTATATGACGTGACCGGAAAGAAGGTGCACCGCCGGGAAGTGCAATTCCAGAGCGAGCCAGGCGGCGACAACGTTCGCGTTGTGGGCGGCCTGAAGCGCGGCGAGATGGTAGTCGCGGCTGGCGCGAGTTGGCTGACGAACGAGCAACAAGTCACCCCACTCAAGGCCACGACCCAATTGGCCGGACGCTGACCCGCTACAGGAAGACTTCGCTATGAAGATCACAGAAATGGCGCTGCGCGCCAGCAGACTCACCTACCTTGCCGCGGTCATCATTCTTGTTGCCGGCATTGCCACGTTTCTCAATTTCCCTTCGCAGGAAGAGCCATCGGTCACGATTCGAGATGCGGTTGTTGCCGTTCTGAACCCTGGCATGCCAGCCGAACGTGTTGAGCAGTTGATCGCGCGTCCGATCGAGGAGCGTTTGCGGGAGCTGGCCGAGGTCAAGCGTGTAACCACAACCGTTCGCGCGGGCGGGGCCGTCATACAGGTCACGATCTGGGAGCGGTACACCGACCTAGCCCCCATATGGCAGCGCGTTCGCGCGAAGGTTGCCGATGCTCAGCCTCTGCTTCCACAGGGTACGTTGGGGCCATTTGTCAACGACGACTTCGGCCGTGTTGCCGTGGCCTCCATTGCGGTGACCGCGCCGGGCTACTCCATGGGCGAAATGCGTGTGTCGTTGAAAGAGATGCGCGATCGCCTATACGCGCTTCCCGGCGTTGATCGCATCAGCTTCTACGGCTTGCAGGAAGAGCGCGTCTATCTCGAATTTGATCGACCAAAACTAGCCCAGCTTGGATTGACCCCACAAGGGGTGATCGATCAACTCGTTAAACAAAACGTCGTGCTTTCAGGCGGGCAAATCGCCATCGGTGGCATCAACGCTTCGCTGGCTGTTAGTGGAGAGGTTCGCGACGCCGCTTCGCTGCGCGCGTTGCCGATCATGATGGCGCAAGCTCAGGGTGCGCGCGGTGCTTCGCCTGCTCCTTCAATCTCACTGGGAGAGCTTGCGCGCGTGCAGGTACAACCTGCAGATCCTCCCGAGTCTGCTGCAGTCTATAAGGGCCAGCCTGCCGTAGTGATGGCAGTGTCCATGACCTCGGGCCAGAACGTGGAGCAATTCGGCGTAGCCCTCAAATCCCGTGTGGCCGAGCTTGAGAAACTTCTGCCCGCAGGTTTCGAGCTCTCCTATGTGACATTCCAGGCAGACGTCGTCAAACGTGAAATGGGCAAGATGAACCAGGTGATGATCGAAACGATTGTCATCGTGCTCGGCGTCGTCGTCCTTTTCCTGGGATGGCGCACAGGATTCATCGTCGGGATGATCGTGCCGCTTACCATTCTGGGGGCACTGATCGTGATGCGCGCGCTGAACATCGAGCTGCAAAGTGTTTCGATGGCAGCCATCATCATCGCTTTGGGGCTCTTGGTAGACAACGGCATCGTGATTGCCGAAGACATTGAACGGCGCTTGGCAGCCGGTGAAGACCGCAAACAGGCTTGTCTCGAAGCGGGTCGTACCCTCGCACTGCCGCTGCTGACGTCCTCATTGGTTATCGTCATCGCCTTCTCCCCGTTCTTCTTCGGCCAGAGTGCGACGAGTGAGTATCTGCGCTCTCTCGTCATTGTCCTCGCGCTCACGTTACTCGGATCTTGGCTGTTGTGTCTGACCGTCACTCCACTGCTGTGCTACCACTTCACCAAAGTGCATCATCAACCGGCGAATGACGCGCAAACCTACAACACACGCTTCTATCGCGGCTATCGCAAGTTGCTTGAGTGGGTGCTTGACCACAAGGCGATCTACGTTGGTGTGATGACGGGTGCATTGGCCGTAGCTCTGTACGGATTCACGACACTGCCATACGACTTCTTGCCGAAGTCCGACCGAGTTCAATTCCAAATACCGGTGCAGCTCGCCCCTGGAACGGATTCACGGCTCACTCTTGCCAAAGTGAAGGAAGTGAGCGGCTGGCTCGGTGATCAAGAAATCAACCCCGAAATCACGGATCACATTGGCTACGTCGCTGACGGTGGGCCGCGCTTCATCCTTGGGCTCAATCCCCCATTGCCAGCATCGAACATCGCGTACTTTGTCGTGACGGTCAAGGCAGGCACCAACATTGACGTCGTGATTGCCCGAACTCGGGCTTACTTCGCGCAGCATCATGGAGATGTACGCGCAGAGCCTCAGCGGTTCTCGCTAGGCACTACCGAAGCCGGCACAGCCGTCTACCGGGTCAGTGGGCCGGATCATGAGGTGCTGATGAATGCGGCGGCGAAAATTGAGTCCGCGCTACGGGAGCTGCCAGGTACGGCCAACATCAAGAACAACTGGGATACCCGTGTCGGCCGTCTCGATGTTCGGGTCGATCAAGATCGTGCGCGACGTGCTGGCGTCACCACCGACGACATAGCTGCCTGGCTTGGCACCCGCTACATCGGCCAGTCGATCTCTGTGATCCGAGATGGCGATACCAGCGTGCCAATCGTGATGCGCGGGACGTCCAATGATCGGCGCAGCACTGCGGACGTTGGTTCGACGACCATCTATCCAGCGTCGGGTGGCCAGCCGGTTTCCCTGGCGCAAGTGGCCGATGTCACGCTCGCTAGCGAGCCGTCTGTGATCCAGCGCCGCAATCTCATTCGTACAGTCACAGTTCAGGGGCAGAACACCGCATACACCGCGCAAGAGATCGTGGATCACCTCGCACCTCGGATCGCCGCAATTGAACTACCTGCAGGCTATGCCATAGAGCTTGGTGGAGAAATTGAGGAATCGGCTGAATCGAATGCATCGCTCACGCACTACATGCCGTTCGCTCTTCTGGCGATGTTGCTGCTATTCATCTGGCAGTTCAACTCCTTCCGCAAGCTGATCGTGATTCTCGCAACGATTCCCTTCACGTTGATTGGGGTCGTGATTGCACTGAAGGCAACAGGCACTCCTTTCAGCTTCATGGCGACATTCGGGGTGCTTGCGCTGTTCGGAATCATCGTCAACAACGCCGTTCTTCTGCTCGAACAAATTGAACACGGCCTCTCGGAAGGTCTCGCCCGACATGAAGCCCTGGTGGGAGCTGCGATGCAGCGGCTGCGTCCAATCGTGATGACCAAGGTGACCTGTATCGCGGGTCTCGTGCCCCTGATGTTGTTTGCGGGGCCGCTGTGGAAGGGCATGGCCATCGGCATGATCGGTGGTCTCGCACTTGGCACGCTCGTGACGCTTGGCCTGATTCCGTTGCTCTACGAGGTGCTGTTCGGAATGAAGTGGCCGGGCAGCAAACGGAGTCACGAGGCGGTACAACAACCAGTGCAACCGGTCTGATCCCTCAGCGTAACTGTCCACACGCTTCCCCCGATCTCTCTCGTGGCCGGAGAGATCGGGGAGACAGATTCTCGCCATCAGAGAGTTTAAGAAGAAATCAGAAGCAGAGCGAATTGACCGCCTACTGCCTATTCTTTGATGCTTTGATGCTTTGATAATCAATTTTCACTGAATAGATTTGGAGAAATATATGAACCCGTTGTCATGGAATCCATGGTTGGTTCTACTGATTGCCGGCCTGTTCGAAATCGGTTGGCCACTAGGCCTCAAGATGGGTGCGGCCAATGCAGCGATGCGCTACGTGGGGCCGGCGATTGCAGTTGCCTGTATGGCAGCCAGCGGCTTTTTCCTATGGTTATCTCTTAAACAGATCCCCATAGGAACAGCTTATGCGGTCTGGACCGGCATCGGTTCGCTGGGCGCGTTTTTCGTGGGCGTGTATGTGTTCGGCGATACCGCCTCCTTGATACGTTGGGTTGGAATTGCGCTGGTTGTTGCTGGCATCGTCTGTCTGAAAATGGGATAAATGAAAATATATATGAAACGCCCTATTTCATTAATCCATTTTGTGCTGCTGGCAGGCCTCACGGCAACCTTATCTGGCTGTGCTTCAAACGGAATGACTCGATCAGGGTTTCTTGGTGATTACGATGTATTGGGAAAAACGAAGTACGAAAATGTTCTGCTCTTCAAGGCGCCAGGCTTTGAACCCAGTCGTTACCGGGAAATATTAGTCGAGGATGCTCAGGTAGTGACGGCAACTGGACGCATAGGTGGGCTTGAAGCTGAGCAAGTGCGAGAGCTTCTCGATCACGTCAACAGTGAACTGCGACATCTCCAAACTAAGTCCGAAGCTCCCGCATCGTCAGGCCGCATACGTGTGCGTGTGGCAATTACGACCATTGAGACGCCCAATAGAGCAGTCAACACCCTAACGACGTTGCTTGTTGGACCAGTGACAACTGGGGGAGCTAGTTTGGAGTTTGAGGCAGTAGATGAACAAACAGATCGTCGGGTGGCTGCTGCTAGCTGCTTCGAGCACGGCAACGCTCTCGCGGATTTCAAAGGCTCCTACACACTGCTCGGGCATGCAAAGTCTGCAATCACCACCTGCCTTGAACGGATCAATAGCGCTTGGAGAAGTGCTGGCTCGTGAATAGCTGCTATTCCATAACTTCGCGCGGATCGCGAGGAGCCTCATCAAGGGGATTCGTAGGGTGCCGTTCTTGTAACGTCTGCAGCATTCTGGAGTGGCTCTGCTTCGTCGCAAAATTGCCGGCGTTTCTCGTTCTTGTCTATTCGAAACGCTGCGTGGTGCTGCTTGCAGAGGTAAAGCGCCTGGAGGTGTGTAAATTCACACGATGGAGTTTGGCCGGTGTGCTGGCAACGGTAGTTCTGACAGGGTGTTCCACTTACCGTCCTTGGATCAACCCGACACTTTCCGACGCCGCCTTAATGTCTCTCGCCGAGAACGACCAACGCATCAGGCCGTCGGAGGTCAACCAACCGGTGGTTGTAGCGGTGACACTGTCAGGCGGGGGCGCTCGGGCGGCGGCCTTCGGCCTGGGCGTGCTGCGCGAACTCAAGGCCACACGCTTCGCGCTAGAGGGCCAGGAGACCACTCTGTTGGATCAGGTGTTCCTGGTCAGCGGAGTGTCGGGGGGCAGCATCCTTGCCGCGCACTTCGCGGCCTTCGGCGATGCCACGCTGACTCGTTTCGAGCCGGATTTTCTGCTTGTGCCTTTTGAGGGGCGACTCATACGTGAAGCTCTGTGGCCTGAGCGTCTTTATAGACTAACTTCACCTTGGTTTGGGCGCAGCCAGATCCTGGCTCAACGCTTGGACGAACTTTTTGAAGGCCGCACCTTTGGTGACGTGCGCCGACGACCGGGCGCGCCCGAACTGATGATCACGGCAACCGACCTCACGACCGGTGCCCCTTTCGATTTCACCACCGAGCAATTCCGGCTAATCTGTTCCGACCTCGATGCAACGCCGCTGTCTTTCGCGGTGGCGGCCTCGTCGGCAGTACCGCTGGTGCTGTCGCCCGTAACGGTGCGAAACAACGCCAATACCTGTCCGCCGCCTCTCCGATCTTTGCCTGTCAGAGGGCAAAATTACAGATCACGCATCCTGCAAAGCGGCATAGACAGCTACCTCAATGCGCACGATCGGCCCTATATCCACCTCGTGGACGGTGGTGTCTCCGACAACCTCGGCGTACGTCTGATGCTAGACCGGCTAGTAGCTTCGGGCTCAATGAGCGCCAATTTCTCGGAGGTCAAGCCCGGAAGCTTGCGCCGACTCGTGTTGGTGACGGTGAACTCCGAACGAGGACTGAGCGAGAGAGTGGACAGTAGCGACCGAGTTCCCAGCACGACGCAAGTACTTGAGTCGCTGATCTTCGGTGCCGGCGCTCGCGAGACCCAGGTGACGCTGGCCATGCTTAACGACGACCTGCAACACTGGCGTTCCGAGATTGTCCGCACCCGTGGCCAAGCGGACAGCCCCTTTGCGGCCGACGCAGAAATCTACGTAGTAAGCGTAAGTCTGAACGACGTGCCGGACGACAAGATCCGGCATTCGCTGCTGCGCGTGCCCACAGCCTTCACGATCGAGGCTACGGATGTCTTGGACCTGCAAACTGCGGGAGGCGAAGCACTGAGGCAATCCAAGGAGTTTATGGCATTGATTGAATCTCTAAGAAGAATCACAGCAGCCAAGCAGACTGCGCCTGGTACTCAGCTTCCCTTGATATCTAACTGATACCGATACTGGGCTTTCGTCCAAGTTCCCAAGAGGCACTTCCGCCGATAACCTTTGCGGCAAGCTGTTGTCCCAGTCGCGGCTCAATTACCGGCCGCCACGGCACAAGGCTGAACCCCATGCCGTCATCGAGCATCGCGTAGCGCCCGCTGGCGAGCATAATGGAACGCCGGTAGATACCGGCTACGCGCTGCCCGTCGGCCACCGGGCGATGCTCTAGGCCGGTTTCCGCCGCAATGTCTTTCGCGGCCTGCACTAGTTCCCGATTGCGTAGCGTGCCCAGCAGGTTGCGCGCGAGGATGACGCGCTGCCCGCGGCGCTGTGCCAGCCCCTGTTCTTCGAGGAAATCGGCTCGCTGCTGTATGGCCTGCTTGGTATCACCGCCAAAGCCCAAGTTGCCCAGCCCACGGCCACCGCCGATCAGTTGCTGGTCAAGCCAAGTCGCGCCGATGACGCGGGCCTGCCGTTCAATAGGAAGGTGTGATTTCAGCTCTACGGCTACATCGCCCAGCCGTTGCGCGTCGTATTGGCGGCCACGCTCGGCCAGGTCGTCCGGTACCTTCCATAGCCCTTCGGCCACGCGCTCCACGATGCAAGCCCGGCGCAGGGCTTCCAGCCGCCGGACATGAGCGGCGACGACTTCCTGCGGGTCGCGTCCGGGCGTAGCCCGGCCCTGCTCGATTACCAGGTGATGATCGGTGCGGTACAGGCCATCGCTCGCCAGCGAGGCGATGTTCTTGTCGGCCGTGCGCACCTCAGTCGAACCCTTCACCTCTACCACAGCGCCCGTGGGATAGTTCGCCAGTTCGTCGCGGGCGTTCAGTGCAACGTAGTGGGCCTTACCGTCCGTGCCGTCGATGATCAGATAGCCTCGGTCGTGCAACTCATCGGCAAGCCCCTTCGCGGCCACGCGGCCGATGAGGCTGCGACCATCGTCGCCCGGCTCGAACACCGCCAGCTCACGCGGCTGGCCGCTCATGGCCCGCTGCATCGTTCGGATGATGTCGCCACGCTCACCCAGGGCACGCAAGGTCTTCTCGGCATCGGCATGAATGGCCCAGGTGCCGGGCTGCACCTCGTCGGCTAGGCCCAGGCGCTGCAAGCGTTGCAGGCGGCCGATCAGCAGCAGGCGCTGGCGTTGCAACCTCGGCTCGTTGAGCCGTTCGACATGCACCCGGCCATCCTCGCCGGTCTCGCGCTGCAAGGTGCGATCCAGGCTCGTCCACCGCTCCTGTTCCACCTCGCGCCTCAAGGTCTGCTGAATCTCCAGTTCGGTGCGCGGCCCCAGCCACTCGGTCGCCAGCTCGGCGGCGCGATGGCGGAAGCCGTGGGCGATGTAGTCACCCGCGATGATGAGGTCTTTGCCGGTGTCGTCGCGCCCGCGCACGATCAGGTGGGTGTGCGGGTTGTCGGTGTTCCAGTGATCCACCGCCACCCAATCCAGCCGCGTGCCCAGGTCGGCTTCCATGCGGCTCACCAGATGCCGGGTGTAGGTGCGCAGGTCGTCCAGCTCGGCCCCGTCCTCGGGCGAGACGATGAAGCGGAAATGGTGCCGGTCGTCGGCGCAGCGTTCCTTGAAGGCGTCCAGATCGGCTTCGTCGGCCTGTGGCCCGTAGCCCCGGCCCGGTTCGCCATCGCGACCCGCGCCGTCGCGCTCGATGTAGCGCAGGTGCTTGGCGAGCGATTGCGGGCTGGCCCGCTGGTGATTGACCAGCAAGGTCTTGATGGTCACGCGCCGCGACATGGGCATTAGCTTCGCCCCGGCGAAGCGCGCCGCCGTGTGGCCACGTCCGAGCCGAGAGCCGGGCCGCTGGCCGGTGCCAGCCGCGCCAGGACGGCGTACTGCCGACTTGCCGCTGCTGGCTTTGCCGGCCTGCTTGAGCACCTTGGAAACGAAGCTCTGCCCCTGGCCCTTGCCCCGGTTCTTCGGGGCGCTGGGGCGCACGCGAAAGTCGTCGTCGCGGCTGTCGGTCATGGCTGCGCTCCCCGCAAGCTTGGGCGTGTCCTGTCGTGCGAAGCACGCGGACATGCCAGCATTGGCGCGACCCTCGCGCCAAACGCGGCACGGTGGCGAAGCCGCTCCGTGCCGCGTTCCCCCCATGTGCTGACTGGCTTTCGACGCGGCCAGGTGCCGCGTCCTTTTGTCTTGCCTTCCGCCTTTGCCCTTCGCTGTCGCTCCAGGCAACGGCGGCCCGGCGGCGCTGCTGCGTGAACAGACAGCGCGCCGGCGAAAGCGCCAATGGCCGCAGGCCGGGCGCGTTCGAGGCAAGACGCCTGAACGTTGGACGGCTGCGCCGGATGCTGCGCGACGTGCGGTGCGAATGCACCGGCACGACAGGCGCAGCGACACTGAAGCAGCCAGCAGAACGACATGCCCGATGGCACGTCAGAGCGCAGCGAATCGGCGGCCATCATGGGCGTATCTCCGGCCACACCGGATGCGCAACGCCGATCACGGCGGATGCGCTGACCGGGCCGAAATAGCGGCTGTCGAACGATGCTGGATTCGTCACGCTCAACAGGAGCAGTTCGCCCGGTTCAAGGCGGCGGCAAAGCTGCAAGGACGGCAGCGCCCGGCCCAGCCGGTCGGCGGGCAGTACGGCGGCCGAAGGCACGCCGTCGATGCGTACCTGACCGGCGACGATGCAGACGTGTTGCGGCGCGACCGCGCCCACACGTTTGAGCAGCGGAACGCGCGTCGGCAGGTAGCCGCGCTGCGCAGCGAGCGCGGCAGCCGTGGCCGGAAGCGGCACCAGCACGATGCTGTCCACGGACAACGGACGTGGCAGCGAGGCGGTGCGCGGGTCGAACGGGTCAATGCGATACCAGCCGACCGCCACGCTGTCGGACGGGTTGTAGGTCAGACGCGGCAGCGGCGACACGAAAGCCGCCCAGGCCAGCGCAGCGAAGCCGATGGCGGCCAGTGTCGCCAGCACGATGCGAGCGCGCAGGCGTGAGCGAGGACGCGGCGCCACGTCGGGCGCGTTGGGTGTGGTGGTCGGGGCGGTCATGGCAGCACCTTCCCGGCCAGCCAGGCGGTATGCCGCTCGGTGGTGTATTCGGGCAGCGCAAGGCGAGCCGCAAGACGGTTGCCCAGCGTGCGCCAGTACGCCGGCGACACGTCGATGGCAGCGATGCCCAGCGCCTCGATGCCGTCGATGCGCTCCAGCACGGCGCGCACGTTGGCATCGCCTTCGGTGTGTAGGAGCAAGCGCGCGCCCGGCTGAACACCGGGGATGCGCTGCGCCGCGTCCAGCGGTGTGCAAGCCTGCATCACCATGAGTTGCCAGCGGATCGTGCCGTAGTCGTTGGCCTGCCAGCGGATGCGGCAGAGCATCGCGCCCGGCAGGAACACCGCGCAGCGCCGCCAGCGGTCGAGCTGAAGCGTGCGCGCCGGTTCGCCGAAGCGCAGGTAGAGCTTGAAGCGATGTTCGAGGTAGGCCAGCGAAACGCGCGTCAGCGGCACATTGCCGGCCTGTCCGGCGAGTGCCGAAAGCGCAGGCAGCGGCGCAGCCGGTGCCGCGTTCGCGGCAGGCCAAGCGAATGCGTTCATGGTGTGTTCTCCGGCGGAAACTCCCGCTCCAGCAGGCCGCGCAGCAGGTCGGCCACGGTCACGCCTTGCGTGAAGGCCGACACCTTGATGCGCGCCCGCATGGCGGGCGTGATGTCGAGCGTGAGGCGGGCCGTGTAGAGGTCGCCTTTGCCCAGCGCGTCGGCATCGCCCTGACGAATCCACGCCTCGGCGTGCGGATTCGCGGGCGGACGTGCGCCGATGCCGACGCGCTTGCCCGTGCGTTTGCTGTTGGGTGGCTGCTGCGCTGTCATGTCGGCCACCGCAGCAGTTCGTCCACCAGGGCGGTGATTTCGCGGGCGGCGGCACTGTCGGGCGCTGTCTCGCGTGCGAGCCGGCCAGCGGCCACGCTGTCGGCGAAGACGATGCGCTGATGCACCTCCGAGCGCAGCGCGGGCAGCGGCTGTTCGGCGAGCGATTGCCGCGCCTCGCGCCCGATGATGGTGGTGCTGACGCGCCGGTTGATGACGAAGGCCGCGCGGAGCAGCGGCCGGAACACCTGCGCCTCGCGGATCAGCGAAACCATTTCCGAGCTGGCCCAGAGGTCGTAGGGGCTGGGCTGCACCGGGATCAGCACGCGCTCGGCCGCCAGCAGCGCGGAGCGCGCCAAGGCGGCGATGCGCGGCGGCCCGTCGATGATGACGTGATCGGCCCGCCTGGCGAGTTCTGGCGCTTCCTGATGCAGCGTTTCGCGTGCGAGGCCCACGGCGCTGAACAGCCGTGGCAAGCCTTGCTGGCTTCTGCGCTGCGTCCAGTCCAGGGATGAACCCTGCGGGTCGGCATCGAGCAGGACGACATGCTGGCCGCGCATCGCCAGTTCGCCCGCGATGTGCGTGGCGAGCGTGGTCTTGCCGACACCGCCTTTCTGGTTGAGCAGAGCGAGGATCATGGCGCGGCCCTCCCTGCTGGAAAGCCGGGCTTTACCTGCCGTGCAAAACGCTGTTCGCCGTGCCGTTTCTCGGTTGTCCACCGAAACGGCGCGCTTCTACTAAAAGTTATGTATTTCTTGTTAGGGAAGTTAGAGGGGCCGCAAACCCGCGCCGTTATTGGCTTTCCGGCGTTTTCGTACTCCTGATAGCACGATAGGCGTACTCCCGATAGCACGATACCCGGTACTCCTGATAGCACGAGGCCGTCCACACCTTTTCCACGAGTTATCCCCGTGCCGTGTGCAGCACGGGCCGGAAGGTCAGCAGTTCTTGTCCGTCGTCCGGCATTCGCTCGATGCCCAGGACGTAGCCGGGCAGCGACTGCCGCGCCACCAGGACGCGCAGGTCGTAAGCGAAGTCGGAGAAGCGCGCAGCGCTGCCCGACTTGCGGTGCAGGTGCCGGAAGTCGAATTGCCAGCCGCCCGGCTGCTTGCCGCCGTGCTTGCGCACCAGGCGGTACAGCCAGCGCTCGATCCCGCCCTTCAAGCGGAAATAGGCTGGGTCGATGGTCAGCACCAAGGCGGCATCGAGCACGCCCGCATAGAACCAGTCCGGCAGGATCAGTTCGATGCCCAGCGGCACGCCGCTGGCATCGGCCAGTTCCTTCCACTCGTTGATCCACGAGAAGCGATGCAATCGCCTTCCCGTGGTTTCGCGGATGGACGTGGCCACCGTGGTCGATTGCAGCCGGTCGAGCGCGGCTTTCAGGCGCAGGTAGTCGTTGAGAGACGTGCCGCGCCCGATGAAGCGCAGGATCTCGTAGGGAGTGGCGCGTATCCAGCGCGACGGGCGCAAGCCCGCGTCGCGCGCCTCCACGATCTGCGAGGCGGCCCAAATCAGCAGGTCGGCATCCCATATCGTTGCGATGCCGTGCTCCTGCGTACCCTCCACGCGGATGGTGATGCCGCCGGCGCGGAAGTCGATCGGCGCGGTACGCCGCGACTTCGCCAGCGAGAAGAACGGAAAGGCCATCAAGTCCTGGCTGTCGCGGGGTGCCATGTCGCCCGGCAGCGCGCGGAACAGGTCGAGCTGTTCGCGCTGCAAGGCTTGCCCTGGCGGGCTGGACATGGCGACGGCCACCCACGCGCCAGCGATCAGCGGCCATCACGGTAATCGCCCGCGTGGCGTTCGGCATATTCCGGGTCGGAAGTCGCCTCGTAGCTGCGCTGGTCGGCCCAGGCATCGAGGTCGGACACCGCGTACATGACGCGGCGGCCGAACTTGCGGAACTTCGGGCCGCCGCCGATCACGCGCTGTTTCTCCAGCGTGCGTGGCGACAGGCGCAGGTACTCGGCGGCTTCGTCGTTGGTCAGGTAGCGTTGGGGCTGCGCAGGCGCAGCGACAGCAGCGGCGGCAGGCCGCAAGGGAGCGGGTCGCATGGGATGTACCTCCATCAAGCCCGGCCACACCACGCGGCCGGTTAGAGGCACTTTCAAGAAAGCGAGGCTGCTTGCTAAGGGACGATCTACGGGGGACGCGAAACGTCCCCCCCTACTGCAACGGCGGCGGAAGCTGTGCCAGGCGGCGATAGCCGCCACGCATCAGCGCATCGCCACGACGTACCAGCCGCCGCACGCGGGCACGTAAGGCGCTGTCCTTGTGCCAGTCGGCGGCGACGGCATCGGCGCCGAACAGCCCTTCGGCCACTTCGCGCAATGACGCGCCCGCCAGGGTCGCGTCGAGCGTCTGCAAGGTGTGCAGTTCCAGCACCGCGGCCGTCGTGGGCCTGGAACGGGCCGCCGCCGCAGGCGTGGCAACCGTGGCCACGGCCAATGCGTCCAGCTCGGACGCGAGCGTGCGATAGCGCGCGCAGGGCGTGGCGCAGGCGCGGGTGGCGTAGAGGTAGGCCATGCCGTCTTCCAGGCCCGGCGCGAGCGCGAGCCGCAGGCAGCAGCCGGGCCAATGCGACACCAGCACCAGGCGCTTGCCGTCGTGGATCAGTTGCTTGCGGCCAGGGACGCGCCAGAACTCGAAGGCATGGGCTTCGGGTGGCGGGTCATCGTCCGGGTAAACCTGCACGACGGCATCGTGATCGGGAAACCAGGCCGGATGCGCGTCGCGCGCATCCAGGGCTGGGTCTTCCAGCAGGCGCAGGCCCCACGCCTGCGCCGTGTCCGGCCGGCGGCGGCGGCGCAGCCAGTCGCGGCGGTAGTCGGGATTTCGGCGCAGGTATTCCCACGCCAGCGCAGGGCCGTCAAGGTGCAGAACGTAGAGATAGGCCGCTGTCGGATACCAGTGTTCGGCGCTGCGATCAGTCATGGCGAAACCTCCCTCTGTTTGGGATGCGTCGCCACGATTTCCGCGATGCGGGAACTATCGAAATGCCATCAGGTCGTCATCAAAATTGGTTAGGCTGTAACTGTCGGTGTCAAGACCATTTGGCTCTGCGTGTTGCGGAAATCGTCTGAATGCGACGGCTACGCCTTCAGGAAAATGACGCGCAGCACCGAACACCGTGCCGCAGCCCGCGCCCAAGATCAGGACTGTTTTCAACAGGATCGCACCACTTCGGTGCAAGAATGCGGATTCAGACCTGCACGGTCTTGATCAAGATTGAAATAGTCACGATGCGCCCCGGCTGGCTAGGCCGCGCTGGTTTTCATCAGTCCGTGATCGCGCCGTTCTCCTGCGCCAGCCGGACGTACTCCGATAACGGGCGCACCGCCTGGAAATACCGATCCCGCCGCACCGGCAGCTTGCGCGGCCCGACGATGCCCGCCAGGTCGGACAGCTTGACCATCCCGAGCTCAGGCATACCGATACCGAGGTCGATCAGGCCGTAGGCCGTGTCGCCATCCGCCGGGTCGAGCGACACCAGCAGCCAGGTCACATGCGCGTCCGGGGTGAACAAGCGCACCACGGGCAGCGGGTCGAGCCGCTGACCAGCGGCGAGCGCCGCGCCGTGGGCCAGCAGCCGGGCGCGTTCATCAGCGGTGACAAGCGGCAGGGTCATGGGCAGCTTCTCCACGAAACCGACGATGCGCGAATGCGCTTTGGTGCCGAAGCGCAGAACTGCCGAAACGCATCCGTGCATTCGTGTGGAAGCACCGATGTGCAAGCCATCGCATCCGTAGAAGAACAGAAGCGCCGAAGCGGAATTGTCGGAAGCCGGAAAGACACGGATGCGATTCCCCGGTTCTGTCGGAATCCGCATCTGCGGATTTCCGTAAAAGCACGAAAGCGGGCCTTTCAGCCATGAATGAACACTATAGATTGTAGCCCTATAGGGCGCAATGGGCTGTCATCTTGGTTTTTATGGGGAAACCAAGTTAGTGACAGCGAAACACTCATTGGCAACGGCAATACGGACAGTCAGGAAGGCGCGAGGCTTGAGCCAGGAAGCGTTCTCCGACGTGTCCAGCCGCACCTATATGAGTACGCTGGAGCGCGACTTGAAAAGTCCGACCCTGCACAAGCTGACCGAGCTGTGCGAGGTCATGGAAGTGCATCCGCTGACGCTGTTGACGCTGGCCTACGCCGGCGACGACACGCACAAGGCCGACGAACTGCTGGCGCGGGTGCGCCAGGAGTTCGAGGCCGTGCTGAAAGAGCGCGACGCGCCCTAGCGCGTCTGAATGCCCGCAAGCGGAGCGCGCAGCGCCGCCAGGCGCGAAGGCGTGAGGGATTGAAGCCGAATGGACATGACGCCATTGGCGGCATGGGGCGCAGCCCGAAAGCCCGGCGGCGCAATGCGCCGACACGCCATGCTGTTCCTACTGCCACGGGCTTCGAGCCATTCGACCATCACCAATGCAATGCTGGCCTTGGACATGCGGGACATGGGGCAACTGCCGAAACCCTGTGCGTGCGATGCTGCGATCAGCAGCACCGCGCCCCGCCGCAATGGGCGGGGCGCGGTGGGCGGCCGTCAGGCCGCCTTGGGCTTGCTGCGCGACCAGATGAGGTCGTGCGTGTCATTCTCGCCTTCGATCAGGCGGGCATAGACCGTCGCCGGGAATGAAGGATCGTCGATGGCCACCGACAGGTAATCCCGCCCGGCCTCGCTGGTTTTCTTCCACGCCGCGCCGAAGTCGTGGCCGGCCGCTTGCAGGCGGAAGTCCGGGGCGCTTTCGTTCTCGCCCTTGTCGTTGGGAACCAGCTTGACCTTGAAGTTGAGGGTCAGGGTGCGGAGCTGGCCGGTGAAGCCGTCTTTCTCTGCGGTGAAGGTGCCGATGTTAGCCATGATGATTTCTCCTTTCGGGTTGAACAAGGTCGCGCCAGTGCGTCCTTGTTGTGATCCGTCCGGCGGGGGATGGGCTGGCCGCACCGCGCAGCGGTCGCAACACCGTGGAGAACCTGGAAGCGAAAAGAATTTGTCCCGCGAGGAATGCGCGCAGCGCAGGGGGAATTGTTTTCGCTGGAAGGTTGCGGCCATGAAGCCCAGCCACCGCCAGGATTCACAACAACACAAGGACGTACTGGCCGCCCGCTCCCGAATGGAGGCATGGCCGACTCGGCATCCCCGCGCGACGGCTTCACCGGCCTGCGCCCTGACACGGGCAAGGACAATGCCCAGCGACAAGGTGAAAGCGTCCCTACTGCTGCTTGCGGCCCTTTGCGTGAGGCGTGGCGTGGAAGCTCCATTGCAAGGCCGGGCGGCGTGTCGGTGAACCGTCCTTCGTGACGTACAGGCGACGAACCGCCAGCGTCGAGGACGGCACGCTTTCGTGCAACCTGCGGCAGCAAGCCGGGGCGTAGCCCCACACGCCCGTCCATTGCGGTGGGGCGCGTTCGGAATGTCGTCGGCGCTGTGCGCCGACGCACTTATGGGCTTCGAGGGTTTCCCGCGCACAAGGTCACTTGTGCGCCGCCCCTTCGCCGTCCGCCCGAAGGCGGCGAAGGGGCGTTCTGGCTTTGGGCTTGGAAACCGGGCGCGGCCACCGCCGCGCCCGGATTTTTGACCATCGGCACCAGGGCGGAACGGCCTGGGGCCGATGCTGATGGAACAGCGAAGCGCCCCGGCCGAAACCGGGGCGCTCGGTGGTGGTGAAGGTCAGGCGGCGAGTGCGTGGGCCTGCTGCTCGTCGTCGTTGTCGATGGCTTCCGGCTCGTCGTTCGTCACCGCCTGCGGCGCATCCTGCGCCGTGGTGTCGTCGGTGCCTTCGGCCTTGAAGATGGCAGGCATCCAGCCGGTGCCATCGGCCAGCCGCTCGGCTTCGCTGGCAATGTCGGCCTTCTTCAACTTCGCCAGCCGGGTGACGTGCGCCGGGGCGTACTGCTCCACGGCTTCCAGAATCGCGGCCTTCGGCACATGCCGGAAATAACCCTCATTGGTGGGCTTCCACCATGCGGCCATGTCCAAGCCGACAGCCTGCGCCAGTTCCGCGCCCGGTTGCTGCGGCGTGGCGCGGGGTGTCACCACGTCCACCGTGACGGCCACGGATATCGCCAGCAGCCGCACCAGTTCATCTTGCGACTTCGCTAGCAGCACGGCGAACAGTTCGGCGCTGTCCTCCGGCAAGCCTTCGCCTGCTACCTGCTGCAACTCGCGCAGCGCCACGGCGGCGGGCGAATCCGGTATATCCGGGGCGATGCCTTCCAGCCGGTCTTGCGCTTTCAGGCTCACGCCCAGCGGCAAGTCGTGGCCGTAGTGGCTGCCCTGCAAGACGGTCTGCACCATGCCATGCACCAGCGCGGCCAGCGCCACTTGCGGATGCCGGGCGACTTCGATTTGCAGCGCGGCGGTGCGGTGGGCGCTCAACCGCTGCGCCAGCTTGTCGGACATGGCGGCGGTCTTGGGCTGCTCGTCGTCCTCGCCTTCGTCGTCGTTCCCGGCTTCGCTTTCGCTGCCGAAACCTTGGCGCAGGCGTTCCAGTGTGCGCAGCGCCTTGGCCTCGGCCTCGCGCATCAACCCGCGATGAATCACTGCCTGCCCGTTGCGGTCGATGGTGACGATGGCACCGGCTGCGGCCTTCACGGTCGTGCCGTAGTCCTGCAAGCCATCTTCCAGCGCCTGCAACTGCTCGCCCACGGCTTCGCCTTCTTCCTGCAAGGCATCGGCCTTTTCCTCGTCTTCGGTATCAAGCGCGTCATCCACGGCGGCGGCCAGTTCGTGCATCTTGGTTTGCAGCTTCTCGATGCGCTGCGCTTCGCGCTTGTTCGGTTCGCGGCGCTCCCTCGGCGCACGCTGGAAGGCGTGCAGGTCGGCATGGGTCACGGCGGGGGTGGCATCCACCCACGCCCAGCCTTCGTCCTTCACCTCGGCGGCGATACCTGCCAGCTTGTCTTGCGCCAGCCGTTCCAGCAGCGCGGCATCGGTCAGATACACGCCCGCGTCACCTTCCGCGAACAGGTCACGGCGCACACCACCGCCTGCGGCTCCGTAGGTATCCAGCCCCACGAAACGCACCAGCGGATGCCGGTATGCGTCAATCTCGCGCTCGGTGAGGCGGTCGCGCAATTGGGAAGGGTTGCGCTGCCACGTCGGCGCGTCGTAGAACGCGGTTTCCTGCGCGGCGTGGTCGTCGGTGATGGCAAGGGCCATCAACTGATCGAGCGTCACGGCTTCGGCGCGGTAGTCGGCCAGCAGCCGGGGCGAGACGTTCGCCAGCTTCAAGCGGCGCTGCACCACCAGCGGCGTGACGCTGAAATCGGCGGCTATGTCCTCGATGGGTCGGCCTTCGGCCACCAGCGCGGCGAATGCCTCGAACTGGTCGGCGGGGTGCATGGCTTCGCGCTGCACGTTCTCGGTGAGGCTGGCCGTGCGGGCGGTGCCATCGGCCACCAACAGGCAAGGCACTTCCCATTCCTTGCTGATGCGGCGCTTCTTCGCCAGCAGCTTCAACGCGGCCAGCCTGCGGCCACCGGCCACGACTTCGTAATGCTCGCCATCGGCGGCGGCAATGACGATGAGGTTTTGCAGCAGGCCGACACGCTGAATGCTCGCGGCGAGTTCGGGAATGGACATGCGCGGGGTCTTGCGCACGTTGCGGCCAGCAGGACGCGACACCAGCCGCGACAGCGGAACCAAAATCAGGTTCTTGGTCGGGTCGGCGGCTTCCAGCGGGATAGCGGCGGCGGTGTTGAGGGCGCGGGCTTCGGTTTGGGTAATGGCGTTCATGGTGATAACTCCTATCGGTTCAGGGATGCAGCAGCGAAGAAAGCGGCAAGGGCTGCTGCCTGCCCCTGCCGCGTGGGGAATCAGGCCTTCAACTGGCGCAGGCCATCGGCCAACATCCAGAGGGCGCGATTGAGGCGCACATCGGAATCAATGCCCTGCACGGGGCGGGTCTGCTGGCGGCGTCCGTTGGCGCTGCGGCCATGCAATCCGCCTTTGGTCAGGTTTTCTTGGGTGCGGTTGAACACGCTCCACAAGTCCGGGCGGCGGTCGTCGAACCGGCGCGGCATCAGGATTTGGCTTTCCGTGATGGGCGCGGGCTTGTTATCGGTGGGGTCGTACTTGAGGGCCAGCGCGGAACGGGCGAACACTTCGGCTTCGCCTTCGTCCAGCGTGATAGCGCGCATCAGGTCGCGGGATTCCTTCACGCGTTCGAAGCCGCTCAACACCTCGAAAGCGCCTTCGATGACAGAACCGGCCACGTCGCCCTTGTGCGGCACGCGCACATCGGCCACGGTATCGCCGCACACAAGGCCATTGCTGCAAACGAACCGGAACATTCCGGCCAGCATCTGATAGCTGCTGGTGCCGTCGTGCGAGTTCAGCAGCACGATTTCATTGGCTTCCGCGCCGTTGATCTGACTGGCATGGCGCAGGCGAATCATGTGTTTGGTGTAGTCGCGGCGGTCGTCGTGCCGCACGCGGGTTTGCGCTGCCATGAAGGGTTCAAACCCTTCCTTGCGCAGTTCCGCCAGCACGGCGGCGGTGGGAATGTAGGCGTACCGTTCGGAGCGGCTATCGTGCGGGGCCTCCGCGAAGATGGACGGGGCTACGCGGCGGATTTGGTCGTCGGACAGCGGGTAGTCACTGCGCAGCGTCGGGGAATGGGAAGCGAATCGAGATGCGAGTTGCATGGTTTTCTCCAATGAGTTGCTGTGGTTTCAAAGCTGACCGGATTCCAAGATTCGGAGCCCGTTGTGGCTTCGGTTGGTTCGGCGCAGAGACCTGGGCCGGTCCTGTTTGCCGCCGTCTTTCCTGAGTTCATCGCCCGCGAAAAACCGGGCCAGCGAGGGACTGGCCGTCAAGGGAGAAGCGCAGGGTTGGTGCGGCCCGCAGCGCAGCGAGGACTCGGCCCTGCGCGCCTTGACGGCCAGGCACCGCGGGCTACGGTCGCGGGAAAAAGCGATGAACTTGGGGAAAGACGAACAGCGGCCAATGGGCCAGGGGGTGCGCTGAAACCAACGCCGCGCGGCGAGCGCCCCTGCGTGCCAGCGGCACGCCTAGCTGGATGGCTGTTGGTCGATCAGGTGCAACCTGTTCGGTGCATGCGAGGGGCGCCAAGCAAGGCGCGGCGGGGATGGGCTGTCCAGCCGATCCCCTGGAGGGCAAGCGCCGCGCGCAGGCCAGGAGCGAAGAGACGGCCGGAGGCATCAGGGATCAAAGCCGCATGGCCGCGACTCGGCACGAGGCGCGGGGCAACGCCCGCGAGCCCGACGGCGGCACGCCGGGATGCTCTACTGTTCACAACAAAATGTAAGTGACGCAATAGTACTTATGAGCCACAATGTAGCTACATCTATTGTGAGCGCAACAATGGCAAGTAACGACGTCGTTCGTGCCCGGATTGACGGGCAGATTAAAGAAGCCGCAACTGTTGTTCTGGCTGAAATGGGGTTATCAATTTCGGATGCGATTCGGATGCTGCTGACCCGAATCGCGGCAGATAAGGCACTCCCCTTTGACATCAATCGTGTGTCGTCCGATTCTGATCGGAAGGCACCATAAGGTTGCGCTGAGGCAAGGCCCGCAAATCGTTTCTCTGAACAGTAGGGATCAAGAATAGTTCATGGCATCTATCAGACCTTCAGCATTCAATCAACGTGAGCGTTTGGACGGCGGCCCCTTCCTTGTCATTGAAGCAGCCGAACCGGAAGAGGAAGGCATTAACGTTTTCTTCACTGATATTCCCGCAGCGGAGCGCAAGCCGGATTCGCCAATAGCGAGACTGCTCAATGTGTGTCCAGACAGATTGACCATTTGGCCTCTTAATATTCGAGAAGATCGCGACGATTACCTGCAACCTAAATACGGCACCCTTGAACGCATCGTCGTCGCTCGGCCTGTTATCGAGCCCTACATACTGCCAGAGACTACTGACGATGTCGTTGGGCTTCTTGAGCAGTTGCCGGATGGGTTTGCCAAAGATTTTCGATTCGGTTTGGGGCTTCTGTGGGAATATCGGCAAATTTGCGAAACAGCCGCCAGCTTAGAAAACGTAAGCATACTCATTGTCCACAAAGGAAATGACGCGAAAATTGATTCGCCATTCTTTATTCTCGGAATAAGAAGATTTCATGAATTAAGAAAAGAATTAAATCGCATAGCCTCTCGCCACCAGAGAGACGCGCGCAAGGACAAGCAATTTCATGTCTACCAGACCTTATTACATGCTGCCGATTCAGCACAATTTCCCGCTCTAAAGAAGAGCGTAAGACCTGATGCACTAACGGAAATGACCGATGGTGGGCGGCAGCATGTGACGCTTTCCAAGCGTGATCGGCGCGCCGCTGTTCGCATGGTTCAAGACAATATAGAAGCACTGGCGGAATCTGAGCCGCGCTCGCTGCTGGCATTAAAGAATGATATTGAGCTCATCACACTGAATCAACTGATTGAGCGATACCAGGAAATGCTTGGAAAAGGACTGACGGAAAGCAAGTGGCAAAGCTTCTTTCTGGAAAATCCTTTCATACTTAGTCTTGCATTTGCCGTTCCAGCCATGCTGGTTCAGGGGCAAGCTTATGCAGGTGGCAAGCGACTTAACGGGTCCGGCGGAAAATTTTCAGATTTTCTATACGCATCCGCTTCCACGGGCAATCTTGGCCTCATTGAGATAAAAAAGCCGCAAACCGAACTGCTAGGAAAATCTCCCTATCGTGGAGATGATGTTTTTGGCCCATCGACAGAATTGGGTGGAGCGATTGCTCAAATTCTAGATCAGCGTTTCAAATTGCAGAGTGAACTACCCGTCATAAAAAATAACATGAACCGATACGACCTCCACAGCTATGCGGTTCGCTGCATAGTTGTCGCTGGCATGACGCCACAAGAGCATCAGCAAAGAAAGTCATTCGAGCTCGTTCGAAATGCGTTCGCAGAGATCGTGATCGTGACTTTCGATGAACTACTTGCAAGGCTAACCGAGATTAAAAATGCGCTCCAACCGATTCCTACCTTAGACACGGTGCCGTTCTAAAACCAACTGACAGTTGGCCATTCCGTAGTTGGGATCAATGGCTGCAGTGTTCAACCAATCCATCGGCCGATCGGCATGTGGATTTCAACAACAAGATTGAATCAAATGCATATATCCAAGCTCAGCCTGGTCAACTACCGGAACTTTCCCAACACGAAGCTGCTGTTCCAGAAGGGTATCAACACTGTCATCGGCGAAAATGGATCTGGCAAAACCAATCTCTTTCGCGCAATCAGATTGCTGCTTGATGACAACATGATTCGCTCTGCCTACCGGCTGGAGCATACCGACTTTCATCGCGGCCTAAATAGATGCGCGGAATAGTAGATCACTGAAAGGGAACTCAGCCCGGATTGTGCGATCTGATCAATCGCCAAACCAACCAAAACCACCAACCGGACTGAGCGATGCCGATCATAGCACCAATACCCCGTGGCGAACGACGCCTGATGCAGAAAGCTATTCATAAAACGCGCGATAAAAATCATGCCCGCAGACTCACGGCCATGCTGATGCTTCATCGGGGTGAACGGGTCAGCGATGTTGCCAGAACTCTCTGTTGTGCTCGTTCATCCGTTGGTCGCTGGATTAACTGGTTTACGCACTCAGGTATTGAAGGCCTGAAATCCTTACCCGCAGGGCGCTCCCGACGCTGGCCTTTTGAACATATCTGCACCCTGTTACGTGAGCTGATAAAGCATTCTCCCGGCGATTTTGGTTATCAACGTTCACGCTGGAGCACCGAATTACTGGCATTAAAAATCAATGAGATAACCGGTTGCCAGTTACATGCAGGAACCGTTCGCCGCTGGTTGCCATCTGCGGGGCTTGTATGGCGCAGGGCCGCGCCAACTCTGCGTATCCGTGACCCACATAAAGATGAAAAGATGGCGGTAATCCACAAAGCGCTGGATGAATGCAGCGCAGAGCATCCGGTATTTTATGAAGATGAAGTGGATATCCACCTTAATCCTAAAATCGGTGCGGACTGGCAGTTGCGCGGACAGCAGAAACGGGTAGTGACGCCGGGGCAGAACGAAAAATACTATCTGGCCGGCGCACTGCACAGTGGCACGGGTAAAGTCAGCTACGTGGGCGGCAACAGCAAAAGTTCAGCGCTGTTTATCGCTCTGCTGAAGCACCTGAAAGCCACTTACCGGCGGGCGAAAACAATCACGCTGATCGTTGATAACTACATTATCCATAAAAGCCGCGAAACACAGCGCTGGTTGAAAGCAAATCCCAAGTTCAGGGTAATTTACCAGCCGGTTTACTCGCCGTGGGTGAATCATGTGGAACGGCTATGGCAGGCACTTCATGACACGATAACCCGTAATCATCAGTGCCGCTCAATGTGGCAGTTACTGAAAAAGGTCCGCCATTTTATGGAAACCGCCAGCCCATTCCCCGGAGGAAAACATGGTCAGGCAAAAGTGTAGCGGTATTAGGCGCAGCTATTTAGGGCGCTGGCAGGGACATTGGATCATCATCAGTCTTGAGTTTGAGGAAATCTCTGCGGATGAATCAGTGCAGGCGCTCTTCCGACATGGGACGGGCGTAATTGAGGAAGAGGCGAACGGCAAGGCCACTTACAACCTGATCTTTCGTCCGAAGAAGGAAATCAGGCTGCGACTTTCTCAATTGAACGATGGTGATCAGGCAGGCCTCGACGCTATCCTGAACCCGGTCACCATCGACGACTATGAAACGATTTTCACAGGTCGGAGTGAAGCCGACTTCAACGACGAGGCCTTCTATAAGGATGTGGTCGGCGACTTCGCGAATGTTCGATTCAATGAAGAGGTTGAATTTCGTGTTATCGGCGCGAAGATTCCGAACGTGCTGTCCGTCTCCAAAGAAATTTCGTTCACTTTCGTCCAGGCGCTACGGGACGTCGTCTCCGAATTTCACAACAACCGGACAAATCCGCTCTTTTCGCTTCTGAAGGGCAAGAGCGGCGATATCGACCCCGTGGCGTTCCAGGCTATCACCGACGGGGTAAAGGCATTGAATGACTCCATCGAAGCGTTGCCAGACGTGCAGGTCGTCCGGACGGATATCAGAGACACCATCAAGGATGCGGCGGGTGAGGCGTATTCGCCGTCTTCTCTTTCTATCAAGTCGGATCTGCCAGACGAAGCTGACAAGTTGTTCCAGTCGCTCAAGCTGTTCGTTGGCGAATCGGGGGAGAGCCACGAAGGACCGATCCACGAGCTGAGCCTTGGTGGAGCAAACCTGATATTCCTCACGTTGAAACTGCTTGAATTCAAGTATCAAAAGGCTAAACAGTCGATCGCCAACTTTCTGCTTATCGAAGAGCCGGAAGCTCACATTCACACACATATCCAGAAAACACTGTTCGACAAGCTCAAATACGACGACACACAGATCATTTATTCGACCCATTCGACGCACATCTCTGAGGTCAGCAATGTTCAGAACGTGAACATCCTCGGCAGAGAAGGTGATCGTTGCGAGGCATACCAGCCTGCAATTGGCCTAAACCCAGAAGAGATCGGCAACATTCAACGCTACCTGGATGCTGTCCGTAGCAACTTGTTGTTTGCCAAGAGCGTCCTCTTAGTGGAGGGCGATGCAGAAGAAATTCTCGTTCCGATCCTGATCAAGAACGTGCTAGGCGTCAGCCTTGATGAACTCGGCATCAGTTTAATTAATATCCGCAGCACTGGATTTCAGAACGTCGCGGTTCTTTTCGATGATGCCCGAATCCGGAAGCGGTGCAGCATCGTCACCGACCTTGACAAGTCCATCATTGACACAACGCCGGCGGCGGGAGACTCCGAAGGGCTGCTCCGGCGCAAGGGCAAGTATCAGGCATCCCAGGAAAAAGGGGTCGCCAGGAAAGCGTTATTGGAAGACACCTTCAAAGATAACGGGTGGGTTTCTCCATTCTTTGCCCCCCATACCTTCGAGGTCGACTTCATTGCCGCCGGCAATGCGCGTAAGGTGGTCGGCATCCTTCCTGATGTCTACAAGGATGCACCAACCATCGCGACGGCCAAGGCGGAGCTCGAATCAGCGGACATCGCGTTGTTCGGTCAGCGCGCATTGACCATGGCGGACAACTACGGCAAGGGATGGTTTGCCATCTTGCTGGGAAAGAAGATCGATCCGCAGACCGCCATTCCGAAGTACATCTTGGACGCCATCGCTTTTGCGCATCCGGTGGTCACTAAGGAAGTCTGGTTTAACGTGCTGAGCTACCGCGTGAACTACATCGATGCAGAAGATATCTTCACTGCGTCTGCCGTATTCGACGACTTTAGGGCCAAGCTGCTGGCCTTCCGAAATGGAGACATCGACTTCGTCGGCATCCGAAACGAGATGCTTGCCACGTTCCCAGATGATCGCATCAACGATGTACTCGCGGTGTTCTGATCATGTTCATGTGGAACAAAGATGATCTGAATCCCGAGCAGGAAGCAGCCATTCTGAAGCCAGGGAGCGTCTTTCTCATCGCTTGCCCGGGCAGCGGGAAAACGCGCACGCTCACCTACAAAATCGCCTATGAGTTGTCCAGGCTGAAATCGAACAAGCAGTTTGTCGTTGCCATCACTTATACGCACCGTGCCGCCGACGAAATCCACGAGCGCATTGAGAGCCTTGGGGTGGATACATCCCGATTATGGATAGGAACGATACATTCGTTCTGTCTTGAATGGATATTGAAACCGTACGGCATCTATCACGAAGCGTTGGATCGAGGCTTCCGTGTGATCGATCAGCATGAGCGCGAGAAAATCCTGGAGGCATTGTGCAAGCCTTACCAGAAGCCAAAAATAACATTCTGGGATTGTGAGTTTTATTACACCGAAACTGGATATGTGCTCTCCTGCCCACAAGATTGGAAGCATTCGGGTCTTCACGTCATATTGGGCAAGTATTTTGAGATTCTGCACGAAAGTCGGCAGCTAGACTTTGAGCTCATTCTTTACTATGCGTACCAACTGATCGCACGTCATCCTGCGATCAGCACTCTTCTGGCACAGTTGTTCTCTTTCGTGCTGATCGACGAGTATCAGGACACCAAACGAATTCAGTATTCGATCATCACCGCCATTCTGAAAGCTGGTCAAGGTGCGACCAAGGCCTTTATTGTCGGAGATCCTAACCAGGCGATTTATCAATCGCTTGGCGGATATCCGATTGCCTTCGAGGATTTCAAGGCGATGGCCAATATCGATTTGGACGAACTCGAACTGTCGCGGAACTACCGTTCTTCTGAGCGCATCATTGAGTACTTCGGAAACTACAACGTTCACAACACACGCATCGAAGCCGCATCCGAGGACAAGGCGTACCCAAGCCTTATTTCATTCGACGACACAGTGAGCAAAAATGATCTGGACGCTGAGCTCATCCGGCTCATCCGTTTCAACATTGAGACTATGGGCATCTCACCTCACGAGGTGTGCATTCTCGCGCCACAGTGGACGCATCTTGCAAGCATGACACGTCGTTTGGTCGCCAGCATGCCGGAGTACTCATTCGATGGCCCCGGTATGGTTCCCTTTGCACGGGACACAGAGAATTTCTGGTACAGGCTTTCTAAGATTGCACTTACTCAGGCATCGCCGGGAATGTATGTGCGCAGACTGCGGTGGGCCGGGGAGATTCTGAATGACCTAGAGGCGGCCGGGGCTAGCGTGTCGAAGCTCACGCGGAGGTCCTTGTTGAGGGAGTGCAATGCAATTAAGATCGATGAAACAGATGGTCTTACCTACTTGAGCGCATTTTTCGAGCGTCTGTTTGCAAACTTAGCAATCGACTTTCGCCTTTTCACGCTGCTTCAAGAGCATCACGTTGCCTTCTTCGATAGTTCGCAAGCCCGGGTAAATCGATTGAAGAGTGAAGGTAGCGAATTTATAGGCGATATTGAGACATTCAGGAAGGTATTTCAGCATAGGACTGGAATCACCATCTCGACGATACACGGCGTCAAGGGAGCCGAGTTCGATGCAGTGATCGCTTATGCATTATTAGAAGATATGGTGCCGCATTTCAATGATCCGAACGGTCAAGAAAGCGCGATGAAATTGCTGTATGTCATTGGTTCGCGGGCAAGGAAGAACCTGCACCTTGTTTCGGAACGAGGTCGAGTTCGCCAGTATTCTGGCGAAGAGTATCAAGTAACTCGCAAGCTTGCCTCATGCAGTTTTGGATACGATCAAATTCCATAGAAATCACGAGTAGCGCAACCGCGCTCTCTATGGGATGCCCTACAGCTTTGTTTAGCGTTTGGCTGAATCATCTGCGCGCGGCTCGCTCTGCATGCCCTGCTGTCGCCAGCTCAACATGCAAGCGGAGCGCGCAGGCCCGGATCACAGTGTCGGGCCGTGGAGGGCTGGCGAATGCCAGTCCCGTCAGGGATGAGCGAATAGCGAACGTGGAGCAGCGCGATCCACAAAGTGGAGACGCTCAAGGTTCCGTCGCTTACTATTTGGACTACGGCGAGTTGAGTAAAAAATATGAAAAATATCTTTGAAGAAATCAATGAATTTTCTTCGGAAAAAATCGCGTTATTCAGCTTTGGGAAATTTTGCTACGTCTTTCTTAATAAAGACCCGATCTTTGTCAAGAAATTGCTTCCCCTCATCCAAACCTCTCTGGCAAATGAGAGCTTTCAGGCAGACGTAATGCGTGCTTATACGGAGGGCTGCATGAATGAAAAGGCGGCCATTCTGAAAGAATTTGAAGCCAAACGCGACCATCCAAACGCAGCCAAGTTTTATGGGCCACAGCTTGATCTAAATAGCTGCGCCTAATACCGCTACACTTTTGCCTGACCATGTTTTCCTCCGGGGAATGGGCTGGCGGTTTCCATAAAATGGCGGACCTTTTTCAGTAACTGCCACATTGAGCGGCACTGATGATTGCGGGTTATCGTGTCATGAAGTGCCTGCCATAGCCGTTCCACATGATTCACCCACGGCGAGTAAACCGGCTGGTAAATTACCCTGAACTTGGGATTTGCTTTCAACCAGCGCTGTGTTTCGCGGCTTTTATGGATAATGTAGTTATCAACGATCAGCGTGATTGTTTTCGCCCGCCGGTAAGTGGCTTTCAGGTGCTTCAGCAGAGCGATAAACAGCGCTGAACTTTTGCTGTTGCCGCCCACGTAGCTGACTTTACCCGTGCCACTGTGCAGTGCGCCGGCCAGATAGTATTTTTCGTTCTGCCCCGGCGTCACTACCCGTTTCTGCTGTCCGCGCAACTGCCAGTCCGCACCGATTTTAGGATTAAGGTGGATATCCACTTCATCTTCATAAAATACCGGATGCTCTGCGCTGCATTCATCCAGCGCTTTGTGGATTACCGCCATCTTTTCATCTTTATGTGGGTCACGGATACGCAGAGTTGGCGCGGCCCTGCGCCATACAAGCCCCGCAGATGGCAACCAGCGGCGAACGGTTCCTGCATGTAACTGGCAACCGGTTATCTCATTGATTTTTAATGCCAGTAATTCGGTGCTCCAGCGTGAACGTTGATAACCAAAATCGCCGGGAGAATGCTTTATCAGCTCACGTAACAGGGTGCAGATATGTTCAAAAGGCCAGCGTCGGGAGCGCCCTGCGGGTAAGGATTTCAGGCCTTCAATACCTGAGTGCGTAAACCAGTTAATCCAGCGACCAACGGATGAACGGGCACAACAGAGAGTTCTGGCAACATCGCTGACCCGTTCACCCCGATGAAGCATTAGCATGGCCGTGAGTCTGCGGGCATGATTTTTATCACGCGTTTTATGAATAGCTTTCTGCATCAGGCGTCGTTCGCCACGGGGTATTGGTACTATGATCGGCATCGCTCAGCCCGGTTGGTGATTTTGGTTGGTTTGGCGATTGATCAGATCGCACAATCCGGGCTGAGTTCCCTTTCAGTGATCTACTATTCCGCGCAGCTATTTAGTGGACAAGCGATTGGCTATAAAGACAATCCAGCATTTAATGGACTACTTAAATAATTATCTCAACGAGTATCCGGGATCGCTAGAAATTCTCAACAATTCCTACAAGCATATCCATGACGAAGATGGTGTTTCGTACATAAAAGAAAATTACGCAAATTATCGCATTGGCTGCATTTTTTATTCCAAGCACCAATCAATCATGGGGAGGGCTGAGATGCTGGAGCTAAAATATTCCAAGGTAGTTGAACGTGAGTACGAGAAAATTGGAATTGACATAAGAAAGGAAGATGCTCAGTTCTCTAAATATAGTCTTGTCAGCCTGAACGAGAATATTCAGATATTCAACGACAAGGATAGTCAGACAATACGCGATGAACGCATAGGGCGACACTTCTGGATAAAAGTTCCGAGGAAGCTGCTTACCTCTATCGAGGAACTCATTGAAAAAGGAATGCTGTCCGAAATAGCATTCAGGATTGATTACGTCTCCGATTATGTCCCTGCAATGGAGGAGATGGAGTTTGGCGCTCCGTTGCGATTGAAAATATCTTCCCTTCCTAGATTGTCAAAGTTCTACTCCACCGATAAATATGAGAACAATCTATGGATTCACCATGACGCAGAGAAGCTAAGTTTGACTTTTGAAGAATTGATGGAGGACTTTGAGGTGGCAGGCGACGACGTCGTAACGCAAGTCATCCATCTTGAATACAGTTCAAAAGGCGATGATTTTTTTATAACTCACTTGGATCACGAATTTATCGTATATACGTTGGATAGCTATCAAGAAAGATTGAGCAATGCCAACATCAAGGGGCATAGAAAAATAAAGACATTCAAAATAGATAACTCAATGATCCCGTTTGATATAAATATTAGCGGGGATCTTTTTCTGTTTCAGGTTCTCGATTCGTATTTAAAAAATGATGACTTGATTCGTGAATATTTTGAAAAAATTAACTGACTTTATAGTTTGAGATATTTAATTAAAACAGCGATCGGCATAGAACATGGCGCTGCTGCCCGCGATAATCATGTGATTGGGCGCTCGCGCCCACTAGCCCCAGCGCATCCTTGAGCCGCAGGCCAGTTCCTTATCGGCCTATGGCGATTCCACACTAGCATGGAGCCTCGATAGAGCAAGAGATCCGTTGCCACATGCTCGTGCTGTGGTTTGGGTGTACGGTTGGACAGATGCTGCTGTCAGGACTTCTCGCCAGGCTGCCGCTGCTCGATCTGCAACCGCGCCCGTTCGGTCGCCTGCTGCAACCGCTCCCCCAGCACCGCACGCGGCGGCAGGGTCGTCAGGTATTCGGCTACGTGGATGCCCGACTTGTCCAGCTCCAGCAACTCGATCTGCTCTGACTTCTTGCCGGTACAAAGAATGATGCCCAGCGGCGAGGCTTCCTCCGGTTCGCGTTCGTGCTTGTCGAGCCAACGCAAATAAAGCTCCATCTGCCCCTTGTATGCTGCCTTGAACTCGCCGATCTTCAACTCCACCGCCACCAGCCGCCGCAGCTTGCGGTTATAGAACAGCAGGTCCAGGTGGAAATCCTCGTCGTCGATCTGGATGCGTTTCTGCCGGGCTAGGAAAGAGAAGCCCGCGCCCAACTCCAGCAAAAAAGACTCCATTTCGCGGATGATCGCGGCTTCCAGGTCGCCTTCCTGCCAGGTATCGCGCAGGCCCAGGAAGTCGAGGATGTACGGGTCGCGCATGACCAGCGCCGGCGACATGCGCTGCGCATCGCGCATCGCCGCCAGCTCTTGCGTGATCGTCTCGTCCGGCTTCTTGGACAGCGCCGTGCGCTCGTATAGCATCGAGTCGATGCGCTCGCGTAGCGTCCGCACGCTCCAGCGTTCGGCGCTGGCCATTTGCACGTAGTAGTCCCGCTGGAGCGGGTCTTTTAGCGGCAGCAGCGCCACGAAATGCGACCAGCTCAATTGTCGTGACAGCGTCACGACAATTGGCTCGTCCGAGAAGGTGGCGGCGAACTGCACCATCCGGCGCAGGTTCTTGTCCGCGAAGCTACGTCCGTAGTCGCGGACAAGCTGCGCCGCCAGGGTCGGCAGGATTTCGTCGCCGTACCCGGCCCGCTGCCCGGCAAGCACTTCCGTATGGATGCGCTGGCCAATGCGCCAGAACAGCAATGTCAGCTCGGCATTGACCGCCGAGGCGACGCGCTGGCGCGACGCTTCGATCAGTGCCCGGATGTCGCCCAGCAGCGCGGGCGGCGCTGCTGGCGCTGAGACGGATGCCTTGCGCCGGGTCATGCGGCCACCTCCTTGGCTCCCTGCATCCCGGTGATCGTCTTACGCCGATTCGCCACCAGTTCGGCCGCCTCTCGCACCGGCTTATCCTCGGTGTGGACGTAGCGCATGAACATGACGACGGTCTTGTGCGCCGTTAGCGCCATGCCGACCTTGACCGGGATGCCCGAATTGGCAATGTCGGTCGCCGAACGGTGGCGGATGCCGTGCGTGCCCACGTGCGTAGCGCCAGCCGCCTTGAGCGCACGGCTCCAGCCACCGTAATACTCGCCCGTGGTTAGATGCTTGCCAGCGTGGCTAGGAGAAGGCAGCACATAGCGGCTACCCTCCTGCCGGGGTGCCGTCGAGAGTAGCCGATAGGCTTCCTCGCTCATGGGCTTAGACATGCCGCCTGTCTTGCTGTCAGGCCAGACGACGCGCCGGTTCTGCAAGTCAACCCAGTTCCATTCCAGCGCGATGATTTCCGAGCGGCGGCCGGCGAACTCGAACTGCAGGCGGATTCCCAAAGGGATGACGTAGTTCTCCAGCCCCTCCGACTCGATCTTGTCGAGCTGTCGGAACAGGTTGCCCATTTCTTCGTCGCTGATGAGGTGAGTCGATTTGCCGGCAGGGAACATCGGGACGTGACGGCAAGGGTTGGTACCGTCGGGCCGATAGCCCCATACCTCGGCCATGTTGAACATCTTGCGCAAGACGCTGAATACCTTGTTCGCCTCGGTCTGCTTGTACGAAAGCTTTTCCATCAGTCCGGCGATTTCAGGACGCTTCACGTCCTGAACTTTCTTGCGTCCCAGCAGCGGAATAATGTTGCGATTGATGACAGCCTGATAGCCGGCTTGGGTGCTGAGCTTGTTGCGCTTCTTGGAGTAGTCCTCCATGAACTTCGTGCATAGCTCCTTGATCGTAGGTGCCTGGCGCGCCTCCGCCTTCTCTGCGGCGGGATCTCCGCCTCGGCGGACTTGGGCCAGCCATTCCTGCGCCAGCGACCGCGCCTGTTCGACGGTCAGCTCCCCGTACAGTCCTAGCGAGGGCTTGCGGCGCTCGCCAGCGTTCGTCCGGTACTGGAGCATGAACACCTTGCGACCCGCCGGGGTAATCTTGCACAGGAAGCCGGGGACCAGCGTGTCCCGGAGTTCGACGGCCTCTGCCTGGGGTTGCGCCGCATCGACAGCGGACTTAGTGAGTTTGATCTTAGCCATGATGACTCCTTGGAAAGACCTGGATTCCAAGGGCCGGATAGGAGTCAGGCGGTCGGAAGTCAGGTCAGGTTTCGGAAAGCACCGGCATATGTTGAACTCGCTTAAGTCATTGATAAACCTGCTGTATCGGGCTGTAGCGTAGTCCAGCGAATTTCGGTGCTGGAGTCATGGTGAAATAAAAAAGCCTCCCGTTTAGGCGCCTCTTAAGGATGGGTTTTCGTGGCTAAAGATGAAAAGCAACACGCTTCCCGGTTAGGAGAGTTGCCCAAATCCACTATGCCGGGTGAATGATGTGTTGATCCATGCTGACGGGTAGGTGTATGGGCAGATCCGCAGAGAGCGGCAGGCCAGTTTCATTTGCGGTTTTAGTGATGGGACATCAGGTTATCCACAAAAACGGTGCATAAACCTGTGACCGGAATCTGGATAAGATGGGATAATCATCATCGCGGTGCCATTACCTTGAAAGGGTGACCCGGTACCGGGTCACCCTGCCTCGCTTTTACTTCAGTTCCTCGATATTCAGCATAAATTCTGACGTTCCGCTGACGCCGGAAATCGATGGGAAAATCGGGAAGCTGCGGCTGTCACCCAGACCCAGATCCAGCTGAACGTTTTTGCTCTCCCCTGGTGCTGCGGAAACCCCATTCACCGTAACGCCGAAGGCCGCATCCTTACGTACCGTCAGTATCGCGTCCTGTTTCCCTGTTGCGATAGAACCGTCCTTCTTGCGCAGCTGGCTGGCATACAGTACAGCCAGCGGCGTGTTGTCGGACGTTTTCAGGGCGGTACTGACGGAGATGGTCTTAAGGTTCTCCAGACGTACCAGGTTGTTCGGCAGGTAGTTAAATTCGACGGCGCTTTCTTTAACGTTGTTCATCTCGTCTTTGGCATACACGGTCAACGTGTAGGTTTCACCGTCATTAAGTGACGGGAAGATCTTCGGGTAATTCGGTGTATAGAGATCATTTCCGAGATTTACCCAGGACAACTCAACAGCATCAGATACCGGTCCACCTCGAAGCGTCATGCGAGTTAACGAGGGTTTGGTCAGAGTATCTGCGAGCTGAATTCGGACGTTTTCCAAGCCGAACACTGTCACGTTGCTGGTGATAGGTTTGTTTTCGTAGTTGATACTGATGGACGGCGGCGAGTTATCGACCGTCACGGTTTTGTAGGCTAAGCTTCCCGTGTTGCTGAAAGAATCCTGGGCGTTGAGCTGCACGTTATAGCTGCCCTCCGGGATCTGTTTCAGGTTGAAGTCGTAAGTATAATTCCCGGTTGCTGTGTTACGCCCCGTTTGTTTTCCTGTCACGTTGATATCCGCGTTATTGCGGGATTTGTCAGACAACCACACCCGGCTCAGTTTAACGGCATCGAAATACCATCCGTCTCCTGGCTCGTTGACGAATACCTGAAGAATGTTGGTCGCATCATTGTAGTTGTAGCCAGTAACTGTGGGCCCCTTTGTATGCCAGGCGATGTTTTCCCAGAGCGGCATGAAGAAGGTGGACTCGGTTGTCGAACGCACTTCATAGGCAGTATGTATATAGCCGGTGGTACCGTTTGTAATCGCCTGTGTCAGGTCGACAGTACACGACGTTGACCCGGCAGGGATCTTGCAGGTGGCACTGCCGGTAATTGCTTGTTCGTAGGGGCGTGCTTGCACAGTGAAACGGATCTTGGTTAGGTTCACCGGCATATCTGAAGCCAGAAAATTTTTCCAGTCGACGCTATTGAACCAAGTGCCGTCAGACTTCTGTCGCTCAATCGCAGGACTCCCCCACGCAGGACTTTTTACCGCCGCCGGGTCCCAGTTCAGCCAGGAGGCGTACTGAGTCAGACCGCCACCGGCCCATTGGTACCTGTTCACAGGGCGATAGTAGTTTCCATCCAGAGTACCCTGTGGGAGCTTCACTTCTACGTACACATAGGTCGTGTCTTCTGAAATAACCTTAGAGCCGCCATAATTGTTAAGAATGGTGATGCCGCCGTTACGGTATGGCTGCCAGTTAGTTCGGGGAATACGAATGACCATCCGGTACGGGTTTTCGAGTACAGAGAGCCCCCGCACAAACGGTACGTACCCTGAAGAGATCCCTGGAACCACACTCGTACTGACTCGTGAGTCATGGACCGCAAAGGGCGTATATTCACCTATCTGGTCATCAAATAAAAAGCGCTGCGGAGGAATATTCAGCGTGTTTCCGGCCTTATCAGTGATGATAAAATTGAAGGTGAATTCTTCATTGAGATCGCTGGTGGGCATGCCAGGTTGAGTGACCGCTTCCTTTATCCAGGGGTAAAAGGCACGTTTTGCCGCCGTGTCGTAGCTGAGTGTATTATCGGAAACGACTGTTCCATTGCTGCGCTTGATGACCAACCGGATCTTGTCTATGCCATACGCATCATCAACGCCGTCAGCAAAGATGGAAAACTGGCCAGAACCTCCGCGACCGAGCTCCCAAAGTGGTCCACTCAGGACCATGTCATAGCCTGCGTTCTGGCTTGGGTATATGCTGGTGTACTTCGGCGCTGTAGTATCGATGGTGAAACGATACGTTGTGGAACTTACGACGGCTTGCTGGAGATCTAGCGTGTCATTGATTACCGTGAAAGACCCTTCACCAAGTGCAGGTAACCCCATGTCCTTTCCGTAATACTCTGTGCCGTCGGCAGCAACAATGCGGTCTGCAACACTTATCTTGGCCGTTAGTCCCGAATACATAACCTTTTTATCACTGTCCCTGGTTACAGTCACACGTTCGTACCGGTCTAGACCGGAAATTAAGTTTAGGGTCAGGGCGCCAGCCGGATTGAGATAGCTCTGCGTTGCAGGCTTAAGCGTCATTGCCAGCTGATTGGTGTCGGTATAGGAATAACTGAAAATCTGAGCCGCCGCCGGATAAGTTGAAGAGATGGCCGTGGCAATGATACAGCCTGTCAGTATTTTACGCATGTGATGCTCCCGGGATGTATTTGTCCCTATTTTACAAAATCATTTCTTCTGACCTTGCTGGTTATCAGAGGTATTTCATAGCTTTAAACTTTTGAAAATGTCCGTTATAACAACTTTGGCGAGGTAAAAATTGGCAACGGATTGACTATTGAGATGGATCTTCACCAGGACGAGAAAAAGTGACTTTTCGTACACGAACAAGTAAGCAAGAATTCATGTTTTGATGTAAATGCCACAGTGCGGGAACTGAAAGATATGGGTGGAGGTTTGGCTATATTTCAGCAAGGTGCCGACTTAACGACACCCCAAAATTATTCAGAACTGCGGGAATTCCACGGCAAACTCAGATGTACCAGAAACGCCACTCTTTCCTGGTGTGACAGAATAAATACGTTCTTCACCCTGCCCCATATCAAAAATGATTGCCTTTGTCTCTCCTGGCGCAACGGTTACGCCAGCTACACTTACCGGGAAGTCAGCATCTTTCCGCACGGACAGCGTACCGTTTAACTGCCCAGTAATGACAGAACCATCCTTTCGGCGAAGTACGCTTGTCCGGATAAAAGCCAGTGGCTGGTTATCCGTGGTCTTTAGTGCAGCCGCAGTAGCAAGGGTACGTAGCCTGTCCAGAGTGATCATGTTTGCTGGTTGATAGAGGAAATTGAGCTTTTTCGAGGACCGGTTTCCAGAGGCATCGACTGCGTGAGCTTCAATTGTATAAATGCCATCCTCTTTTGCTATTACGGGAAAGATACGCGGGTACTCTGGCGTATAAACTCCTGAGCCCTGACTGGAATAAGCTAATGTCACCTGTTCACTGTTTGGTCCACCGCTCAACACCAGTGATTCAAGCGAGGCGTCACCTGAAGGGTCAGCTACACTAATTCTGAGGTTTTCTAGTCCCTTAACCAGTTTGCCTTCAGGATCATCATTCAGATACCGGTAGGAAATTAGAGGGGCAGTGGAGTCAATGGTAAGCAAATCATTTATCACGTAGTTTGCCGTGTTGCCCACAAGATCTCTTGCATAGGCGGACAGAACGGTATATTTGCCGTCCGGCAGATCAGCATAGGAAATGACCGCGTTTTTTGTTTTAAAATCACTCTCTGTCCATGTCCTGGCGGGTAGGTCAATCACATTCCCCGTTTCGGTTTTAAGCACCACGCCAAATTCTCGGGTATCCCATGCTCCTATTTGCCATCCATTTATCCGGTCATCATCAGTAACCGTCATGGTTACATTTTTATCCATACGGTTAATTTTTACGGCGTTAATAACCGGTGGGTTGTTATCCCAAATCACTACGAATGCCCCAGCCAGATTATCATAAATAGCAGTACCGTCTTTACCTGAGACCAGATGGATGTATTGCATCCCCTTATCGGAAGTAAAGGTATAATCCACGTTCATGGTACAACCAGTGCTTCCTACCGGGATAAGGCAGTACCAGTTACGGTTCGAATTAGCTGCAACCCGTTGTACATAGTTACGAGGTTCGGTAGTCACGCGTATTTGGGTAAATTTGGCAGTTCTTACATTCCCAGTAGCACTGCTCCATTTACCGGTATCACTACGAAAAATTTCTTTGCTTGTGACCTTTGGTGCAAGTTCCATGGTTGGGGAAGGAGTGAAAGATAACTCAGAGTGATGGTACCGACGAACGCCTCCCGCAAGTGTCTGGAATTCGTGATAAATATCACCGGTACTGGGGAAAACAAAATTGAACGAATAAATATTATATGTGCTGTCAGAACTTTGATAATTGGCATCTGCCCACCCAAAGCTTGTTTTATTAGCAGCAGTAAAGTTACTTTTATTCCTGAGTACCCGCAATGATATTGGATTACTGTAAACAGTTATCCCAGCTGAGTAGTTTTCCCAGGTATTTGTCCTGGTATTAAGCACCTGTAGAACAGAAGGAGGGTTGACCCGATCAATCACACTTTGTCTGCTTACTGATGCTTTATTTCCTGCCTTGTCATAAACATAAAGGCCCATACGGTATTCAGACTGAGAAGCTGGCGCCAGGGCTGGATCGCTCGCAGTAGTATTTTGGACGGTTACTGAATTATCGACCAGGTTAATTACAGCCCCTCTCTTTCGTTCAACGCCGTTCGAATCGACAAGAAAGTACTCAGCCCGGTCGAGACCAGAGCGACTGTCTGAAAGGCCTGAAAAGACGAGAGCCTGAACAGAGGCATACTGCATACCTGAAGGAACGCTGGTAAAGATGGCTTCGCTACCATATTGCCATCCATTTCGCGTATATCCAATTGTGCTAGTTTTAGGGGGAGTGCGGTCGATAGATATAACGTAGTCCCGGCGAGAAATTTCATTATTTTGGAGATCTGTGATCACTTCCCTCAGGGTGTAATTATCTTCACCAAACGCAGGGACACTTAACCTTTTTCCATAATAGTCATACCCGCTACTGGAGGTCATACGGTCATCAACCGTAACTTTGCTACTTTTCGTGCTCCACAAGCTTGCACCGTTGACATTAAGTAACGACAACTGGACGTACCGGTCTAAGCCGGAGATTACATCAGCCTCGAATGAGGTTGCTGGATTAATCCACTGCACAGATGGAACAACAATCTTTGGTTGATTCTGAGTGTCATTGAATCTTAACTCTGCAATCTCAGCTTGTGCCGTAAACGAAAAAGCTATGAGTGGTGCTAAAAGTATCGCCCTGCATTTCATGATTATCCTCCCCCAGTCAGGTATCAATAATACCAAGTGAGCAAGGCTAACTTTTCTGGGAAGGGGATATAAAAAACAAGAAAAAAAGAGTGAAATGTTCGCCAATAAAAGCAGGAATGCGAAGTGCTTAACATGCACTATTAATCACAGTTTATCTCATCCTGAGTAATAACCACTGCTCGGGCTCCCCGCTATCTTGTAGGGAGCCCATAAAGGGAGCAATCTGTACCAACTCCTTTAACAGGTTAGTTTTCAAACCAGGGCGAATCGGCAGCGTTGGCGGAGTCTTCACTTTGCGGTGACTCTCCCAGAAATTGCACTTCATGTACCGGTTTACTTTTCCCCAGGCTCTGCTGGAAATCATCCATCATAAATTCAACATCATTTTGGTCCTCTGGCAGGCCAGGTGAGATTTCAGACATGGTCTTTCCTTCAGTTAAAGGCATTCTACATACAGAACACGGACGGAGACGGCAGTGTTGTCAAACTCGTTATCGAAGGTGTCCATCCATTCAGCACGGTATCCCTCGCCCAGCAGGTTATCGATCCCCTGAAGGGATAGCGGCAGGACGGCCGCTAAACGCCCGCCGGAAACGAGATGAGACGCAGCGGCCAGTAGATGGAGTTTAGCCCGGTTGTCAGCAAAAGGTGGGTTCATCACCACGCAGTCGAATTTCTGATTTGGGTTCGCTGCTGACCATGCCAGAAAATCGGCCTCCGTTGTATCGTAACCTTTAGCTCGGGAGACCAGACAATTTAGTGTATCCAGTTCGATGCCGGTAACGTTGACGCTCTTAGGAAAACATTGCAGCAAATCCCCGTGCCCGATGCTTGGCTCTAGCAGTCGCTCCCCCTCCCCGGTCGCAATAATGGATGCGACGTATTCACTGAGTCGCAGCGATGAAGGGTAAAACTGGTGGGATACAATATCGGGCATGGCACCCATATGACCGATGAAGCGCATCACTTCGGTCGGGTCATAATCAAATGTCACATGGTAGCTAGTAATCCGGGCACCGAGGAACCGCAGAACCTCCGCGTTCACCTGCCGCGTTTTATCAGCGAACTCACCGGCATAACCGAGCGATGTCCAGCTGGACCATTCCTTTTCATTCCGAGTGAATTCCAGCTCTGCGAGCTGCATCCGTGAATGAAAATCGATGCAGCGTTTCAGTGCCGGGAACTCCTGCAACGTGGCTTTGTAATGGGCTAAGCGTTCAGTAGGCAGCGCCAGAGGGACAATGGCAGCAAGAATGTTGTTAAGCCGTTCTGCAATATCAGGATGTACATCAATGTGCATCGAACCATTCTTGTAAACCCGAAAACGAATACTGTTGCCATCCAGGCTGATCCAATTTCTGAACCCAGCATGACCAACCATATTCTCAACCATTTTTTTCGTGTCATAGACCGGTTTAACTGTTTCTCCCCGGAAATAAGAACAGATCACCCGCAGTTCCGACAGTGGCATGAGTCCTGATTCTTTGAATTCAACTTTAAGTTTTACCCACTTGTCTTTCACCCCTTCACAGACACCGACGGTGATCATGCGGGTTGAGAAACCAAAAGCTTTATTGGTTTTGTGGTGACGGCTTAATGATTGAAAAACGGCATAGACGCGCTCTTTAATGAACTGATGCCGGTCATTGAGCAATGTGACAACCGTGGCAACTACTGCGTCGAGTGTAAACTCAGGGATCTCTTGCGGAGGCCGGTGATACCGGTCAGCAGTAAATTGCTTGTCCCATTCGTTCTTTTTTTCGTCAGACATCACGGACAGCACATCGGTAAGGGCCATTACCCGCTTCCAGTACTCAGAACGAAGTGCATTTTCTGCGTACAGGGCATCTGTTTCTGAAATGAGATGGTTATAGCCCGAGAGGTAGGAATAGAGCTTCTGATTTCCGTATTTCATAAACTGAGTGGACATGGACCTCAGTAAACTAAGCTCTTCGTTATAGGATTCGACCTGGCTGGCAATGATGCCAAGCTCTTCCCGCATTTCGGGCAGAAAGTTATCCTCGTTAACACTGAGGCCAGTTAGGGGCATACAAGCGACCAGAGAGTTCCCTGGGGCGCCAATTTGGGGGAAATTAGATTCAACAGCAGACATAGTATCAGTCCTTTATGTAGGAATTATCTATTACCAGGATATCAACCTCGTTCAAAAAGCTAATAGGTTGGGCGACATAAAAATCTCGAAAGTTGCGCTGCGGGAGGTAGGACAGACAGATGTCGTTTTAATGAAGAGAAAGCGTGCCGGAGACAGGACAAAAAAAAGCCCCTACTTAGTAGGGGCAATGGGCGAGAGCCTGGGTGGCTCGTTCTTGAATATCGTACTTCTAATTATGTGCTACTCATAAGTTGAAATGCTTAATTCAAGCCTGTGCTGGTGGTGCTTCAGATTGTGGTTCTCCGCCAGTATTTGTGTTTTTCGCGGATTTGTAAGTCACTTTCTCCCCTTTCAATCGAGCTTGCCGATTTTCGACCCGGCGAAGCTGCTTGTTTTCTGCTTCAGTGATCTCACTTTGCAGGTTCTTGAGCATCTCCAGCATGCTTCGGTTCAACGTAAAGGAAATTTCTTCATCTTCGCTGGAGTCGGTCACTTCGGGAAGTTGGATATCACCGAGTTTCTGCAACAAACTCGTAGTGATGAGTTTGACCCCTTCTACGGCTTTTGTGGCGAGAACAGGTGGAACACGTGCCGGTTTAAAATCGGAAGGGACAACACGAATACTGCCACGTGGCGTCTTCTTAATCTTGATACCGCTTGAATCAGCTTTCTCAAGCTCGGCGATCATTTTTTCGATACGAGAGATGGCTTCCGTTTCACCGAACTCATCAATAAGGGATAGGACTGCAACATAGGAAATAGCATCGGCATGGATTAATTTTTTGATGTAGACAGAGCATCCGGTCAGACGAATGAGAGCAGCAATGGTTGTACTACTCTTGCCCTCACGTTCGGCAATACGATCAAGCGACCATCCGCCCAGCGCCTGAAGACGTCTGTAGGATTCACCCAGTGCCACTGGAGAAAGAGCCAGACCACGGTTCCCGTCAATTGTCGTCAGTTCGCAGCTGATCTCATCGGCTTTCATCTCGATGCAAAGAATGGTGAGGTCAGTATGTCCTTCTGCCTGAGCCATTAAAGCCGCTTTTAAACGGCAATGGCCCTGGCAAACGTACGGAATACCGTCTTTGATCAGAACGCGTATAGGGTCAACGTAATCACCCCGGATGAATGCACACTTGATGTTATTGAGATGATCTACGACTTCCGGCAGCTGGTAATATGCCTCCCCCATCCCCATCTCACGGGAGTTGAAGCCTGGCGAGATTTGAACCACTGAAGGGTTGATAGCCCAAGCTTTTTGTTCAGTGACTTCATTACAAAGGTCAGGGTTCGCGTCGCGGAACTGCTTCATGCCACTGACGAATCGGCCGGAACCTGTCACTGTTGAAAATGACACGAGGGGTGATTTAAAGACCCGTGAGTTAGTTTGCTGGGAATCAGTCATCAGATCACTCATAGATACTCCGTTGTATTCTTTTTTGCCATACCTTTCATCTGTGCGTGAATACTACCGGAAAAAAAAATCTCACTTTTTCGTTAAAAAGGTACTTTTGGGGTTTATTCCGAATTTCGCGAAGCAAAACGTTCTGATGCTCAGACCTAAAAGATTAAATAAACAATTAAAAACAAATGTTTATGCGAGCTAAGAAGGTAGTTAACTTTTTTGCCAAAAAGTGAAAAAAAATAAAAAAATGTGTCGGAATGAAAATTTCTTTCACAACACCCGCGATTTTCCCTGCTTAAACCTTGTTGGTTGTAATCCGGCTTTCGGTACCATAAGGGTGACATACCGATAATGCTTAAAGGAGAATACGCGTTGCGAAAACATACACCAATCATCAAATGGGCGGGGGGTAAAACCAAACTGATGCCATTCATCAGTCAGCATTTCCCACATGATCAGAGCCGTCGGTGGGTCGAACCATTTATCGGCGGGGGCGCTGTGTTCCTTAACATGTTTGCCACCGATGCACTCTTGGCAGACAGTAATCCGGATCTAATCAATCTGTACCGCAACATCCAGCGGAATAAATCGGCATTCATCAGAGAAGTGAATCTTCTGGCGGAAAGGGAATTTGATAAAGAGGATTACTTAAAGCTGAGGAACACGTTTAACAGCACCAGTTTGGATGATGCCCCGCTGCAACGAGCAGTCCTTTTCTACGCAATGAACCGACTCGGATATAACGGCCTGTGTCGTTACAATCTGAAACGTAAGTACTCAGTTCCGTGGGGGAATCGATCCAAGTTAACTCTGGACCCCCAGAAAGTCGATTATCTCTCATTCAGACTTTCTGGCGTTGAGCTGACAACCGCAGATTTTGGTCTGACGTTGGAGAGTGCTGGTGGTTGTGACCAAATTTATTGCGATCCGCCTTATGATAAAATCAGCAAAACCAGCTTTGTCAGTTATGACGGCATACCGTTCAATAAGAGCGCACATGTTAAACTGGCGGATATGCTGGTGGCAGCTCATCGTAAAGGGGCTTCAGTGGCCATATCCAACAGCTTGACTCCCTTTACGCTGGAGCTCTATGAAGAACGCGGTTTTGAAATTCATACTCTCAATGCTTACCGTTCTGTCGGCAGTCAATCAAAATCGCGAAAAAAGGAAAAAGAGATCCTGGCTGTCCTTCGTTAAGTGACAGTCAGTGGTTAGTCGATCGGGCTTATCCATTCCTCAAAGCTCAAAACTTCGGAATGGTCCCGACTGGCATAAGGAATAAACTGAAGCTCTTCGATGGACCGCTCCCCTCTCTTACCTTCACAAATAAACGATATAAGCCCCAGATCTGCAAGTTGGGTAAGAACATGCATGATTCGTACGTTCACCGTCTGCAACTGAAGAGCGTTAGCAATATCGGTAATTTTATGGGAATGGCGCCGAGACTTTCGCAAATATTCAAAAATGACAAGTTGGGTATTACGTCTCTTCAATAACTTCTCGGTCATAAATTCCTGAATTAACCCCCCAAGTAACACCAAGATCGGCCGCAGCACACCAGGGAACATCAAAGTATAAGACTGTGATGTTTTGATCAGTGTAAAGGACGTCAGAAAGCTAAAGTTCAGGCGCTTCTTTGAATACGGGATATATACGGCCAATGTAGTCGACAAGTGAGTAAGTAATTCTTCCAGATGATCCAATGTGATCATTGCTGTTTTATCGGTATTACGCAGACCGTGATAATCAATAAATGCCACTCTGGCACGACTCAGCCATTCATGTATGTTAATGGATACAGTGAACGGAGCATTTTCATCGACAACGTTGGCGGCATGATCAGCGAGCTGGTTGTGGATTAGCATAGACAGCTGGTAAAACGGAAACCGGCAGGATGGATGACACTGTAGTCCCGTTAGGGTAAGTTTTGTAGTACTCGAGCCATTTAGCGGAAAAGTAACTTTCCGGGATATAATTTTTGCTGACGCTCTTGCTGACTTGCAGATGAACCCAAGTCCAAGATCATTTTGCATACATCACTCCGTTTTAACAAAATCGCCTTAACCTGAATGTTAAGGAGAATAAAATTAAATATATAATTAATAAGATTATCATTTTTAATTTAAAAGATTAGTTAATAACGGGTGTTGAATTTAAAGAAATAGGCATATTTTTCGGAGTTTAAAACCGGGTAAAAACCCGATGCGTGAGCAACAAATTTGACGTGAGTGAGTCGGCACGACAGTGCAGAAAGCCTGTGGCTAATGAATAAACACCCTGTATTTGGGAGTTCTGTTCACTACGCACTAGGCTTTGTGGTTAATTTAAACACCGTCAGTAATGCGTAGGGCACAGAGTCAAAATAGTGGATCTTTCTCACCCTTCCGGAAAGATGATAGCTATGCCCCAATAAAACATGATCCTGCACATTACCTGTTAATGCGAATCCATCATTCTGCTTTTTGCCTGTAAAAGTAAAAAAGTAGCTGTGGGAGCCTTTTGAAAAAGCAGCTCGCACTTCTGTAAAAATGATATCAATACTCACTACATCACCAATGCTGAAAGAATGCTCAACAGGTACATCAGCGTTTTCTGGCAAATCTTTAGAAACGGGTTGGTAAGTTGAGTAGAAAGATTCTAACTGACGAACTGTTAAAAAGAGATTGTTGTTTAACTGCTGTGAAATGCTTACTGCAAACTTAGAATTATCGGCTTGTAACAATGCCAGGTGCCCGCTGTGCCTACGTTTCCAAGCGTCTAGATCGGGATTGCAGCGAAATTCCGGGATAGTTTCAAGAAATTCGATGCCCTCTTTCAGTACCAGTTTTTCCTCTGTGGCCGGTGACGTTTTGCTTCCATTACATGTCACGCAGACGGCGTTTGCGATTTCTCCTGTCCCTCCGCAGGCAAAGCATTCACGTGTGATCATGGCATAATAGTGCCCATCGTTACCGTGGAAAGGCTTTACGACCGCTGGCAATAAATAACCATCGTGAGTAAAAAAAATTGAATGTTTCATTTTTTAAGGTTCTCCAGACGTCCCTCCACGATAAGTAAAGCGTCAGTCACTTTCTGTACATACTGATCATGTCCTTCTTCAAAATGATCAAAGCGCTTACCAGCGTTGATCTCAACAATGTTACGGTCGAGCGAGGCTTTCGCAATAAGTAAATCGTTAAAAGTATTAATGACGGTAAAATGTACAATCTTGTCCATAAATTATCCTCAGCTATCTACTCATTTGTCAAAAGGTCACGAATTTCGTTCAGTTCTGTAACCTTAGATTTTGGAATGATGATTGCAGTATTTTCATCATTTAGAAGACTTAATACAAGTTGAAGTTTTGCTTCATCTAAAGTGATCTTTACACTTTCATTTGTTTTTGTGATTAAAGTGTTACTGACGTTCATAAATAAATTAGAATGCTGTCCGTCTAAAATTAATTCTGTCAGTTTATTATTGTCTGACATTGTTGACCCTACATTATCAATCAAACCAATAAATTCATTTTTTAACCGTTCAGTTTTTTTATGTGAAAGACGTTTAATACCTAACGAACTGCGAGTGATAGACTTTGTTTTAATGTCTTTAGGGTTAATATGTACAGGAGGTTTTTCCTGTTCTTCGAGTGGCTCACTGTTTGTTGCTGTTTCAACGGTTGTTGGTTTCGATAAATCAAGTACGCCAGAAGATGGCACTAAAAAAGAACAGGACTCCAAGTGTGCAAGGACTTTTGCATGATCATTGGAATACTTCAACATGATTTCAATCGCGAGTGTTTTTTTAATAAGGTTTAGGCTGATTAAACGTTGCAGTTCTAAAGGCATATCAAGGATTTTAAGCTGATTGCGAATCGCTGTGCCAGACCGCTGATAGCGCATAGCAAGGGATTCAACGGTAGAGCCAAGCTTCAGGGTCTCTGCGAGTGCGTAAGCTAGTGCAACGGGATTGAGACTGTTATTCCTGTTCCCATCAAGGTTCTCTAGGTATTCTTCGATTTTATCCTTGTAGTGCATAAGTACGACTGAAAAGAGCTGGATGTCAGCTCCTTCCGCGAGAGCAAGCAATAATGCTCTGTAACGACAATGCCCTTGCCGGACAACGTACTTGGAGTCCTTCTTTACTACCTTAATTAAATCAACACGTCGCCCCTCTTTATAGGCTTGCTTGAGAGAAATAATTGCCGATTTTACTGGCTCCTGTTCGTAACAAAGATCACCGATTACCGCTTCCCGTGGATTAAATCCAGGCTCGATAATAAGATCTTTTGGGCTGATTTCAATAATCTGATAGTCGCAATGATTCATATAAGCACCTTTTTTTATTACATGATACATTAATGCTCTCAGATTCAAACAACTCTGAAGGCATAAAAAACAAAATTTCTTTTAGTGGTTAGGTATCTTACTAATTCAAAAATAGGCTGTTTTAAAAATTAAATTAAAAAGAAAATCTGAATAGTTTGAATTTATCTTTCTTAATAACTTCATGCTAACTGATATTTTTCCCGGCTGCATTCTATACAGGGTTTGTATCCAATCCTAAATTTGTAGGGCCAGAGCTCTTTCTCAGAGGGAATTTATCCCCGTTTTCCACAAGATAGATCAATTCTTTAGATCAATAGAGATCAATAGAGAACAATAAAGATCACGACCATTGTAACGTGATGATTTTTAAAAGAAATAGCAATGATCCGGCATTCAGGTGCATGCGAAAAGCATTTGATCGAATAAGAAAAGCATTTACTTGAATTGAAAAGGCATTTAGTTTAATGCGTGAAAAGCATTTGGACGAATAATCTATTCACAGCTAAATGTAGAAAGGGAAAAACATGGTGGGTAAGTTTAAATGAGTGATAACAATGAGTTAGCACATCCGTTTGATGTGACCAACACGGATACAGGGAGGACTTATCAACTGAGTCCAAACTCTTCGAAATCGGTCCAACCCATTGCTTTACTGCGCTTAAGTGTTTTTACCCCGGTGGGAACTAAAGAGAAGCGATTCAGAAATTTTGAGGTTGATGCTTCTGATGAGTTGTCGAGCATGGAACTGGCCCGGTCAGAAGGATACGATGACATCCGGATCACTGGCCTTAAGCTTTCGATGTCCACGGACTTCAAGTGTTGGCTTGGGTGCATTATGGCGTTCAGTAAATATGGATTCGCCTCCGAGAAAATAACATTGTCGTTCAATGAGTTTGCAAAAATGTGTGGTATCAGTTCTACAAATATCAACAAGCGAACCCGTTCACGATTTCAGGAAGCGCTGGCAAACCTCGCGTCCGTTGTTATTTCTTTCCGTGATTCTAAAACTGAACGCTTCACTGTCACACACCTTGTGCAGAAAGCTATGATTGACCCTAAGAAGGACACAGTAGAGCTCGTGGGTGATCCCTCGATGTGGGAGCTTTACCGGTATGATCATAAAACCCTATTAAGCTTACAGGTACTGTCGGTTCTCGCCAAAAAAGAAGCTGCACAGAGCCTGTACATCTATTTTGAGGCAATGCCTGCCGGAACGTTATTCGTTAACATGAAGCGTTTGCGTGAGCGGCTTCTTTTGACGACTCCAGTACGTACTCAAAACCAGATCATCAGAAAGGCTATGCTGGAGTTAAAATCAATAGGATACCTTGAATATCAAGAGGTTAAGAAAGGTAGAGATATTCAGTTCCAGATTTTTAAGAGAAGTCCAAAGCTTGCTCTGGCAAAACAAAGCTGATCCTCTGGTTCAGTTCGCAGAAAAGTAACTTTGGATGTAATGAGGCGTACGGGCATTCATCCAAATGCTTTTTTGGACGCCTCTGCTGATATGAATACCCTTCCCTGCTTCCCTGCTTCCCTGCTTCCCTGCTTCCCTGCTTCCCTGCTTCCTTTCTTACTTTTGCTTAAGCACCCTGGGAATTTTGAGCATTCGATCGAATGCTTTATTTAACTAATTTTCACTGAGTTAGATAACGAATACTAAGCAATTGATTTTGAATGATTTAATCAGAAGTCATTCATCCAGATGCCTTTAGATAAAACTACCCATCAACGTTTGTGCATAGTGGCTATACGTGAAAAATCCCTGTCCTTCTCATGTCACACTGAGATTTGCACAGAAAATTAAAGCCTGTAATTGTCTGGGACATGATTAGAACAGAGGCGTTTTGATAAATATCCAGTTCAAAACAGAGGTCCCATAAGTAAACATAACCTCATGAAAATAAAAGCAAATCGTTTAAAAATCCCATAGTGGTGGTGAAAAGCATTTGCTTCAATGGGGGGAGAAAAGTGACCTTTGTGAAAAGCACTTGCTTCAATGGCGACAGAAAAGTGCCTTTTGTATAAAAGCATTTGCTTGAATGAGTTTGTGTAAGGTGCCTACGTTGGAAACCCCTGGCATGAATGAGGCGGGAAGATGCCTTTAGCTGAAAAGCATTTGCATGAATGGGACAGTAAAAAGGTGCCTTTAGCTGAAAGCATTTGCATGAATGGGGCCGCAAACGGTGGCATTGGTCGAAAAGCATTTGCATGAATGGTGCAGCAAACGGGGCATTGGTCGAAAAGCATTTGCATGAATGGGATAGTAAAAGGTGCTTTTGGTTGACAGGCATTTGCATGAATGGCGCCGTAACGGTGTCTTTGACCGGAAAGCATTTGGATGAATCGACCTGAAAAGGTGCCTTTGGACTGAAAGTACCTCTCTTAATGGGATTCGATAGCTGAATTTCACCAAAAAGCATTTACATGAATGGAATAGTAAAAGTTGCCCTTGGTCGAAAAGCAACTGCATGAATGAGCCCGGAAAAGGTTCCTTTGGTCGAAAAGCATTTGCATGAATGGGTTTCGGATATGTGTCTTTGCTACAAAGGCATTTGCATGAATGAGGCTGGAAAAGGCGCATTGTTTGAAAAGCATTTGCATGAATGGGGCGACACACAGGATGTGGCTGAAAAGCACTTGTATCAATGGGAAAAGTGACTTTTTTAGAATGACATCCTTACACAGAGCTTTCTCAAATATCGGACTGGATGGTTATCACAAAAATGGTGAAGAGATAGACGATGAACTTCTTCCCTATAAAGAAAAAATAACCTGCCTCACCTTCTTCAATCCGATATACACACGGTATTCACATGTGACATTCATAGGCTAAAAAAACACCAGGCGCAATTAAGGGAAAAAAAGGGTGGTTAACAGAAAAATGAAAGAAAAATAAAAAGTATTATGCAAATGCGTTTACGTGAACTCAAATCAACACGGAGTAATTATGGAACTGACATTGAATACTAACGTTGAAAGAGAACAAACTAACGCTTTTGCATTTCTGAAGTCTAAACATGCAAAAGTGCCTTTGTTTATTCTCCTGTTTTTAGCAAGTTGCGGTTTAGCGTACGCGGGTTCCGACGACGGAGCCTTCGGCGATATCTGGGCCTACATGAGCGAAGCATTAACTGGTGCGCCGGGTAAAATCATCGCTTGCGGCATGTTGTTCTCCGTAGCTTATTTCGGCGTTGTAAAACCTAACCTTGGTTTGGCGCTGGTTTCAGCATTAATGATGCTGATTATGGCAAACGGTGAAAAAATTATCAGCACGTTCCTGGATGCTGGTATCCCGCTGTGATTTGTTAGAACAATAACGATGAGGGGGATATTCCCCCTCTCTGGAGTTTTTATGACAAGTCAGTACGAGGTACCTCCACATACCTATCGTTTCCCTTACAGAATTAATATGCCTTTGTTGATTCTATTCTGGGATGCAAAGCAATTGGGTATAACATTCGTGACTATCGCGAGTGGTAATATTTTTGATTTCTTTATAACTTCTGTAGTTGTTGCGGTTGTGTTTTGGTTTGCATATAAAAAAGCAGCTGAAGAAGGAGTTAGAGGAAAACTCAAACACAAACTGTGGTGGTTCGGCTTGTTTCCAGGGAAATCAGTGTTTAGTAGTCGTTACTTTACCGATCCATTTATCAGAAACCTCTATTCTTGATGGAGCTAAGAATGAAACTTCTCAGCAAGCTTAAAATTCCATTCATTAAAAGTGCCAGTAATGGCGATTTTGATAAAAAGGACGAGACTTCGCAAAATGGAGGCGAAGACTCAAAAGGACGCTTTCGGGATTCTAAAGCTCGCTTTAGTAAAGAGATTGAAGCTTCTGAAATTGGAATTACTTATAGTGCATTGATTAAACGTGACGAAAAACTCTTACGTGTGAATTCAATTGCTATATTAGTCATCGCAGTTTTAGTGGTAAAAAATCAATTTCTTACCGATCCTGTGACTATTGTGCTTCCGCCTAATATGACGGAAGAAGTTAAAGTTGTGGGAAATAAAGCCTCAGAGTCATATAAAACTCAATGGGCCTTATTCTTCAGTACTTTAATTGGGAACATAAACCCAACAAACATAGGCTTTGTAACAACAACCATATTGGATGCGCTTTCTCCGGATTTACAGGCGAAAACCCGTGAGTCATTACAGCAGCAGACCAATATTATGCAAGCTCGTGGTGTTGAACAGTCATTTAAACCGATCGATATGTATTATGACACCAAAAATGACATGGTCTATGTCTGGGGAACGAAATCAACGCGTTTGATTAATGTTCCGGACAAAACAGAATCATCAAAATGGACGTTTGAATGGGTGCTGGGTATGAAAAACGGACGACCACGCATAGCCTATGTAAATCAGTATTCTGGTACACCAAATATTAAGAAAATTACAATCAACGGCAAAGAACAACTGGCAACACTCGATAATCCCCCGCCGTCTACAGGTAACTAATTATGACTTCTAAAAAGGGCTTTCGCTGTCACGCGATTACAGCAATGATCTTGCTGGCAACTTCGAATGTAGTCTTTGCTGAAGACTATCAGTTACCGGCGACAGTAAATAACCCGGTTGTTATGCCTGTCGGGGCAGATGAATTTCAGAATGGTGTGAAAAATGCGATTATTAAAGAATCTGGCACCGGCCCCGCGCCTGAGACGTCACAAGCAACAAAACCGACCACTGAACTACCAAGTCTTTCACCTGCAAGTAGTGCCTCCCCAGCTGTCAATGAGATAACTGGCGCATTGTCAAAAAACCCTACGCTTGTCGGTTATCAGCAACAGGTTAAATCCGGAAATTTTGATAGTTACGGAAGACCGGCAGGGAAAGAGCCTCAACAAAATGCACAAAGCACCGGGGCCCCTTCAAAAGCAGATGAGTTATATGTAGAGGCTCGTAATCGCTACAAAGAAGTGCAGCGAGTAAACGTCCCACCGGGTGGGAATATTGTACTGCCAGTTTCACGGGGTCTGCAAAACAGAATTTCAACTTCATTTAAAAACGCATCTGTAAGTACTTCAACGCCAGGTGATGAAGCCAGTATTTTCGTTAACGGCGGCGATGTATTTATTTCAACAAACACGGATAAGCCAATTGGAATAATGCTTTCAGAAGATTCAGTGCCTGAATCGACTTATAACCTGACACTGGTTCCACTGGATGTTCCTGGTGCAATGATTTCGGTCACAACTTCTTTGAGCCCGACAATGCAGGCGAAACGTGAGACATCTTTGGATAAACATAATTATGATGAGATGCTGGCACGATCCCAGTCAGAAGAGTTGGCACCATCTGACCCTCGTCAGGATGACCATAAACAGCGGATCATTGATTTACTGACTCCGGTTGCGCTAGGTGAGGTTCCTTCTGGTTTTAGTTTACAAGAAGACCGCTTGTCACGTATACCGAGCTCAGAGCAGTCCCCGTGTAATTTCAATATGTATTCAAAGTTAGGGCAAAGACTTGTGGGATCTAGGGAATTGATAGATGTCATTCTTGTTAAAAATGACAAGCCTTACGGACAAGTTGTCGCTGATCAGCAATGTATAACTGAAGGAGTAATTGCAAGTGCTTTGTTCGATAAAGCATTTCTTCAGCCTGGAGAGGAAACCGAGCTTTACATTGTGCGGGATAAATTATTTAAAGAGCGCCAGACTCGTGTAACCACACGACCAAGCCTGATTAAAAGATAAAATGAGAAAAGCTACTTTTCTTACAGGGGTCTCATTTGGACTAGTCGTTTTTTTGGGTACCAGTTATTACTACCAAACTGAGTACATTCCAAAAGGAACAGTGAATATAGTTCCCGATGACCACCGACCGGGTGAGACAGTTGACGATGCGTTTGAAGAACATACGATAATTATAAGCGACCCTACCCTTGCGCAAAAATTCGTTGGAAGCTCAACCGAGTTTGAAAGTCGGCGCGGAGTTAAGGAAATTAAAGAAGTTGGTTCGCTTAATAATGGTAAGGATTTTGCCCCTGTTGAATCCGATAATTCAGGATTGAATTTTAAAGATAAATGGCCCAGGGCGGGTGAACCTTATATCGTGCCTCAGATGACAGAAAACGAACGAAATTTGAAAGTTAAGCGCTTCCAGCAACCAAAGAGTGGAGTTAATAATGGACATTAAAAATGCCTGGGAAAATAAAACTGTCAGAATCTCAGTAATTGGTGCTGCGTTGATTGTATTGATTATCGTTATTAGTCAATCAATTTTTTCCACTCCGGTTAAAAAAGAGAAGAAAACCCAGAAAAAAGATATGCAAACTGGGTTCCTGATTGATGATTCACAAATGACTAAGCTGAGTAACGAGGAAAGCCAGAAGACTTATAACGAAATGGTCAGGCAGAACCGCATTGATCAGAATGCGGCAAAGGCAGATCGTGATAAAGCTGAAAAGGCCCAGCAAGAAAGCAAAGTACAGATTGCCAACCTTGCTTCACAAGTCCAGCAGCTCTCGACGCAGTTGACTGACATGCAGACCTCACGAAACGGTAATCGTAATCTCGACGCAGGTGGGTCACGCAAAAACGTCAATGAGCAGGCCCCAGCAACGCCATACCAGCTAAATCCAAATGCTGCGGTGAATGGGGCTAGTTCCGGATACGCTCCGATCACACCGACCCGAAATAGCCCAATGCGGACTATCACGCAGAGTTCAATTAAGACAAATGGTTCTGATGGTGTCATTCAGGTTATGCCGATATCCGAAAGCCGGATAAGAGAGGGGCGTGAGGTCGTTGCTGGCGGTGACAAAGCCCCGACACGAACTATTCGCGGCGACGGGACCGCTCCTGTAGACAGTAAAGCTCGGCATGCGGCACGTAAAGACGAAATGTTTCTCCCAGCGACGTCAATTATCACAGGGGTGCTAATTAATGGTCTGGAAGCCCCAACGAGTCTGTCGTCTAAAGCTGAACCCATGCCAGTCACTATGCGTATTAAAAAAGACATCATCATGCCAAACAATTTCACGATGGATTTGCGGGATTGTAATTTGTTGGGTTCAGCTGTGGGTGATCTGGCGTCACAGCGAGCATACATTCGGGCAACATCAATATCTTGTGTGAACTCGAAAGGAAAAGCTTTCGACGTCAAACTGGAAGCATACGCAGTTAGTGAAAATGACGGGAAAAATGGTATTCGTGGAAATCTGATAAGTAGAAATGGAAATGCGATCGCAGGTTCTGCTTTTGCAGGAGGCCTGTCAGCACTGGCTGGTAGTCTGAGCCCATCTAAGGTGTCTTCGTTAAATATCGATCCTAACTCAACGGCTGAATACCAATCGCCGAACATCGGGGCATTAGGAGCGTTGGCCGGAGCCGGAGCAGCTCAGGGCGGTCTAAACCGTCTTGTGGACTACTACACATCAATTGCTGAGCAGCAGTGGCCAATAGTCGAAGTTAGCCCAGGGCGCCCAATTACGTTTATCGTTCAATCAGGCGCAACAATACCTACAAACCTGACGAGTCGCTGAGGTTAATTATGGAAAATAACATTGAACCAGGAACAAAAAGTGATTCTGCTGAAAACGTGAAGCTTGAGGCGGCTAAACCTGTTGGGGGTATACGTACAACCAAAAAAGTAACTTTGGAAATAGATATCGAGAAAACCCTCAAGTATTTGATGCTAGCTGGCCTAGCTGTGCTTTTCGTGATCTATGGATACAAGGGGGCGAGTTTTGTTTATGAAAGCGTCAAAGCAATGTCGAATCCGTCCTACCAAATTGCAGTACTTGATATGCAAACTTTAAGGAAAGAATTTAATAAGCAGAATCCTGAGCCGGATTTGGTACAGTCTAAAAACAACTTTGAAAATTACTTTAAAGCATTAATGAAAGTTTACCGTTCTCGTGGCTATTTGGTTATTGATGCATCATTAGCAGTAACAATTCCAGATAATGTTCAAATAGTCTCTTATATCGACCTTGGTGGAAGTTTTGGTGAGGTACAATCTCTACAAGGCGAAACAAAAGAAAGTGAGATACGATAATTGAAAAAGTTACTTTTATCTCTGCTGGTCTCTATGATCACAGTGTGTCCACCCCTTACAAATGCTGCTGAAAATGTATTAAACAACACTGATGCAGCTGCATTAATGGAAAAAGCAAAAGAAGGTGGAGTGTCCACGAAACCTTTAGAGGGCGTACTGGCGAAAATGCAAAGCTATAAGCCTAAAGATGTTATTTACATCCCGACTGGAGGTCTTTATCTGTTCCAGGATGAACGTTCGCAGTTGATGGCTGTGACCACTGATGGACGTTATACAATAACGGGTGGTAGCGTCATGGACATTCTTCAGAGAAAGTCAGTCTTATCCGTAGAAGATGTACGAAAATCCTACTTTATTAATTTAGACGACGCCCCCTTTCCTCTTGATACTGTGGCATTGATCCCTTTAGGAAACCCAAAACTAAAAAGACAAGCCGCTATTTTTATCACGCTTGATTGTGATGGTTGCCAAGATTTAATAAAAAAATTCTATGACGAAAGAGAAAAATACCGGGTTGACATCATTTTAATCCCCTCCCCCGGTGAGCCAAAGCAAGAATTACGTCAACTATGGTGCAGTAAAGAAAAAGGCAAAGTGAATGACCTTGATATCTTGCGTTGGCTTATGGGAAATAAGACCGATATAGAACAAAGGCTCCTGACAAAAAAAGAGGCAGAAACATGTCCGGCTGAGCCATTGGTAGGATCTCTGATGCTGGCAGGTATTTATAAATTACAGGGCGTACCTTCAGTTGTGAGACAAGACGGACTTGCCGGTAATGGCATACCGAAAGATTTTGATTCATGGTTAAAACAAAGTGTCGAACCCTTACTCAAAAACCCATTTGCTACTAATTAAGGTAATGAAATGAACATTAAAAAAGTTATTTTCAGCGCTCTGGTTGTTGGTTCATCTTCATACCTAGCGGGTTGTACTATCGGCAGCTCAGAATCAGAATGTCCGGGAATTGAAAAAGGGGTCGTTTGTAAAGGCCCTCGTGAAGTTATGGAACTAACGAATAACCGTGATGATCTTTCCGGCCTTGCGGAGGAAGAAGCTAATTCGGGAAAGGAGAAATCGGCTGTCAATGACAGCCAGTACCCTGCCCAAATTTCGCCGCCTGGCGCTGTGCAATACCCTAAGTCTGCCGTCTTGGTAAATAAGCCTGTGACATACAAGACGACGCAAATTAAACCTGCTGGCCAAGTCCCCGTTATGTACGATGAGACATTAAAAATGGGCGCGCCAACATCAACAATCGGGCCACGGCCGATAAGCGGCGTTCCAGTTAATTCTAATGTAAGGATGACAACGAGCTACAGCTCAACAGGTGCATCCGGTAACCCTTTTATCCATCCGACTGCTGATGTCATGAAGCAAACAACACAGGTTGTATCTCCGGCACCTGTACCGCGCTACGTTGCGCCAAATTCCGATATCAGTGCTAGTAAAGACCTTTACTCCGTTAATAATGGACAGCCTGTAAACCCTACGCTCAGCTCTGGCCAGATCCAGCAATACCGTACACAAGGGTATAAACAGGCTGTGGTAGCTCCAGAACCGCTTGCTGTACTTCAGCAAGGCCGCGTCATGAGAATCACCTTTGCACCATACACGGACGATAATGACGCTTTAAACCTGCCTGGCTTTGTCTATGTGAATGTCAAACCCCAAACTTGGATTGCGGGTAAAAATTCGACATCAAATCCGGCGCGAATAGTTCCTTTGCAAGTTCAGGATGCCGCTCGTGAAAATATGCAACAGCAACAGCGAGCAACGAAAGCAGTTTCGTCTAACGGTATTATCAGACAACTCTGAGGTCGCGAATGAAATCTGCTAACATCTATAATAAAGAATTAAGTCGCCACCAGTTTGGTGGGTTTATTCCTGTATACGACCAGATTCCTGGCACGAATTATTTTCTAATAGACGGTAATCGGCTTGGGTTTATGTTTATTTGTAACCCCTCACCTGGTGTTTTTGATAATCAGCAGGATGTGTTAGCTGAATTATTTAAAATGGATTTTCCTACTGACACTATCTGTCAGACCTCATTAACAGCACTGCCGGACCTGACCTTGCATTTAAGTGCCTGGTCGGCAGTTCGTGGTGGTCGAATGGAAGGACATGATAAGCTTAAGGGGGACTTACTCACGGCCTACCAGCTGGATTATTATGATAGAAGTCTAAATGAACCCTTAAAACCGGATCATGATAAATTAATGCTTCGTGACTTTCAGATCTGGATGTCATTTTCTATTCCGTTGAAATCTGCGCTTCCTACTGAAATTGAAATTAATCGCATCGATGCACTGTACTCTGACCTAATCAGTAAGTTGAACACACTGGGCCTTTTTCCACATAAAGTTAGCGCCGAAAACTGGCTTTATTGCATGGATAAATTAATGCATCCGGGAAAAACATCACGTTGGGCTGAAGGTCATGTTGAAGTCAACACTATGAGGCGTCTTAACGAACAGCTAAATGTTCCGGGGCGAAAATATACAGTAACTGAAAATAATTTTTCATCTACAACGCAGAGTACTGATGTTTCTGAACATCGTTATTTCAAACAATTATCTGTGGTCAAGTTCCCAGAACATGTAAATTTTGGAAGCATGTATGAACTTGTAGTGAATTGGATGAATGGGCGTAAAACTATATTTAGCCCATTTATGATAACTCAAACAGTCCATTTCGCCGATCCCTTAAAATTAGCTAGAGATAACGTCAGATATAAGGCAATTACTAACAAACAAGCTAGTATCCCAACCGTCTTAACGTTTTGTCCAAGACTGAAGGACATGGATAATGATTACATGGCGGTAACACGTGAACTGGAAGATGGGGCCCGTCTTTTACACAGTTATCTGACATTTACCGTCATGGGGAATTCAGCATTAGATGTCCAGTCTGCCGCAGACCAGTTAAAATCATTTTATCTGGAAAGTCGCGTTAAAGTGGCTGATGATTCATAGATCATCTTTCCATCTTTTGTCTCTTGCCTTCCAATGTGTAATGACCCCAAGACGATACTAGATCTGGACCGTTTTGAGGTAGTCAGTAATACTGGTGCAGCGCATATGACCCCTCTATTCGGCCCATGGAAAGGTAATACTGACAGACCTGTACTTAACCTCGTCTCACGAGAGGGCCAGCTGTTGGGGCTTGATATCTTCAAGACTTCTGCCAGCTATAATATGGTTGTTGGGGCGACTTCTGGTGCAGGCAAATCGTTCTGGGTTGCATACATCATTAATAACTATCTTGGTGCAGGGCCGCGTTCTAATAATCTGATCCATTATCGTGATACTTTTGAAGGTTTCAAAAACAATGCTTATGATGCATTTGACCCTGATGGAGCCCAGATTTTTGTAGTTGACGTTGGTCGCTCGTATCAGGGTATTTCGGAGCAATATACAAATAGTCAGTTTATAGATTTTGGTAAAAAGCCTGATTTTACTCTGAATCCGTTCGCATTTTTGACCGATGTCACTGTTGCAGACCGAGTTTTTGATGAAGCGCCTGTTTTCAATGACGACTCAAATAATAACGATGAAGAAAAGGATAAAGTTGCACAGACCATTATGGTCCTGAATCAGTTAAAAATAATGGCATCTGAAAAAGGAAATATTGACGACTTTCAACAATCGGTCATGCTTCAACTGATTGGTGATGAATATAACGAATCACGTAAAGTCGGAAGTACAGGCTCTATTACAGGATTTGCACGCCGCTGTTCTGCCCATGAAGATAAGCGTATTAAAGATATCGGTGAGCAATTAGGGCAATGGTGTGAAGGAGGCATTTACGGAAATCGATTTACCGAAAAGCTCCCGCCAATAAACTTCGGTAGTCGGTTTATAGTTCTTGAGCTTGAAGAGTTGAAGGGTACCCCTCACCTCCAGACAGTCGTGCTCATGTCGATCATTCAAGCTGCTCAGCATGCAATGTTTATCAAAAAGGACGGTCGCCGCCGGTTGTTCATCCTTGATGAGGCATGGGAGTATATTCGCCCGGATAATGCTTCAGGCTCCAGTAATCAGTCAAATCAGTTTTTCTCATCTTTCCTTGAAGCTGCCTGGCGCCGATTCAGGAAAACGAACTGTGCTGGTATTTGTATTACCCAGTCCTTTGAAGATTACTTCACCTCCTCGGTAGGTCGAGCCCTGACGGCCAACTCGCCGTGGAAGATCATCATGAAGCAGGAAAAGGAGAGCATAGAAGCCATGAAGGCTAATAACTACTTCTCCACGACTGATGCTGTATATGAGCGTATGAAAAACATACGAACGATAAAGCGTGCATTTTCTGAGATGCTCGTCCGATTCGAGAATTTCCAGGAGATATGTCGCCTCTATGTAGACAGGAAAATGGAGCTTTGTTTTACGACTGACAGTACCGACCGTGGAAAGCTATGGGAAATACAAAGCCGTCTTGATTGCTCTTACGGCGAAGCAATTGAGATACTGTATGAACAGGAAGTTGCTAGCAATGCAGCTGCATAACGTTTAAGTAGTACTGGATACCTCATCTTTACTGGATGAGGTATCCGTACTTTACTCAAAATACAGGTTTTTAACTGTGTTACACTGCCCTCCCCCGCAACAATTGTTCAGGTTCAGAATTTCTGGATCGAATTAACTCCCCTAAATATCCCTAAATATCCCTAAATTTTATTTGTAGATACTGTTGATTGGCTTCTCTGGGGCTTCTACTTAAGTTGATTGGTGATGTAGCTTTTATACGGCTGATGTTTAATCATGCTCGGCCTGTGCTGAGCTAAATTTCCTGCCTTGGATACGGATGTTGTGGTTGCAAGTGATAACCAAATTTGTCGCGCTACTGTATATTAGATATAAACACTATCTTTATGGTTAGCTAAGCAACCCATAATTTCTTATGTATCGATTTAAAGTTTGGTAAGGCATTGAAAAACAAACAATAACTCATGTCTTGTTGGTTTGTTTAACAAGTTAGAGATAATATTTGTGAGTTGGTTTCTTTTTGTTTTGTTAGTCAATTTTCGTATTTGTGGTTATCTAAACCAACCATAACTATTAAGTTGCAGTTTTGTTTTGAACTAAAATGAAATGCCTTCTATTTAGGTTGGTATAGTCAACCATTTTCAGCTTCAAGTGATTACTAGAATATGGTTAATCGAGATGTTGTAACTGGTTGCTATCTGTAAAACAAGCGTAGTGCCATTTACCAAAAAACCTGAAATTCGCATCTTGAAATTGGGGAAGTTTATTCCTAATAAAACAATTTACTGACGATCCAACCAATTCGCTCCGCCGGGTATGTGCGCCTTAATCTCCAAAATTGGTATATAAACACCTTAAAGTTTATCCCGGGTGTTGAGTAACATTGCTTTGCATAATTTAGCCAAAGGGTTATAGGCTCAGATTCGGCGTGCTTTCTTAGTATTCTGAATGCCATCTTTTGGATCACGAGGTAAGCAGGAAGGATTTAGTTCATTCCTGAATGGCGCCTTAGCCGTCGAAAATTTTGCGGGGGCCTGGCATATTCTACTCTTTTGCCCGGTATTAGAGTCCAGGCTTTAAATTCCAACAAAGTTCTAGCACACCGAAACCTTATTTCGAAAACACTAGAAAAGGTAAAGGAAATTAAATGTTAGTAACATAGAGATAATTAGAACGGCCTACGAGATTTCAGAAGAAGTAATCTGCACAAGTCTCCACAACTTTTGTGAGAACGCCCTCTTATTTTGCTGCGAAGAATTAACATTATTGTCTGGGTTCACGCCGAACCACACGGTACTCTTTCAGTCTGTGCGCTTCAGACCGGACGTCGTCTAACCAGCTTCCCATAAATATGTAGATTTATGTTTGCACCATAAGTCATTACCACTAACGTTAGAGAGGTCCAACCCGCGTTTCATATTTCAACTTTGTACTTTTCAGTTCTTACAACCAAACTTTAATGTTGTTTTGCTTTTATCGTAGGTCATGTATAGATCCCTCCCGGGAACTGATTCATATAACCCCTTAATCGCCAGCTCTAGGCGGGATACTGTCCGGGTGCCGGAACACATTTAACCCCCTTAATCGCCAGCCCAGGGCGGGATGCTGTTCGGGTGCCTGTATATTTAACCCCCTTAATCGCCAGCTCAGGGCGGGATACTGTTCGGGTGCCTGAATATTTAACCCCCTTAATCGCCAGCTCAAGGCGGATACTGTCCAGGTGCCGGAACATTTAACCCCTTTAATCGCCAGCCCAGCGCGGGATACTGTCGGAGCGGCGGTACATTGAACCCTCTTAATCGCCAGCTCAAGGCCGAATTCTGTCCGGGTGCCGGAGCATTCAACCTCCTTAATCGCCAGCCCAGGGCGGGATGCTGTTTGGGTGCGGGAACATTTAACCCCCTTAATCGCCAGCCAAGGGAGGGACGCTGTCCGGGTGTCGGAACATTTAACCCCCTTAATCGCCAGCCAAGGGAGGGACGCTGTCCGGGTGTCGGAACATTTAACCCCCTTAATCGCCAGCCCAGGGCGGGATGCTGTTTGAGTGCCGGAACATTTAACCCCGTTAATCGCCAGCCCAAAAAGAGATGCTTTTGAATACAGGGGAATTGACGTTAGTTGCCACATAGCTGACTCTTGTTAAGTCGGTAGTTTGCTATCGCCAATGTTGAAAGTCATTCCTTATAACTCTCTTTTTACACATAACAAAGTAAACCGATGAGGCTGATATCCCATAATCGACGAAAAAGAAACAGAACGTTAGCGTATAGTTAGAATTACGGTTACAATTAAACGCATAAGGCACGAATGTACGCATTATGCGTAAAGTGTACATATATGCGTTTAATTTCATTATTTAGGTTAAAAGGGATCGGAAGAGAATGAATCTAATTGATAAGATCGCCCTTGTCGGTCAACGAATGAAGAGCGAGCAGATTTCCCTGAAGGAGTCATTATTGGTCTCTTCAAGGGTTTCGGTCTCGGATGATAGTGTTGAAGGTGTAGATCGCCTCATCTATAACCATTGTTTGAATAAAAAAAATCTGTCAGATTTTTTTGGCAAGTCACGCGTCACCTTTAATAAAATCCTTGCCGATCTTGAAGATAGAGGTCTGGTTGGTGCTCCTATCTTTCAGAACAAAAACCATCTCTATACCAGGTGGGACGTCCAAAAAATCATGGATGCTCTGGGCTGTCCTCGGTACAGCGACTATTACCATAGCCGTGCAATCGTAACGCAGAACCATAAGGGCGGCACGGGTAAGAGTACAACTTCAGGGGCTCTTGCTGTAGCCGCAGCGCTTGATATGCATCTAAACGCAAGGACACTTTTGATCGAATGGGATCCACAAGGCTCAATTGGTAGCGGGATGATACAAAGTGTAGCGGAAGATGATGTTTTCCTCACTGCTATTGACGCCATCTTAGGGGTTTATGAAGAGGACTCAGATTACAAAAAATACCTTGATTTAGGGTATTCGGAAGAAGAAATCATTGAGAGTATGCCTTTTTCGACACACCTACCGAATCTTGATGTTATTACAGCATTTCCTACAGATGCGCGATTTAAAGATAAATACTGGCAGTGTTCCAGAGAAGAACGAACAGAGCTATTACTTCGATTCAAAGAAGTTATTCTGCCTGTTTTGAAGAAAAAATACGGCCTGATTATCATCGATACTCCACCAGAGGATTCGCCAATCACTTGGGCAGCTGATGAAGCCGCTGATGGCATTCTTGTTGCCGTATCACCTCGTGAATACGATTATGCTTCCACAACTGATTTCATGTTGACCATCAGCGAGCGTTTCAAACAATCGCCGAGCAAGGGCGAAAATCTGAGGTGGTTCAAAGTGCTGGCTGTTAACGTAGACGATAAGAGTCCATATGAAAAAATTGTTCTGGATAAACTGGTAAGAACAGTGCAGGAACTCTTTATGTCTGCAAATATTAAAAATTCCGAAGCGTTTAAAGCCGCAGCATCAAGGGGCAGAACCGTATTGGATATTAAAAAGTCTGAAGAGCTTTGCTCACCTAAGCAGCTTGATGTGGCTGAAGAATCTGTAATGGCGGTCTACCAGCAATTTATAAATGAGATTAAGAGTTTTTCTGTGAAAGAAAGGAGTAACGCATGAGTGATGAGCAGCATATCGGGAATGACAAATCCCGTTATATTAATGCACCTAAGCGTACTGAAGTCAGCCATCGCTCCGGGCTTCCAGGCCTGAAATCACAGCCTCGACTGAGGAAGCTGTTTGCTTTACATAATGGACGTAAGCTGGAAGCTGAACACATCATTGTACCGGCTGAGAAGGTGGAACTGGAAACCGCAGTACACCCTATGAACCCACGAAACCAGGAAGCTCTCACTGTAAATGCAGTTCGAGATATCCTGGAACAAATTAAGGTACGTGGTGTTGATACAGAAGGCGTTGCTGTCAAACGAAATGGGGTGTATCTGCTTATAGAGGGCAGTCGTAGGCGTTTCTGTTGTATTCAATCTGCGAAGGATTTGCCACTATGGGTGTTGCCGGATGAATTATCCCCGGAAGATATTAATTCCATCATTACAGCAGCACAGACATCACGGAGATTTTCTTACCGTGAAGTTGGATTCCAGTATTTACAGAAAATGAAAGACCTTGGATTTGCAACTAATGAAGAGCTTGCTAATTATCTCGGAATCAGCCATGTATCTGTTTCTAAGCGTATCCAGGCGGCGAAGATAGATAATTCTCTTATTGCTCTCTTTCCTGACTATGAAGGTATTCCTAACTCGTATTACAATCGCTTATCCCGACTACAGAAGTACGTCGAAAAGAATTTATTCTCTCTTGAGGAAGTTGTAGATAATGTTCGGGAGGAAATAAGGAGCTTGGATGTAACCGATATTTCCGAAGCACAGAAGACAGTAATAGATAAAATTACTACAGTAGTTGAACAGCTTGACATAAAACCTCCTAGCAAGGGGTGGGAAACTCGTGAATTAGCCGTGTTTGATAATAAAGATAAATATGCAAGGATTAGCAAAAATGCGTCTGGAAGAAAAATTAGGTTTGAATTTAATAGAATTAATAGCGAATTGATCGCAGAAATTGAGGAGTTTATAAAATCGAAGTTGAAAGAAAAAGAATAATTAAATTTTGCATTAACCCGCATCGCAAGGATGCGGATTTATTACTATGTTGACCTTAATTTCATTCCCTCCATTATCAATACTGTAAAGCCTTAATCATTCTAGATGCGTGTAACTGCATGATCTTTAGAACAAATATCCTTATAAATGAGATTGCAGGTCCCCATGACAGGGACCTAAATTAACTATTGAATGGGTTGATGTACAGGTTCAGAAAGAAAAGGCCTGAGATCTATGTGAACTGCTGCTGCATTACTGTCATTAATTACGTTTAAAGGGGCTTTACCTGGTAAAGACATTGTTGCAACGTCGGGACCTGAAACAGTAAAGTTATTTTCCGCGCTTGGCATTACTGTGAATATTTTTATTGCAACATTCTCATGCCGATACATAGATATCCCGAACGTGGAGCCTGCTTCAGTATTACTGACATCAACTTCAACCGGTGTCCTACCGATCACTTCATTGGTCAGTATATTTTTCACAATGGCACCATCAGGTGCTGTGTAGATGCGATAAGGATAAGCAAAAGCCACCTCGCAGCAGCAAATACAGATGACGGCCAATATAGATTTCATGATTGCTCCTGTTCCAAAAATGCAAGACTTAATGATTGCGTAACTAGCGTTGTGTTTGTTTCACCCGAGCCGGGAAATTCATATCTAATACTGAACAACAATGGCAATGTGGGTCCATCACTCGACTTTTGTGAAATTTTGGTAAATGCGTTATTAATAAACGTTAATTGGTCAGTGTTGTCGTAGCAAAGGCCGAGTAAACCAACAGTCGGAACAGTAAACAATGAAACTGAACCAGGTGTTAATAACAGTTTCCCACGCGATGAATAGGTGCAACGGCTTCCGGCTAGATTTAGATCCGATAACTCAATAAATTCCTTGGTACCATTCTTGGCGAGCAGCCAGACATCAGTGCCTGAACTCTCAATCAGAAAAGTAACTTTTCCGTCGGTATAGGATTCACTTTTGTTGCTCATCACAGGGTCGAAACCTACTGAGGGGAGGTCTGCAATTTTGCTTCCAACCGACTGACAGCCAGTCAAAAGACAGATAAAAATCACTCCGGCTGCTTTAATCATTACTAGCCCTCATAATCGTTTTCTGTATGGTGCTGATATCGAATTCTTCACCTGGGTAAACCGTCAAATTTTTGGAGAAATAATTAGAACCAACGAGGAAGCTGTTACGTTTACCAACCCAAACAAACTCTGAAAACATAAAAGACCTGAGTTTATCAGTCGCTATAATCTCGTAGGTATGTGAGGACGGTAATGATGCAGTCGCGACATCTGGGATTGTGACGGAAGAGTGAATTTTTTTGGGCACATTGAGACGTAGTGCGACTTCTGGTGAAGGGTCATACTCCTTTGAAAAATCCTGTGATTTTGAAGTTTGGGGGAGGGTGAATTTTTTACCCTGGTCTGGTCCAAAAATCGCAATAACGCTTTTATTCAATTTACTTACGGACACTATCGCCTGTAATGGGGTACTGGATAGGTCATTGACGAAAGAGATTGTCAGGCTGGAACCCGGCTCTAACCATAGAATTTTTTTACCGGCTGCATCTTCATCCAGGGATACAATATTTGATAACAAAACGCCATTTTTGGCTATAACGTCAAATGCAATTTTGGGTATCACAAGGTTCAAAGGCGTAAGTGTTGACTGATTTGCGATCTGGAGATAGTTACGCTTAGTCATGCTTGTTTTAATTACAGGTCTTTGTTGACCATTAACAAGCCACATACCGTCGACATATTTTGCAGAAATAGAAATAAATTCATAGTTAGCCTCAGATTTAGCAACTGACTGCTGAGAAGTAGGCATTGGTGTTTTAGTCGATGCGGTTGCATTGATTGATGGCCACACAAATGCCAGCACCGGTAAAATTATCAGTTTTAATTTCTGCATTATAAAGCAGCCTCTATGTTGTTATCTTTTAAATCCAGGTCAAGTGGTGTTGTGTTTTGTGTGTAAATGCCGTTCTTATTAAGGATCATTTGGTGGCAAATTAGGGTTGGTGTTGAGGCCAGTATCAACTCGACCAGCGTTATTGCCGGAACTGTAGTACGAGGTATACCTGGGGCTAGTAGTGCTGGATCGCTAATTGCTGACATGAACAGCGAGCCAGTATTGATATGGAGACAGTTGCCGACGAGTACAGGTAAGTTAGTCAAAGGTAACCCATGAGCCTTTCTGATGCTATTGACCGGATTCCGACCCAGTACAACGAGGTTGACATCGCTAATATTCATTGGGCTGACTGCGTGATCCATACCAAAAAGAAACTGACTCTGAAAGATATTCACGTTTGCCTGATTAAACGCGAGGAGAGCGTTATAGGTATTGTCGAAACCCTGTCGTATGTCCGTGTAGTCGGATGGACAAACACCGATAGTAATATTTCCTTTAAAAAGCACCTTCATCACCGTGGCCAGCTGGGTGGAGAGCAGTTTGCTGATCTCCTCTTCAAGATAACTGCGGTTAATTTGTTTATGCCAACGTCCGCCTCTTGCACACCACCGTTCGTTAAGAAATGTGCTTGGGTAATAAGTCCTACGATCATTATTTGTGGGTAAGAGCTTCTTCATCATCTCTTCACCAGCCCCGGCTGCTGAGAACACTCGCACAGAACGTCCATCAAAAATACCAGTGTTTATCGCTGTCATTAACTCCATGGGCTCAGGACCATAATCAAAGAGATTCCCGGTAGGGAAAATGATTAGTTCCTCATCTGGGCTCGATATCGAATGGATAAGATTACAAAGCGTCGAATAATGTCCATGGGGGTCTGCCAGAAAGAAAACCCTTCCGGAATATTTAGTCAGGTCAATTGTCTGGACGTGCTCAGATGCCATAAATGCCTCTTCTAGAAAGTACAGTAATAATACCGGATGAGTGTCGGCAATATTTTCGTTAAGAGGGCTAATTTCTGCGCTTAGGCAAAATAGAAGTTGAATTCATCTGTAGTATCCGCACAGAGAGACTTTTAAGTGCCGTCTTTGGATAGGATTTTTTAGTGTCGTAAAGCTGAAGAAAACGTCATTTATGTGTGTTTTTATCAAGTGTACATAAAGTAGAGCAAGACAATTTTTAAAAACGAAGGATTCTTTTTTAACAATAACTTACGTGTGTTTCTTGCCTCGTTTTTGTTGACCTAAAGCAACCATTAGTGTATAAATCCCATATCAAAAGTGGTGGGTTAATTAAACCAATTCGAGGGGTTCTGCATGACTGAATTAGTAAAAACAAAACTGGCTGTAGCTGAATCAAACTCTACTGAATTAGAGACACTTAAAGTTGTTATTGATGATGGTAGTAAAGCGGCAAAACTGGTTTGTGTTAACAATCAAGGTGACCTTGTTCCCTTATTGACTCAAAATAGTTTCGTTGCAGATTTCCGGGTAAGCCATGACGGGCTTATTCCGTTTAATTACCTTATTGATGGCCTTCAACGATTCTCTCATCACAGTGAATCTAGTAATGCCCTTGAAACTACCGACGTTGCGCATCAGTACGATGAGATCAGTCGTCTGAATGTTCACCATGCTCTTCATTCCTCTGGTTTAGAGCCGCAGGATGTTCATCTCTATGTAACATTGCCACTTAGTCAGTTTTATACCGCTTTGGGTGAAACCAATGACGAAAACATCCAACGGAAAAAAGACAACCTGATGAAGCCGGTTGAACGTTATATTGATGGTAAGCGTGTTTCATTTAATGTTGTTTCAGTTACCGTGTTTCCTGAGTCACTTCCGGCGGTAACTCGTGCAGATGAAATTGAGTTAATTGAATCTTTTGAATCAAGCCTGGTTATCGATTTAGGTGGGACAACACTTGATGTAGCAAGCATTACTGGTCAGCTGGAACAGATCTCCCGAGTCAAGGGTTTTGACCGTATTGGTTGTTCTATCGTATATGATGAAGTCCGTCGTTATCTGGATTCTTCAAAGCTGAACGCAAGCTACGCGTATATTCAACACTTGGTCGACAATCGTGATAACAAAGCCTCACTAAAGGTTTCTTCCGATGATCTTGATGGTGTCTTCCAAGCCGTAAATAGTGCCGTAGCGCAACTTCAAGAAAAAGTGATCAAAGCAGTCACTCAGGTGGAAGAACGTCCGCACAATGTATTCCTAGTCGGTGGGGGTTCTTACCTGATTGAACCGGCAGTGCGTGAACATTTTGATAAATCGAAAATCATCATGGTAGATAATCCGCAATTCGCTCTCTCACTGGCTATTGCAGATACTGTTTTTGCGTGATGATGGTTTTGTAAAGGGGGGGGGGTATGACAAAAAAAACTGAGAAGGAAAACGATCGCATCCAGATTAGCGCGTTTTGGTTATCGGAAAGGCAATCTCCGTATGCCTATAATTTTCTAAAAAAAAGTGACTTAACACATCGTGGCGAACAGCTTTCCATAATAAGGTCTGCAATCACTACGGGGTTAGTGCTAAATAACCTCTTCCCCGAGCTATCAAGTTTTATTAATGGACTGAATGAGAGATTAACGGCTGCTGATCTAAATCGGTTTTTTAATGATGAATTTAAAAAGAGTGATTTAAGTAATGAACAGTTGAAAGAACAAATAAGTCTTATGCTTGATTCGAAATTCAACGATTTAATTTTAAAGATTAATAATTGCAAGAATCCTGCTGCTGTATTTTCAACTAATTGTCAAACTGATGTCAGTGATGCAGTAAAGCCTGAGACAGCAAAGGAACAGCGGTTGGAATTAATGTCTACAGAACTGGCCAAAAACTCCATGCCTGTGACTGTAGAGACCTTGCCGCCTGTTGCGATCGCAAATCAGAATGATTCAGTTCTAAAAACTAATCATGGTTCTCCGGACGTTAACTTAGCTCAAACCGAAACCATGGCGCTCAGTGAACAAGCGCAAGTGCAGGGTGTGACAACAAAGCAGAAGAAAAGGGCAAATGCAAACCTCGCAAATCTTGCAAAGTAAATATAGAAGTATCAATTGATTAAAATTTGTAATCTCTCAAAAAAGTCAGCTTACCAGCTGGCTTTTTTGTTGGTATATTATTAGTAGATGAGGTTGGATGGTGAACCGGTTACATGTAGTTAATGGAACACTCAATGCTGCATAGCAAGTTAAATAATTTCGTAGAATTATAGATCCAACTCAAAAACTCATTATGAACCTCTTTGGTTGTTTCAGGTCTAACCAGTTTGTTTTATGAAACCTAATTTTAGTTATGTATACTACTAAAAAAAAGGTGGTTTAGCTCCTGTTTATGGTTGTTCGTTTGCACGATTTAAGAACAGGTGTTAAAACGGGTACAGATTTGTCCTAAAGTATTGGTTGAAGTAAGAAATATCTTACTAAAATTGGTACTTATTTATTATTTTATGTAAAAAATCTCTATGCTTTACTGGTCAAGTTAGGTTTTTTTGTTACCCTAGCACCCTATGATCCTAAGAGTTTCTGCCGTGCAATCTGGATGAGCATAAAGAAACTAACGGCATCATGTGTAACTGTTTGATTATTATAATGAAGGCTGACTGAATGTTATCACGCAACTCACTAATACATGGTTTACGTCGAGATCAGTTAATCGAAGTTCTGTCTATTTCTGAATTCCCAGTTGTCCTGGTCGAGAATCCCTTCATTCAGCCTGAATCAACGGGCAAAAAACCTGTAATTTTTAATATTGATGAATTTCATGTTTCTATCGCTCCAATTTCCTCCCTTAAGTACGACTGGGAATGGGCTCCAATTGATACAATACTCATCGAAGTGGTCATTCCACCTGCGGAAGCAGACCTCGTAAGCGCCGAGAATGATTTTCTTCGCGATGCGGGTATTGGCCATATTCAATGCGAGCCTGGTGGTGTATCGATACGCCGTACAGTGACATTTGTTGGTGGTATCACCGCCGACAATTTGCTGTATCAGCTTAGGCTTATGTGCGTGAGTGCTTTACACCTGATTGGAGAGGAACTGGAGGATGAAAGTTAATTACAAGAAACTATTACCTCTTGTAGTGCTCGGTTTAACAATTGCGGGGGCTTACTCGCTTTTCAACGCAAGACCGGCGGAGCCCGACTTGTACGATTTTACTGGCAAAGTTCTTAAAGCCACGTCTGTTTTCCAACCCTGTGATAAAGAATCCACACCTTCGTTAAACGTTAAAATTGCAGATAACGGAAACATACATATCAATGGTGTTGCATCAAAAGTTACTTTTGTTGAAAAAGTTTCGCCTGATGAAATTTCTGTTAAGTGTGCTGGGTTACCAATCAAAAATGCTCGGCTTGTGCATACGAGCTCTTACACCATGATAATTTCGGAAGGAAAAGGTGGTTTTGTTATTTCGGATTTGATACGCATCCAGGATAATGAAGTCATCTCCGGTATATGGTTCTTTAAGAAGAGAGCATAGCAATGAAAGAACTGGAAGCTATTGGAACGAAGGCTCTACGGGCTAGGGTCTTCAGCCAGTCAGTGGCGATGGCATTTGAAGTGAACGTCGACATAAGTCGGTCTGCTGATAATTCAGCCTTCATAAGCGAGGCTGAAAAATATTACCTTACTCTCCAATTCGCCCCTCCGGCTGACAATAGAGAATATGGGTGGAATTCAGAGGGAAGTATTCTCATGAAACTATCCCAAAACGAAGCCATGGCGCTGGCTTCTGTCTTCCTGAGAATTAAACCTACACTTAAAATTGAAAAGAGAAAAACCACGCATCGCACACACCAGGCTTACAAAAATATCACTATCGGCCCAAATGACCGTGGGGGCTTGTTAGTCACGTCAGGCATTGTTCCGGTCGAAAGGGGTTCATTTAAACCCATAAATTATAATCTTCCCGTAACGCAAATGGATTGTGTTTCAACAGGACTTTTTTTGCTTGGATTCTTGACGCTTAAGATGCCATGGGTATCCTCAGAATCGATAATAACTGCTCTGCGCCTTTCGGAGTCGAAAAGCTGTCAGTGAGTTAAAAATCTTCAATTTTTAGCAAAAAATTAATATTTTTTTTCCTCTTAACGAACAAGATTTCAGATTTTTTTATCGTAGAGTAATTTTAATTCTGCGTAAAAAAAACAGGTGTTCGTCATGAGAAAATCAGGTTTATGTTTAACCCTGTTGTTTTCTTTAATTGCCTCGATTAAGTCGGTACATGCCGAGGCAATTATGATTTCCGGAAAACTCCAGGCTGATATGCCTGCCGTCACGTTTAATCCCGGCCCGGGCGATTTTGTTGCATTCGTAAACAATAATATAATTACTGCCTCAGGCTCTGGAACCGCATGTAATGTGACGGTTGATGATCGTGCGACATCAACGGTGGATAATCTTGTCTGCTTCTTTGAGTGGCTTCCAAATAGCTCTGGATTTACTGCTAACGGGTTCACGTTAACCGGGATTCCAAACAGCTCAGGAGACCTAAAACTCCCTTACAAAATTTCCTATTTTTCCGGTACAGAAAGGCAAAAAGTAGAAGTAGTGAAAGGGGAGTATACAGTTAATGCTCTCGTACCGGTTAAACCGACGATCACCGGCCTAAAGTCGTCTATGAATGGGCTGGTTCAAGAGGGTTACACACTTAAATCTTATATTAAGGATGAAGTGATCAGGAGTTTTGCCGTCTCAGTAGAACCCCGCAATTTTGTGCAATATATTTCTATCGGATCGGGTTCTGCCTGTGAAGTCCCTATTGGTGGGACCAGTTGCACGATCGATGTAGGAAGTATTAAAGTAAGTGATTCGGATTTATTGATAGGTTCACGGGAAATAACTGTCACCGCTAATTCGAAAAATAATTACTTTGCCCCTCCTGAAGCGCAAAAGCTTACGCTGACCTGGGACTACCGTCCTCCTGTTGTTGACCATACTCTCTGGAATTTCACTGATGAAGCTAAAACTATCAGTATTGGCGGTCAGCAAATCTATACCGGCGCTAAAACGGTAGCTGTAGCCGTCAAAGTGCCCCAGGAAGAGACTGAAGGCGAGTGGTGGCTACCAACAGCTATGACGCTGACGATGGTGCCGGACGGGGTTTTCAAGCCGACAACAAAAGTAACTTTGGATGACGGTACGGTTATCGACTTTAAGCAATCCTGGGTAACACCGATACGGCGTACCCTCCAGCCCGTGAGCGGACCCCAGAAGGTCGGCGATGAGTATCTGTATATCTTTGACTTAACAGACCTGACGAATGGCTCTTATGCCGCCACGTTCACTATAGAGAATACTAGCAAGAATACGTCTACGTACAATGAGCCCGAAAGCAAACTGATGCTTTCTGATAACCCCACACTCATGGTACTTAAGGATGGGGCAGCGCTGGCAAAACGAGCACCTGTTTATTTCTTAAATGAAATTATTGTTGCCGCATTCCAGGGGCAGGCCGGGGTTGCGGATATTAAAGCCGTTACTATCGATAACAAAGTTGTTGAACTCACCCCAACGAACTACAAAGGCATTTATTATCTGCCGGTGGGGGATGATCTAGATGTGAATGCTGACCACGAAATCACAGTCGTGGCGGAAAACCTGTATGGCAAGATTGTGACATTCAATACCACTTTCACGTATCAACCGACAGGGTTTGCGCTTAAAAACTTAGAAAAAGACGTCACCTTGTATTCTCGCGTTCGGCAATATACCGATCTGATGAGTCAGACAGCCGGTGATAAATGCACTCTCTTTACTACGGAAGAGAACGCGCAGGCTTATCTTGAGTGGTATGGCGGCAAATCTGATATCACTGCCTGTTACCCTCAGTGGAACAATGTACCGGACGGGCTTGAATTTTACTTTAAAGGCAGGACGCCAGGACTTACGGGGTTCTTCAATAAAACTGGCGAAAACCTGCTCGATTACCAAGTCTATATGATAAACGGTAGAGGCTCTAAAGCTGTGTCGGCCAAATACCGCCGCGTATTGACAACTCAACTGCCATATAACCCAATCCTTACTTACAAGAAAAATAAGTTGGTAACTGGGATCAACCCTAACACTGCACTAGCGTACACGACAGGTGGGGAAGCTGCTCGCCTCTTGGCAAAAGTGGTACCTGCTGATGTGACAGTCTATGTTTCGCAAAACGGGGGTGAGAACACAAAAACGACGTTTAAAAACCGTTCATCAAACAACGATGCAACTACATTCGTTCAGCGTCTGAAAGTAGCCGCAGCCCCACTGTGGACGAAAAATGTATTCGACATTGCTGTAGAGTACTCGAAGGACCCGACAATGCGGACCGCCGATACACTTAACGTGTATACGGTCCCCGACTTCAGCATTCGGGCTACGATGGAAGTCGAAGACAAAAAGACGGCTACTACAATGGAATTACCGTTGAAGGTGTCAGTTGGGCGCTATAACAATTCAACTCGCAAAAGCTCATTTAGCCGGACGACAATGGGTGACTGGGATGTAACCATTTACGCTCAGAAAAGTATCTATGGTAAAGATCCAGAAACAGGCCGTTTTAAAACGACGTATGAACGTACCCCATTAACCGAGGCATTGCCGGTGAATGATGCCGGGGTAGTCGAAACAAAAATCAAAATCGAGAATATGGACCTTGGGAACATGCGTCTTGTCGGGATAGCTAAAGTCCGTTCGCCTTTCGCTGATTTTGAATTGACCCGGGAAACAAGTGCGGTCGGCATACGTGTGTATAAGGGTGAAGAGCTGGAGGGTAATCTCTCAAAGAGCCTGATTATCGGCCGTATCCCGCTCAGTACGCTTGTGAACTTCAAATCGGCCAGCACAGCTAACTCTGATGCGCTTGCTCCTACCGAGTGGCAGGAGTCGTCAGACAATGGGCAGACATGGACGATGCTTTCGGACATGACTGGGAAGAGAAGTATTTCAATCAGAAAAACTGACGTCGGTAAGTGGCTCTACAGGGCCAAGATGACCAACAAGTTTACGTCAAAAGTGTCTTATAGCGACGTGCTGACAGTTGTAACGTACAAACAGCCTAAGCTAAGTATTGATGTTGCGGAAATTCTTGAAGGCGATGATTTACCAGTCTCGTTGCTGGATAATGATGAGCCGATTCCGCAGGGTACGGCTGAAGTAATGTGGTCGGAAGATAAAATTAATTGGGTCGCGGGTGACACTACCTATACCGTGACTGCCGCTGAGAAGCTTCCGCCAACTATCTACGCCCGGATGCGCTATCTGGATTCAGACGACCTGGCTGAAGAGTCCTCCTGGAAAGAGACGTCTGCGCGGTTAACGGTCGCTAAACCCAAGCGCCTTTCCGTTTCAGTGAGCAGCATTTCAAAGGTAGAGGTGGGAAGTAAAGTTACTTTAGATGGTAAATACTCCAACCCGAACAGTCGGTACCAGAACGGAAATGACGTCATTGAAGAATGGACTGCCCCTGACGGACAGAAAATCAGAGGGCCTAAGTTGTCGATGACGCTGACAGAGGAGATGCTGGATAAGCAAGGCTATGCGGCATTTACATACAGTGCATGGCTCGCTGACAGCAAGGAAAGTACCATTTCCACGCGGAAAGTATCGATTAAGTCCTGGGTGTATAAGTTCCCTGAAATGAAAGTCAGTACGAAGCTAAAATACACTATGGCCCCGTCGACCTTACACGTCGCCCTGACCGGAATAAAAGACGGTGACTATCCGGGAGTAACTTATTCACGGGAGTGGATCTACGATAAGGAAAATATCTCCATTTCAAAAGATGAAGGAGATACGAAAGAGTTTGCAATTGCGAAGCCGGGTAAATATACGTTGATGATCGTTTTCCGCGATAACCGTAATAACGAACAGCGTATTGAAAATACCTTCGTCGTCGATGAGCAAACTCCGATGACTGTTGAAATGACCCCAAAATTCTCTAATAAGTTCATGAGGGCTCCTCTTGATGTCACACTAAGATCTAATATTAAACTGGCGCACTCTGCTGACAGTATTGATACGGTGACGTATAAAGTAAATGGAGAGGTTGTCCAGGGTAGTAAAAACTATTGGGCTCAGGGAATTCCCGGTCTTACTGAGAAAAAATATGAAATCACGCTGGATGTTGTCAGTAAAATGGGACAGCGTGGTACAGCATCAGTAGATTTTGATGTTGTAAAAAACGCCGCTCCGCAATGTGTGCTAAGCCATACAGAATCCAATATGAGCTGGAGTTTCACAAATAAATGTGTCGATACTGATGGCAAACTGGTTCGTTATGAATGGTATATCAATGATGAACTAAGGAATGTTTTTGGCAGCACTGCGACACTATCGAAAAATCTTAATCGTGGGAAGCAAGATATCCGTGTAGTCGCATATGATGATAGTGGAGATTCAGCAACACAGCGCACGGTCGTATATGGCCCAGATGAGGAAAAATCAAAGGCTGTAGAAACAACTGGTACATCGCAGTAAGACAAATTTATGTACTGAAATAGAAGCCGGGACAGTAATGTCCCGGCTTTTTGTCTTTGGTCTTTTGAATTGATTTCGTCGGAAAAGTTACTTTGCATGAACGGTGATACAAGTCTCATGAATCACCAATCAATGGCAATAATGAAAGAAAAAGAGGGGCGTAAATTATCAGAAATAACTGGCTTTGTAGAAATAATGACGGTCCAAAACATGGATAATAGGTATTAAGGTAATGTAAAAATTAGTCCTTTGGTTCCGGTATCTGAGAGAAGCAGGTTATGAGCGAATACATACCTAAGAAGCGTGGGTTACTGAGTTTTGATTGGTACGTGCCGATCAATTTGGCAATTCTGATACTGGTACTGGCCATCTTCTTTACTCGATTTACATTTGGACATGGGCTATTAAATGGTTGTTTACCTGCTGATTTTTACATGATTGACTTGAAGGATAAATCTGTCAAGGCAGGAAACATCATTGCATTTCATATGCCAAAATCAGTCCGATTTATACGTGAAAATGAGAAGGTTATTAAAATTGTGGCGGGGGTAGGCGGAGATCGCCTAAGAGTCACAATGGATGGCGTTTATAACGGGAGCAAGTTTTATAAAGCTAATGCCAGACGTATTTCAATGAAATACAACATACCTGCTGAGTCTATTGAAAGAGAATTAACTATTCCGAAAGGAGAAGTTTTTTTAATTGGCCAAACGGATCACTCATGGGACTCACGATTTTGGGGGCCGGTTAAGTTGACTTCAGTTATTGGGAAAACATATGCGATCTATTGAATTAAAAACAACGATTAAGCCTCTGGCCACCTGCCTGGCGTTTTACGCCTTGATGTCCACCGCTACGGCTAGCCCCCAGTATCAACAGGTTGCTGACGACATTGCTAGGCAAGCTCAAGTATTGGGCGCTCAGTCAACGCCGCCGGAAACAGCAGAAGGCCCGCTCTCGTCAGGCTCTCTGGATTCTCCGGATGTCCAGAAGTACGTCCGCCAGGCTGAAGCTTTGAAGCAAAACAGGGACATCAGTCAGCCAACGAATCGGGGCTATGTACCGGGTATGAATGCTGACAGTGTGCAGGCGGTTATCGATCATACTCAGGCTATACGCGCTCAGAATAATAATTCTGAAGCAGTTAATGACATTATTCGCAGACGTGATGAAATTCAGGGAAATATTCAGCTGAACGACTCAGCACTGAAGTCTGTCGAAAATAAACCAGAAGTAATGCGCAGCCAGTCGACGAATATCGAAAAAATGTTTGGTACCTCAGGGATCACCGCCGCTGACTTCGAACGAAAAATAGATAGCAGACGGGAAGAGGTGCTTTCGACAGAAAACGGTATCACTATCTTTGCGTCATTTAGCCTGCCTGATTACGTCCTAGAAGATCTACTCCGTACCGCGTCACAAAATAAGGCGAGAGTGGTTTTTAATGGTCTGAAGAAAGGCACGACGCGTCTTCCGGAGACTCAGGCTGCAATCAATCAGTTGGTGGTGAAGGGGAAGTTTGACTCTCCACTGATTACGATTGACCCTGATGCGTTTGACCAGTACCAGGTCACGCAGGTCCCGACAATTATCTCCCGTGAGGAATCCCGATTCGCTAAAATGGTCGGTTCGTTTAACGTTGATTTCTTCCAGCGAGAACTGGCCAGAAATCCCGATCAGGATATTTTACCTAATGCTGGTACGACCTATCCGGTCGAAGAGAAAAGCATTATTAAAGAGCTCGAAGAGCGAGCACAAAAGTATGACTGGGAGGGCGCCAAGAAGCGAGCTGTTGCAGACACATGGAAGAACCAATTCATGGTTAATCTGCCTCCGGCTCAGGAGCACAAGGAATGGTTAATTGACCCGACTATCAGGGTCACTCAGGACGTGAAAGATAAGCAGGGCCGCGTCATTGCTTCTGCGGGCGAGCTGATTAACCCGCTGAGCAGGTTCCCGCAGAACCTCACCATGATAATTTTTGACCCATTGAATCCGGGGCAGCTTGATTGGGCTGAGAAGCAATATCGCCAACTTCTTGGCAGCGGACAGGTTATGCCGATGTTTACGCGAATTAAACAGGAAAATGGTTGGGACCATCTGAATGATCTGCGCGAGAAATTTAACGGGAAAGTATTCAAAGTCAATGAGCAAATTATTTCCCGCTTCCAGATTAAAAACACTCCAGTGTTGATTTCAACTGAAAAAGATAAATTCCGGATAACGCAATTCAGTGAAGCTGAAATACGTGGTGTTGGAGAAAAAATCTCGGCAGAGGAGAACTGATATGAAGATCGGATTTATTTTAGGGGCGCTGCTGGCCACATGGCTGACTCTGAATTACCCGGACCTGATGAGAGAGTATTTCAACAAAGTGGTTACGTATATGGAAAGCGTGACAACATTCATTACTAAATAGTGAGCGTGCCGGTGAAGAAGCTAAAAAAGTTACTTTTGGAAATTTTGGTTGCTGTCATGCTGTCATTTTCCCTGCCTGCAATGACCATGGCCGCAGATACCGGCGTCCCGGGAGCAATGTGCCAGTCAGCTGGTGTGTGGCAGGGACTAATCAAAAATATCTGCTGGAGTTGCATCTTCCCGATGCGGATCATGGGAATTGGTGCGGCACCTGAAGGTGCCGCACCCTCACGCCCCGGCTGCTATTGCACAGACCAAAATGGGATACCAGAAATCGGATGGCAGTTAAGTTTTTTCCAGCCAGTTAAAATCGTAGAAGTAGTGAAAAGCCCATGGTGCAGCCCATTTTTGGAGGGAACCATGTTGCAAAAATCACAGTTCGATATTGGCAAGAGCAATACTAACCAGCCTATGACTGCTACAGAAGCCGGATTCTACGACGTACATCTCTGGGAATTCCCGATCATGACAATGTTGAAATTGCTGATAATCGGTGAATGTACAGCAGAACCTTATATTGATGCCAGTCTGACGTATATCAGCGAAGTTGATCCAATGTGGGAAAGTGATCTGTTGACGCTCGTGCTGAACCCCGAAGCTGTGGTATTTGCAAACCCTATTGCCTCAATGGTATGTGCTGCTGACTGCGTGGCAGTGACTGCCGGAAAGGATAATTTGGCTGCCTATTTTTGTGCCGGTTGTGATGGTAACTTGTACCCGCTTACAGGGCACGTCTATGCGAATGATGATGCCGTCAGAACCAGTTCCCTTATTACACAACGACTACTAACTAAGTTACATCGGCAAGGAATGCTAATGAGAACAATGGGAGCAGATGCAATGTGTGAGAAAACATGGGAATACTTCACTCCTCGTTCACAATATAGACTTTCAATGCTTTACCCAACGCCAGAAGCTAAAGGGCCTGATTGCTGCCATAGGCTTGGTGACTCCGTACATGATTGGTCAACGCTGAAAGGTGGACGAAAGAAAATAGGCATAGATAATTATGTCTATATGCTATGGAGATATAATGACTGTTGCGTGCGTTTTAATCCCGGCGCTTAATTGCAGGAGGCTTTTAATATGAAAACTAGGAAATTAATTGCTTCAACAATTATTGCGTCTATGCTCGCAAATACTATGAGTTGGGCATTTTACGTTTCGCTCATTAACATGGTTATGACACCAAAAATATACGCAGCTGATGCGATATTTGATCAGTTGGAAAACAATTTTGACCTTGCGAACCCCAACGCAAATCGAAATGCAACAACAAGTGCTCAGGATATTGTAGAGAAGTACAAGAATGCTGATTCCGGGGAAAACCTGAGCGGAAAAATATCAGATAAATATGTAGGTAAAGCAGATTCAATAAACTTAGACGTTGGGAAGTACGGGGCGCTGAACTCAAACGAAAGTGTTATGAGTAATGCTGCATCTGACGGCAAGTCGATCGGTAAGACCGTACAGTTACCGAGCATGACGGGCGGTACGATCAACTCTAATTATACGAAAGAGGGGGCAAAGTTACTTTCCAGAGACAGTAGCGGTAACATTGGTATAAGTAACAACACGAATACAACGGCAGGAACCAAAACCAGTACAGGAGAGCTATTCAGCTCAGAGCAGAAGCACAGTGATATTCAGTTTAATTCCGGTGGCCGGTATGGAGATGAGGATGGATTCATCAATGACATCAAAAATCGAAAAAGTCAGCTGTTTGAAGCGCAGAGTTACGATGGGGTTGCCTACCGTACACTGGTGAATGCAAATAAAGACAACCCAGCATCTAATATTAAACCTAACGACCCTATGTTCAATGCTGGCCGAAATGAAATTGGTAATGCTGTAGCCGGTACAGGCAACTGGCTACAGAGTTGCAATACGGAAACAAAAAAACAAACTATTACTACACACTATCCAGATTATAAAGAGTTTTACTGCAACTCACCCAAGAAAGATAACTTTAATAGTTGCACAATAACTCGTGATTTTTCCGTACCTGTTTATATCTCAGGTGGTAATGGTGATATGTCTATGTGCGGGGATAATTGTGTGAGGGTCTGGTTCGGCAGAAGAGACGACAACTATTGGAACGATGGAGTATATGACAACTCATTAACCTTAAAATTTCATCCTGATGCAAAGCTTGCAACTGCGAAAATAATTAATGCAGAGTGGGATGATCATATGAGGGTCACGCTTGATGGAACGCAGATTTTTGCTCACATAGATGGAGAATATAGAAGTAGCAATTATCCATCACCACAAGGGCCATGGGAGCTGAAAAAATCATGGAAGCTTGACAAAGTCTACGATATTACCGACCAGGTAAGAAACTCTGTATATCAGGAGGTGGACCGTGAAGTGACAATGGCGTCACGCGTTTGGGTAGGTGGCGGTGGGGAAGGCTATTTTGAAGTTGAGCTGACTTTTGAAAATATGAAGCTGGAGGATAAACATATACAGGAACCCGCAGGTTGTTTTGATGCAGTACAAACGCCGAATTCATTCTGTCGGTTTGACCGGTTTGTGAACATGGATGTCGGTACAAAGCGGCTCCCGGAAACTGTGCTTAAAATGGCCACACCGCTTTATAAAGGCGATACCGGGTTCTTAACCTGGAAAACAAACCTTGAAGGTTACTTCTGTGATCCCCTGGCGAAGGAAAAGCTGTGCTCATATGATGCGAAGGGAAACATCATGAAAGACGCCGCAGGAAAAGACCTCTGCTACAACTACGACGACATTAAAAATATGCCTGACGCTTGCGGCACATATAAAAATGATGCTGCGTGTGTGCTCGATACACAGACTTGTGCAGAAGGTTGGTTCGATGAAGGCACAAATACATGCTACATGTATGAGCAGAAATATACGTGTGACAGAGGTAAGGACGTCGTCAGAGAGGTAGAGTCACAGACTAACGCCTGTGTAGGTATGATCCCATGTTCTGGTGGAACATGCGAAACCGGCCCAAAAGAGGAAAACAATGATTTTGGGAAAGTGGCCGCGTACTCAAACATGGTTCAGTACATGCAGGGTGAGGCAAAATGCGAAGATCCCAACGACCCTAATTCCTGCTCCGTCTTTGAGGGGAAAGCAGAATGGTGCGGCAGGTCCGTTGGTTTTGTGAACGGGCTGGCCAAAACAGATTGCTGCGAACAGCCACAGGGTACCGCTGGCTCACTAGAGGCGATTATGCTGGCTGGGTCGATGATCCGAAACACGAACTGGACACGAGTGAATGCTCAGCTGGTAAGCTGGACCGGTGGGGAGAGTGGAACCTGGGCTTCAATGGCTAACTCGGTTGGTGAATGGACAGCATCGGCAGGTAAAACTGTTGGTCAGATGTGGAACAATGTCACCAGTTCGCTAACCAGCGTCTACGAAAATGTGGCCGGTAACCTTGGGCGAACAGTAGGTTCATCCACTGCTGGTGGAAGTGGTCAACTTGCTAAGGAGACAATGAGCTCTTTCGGGCTTGGTACCCTTAAGAAGATGGCCATGGAAAAAGCATATGACTTGCTTCCCGATACAGTAAGGGACTTCGTTTTTAAAAATGTAGCGACAACGGGTGGCGAAGTAGTCTTTTCAGCAGCAATTCAAAACTTTATGCTTGCATTAAATGTCATTGGCTGGATTTATACCGCATATCAAATAACAAAAATGTTGCTTGAAATGCTTGTGGCCTGTGATCAAAAAGAAATGGAAGCGTCTATTCATAAAAATCAGAAATCCTGTTTCACACTGGATACTGAACGCTGTGTTAAATATCTCAATATGGGATTTACAAAGAAGTGTGTTAAAAAAGCAACAGACATGTGCTGCTACAATTCAATGTTATCTCGCGTGATTATGCAGCAGGCGTATCCTCAACTTGGAATAGATCCGGTTGCTTCGAGTTGCGTTGGATTATCAATTAGTCAAATACAGAGATTAGATTTTGATAAGATCGATTTAACTGAATGGATTAACGATGCCGTCCAGGTCGGAGAAGTTCCTGATCAGTACGCTACATTCTCCGAGTCATCGATAACAGAAAATTTGCCATTTAAAAATGAAAATTACCAACTTCCATCCCAAAGAACGAAAGAATCAATGGGTGGTGAGGATAATATGATAAAAGCTAGACAGGAAAATAATCAGGCAATTAAAGAGGAGAATGTGGACTGTAGCTATCTACCACGGCCCGCGATTTGTGAAGTTGGGTCAACTTATGTAGACCCAATTACTGGGAAGGAATTACCAAAATACTAAATGTAGGGGCTGTAAAGCCCCTTTATTTTTATTTTGCTTTAAGAGTTTTTTCAGGGAAACCCTTCTGACCATATTCTCCTGCGAAAAGATAATAATCTTTACCGTTAATAGATGCAGCAACGCCACCTGGGGTAGTGAATTTTGGACTGTCAGAACGGAAAATAATACCTGAGAAGTTAGTACTAGATTCATTGCCTTTAAATGGAATGAATACGTAACGAACTACTGAATAATCACCGGCAGGTAGATTAAGTTGAGGGATTTCAGATCCAGACGCTGGGCGAATAACCTGGAAGCTGTACATGGACTTAGTCGGCATTACGTCGGCAGCTGGCTTTGAAGGGAGGTCGCAGGTACTCCATTTATTCATCACTGCCATATCAATCTTGCATGAAGCCAGAGCCGCACTTTGCTTCGAAGGATTGAACCCGAGTGCCACCTGTGACTCTTTGGTGTGATTATAAACATATGCAGCACCGGCACGTACTAAGCTTTCATCGTTATAAGGAAGTTTTTTAGGGTTCGGGACAAAGACGACGTATTGGTTAACCTGGATATATTCAGCGTCAGAGGAGCTGTACATTGATCCCAAACTCATAATACTTAATCCACTGAGCCCTCCTGTAACATAGCCCATAGAGCCACTAATTAGCAGTTTGGAAAGCAAGTTATCTGCATCGCCACCCGGCTGGACTGTTTCTTCATTAAAAGTAACGTCAAAACCGGCCAAAGAGTAAGCATTTTTGGCTACCGAGTCTTTAGAATTAGCATGCCAGTAGAGCCCATGAGTGTCGCTGTGCTGTGCAGAATTCGGGGTTTTACCAGCATCCCGGGCACAACCAACCAGCGATGCACTGGCAACAAAAGCAGAAACCAGAGATACAAAACGTTTAGTTTTCATTTGAGACCCTTCTTTGAATGATTTTTTTGTCTAGAAGCATTATTTCATACTCGTCAGTTTCTCAAACAACCAAAATGCAGAAAAAATGAAAAAATGTGAAGCGAACAAAAACCAGCCTTGTAAAGAAAAATCCCTCTAAATTAAATCGTATAATCAGTGGGACTAAATATTCAGAGGCTTTTATGGGTAAACCAACAGATGAGCAAAGGGTCATCATTGAAAATGCAAACGCAAATAATATGGTTATTGCAGCACCAGGGTCTGGGAAGTCATTTACGATGATCGAGGCTGTGATCTCAATCCTCAGGCAGTTCCCATATGCCAAGGTTGGAATGGTCACATTTACTCGCGCTGCAACAAATTCATTGGCTGAAAAGCTGAAAAGTCGGTTAAGTAAAAAAGACCAGGATAGGGTGCTGGTAAATACTTTCCACGGCTTTATCCGGATGCAACTGGACATGGTCAACTGGAAGGGCAAGATGCTGATTAGCTCGGCACAGCGTTCTGTAATTCATCGTGCGTTAAAGGAGTCAGGCGCGCCTTTCCGTTACCCGGAAGCTGAATTTGCTATTGATGCGATTGGAAGGGAAATGGATACAGACATCATTTCAGTTCGCCATACGCGTCAACAAATCCACTTGTTCAACACATACCAGGCAATATGTCAGAAAGACCACGTAGCTGACTTAAATGCACTCTCACGTTTTGTCGTGGGCCAGATGCACTCAGGAAAAATGCAGCCACTAAATTTGACGCATTTAGTTGTAGATGAGGTGCAAGACACCGACTCGATTCAGTATGCCTGGATCGCACTACATACAAGGGGTGGTGTTAACACGAGCATCGTAGGGGATGATGATCAGGCAATCTATTCTTTCAGGGCCTCCGGCGGGGTAAAAATATTCCAGCAATTTGAAAAACAATTCAGGCCAAACATATTTTATCTAAATACCTGTTTCAGGTGTGAACCAGAAATTCTTAAGGTTGCAGGGGCATTGATTGAAAAAAATGTTTACAGATACGTTAAGGATCTGCGTTCAGCTAAAAGTGGTGGTGGAAAAGTTAATTTCCGCTCATATGTTGATATGGATGAACAGATTCAAGGCATCCTCAATCTAATTAACCAAGACCCAAATGGCTGGGCAATCCTTAGCAGAGGTAATGCACATCTTGATCAGCTTGAAAGCCTCATAGAGCAGCCGGTTCTTCGTTATGGAGGCAAGTCCTTTTGGGATGAGAAAGAGACGAGCGACGTACTGCATCTGATGGCTTTCTTTCGGCAGTCCAACGATGTTCGATTAATGAAGAGGGTGCTGGCGCTTTTCGGTGAAAATGAAGAAGTTTTGGATCAAACAGCATTTAGCATGAAAGGGAGAAAAGTAACTTTTGGTGAACTGAGCATCCCAGATGCAAGTTCCCTGGAAACAAGAACACTTCACTCAAACTTCACCCGGTTTACACAGGAGACTCGGGATAAAGTTGAAATCGAAAAGCGCTTCGCAAATCTGATTAAATGGATGGAATTGTCATCAATAAAAATGAGGACTCAGAAAGGTTCACCTTCACTGACACGAATTGCGTTAGATACCTGTAAGCAATGGGCTGAGAAAAATGGCTGGCAAAACATGATAAATCGAGCTGCGGCGATGTGTTTGGGGCCTAAAAAGAAGGATGAGGAATATACGCCGGATAAAGTAGTTTTATCGACATTGCATGGTTCGAAGGGGCTAGAATGGAAAAAAGTCATTATTATGAGTTGCAATGCTGACCAGATCCCAAGCAAGAGATCAGTGGGGCAGGAAGCGATTGAAGAAGAGAGAAGACTTCTATTTGTAGGATTTACACGAGCAGAACAACAGCTGCATGTAATGTGGTACGGTGATCCGTCCTTCTTTTTAAGCGAATGCGCCGAAGAAAAATTGAAAGAGGCAGCGAATATGAGAATAGAATCAAATTTAACAGAAGAATTTTCCAATCAGTATTTACAATAATGACTCTATGTTGTATAAGAATATTGAGCTTTGTATTATCGCTCCCACATTTCAAGTAACTGACAAAAGTTACTTTGCGCATTAAGCGCGGATTCAGCCGTGAAAAGCGGCCAGCTTACTTAAGCTGCAAGGCACCACCGGCAAAATGTCACCTTTGTCGCTGGTGCCTTTCCTATGCCCGTAAAAAGGCAAACCGAATTTACCAAATCGTAACTAATTTAGCTCTTGATTGAGCTATTTTCGTTGCGTACTTCTAATGCCAGAAAGTATAAATCAGGCGGTTCATAGCTTACGGGAGATGAATGACAGGCTTTGCCTTTGTGTTGGAATATTCCATTATTCCTTCCTTCTTACTATATATAGGTGACCCCAAATGTCTAAAAGCAAAGCACGCAGTAAAGCCCTTCTTCTGGCCTTCGCCGATCTGATTCCGGATATGGACAAGGCAGTTAACAAGAAGTTATTGGAATCTCTGATTATTTACTCAGGGCATGATAATGACCTTATTGTTATTTTGAATGAAGACGGACCAACTATAATTGAACTGAACTCTTTAAAATCGGTTTCTATGCTGGCCCAAAAGCTTTCAGCTTTTTCAACTTATTATCATGTAGAAATGCAGCAAATTCATGTCAATCCAATTGACTTTGAGAAGGCTTATAAGCTACTCAAAGAAGCACCTGCAATTCCCATGTTTAAAACTTTAGCTGAACTGGATAAGTTTTTAAATGAAGAGTTTGAAAAGTATGGGTTGAACACATTCCTTGATGTGGATGACCTAGATTATTCACTCGATAAATCCAGAGAGTTAAAAAATGATCAGTTGATTGCCTGGGTTTCTGAAATTATTGTGAAGCGCGATAAATTAGCATTGCGTAATCGCTTTAATGAAGTGACAAAGGCACATTATGAAACTGTAGATGCATTGTATGCAGCCGTCCGTCCCTTAATGAAAGAATTAGGTTTTCCTGATGAACTCATGCTACATACCTTTAGTGAATTGAGCGTTTTCGATTCCAAAGGCTGGGACCATGCTATCAAATCTAAAATTGAATTTCTCACAAAACGAGAAGCGCAATATTTAGATGACAAAATGAAGGCAGAAAAACGGCAGTTAACAATTGATGAACTTTTGACTCAAGTCAATAGCGCTAAAACAGCTAAAGAACCAAGACCTTTTGGTCAGACGTTTTGTTTTGCTGTTCTTGGCATGATGTCATTGATGTTCATTGTAAATAAATTTATTTAATCCTGTTAAGGGGGAACCCTGACAGGGCTTCTCTTTGATTAAAATGAGGAGAGAAGAAATGTCACATCTTGAATATGTTAATGAAGTTAAAGTGTCCGGGATAGTTATCAGTGCAATGGAGAAAGAAATGACTGACGGTAACGTTGGGTTATTAATAAAGCTCAAAAACAGAATGAAGACTGAAATTAATGGTGAAATCGCTGAGAGAGAATTTTCTATTCAAATCAAAGTGTCACCAGAAATGTATTCAGGCTGTTTCACTGGTATAAATCAAGGTGATGAGTTAATGGTCTCCGGTTATCTTGTTGTGGATATTGTCACGTTGGAAGGGAGAGAGCACCCTCTTGACTACATGAGAGTCGTTGCAACAAGTAAGTTAGCTCACATACCTAAACCCCCCAAGGGTTTTGGGCAAAGTAGCTTTAGACAGATCTGACATTTAAACCACCCTAAAGGGGAGAAATCCCTTCATGGGAGATCTCCCTTTGGAGGCCCCATGAAACAAAAAATTAGCTCGACATCATTTATTGGTAAACAAATGGATTTTTTCTCTATATTCGATTTTGAAGAAGAGGAAAATGAAATAATACCCATAGTTGAGTCTCCGCTTGAATATATAAATAATGCAATAGCCCAAAAGCAAAGCATGCAATCAGAAGAAAAACATTCTGGCCCGGAACTGGTGCCTCATGTGTCGGATGATGTTGCATTGCTAGGTCATTGTTCCAAATTACTCAACAATCAAATTCTGCATGGAATTAGTTTTGCTTCTGAAACTGATTATCTCTTCACTTTAGAAGAATACAATGCAGAATTAGGTGGTCTGGTTATCGACTGGGCTCCTGAAGATGTATATCAGTTATACGTCGTCGCAATGGAAGAGTCGTTGGAAAACGTTAAATATCTTGTCTTTACAAAATCACTCTATACAACTGATGAATTCGGAAATATCAAAGTGAATCCGCTTCTTGAAGCAGAAACACGTTGGTATATGTCGCAGTCATTTGAGCTTACATGTGCCACTCATGGTATAGATGCTATTGAGTTTAGGTCAGAGCTTAAAAAAAGCTTGTATGAATACACGCACAGTTTTGAAAGTGAAAATGTTAAATTATCTCAATATCATCAGGATAAAGAGATTATTTTGCATGATTGTAAGGAAGATATGGGATGGGATATCTTTTTCGACCGTGACTATTTATTGGCAGAAAATAAACTGGCAGTAAAATGGACTGATCGGGATATAATGGATGTCTATTCTAAAGCATTTAAATCAACAATTAATTTGTTTGAAAAACTTGTCGTAAATAACAAGTTAACATTAAGGGATACATCAGGTTGGGTTATCGTAAACCCTACATTTGAGCGCCAGTTCGAATGGATTGAATCTGAAGTATTCGAAATTGTAGGGACTCATCTTGGTTACAACGTTGATGCTATCAGAAAACAGATGGTTACAGCGTGTAAGATGACCTTCAACTAATATGCCACTGGCAAACATCTGCCAGCGGGCGGTGTTTGCATTTTACCGGAGTTTTAAAAATGACTAACGCCGCAACTATATTAGAAACCGAAAATTCATTACTGGAAGAAAATATTGGTAATCTGTTACCCGCAAATGTTATATCTACAAAAGCATATGCGAATAAGGAACAATATTACCTGGTTAAGGCCAAAGATTTGTTTGGTATTCCTGAAATGTCCGAGGATATGATAGTTCCAGTATTTAAACGTTTATCTCCACATCGTGCAAACCTGAATAAGGATTATATACCGAATGCTCGTATACTTGAGCAAGTAGTACAATTGCTCGTAAGTAACGATATAGATTTAAGTGTATGCCTGAAAGGGGAGTCTGGTTCTGGTAAGACTGAAATGGCAATGTACATTAGCCATATGCTGAATTGGCCGCTAACCATAAAGCAAATCAACAGTAATATTCGTGCTGATGAACTTGAAGGTGAGCGTAGTCTCATTAACGGAAACACCAGTTTTGTGCCCAGCGAGCTTGTAACGGCGTTTCAGGAAGGCCACCTCATTCTTCTGGATGAAGTGGACAAGATTGACCCTGATACCGCCGCGAAGCTGCATATGCCTATAGAGCGTAAGCCCTGGTCACTAGCCGCCAACGGTGGCGAAGTGGTTAATGCCAATAAGTTTACGCGGTTTATGGGTACAGCAAACACAAACATGAGTGGGGGATCTCGTAAGTTCGTTTCATCACAGCGGCAGGATGCAGCGTTTATTAAACGCTTCCTGATTGTGGAGATGGAAAGGCCTTCAGAGGTTGCATTAACCAACGTTTTGCTTAAACGCTACAATAGCCTGCCTATGCTGGTAATTGAAAAATTCGTTTCGGTAGCCGTTGCAGTAAACAACATAGGAACTGAAGACAGTGTAATGGATATTCGTCAGCTTGTGGCATGGGTTGGAACGTCGATGACGTTAAAGACCATGTCCTTACTGGATACGTTTAAAATTGCTTTTGCGTCGGCTCTGCCTGCACATGCCAGTGGTATGGTGCTGGAAGCCATCGATTTAAAACTCGGTGACGATAAGAACCGTACAATGGAGTATTACACTGCAAAAAAGTAGTTATAGATGGGACGAGTTATCAGAAGGCTGAATGCCTTGTGACAGACTTTGCTCATCTTTCGTTTTACGGTTTTTTGAGTGCAGACGGGGATGAAACTTTCGCGATTGCACAGGAAGGAAATCAATATATAGGTCTTAAGCAGCACAATAATGACTATTCATTTATTTGTTATCAAGATTGTGACAAAGATATGGAAGCCATGATTAAGGGCCTTGAATCAAAAGGATTCATGTATCAAGGAAGTATTCAATCGACGTCTGTCGAGAGTGAATTTCCTGGAATTCTTTTAACAACACTTGAGAAGTAATAATCTTAACCCTATCGGGAAATCTTTCCCGACAGGGAGGTTTTCCCATTTTTTTAATCTGGAGAAAACCTATGACTTTCAATACTTCTAAACTTAATAAAGTTTCCGCTAAGCAAATCTGTGATAACTTTGTAAAAGCACATCCTGATTTGTTGGAAGGTGCTGTTATAACAAAAATCGAAATCAGTGGTTGTCAGGGCTCTCGGCGTACCGATAAAATCGAACTGTCCTATGGCGGCGATGATATAACGGACCAGAAGAGCGTGTCTAAAAGTGAAGTTCGCTGGATAGACATAAAGGCACTGAGTTTCAAAAGCACTATCACTAGTCGAATTTCAACACTCTGTTCACGGTTGTGTATCCGCTATAGCAATATGTGGATTTTGCCTGTCGAAAGAATGGAGGAGTTTCTGGAAGAGGCACAAGAAATTGAACGTGAATTTCAAGCCGGTATCCAGAATGTGGTTGATAACTATGACACTCATATTCAGGCTGAGAAAGATCGCAGTCCGTTGATGTCAGATTTAATCGACCAGTTGAAATTAACGAAAGATGATTTTATTAAATCATTCCGGTTTAATCTGGCGCATTTCATTCCGTTTTCACCGATTAGTGTGGAGGGGGATGAAACACAGGACTTTTATCAGGAACAACTGATAATCGATTTGGCCGATGAAGCTATGAAGGTTTATGCAAAAATCAGTAAAAATGATAATTTGCGTTCCAGCACGATTGACCGATTAAAACAGATGCAAGATAAAATCATTAGCTTTATGTTCATTCATAAAGAGGCGGTTGTTCTTGCAGAAGCTATCAAGCACGTCATGAATAATTTACCCAAAGGCGCCATTTCTTCTCCCCGTGATGTTGCGGTGTTAAAGCAATGGTTCTATTTCATGAGTGATGCGTCAATGCTGAAACGTATTATTTCTGGTGAGCAGAAAGTAACAGATTGGCTGGATTCCATTACCCGGTCATTCAATATTGATTCACAGGATAATACGGCTAACTCTCAGAATGCTTTTGAGGATGATGTTTTTTCTTCAGCAAATGTGTTCAGAGAAGATCCGCTTGAAGAAGTTGAGAAAAACGCAGTAACTGCACCTTTGTCTGCTGTTGTCCCTGAATAAGATGTTTCCCTTCAGGCCAGTGGTAGTAATAGTGCTTTTAACAGCGAACTCGAACTGAACGGCTGGTGATTTAGTCTTGTAAAAATAACCCCAGATGGGTACTTCACCATCTGGGTGAGTACCCTTTATTAATTAAAGGTACTCAAATGAAATTTGATTTGAAATCTTCACCCCGCCATATTCAACGCCTGACGAATATAGCCAGCGTGATAAGCGGTATAAGTGGTCTTAATGTTGTAATAGACAATAAGGTACATACACCTTATTTCAACAGCGAAAAGAACGTTTGTGTATTACCTAATGGTGATTATAGCGATGAGAAATTCGTCAAGCTAATTGAAGGGTTTATATGTCATGAAGCTGGACACGGTCGCTATACAGAACATGAAGTATACCGTGAAGCTTTTGTTGGGGAACTGATTAATGCAGATGGCTTCATCAGTATAGATGATAAGCTGAACGCTGAATTTCAAACCCTTAAACAAAAGAAAATCGCATATGCCAGGGCTTACCGTCTACATGGACTTATTAATCTCTTTGATGATGTCCAGATGGAAGAGAAAACGGGTATTAACTATCAGGAGGCAAAAAAGCGCCTCGCGGTAAGTTATGCCTTGATGGTTGAAGCTGGGCGAATGACGGTTGATGTTTCTTCAAGCCCTCAAAACCCTGTTCAGTTTATTGAAATGTTCCTGCTTAATACATTGCGGGTTAACGTTCTCCAGCAAGAAGGGCATAAAGAAACGCTTGATCCATTTTTCGATTATGCAAAGAAAATCCTTGAGCCTGTAATTTTAGAAGTTGATGAGATTATTCATCAGGCTCTAAGTTGCAAAAGTACGCAAAATTGCGATTCTCTGGCGCGTAAAACCTTGGCTCTTTTAGAGCGTTTACGGGATGAAGCCAAAGAGAAACAGCAAGAAGAGGATCAGAATAAAGACCCGCAAAACGACACAGACAATTCATCTGGCTCTGAGAATGAACCTGATTCCGAAACCAATGGTGACAACCAGGGTGAAGGGGATGGAGATTCCGAAGAGCAAGACGATGATGCTGGTAATGGTAAAGCACCTATGGAAGATAATGAGCCGTCAGAGCAATCTAAAGGGGATGAAGAAAGTGCTGAGAGCGGTAACGGTGAACCTGATGGAGAGCCCGAAACCGATGAATCGGCTAACCCTGACTCGTATGATGCTGACGGAACTCCTTCCCAAATCGACAGTTCCAATGGAAATCCTTCCGATGGGGAAAGTAACTTTTCTCCTGAGCAGTGGAGTATCCTTGCCAAATTGCTGGATGATTTTCTTAACAGCGATGAGGAAAGTGAAGATTTTCATGAGGCTCTTGCAAATGAAATCTCCGTAATTGCTGCCAGTGTGTCGGATGAGGTTAAAGCTGAATTTGGTGCAAATGAGTGGGATCTTCCAGATTTGCTTATTGATCTGAATGTCTACAATGAAGCATTAAATATCAGTCAGACTCTTGGGGCAGACTTATCTGTTTTACAGCAGGTAAAAATGCGTGGTCAATTTAAAACCCGTGATAGAGGCTTGTCATTCGACATTAATCGATTGATCCAGTCTCCGATGGGTGTGAGGGATGTATTCCGGTCGCAAAGCGAATCTAAAAACCGGGGCCACGTCGGCTTGGTTATTGTTCGTGATATTTCAGGTTCTATGATTCTGGATCACCGTTATATCCACGCAATTAAGACTGACCTTGCATTAACTTTGGCGATTGAAGCTAATTCAAAAATGCACGTTGCTAATGTGATTTATCCGTTTGTCGACAAAGACTTTGAAGTTATCAAAACGTTTGATGAAAACGCGGAAGAGACGCTTTCAAAATTTTCACTCGGCTGTAAAGGGAATAATACCCCAACGGGTTCCGCCTTAATGGCTGCTGTAGAATTGTTACTTGAAAGCCAGTTTGACAGGAAAATTGTTTTCCTTATTACTGATGGTTATCCGACAGAGTCTGATTACACCATTAGTGATGTTCTTACGGTAGCTGAAAGTAACGGTATTGAAATCGCTGGTGTAGGCATTAAAACTGATGAGTTAATTGGTTTTGATGAGGGCACCTTCGTAAATGTTGATGATATTTCTTTACTGCCGAATGTGGTCAGTAAATTAGTACATCAAATTCTATCTAATTAACTCTACCCAATCGGGGCAAAATGACGCCCGGTTGGGTCGTTTTGCTCCCTGAAGGATTAAGGAGCAATATATGACTCAGATAAAGACTTACCGTGTCGAGTATGAAAAAGTCGGGATGATGCATCGTGTCCGTATTTTTGGTCGCATGGGTGAAGTTGTCAAAAGTGAATTGCCAAAAGAAGTAATTCTCCGGGATGTATCTATACCGGAGGGTAATGTAAAAATGGCAACATCAATGGTTGATGGTTTTATCCAGCGTCTTGAAAATAATGGCTTCAAGTCTGAAGCGTAATTGTTAAGGGCCATTATGGCCCTTATTCTTAGATTCTGCGTTGTGGGTTTCTCCCTGTTTTCTGCATCGCAGAGGGCATTGAGAAACCCACAATGCCAGATAAGAGAGAACAAAATGACTTATGCATCACCGGCTGTTAAGCGTACACCACATGAAGTATCTGAGCACTTTATTAAAATGGTTCACGCTCGTGTTGCGGAAGCCTCTGGCTGGCGCTATGTATTCGATAGAATACCGGCATTTAAAGATGATTGTGATAAAGCACCTAGCCAGGTTCCTTGCCCCTTCACCGGGGACGGGAAATCAAAGTTCCGTTTCCGAAAAAAAGACCTCTATACCGGTTGTGCTATTCACAATGATTTCCCTGTGAATGCATTTTGTGACGGTATTGATGTGCTGGCAGAGTATTACAAGTTGAGCAAAACCCAGACTTGTAAGAAGATCTTGACTGATTTCTTTGGTATGGATCTGTACGCTCCGTTAACTGATGCGGATCTCGAAAGTGAACGGCGTTATAAATCAACAGTTCGTGCAACCGAAACGCTTGATAGCGATGAAGTTGAAAAACGGCTGCGTAAACTTGAAGTGTTATATCACTATACAGGTGAAATCAAGCCAGGGAGTCCTGTGGGCATGTATCTCCGAAATCGTGGTCTTAAACGAATTCTGAGTAATCTGCCTAAGGATCTTGGTCTGAACAACCGACTTTACTATATGGATAAGTCACTAGAGAAACCGTCAACTTACCCGGGAATGATCGCAATTTATCGTGATACACGGGGACGTCCTCTGACAATCCATAGAACGTTCGTAGAGAAAAATGGTGATAAGGCTCGGGTAGAGAATCCGAAACTGATGATGAAACCGCCTGCCGATATGACCGGCGGCTCAATTCAGCTGTACGACCCACACTACAACTCAGGTACCCGTACCTGGACGTTAGGTGTGGCTGAAGGCATAGAAAACGCGCTGTCAGTAACTGAAGCGACTTCAACACCGTGTTGGGCTGCGAGCTCTGCCTGGTGTCTTGAAAACGTTGAAGTGCCGGATAGTCTACTGCCTCCTCCGGATGTGAAAGAAATACAGTTTTACGTCTGGGCGGATAAGGATGTTGTGAATTCAAGAGGCGCTTGCCCGGGTATGGAGTCAGCAATACGACTTCAGGCCCGAATGGAAGAGTTTTTTGCAAAGCGATATCCCACTTCAGAGCTGACAATTAAAGTCTTTGAACCAGATTTCGATATTCCTGAAGGGACGAAAGGAATCGACTGGAACGAAGTATTGAAATTAACAGGACCTGATGGCTTCCCAGTAAAATGGGCTCCTGAATGTCTTGCTCAGCTTTAAACCCGATAACTCCCCCGCCTTTTTAGGTCGGGGGGGGTTATCTCTTTAGTGTTTAATTTCATAAATACTAAACAGATAATTAGATTTCCTTCGTGAAAATCACCTGTTATTCAGGTTTTTTTTACGGCTGAGATGCTTGCTCAGTTAAATAAATGTGCGGTACATCTGGCTACGGTCGGTTGTATGACGTGGTATATCCATATAACTCAAAACCCCTGACGGGAGTATTACCGTTAGGGTGATGCTCATCGTTTAATATAAGAGAGCATTGTTATGAAAACTGAAAATCAAGACTTATTTAATAAGTTTGCTGCTGTGATTTCATCTCGTATCGTTGAGCAACCATCATCATGCTATTATCTTCATGATAGTGAAGTTGACCTTACGATTTTAAAACACAGCATAATAGATAAGGACAAAAACCTGTTGTATGTAATTCGCCCTTCAGGTACATGTTTGTTACGCTGTGATAAATATTTTTTTCCGAATTACTATCTTACCTGTCGTGGAGATTATAAAGCATTCATTTATGTGCATTTTAATCTTGCTACAGGAAAAGCGGAAGATATCACGTGGCAACAAGCTTTAGAAGTTTTGTCCAAACCGGGAAGGCCCCCATTGAGAGGTTCTCTTGGAAGATTTGATTATTTAAAACTTGTGGTTGATGATCTTCGTACCCGTGGTTATGCCGATTTTCTACCGGCATATAATCTGGATGGACTTCGTCATTTTGCAGTAAAGGATGAGCGACCATCTCTTGTCAGTTATATCGACAATGTCATAGCTCTTTGCGCATAAACATATCACATATTTTAACTACATCCCTGATGGCCAATCCCATCGGGGGGGCCCTCAGCATTTAACCTGGAGGCCTTATGAAATTAGCTACAGATCTTGTCAATGCAGTTCTGATAAAGGATGGTGTTGTACCGGTTTCCATTACTGAGATGCCTGTACAGTCTCTTGTAAATCCTTTGACACAAGTGCATCTCAGCCTGTACCTGAAAACAACGCATTTATCGCGGTTCGTCCCTGACTATGTCGAGACTCTGAAAGATTGTCCGGTATCGTATGATATCGGCCTTGAACTTCAGCAGTGTATCAGCAGTGCTGAATTGCTCTGCGAAGACATGGAATCGCTTGAATTTATCTCTGTATGGATAGAACTCTATACGTGTAATTCAAAGCAACAACGGTTTGAGGAAAGTAACTTTTCTCTTCGTTCCGAAGATATCGAGCTGGCTAAGATGCTAGCTTGTTCCCATGATCTCTTGATTAGCCAGGCTGCTTGTTTCTGGCTTTTATATTTTGATGACTTCATGAGATATGTGCGTAATAGACTCTGTACTTTACTCAGAGAAGTTTTAATACTGATTGCCGGACTGCGGAATGCATTCTTGCACCGTAATGAAGATCAGTTAATTAAGAGAGTGAAGTACGGGAATGAAATGCTGGAGGTAACTCTTAAAGCTATTGCACTATGTTCAATGGACCGGTATCTGAAATCATTTACCTCTTTACGAACAGAAGCGGCAGCTTCGGGTTTTATCAAATGTGTTAAGTCTTATATCAGTACAGGGTGGAGACATGGTTATATAGTCTGTCACTATTATCGAAATGGACAGTCTCTTGGTAAGTCATTACCACTTTTTATAAGTGAGACGTCTGAATACAGTATACAGAAACGAGTAAATCGTCTTATATCTTCCACGATATCAGGGCGAAATAAAGATTTAGGTCTTTCTGATTTCTGATTAACACTACCCATCTGGGGATTACTCCCCTGATGGGCGTAATCCCTTTTTATAACGAGAGGATTACATGAAAATTATCGAGAAAATCATTAATGCATTTCTGATGTCACGCAATCACGCTGTGAAGGTCAGCAATGTTATCTGCTTAACTGGTTGTGACGGTAAATTTACTGGTATACGCTGTGACGCCGATGTTTCATTTGATTTTCTTCATTCGTATGCTAACGCATACAGTTCAATATTTTTAGATATCCCGTTCCCTGGGTTCGAAGACCAGAACATTACGGATTGTGTTAAACGTCAGTTAGATGTAGTGAAAAATAAGCAGAATCGGTCTTTCTTTATTGACCATATTAGATTCCCGGTTACTGTCAAGGAAGGATTCACTCTACAGCGCGGTGGTAGTTACGACGTGACTGATAGTGAATATAACAAGCAACGATTGCTGCATTTAACTCGACATGGACGTTTTGGTGAAGACTATCTCACGTACAAAGAAGGACTGAGTCCCTTCTTTTCATTTGTGAATGTAGAATTACATGAAACTATGAAGGAAGGTATTCGTTTAGCACTTGATGTTTTAAATAAGATAACAACTGACCAACCTGACCGTCTTATAAAGGACTTTAAATATCATGACTGTTACAATAGTTATAATGTTCAAATATTTTGTAAGGGGTTGCCAGTTGATATTCTGGAAACGATGATCGCACCTGACTTTTTGTCATCCGACATGTCTGGTAGTCGTCAGATCATCAAAAATGCACGCCGCTATCTTAAAGGCTTTGCCCACAGTAATCGTGTTTACATGAAGTACGGTTGGCGCTTAGCGGATATCGACACGTCTGATTATGCTAAAGTCATGTCAGATAAAGAAATGCATGCCAGAGATGATCTTAAAATGTTTTGCGGTGTCTTTGTTAAAGAGTGCTTCGCATCCGGAAAAGATGAATACGAAGCCTACCTTCAAGAAAGACAACACGCTATTCGTTACGGGTATTAAAACTTATTTTCAACTTATCTAATCCCTGAGGGAACTCTTCCCTTGGGGAGAATTCCCTCTTAACCGAGGGCAATAAAATGAAAGCTATTTATAAATTAATTGAAGCGATGCTGGTGAAGATGGGTTTTGAAGGTGCTGCGATCCAAAGTGTCAATCTGGAAACCGGAGTCATTCAGAGTCTTGTTGTGAAGGTTGATATTCCAGTCCGGACTTTAAAACCGCATTTAATGCGTTATCTGCGCGACTGGGAGCCTTTATGGGGCCCTGACGTGGATAACCATCCTGTTGCACAATATTGCTCAGGAGCTGCGTTGTTGAAGGCTGGGCCGGTCACTCTTGAAACCTTGCAGTTTGAGGTTTCAGTGTCAGCAGCTCACCTGCGTCTTGTTGATGTTGAGCCAGACTGGCTGAATGAAGGTGTGAACCGTGAAAAACTGGACTATGTCTATTATCGTTCCAGCAATGCAGACAAGGATTTAATCCTTGGTATGGTTGAAAACGGTCACAATTTCATCAGCCATCTTCATGGCCAGTTACGGTCACGCTTATCTCAGGTTCTTCCGCTTATTTTCGCAGTTACAGAAAAGGTTGCGGAAAGTTCAGTTCCACAAGTGTTAACCAGGTTCTTCAGTGTTGACCATCAAATCAATACTCAGATAGTAGTTGAACCGGTACCCGTTTCAGTTGCAGACCAGATAATTTCTGCCAACTGGGATGTGAGTAGTATTTCTGGGGCTGACAAGTTCCTGAACCATGTTAATCGTTACCTGTCGGGTAGGGTGATGAAGCGGCGCATTTACGCTGTTATTGAATCTTGCAACGATGGCCCTTTAACTCTCGACGCGAATCTAGGTTGCTTTACTTCACCTCTTCTCGTCACTGAGTACAAAATGGTTCAATCGCATTCTTCATCGCTGTACAGAAAGGCTATAAATAACTCGCTTAAGCAAATCAATTCGTATGCTCCAGAGCATTCGGATGATCTGCTTTACATGTAATTAATAAATAACCCTAAGGGAAGCTCAATCCCTTTAGGGGATGCTTCCTTTATTCTTTCAAGAGGAAGTAGATATGTTTAATGAAAACGATGATATAAATTTTGTTAGCGCCATGCTTAAAAAACAACTTGGTCTGACAGTAATTCAACAGGATATTAAACTGTTTGATAAGTCTAATTTCTTTGAACAACTCTCATTCAAAGCAGAAGTGGCGACTGATGATTTGTTATTCTATCTTGATTCATATATCGAAGAGTTGATAAAACATAAAGCGCCGTATTCTGAAACCGAAGTTCTCCGGAATAAAATCAAATACCTTTTTAAAGTATATGAAAAGTCTGGGTTTCAGAAAATAACAATTCGTGGTTATCATAATGCGCATAGCACTATGAAATTTTTCGATATAGCAACATCAATATTGGCGGCCTCAGAATCGTTGCCTGAATATGATGAATTTCAGAAAGGTCTCAGAAAGGAAATTTATCAGAATAGAATGAGTGTTGACGGGAAAGTTCTTATTGCCCGGTATGCACTGAAGCAATTTTTCCATTCTGATTTTGGCGACTTTATCTATGAGTTTGAGAAAAAAATAACAGAGTGTCTATTTAATTCTCTTCAGGTTATCAAGTCTGTTAAAAATTCATTTCATAGTTTAGGTCAATATCAATATCACCGTCGTGTAAATCATGAACTGATGTTGCATCTTGAGCTGAACACTGATGAATACCCGGCTTGCATGCCTGATCTTTACATTGGTTTCAATGAGTCTGAAGGCACGACGGGGGCGTATTGCGATGATGAAAAACTCATTCGTCTTTATACCTGCGTAAGTTCCGGACACGATGTGCCGGTTATGATGAACGTTCGTTTCACTGGCAGTGATGGGAGTGTTAAGTGTGAATCCTCGCACGGAACCTTCTCTTCTGTGGGACCTTGTGGCCGAGTACAAATCTGTGACAGAGCAGCGTTGATCCATGAAGCGATTGAAGAGTTTCGGGACGGTGTTTAACCGGTCCTCATTCTCACCTCATCGTAAAAAGTAACTTTGTTCGACTAAATGATTGCGTTCACTTTCCTGTTTAACTGGCAGGATAGAATGATTTAGAAAAACATATTTTTATCCACCCACTGGGGAAGTTGCTCCCCTATGGGGCACTTCCTTTCAATTTTCCTGAGGAAGTGAAAATGACTAATTATACTGATAATCAAAACTACGTTCGTGCAGTACTGGCAGACATTGGCATTGATTTTGATGAGACAGAGATTCATATCAATGTCTCTCACTGCCAGGGCGACGAGGTTTCTTTTTCTTGCAGTATATCAGCCAGTGAATTAAGACAGTCTGTGGACCATTATGCGGAAACGCTTAATGCTACTCAACTGGATGGACTGGATGCTAATACCCTCAAGAAGCGCCTGGTTTACTTCCTTGAGGTCTTCGACCAAGTTTCCGGTCAGTATCTGGATATCTCTGGTAAACACTACGCGACTAGCCGCTTTGAATACGATGATGTCTGTTGTGATATCCTAAGTCTTTCTGCGGATAGCACACAACCTGGTGGCTATGATCGTGAAGAATACAAAAAACTGATGGAAGTTGATGGACAGGTTTTAATCGCCCGTTTTGCACTGGAACAATTCTGGAATACGCATTTTATTGGGCTTATCAACTATGTATCAGATGAAATAACATCCGGTCTTCATGATGCTTATCGCACTTTCAGTGATATAAGCATGGCCGCTTATACATTTAGTGAGTATTCATATTCACGTCGAATTACCGACGAACTGAGTCTGCATATTTCACTTCAAGAGGACGATTTCGACGATCAATTAACCGATTGTTATATGGATGAAACAACGCTGCCGTCCGGCAAAGTAGTTTTACGTCGTAATAATGAATCGATTATTGATATTTATGAAAGTTATGCTGCAAAATCTTACTTTCATATGGTTGCTCATGTTCGAGTCCTTGATCAAGATGGTGAAGTCGTTAATGAACTTTACCAAGGGGTGAATGTATCTGAATTGACTGGTGGCCGGGTTAAAATCCATGACCGTCAGGATCTAATTTATGAAGTATTCTCCACATTACGTAAACTCATCCCCGCTACAGAGGTTAAAGTCTCCGTTGCGGCATGAGTGCTGAAGATAGTTTTATATCTTCAGTTTTTTATACTCCCAAGAAGGCACGGTTATCCGTGCCTTTTTTTATTCCTCAAATCTGTTCTTTAATCCGCTATATTTCAACGTACTCATTGACCGATATGATTAACTGCATTGCTCTCCGGTCACAGCTCTTCATAAACCATCCGTTACCTTCCGCATCAACTCCAATCCAAAATGACACTCTTTCTGCTGCTTCCTTTCCTGCTCCGGTTAGTTTCAATTTTTTGACACGTGTTTCCGTTTCCGGCCGCAATCAGTCTACATGCTGGAGACTGCATAAATAAAATTTACTTACTTTGTTTTAGTTTCGCGAAAATAGGTCTCTTATCCGAAAAATGGAACGATAGAGATTTGTATACTGTTTAAAACAAAGGAGTGACTATGCCTGCCACCATAAGTCTGAGCAATATCCCTGTGAACTCGGTCTTTTCCCACGACCAAAGCCAGTTCTCTTATCGGCATGTTGATTTCAGTATTGAGTTGCTGCTTTCTTCGGGAAGTGACTCACAGCTGGAGTATCTTTTTCTCAAACCGGCAGCTGAAGTAAAGGCCGATCTACAGCGTCGTTTAGGCCGTGGGGAACTCTTTGTGACAACAGACAGTTGCGACAATTTTAGCGAAGTCTATGGCTGTATGGGACACGATTGCTGAGGGCTTTATAAAGGCAGGCGTCCGATTTTATAACAATACGAGACACAAGCACCTAATGATGACTGAATCGTTCTATGACTGGGTTGTGTACTGCATCACGGGCGTAATAATGGCGTCGGCGCTCCTCGAAGGAAAAAGAACCCGTTTCCCGGCTGCATTTTTTTACGGAAGCATTGTGCTTCTGGTTGTTTTGATTGTGGCCGGTGGCCTGAACTGGTGGTTTTACCGGTCAAAATTCGGCTCAGTCGTCGTTATTTTTGCTGCTACAACACTGTTAATGACCCGATTCAGGATGGTCATTTATGCGCTCAGGTTTCGGTCGCTGGTTGCAGGTCTGCAATCACACGTTAACAAGGGGTTCAGGATAATCCTCGTTTTACCCGAAAATGAGGACGAGAAGATCGTATTAATGAGCATGTTGTCTAAAAAAATACCCGCAGGCGCGTTGTTTTATACCCAAACTGCTCTGGGTCCATATTCAGGGGATCTACTGCATGCATTGGGACAAAAGCATCTTATGGGCGAAGGTTACCTGCTTCTCTGTGAGCAACAACTTCCTGCCCGAACCTGGCTAAGCACTGTGGAAAACGGTGAACCAGAGACGTCTCTTGCAGTCAATTTTCATTCGATCCCTGATATGGAGTGATACCCCTATGTACAATACCGATTCACAGACCGTACCAGCTGACACCCTGTGTGAAAGCAGTTCTCAGGTGAAAATTCAGTTAAGTCGAAGTGCCTCCCGGGCGCTGACGACGGCGAAAGAAATTCTTGAAACCCGGGGACTGGAATCTGTATCAACTGAAGATCTCGTTCGGGCATGCCTCGAAGAAAATCATCCTCTCGATCTGGCCAGCATCTATCTTGAGCATCGACTAAAACAGAAGGGGACCAGCATCTGCGAATTTTAGCGTTTTGCAACCTATTGGGGAAAATCCGGAATGTGTTTAAATAGCTGTAAATAAAGCAATCTACAGGTAAATCATGAAAAGCAATCTTCATCCTTTTGGAGCGTCTGGCACGAAACGAGTACTCAAAACGGACATTGCGTTGTCGCTGCTCTGTTGGATGTTTACCAGTCCCTTTAGCAACTGGACCGAAAAATATTTTACCGGCACAGAGGTGCCTGAAGCACCGATGCCCGAGTTGGGTCAGGCACCTGAGGCTATCTTTCGATTTGTGCTTAATGATGATGGTTTTGATGTTGGTTATGACGCTGTGGGTATGGATCTCTGCTGTTTCTCTATCCCACTATCTGCAATGCCAACAGTAAATCTCGACGAAGAAGAGACGTTATCCAGGCTGACTGGCGAAATGATCCACGGCGTACTGCTTTCTCTGCCTGAGTACCTTGAGATGCCAGACAGGCTTGTCTATCAGCTAAATGATGAGGTAATGGCGTTCAATTCACACTGTGGCAACGGAATTCTCCATGGATGGACGTCAGCGCAAGAGCTGTGGCGAAACGAGATCTTGCCACGCACACCTATTTTGATGCAGCACACCTCAGTCATTCACTGAGTTCCGGGGGCTCTGGATGAAAAAGCGACTTTACCTGTTGGAATGGAAACTTTGTGAGACACGAGCCTGGTTAGGATGGATGGTTTTTTGGTTGATCATCAGTTTTATGCTGTTATCTGCGATGTTGATGACAGGGCATTTGCTAAACAAGTTTGTCCTAGCGCCCGTCTGGCTGTTTATCTGGTGCTCTCCCTGGTTATGCTTCTTGTTGAAGGTACGCGTGACCGAGATTGATAAAGGGCTGGTGAATACCCTTCAGCTCGGAGGTTTACCGGTTTGTCGGTGGAGCCGTCCTGTAGTTCCCGGCATTTGGTCTGTTGATCGAATGAACGGCCGCTACAGGCTGAACCGTATTGGCACGGATGGCCTAACGGTACATTATCCGTGGCGCTTGCATTATCAGCCTTTGTTCCTGACTCCGGATAACCAGATTTCTGATATTAACGGGGGTAAACATGAATGAAAAATATGACGCTGTAGTGAGTGCAGCTACCTCCTGTCTGTTGTATGTCCGTGAAAACGGAAGGTCAGGCCTCGGGGAATGCCCGGTGGCGTATTCGAATGAACTCATCAACAGATGGCTTAGTTCGGCTGAACGTCGTAATTTGCATTCTCGTCAGTGTTTGCGTTCGATCCGAACCATTCTGAAGCAAGCCAGAAAGTGTCGTCAGCCTGATTTTAAGAGCGTGATGCATTTGCTGGTGGAAGGTAATGGCGTTATCCCGGATGTTACAGTATCGGATTTGGGTAATGTGCAGAGTATACGAAATGAACTTATTGGACTGGGCTGGTGGGTGAAGTTCGGTGTACCGCTGGACTGGCAGCGTATCAATCTGCAACACAGGCCTGTCAGTTTTGGCCTTTTGTCCGACCTTAATCGTTGTTTCAGGCATGACGGCCAGCAGGCTGAACCTCTGCCCCTTTATACAACAGGCAATTCCGATGAACTGCGGAAGGTGTTGGAAAAGTACAGCTACCGGCTGCGTATCGCATCTTCAGAAGTGGTTGAGGATGTAACGGTGTTGCGCTGTTTTATTGAAACCGGAGTGATGAATGTCCAGTGAAAATTTACCTTTCTACCGTGATCGGATTCTGGAGCGAATTGAACAGCTCAGAGCCTTTCTGAATAACCATCAGCCGGTGATGGCGGAACTGATGACTGTGGGGGCCGTCACGCGCCACGAAGAGCGGCTGAAAGAGGTTACCCCAATTGAGGTGAGTACTATTTCTGATGCCTCTGTAGATGACATTATCCGTGTATTTCAGGATTTTTGTATCGATGACATCGATGTACTCAGCAGGAATTCAACGAAAGTAACGACCAAATATCCGGGGCTGATTATTGTTCCTGAGGGTGCCGAACTGCTGAGCAGAATTATTCGCGATATCAACGACGCCAAAACTGACTTTGCCTCAGCTATGAAAAGGGTAAATGATCAGAAACACATCCGCTTTGAGGAAGTTCACCGTAAACTTCCCGGCCTTGTGACAGTGGCGTCTACTCGCAAAATTATGTTTGTGGAGGCACGGCTTAAAAAAGTTACTTTTTGCTGGCGACTAAACCGGAACCAGGTAAAAACCAACGCCAGTGAGCTCATCGCGATGCTGGATAAGCGTCGTACGGCAGCGGTCAAATCGCCAGCGACCACTGACCTGACAGTGGTTGCGAACATCGATAGGGCGAAGGCATTACTTGAAAGAAAGGTCCTACAAGACGGGGATGCGTTACGTCTTTGTCGGACCAATACCTTCCCGGTTCCGATCGCGCATCTGTTCTCATACCGTCCTGAAGGCACGGAGCGTGGAAGTAGCAAATACGCCGAGACGGATTACAAGGTGGTGAAAGCCTCACTGCCCATTTTCGCTGTTGGACAAAAGCCAGCATTTAAAGGTCTTCAGAACTGGGTGCCTGCGTCGGATGACGCACCGTCAAATGCACGAAGGATCAACCATAGCTACACGGAGCTTGTACCCGGTGCGGATCTTGGCATTTTCATTATGAGTAAGGTCTGAGGAGAAAAGCATGCAATGGATCTCCACTACCAGCCAGAAGCTCGATGAGAGACTTTATCGTGTCTGTGTCTGGGTGAAAAAATACCACGAGGACGCTATTAACCGTGTTGTATTGACGGTGGATCTCAGTAAAGCCCGACATGACCCGGGAGAGGATAAGGTACGGTCCGAGTTACTGTGTGGCCATTACTTTCTCATGAGGAAGGAAAACAATGCGAAATCGGCGCCAGCGGATCAAAACTTTGAATTTTTACCTGACGGCCGCAACCTGAGCTGGCAGACGTCGACCCCGGGGCTTCAGCAGCTTCTGCTGAACAATAATGTACCGGAGTCCCTCAGGACCCTGGCTGATTATATTCACATACGTCTGACCAAACTGACAATGGTCCCGATGTCGGGAACCATAATGAAAGCTGCACAGGAAGACAGTATCAGCTGGGTGAAAGTGGATCTGCGATATTTCTGGCAGTATGAACTGGTTGATTCCCATCTGGGACCTGTCCAGGTGTCTCATAAGGCGCTTGTGCGTTTTGGCCGTCTGGCTAAACACGATGAAAATGCCAGCGCTATTCGTATGCTTCGCCAGCGGTTGTCATCACCATTTATTCAGGAATATGAGATGCCTGAGGAGGAGCTGAAGCGTAAGCAACAGATCATGAATACCGCCGATGTGAAAATGCTTTTTCATGCTCATTATCCGGGGCAGAAATTGCTGTTGGCCCGGTATGCCAATGGCTGGGTGCTGGTGGATTGTTTCCTGTTCCACCATATCAAACCCAAAAAGAAGGCGAAAAACAAAACCAAAGCAGGCAAATCAGAAACACAAAATATAAAAACGACGGGGAGTGAGGATCATGGAACTGGGCATTATGGTGTGCATCGTGTTGTTACTCTCACTGGCAGCGGTGTGGATCAGTAACAAGGCGGTGGGATTACTGGAAATCCATTATTTTAAGCGACCGCTGAGCATGGAATATGCGGCGTGGCTGAGGGTGATGTGTGCCGGTTTGTTGTTTATTTTTATCCAGATGGCCCCGGCATTCACGTTTCTGTATACGCTTAAGCTGGTGGCACTGTTAAACTTGGGTGTGCAAACTATGAAGCTTAACGGCGTTTATAAAATGAAACGCACAGGTATGCTGCCGCCGAAAGACGCCCTTCAGGATCTGAACCGGTTTAATCCTTTCCGTAAGAAATAACCCTCAGCAGCGCCCGCATGGGCGCTACTCATCCAGCGCTCCGCGCATGAATTGCGTCATCGCTTTTTTACCAGCTTCAATGTTACGGATATAGCGTGAAACCATCTCCGCGTTGCTCCAGTTACCCATCTCCATGATCTGCAAGAGCGTATACCCGGCATGAGCAAGTTCGATGGCACCGCCTACGCGGACGCTGTGACCGGTCCAGCATCGGGTGCCCGTTTCCTGCGGATGAAGCTCTTCCCAAAGCGCTTCAAAGGCCCGGAGTAGCGTGTTCTTACTAAGCATACCCTCATCCTCGACGGGAATGGGTTCGCCATTTCCCCCGAGCGGGGTTCGGGTAGGCAGATAGGGCATGTTATGGTTTCTCAGCAGCGCATTGATTTCGTTACCCTGGCTTCGTAAACCCCATTCAGGTGGCATATATCCGTTATCCTGAAAGTTAACGGCCTGAAAGAGATAGTCCTTCGGATGGCTGTATTGATCCCTTCCGACCATACCCATCAGCCTTCTCAGTGTGGCTGTGAGGTTAGGGGTCAGATGATAGGTGAGCAGGGTACTGACAGTGGATTTTGTCCGGTATACCGTCAAGGTAAAGCTGCCGGTCTTTTCATCCAGCACAAGGTCTTCCATCCGAATTCGCCTGATCTCCGCTGAGCGAAGCAGTGTTTCAAACCCTGTCCAAATTAGGCAAAGGTCGCGGAGTTTGCGCACCGACTGCGTCGTACTGTGTGCTTTAATCAATGCCTTTAGATCCGTCACCATGAATGGCGTAGCCTGGCGGGTAACTTTCTGCTTTCGGGCTTCAGCCTGTTCGAGGGCCGCAAGAATATAACCCACTTCAGATGTGATGATCCCAGGCTGATCGAGTGCTTTCCTTTGGATACTGTTCAGGGCATGCAGGCACCCTTTAATACTGCTTCGTGACAGTGACTTCTGAAGATGGTCTAAATAGGCCAGCAGTGGAGTTTCAGTCACCGGGAGAGAGCTGGCGGGCCAATCTTCGTTCACCTCCTTTCCTGCATTTGCCTGATACCACTCATTCCAGGAACGCAGCCAATGGAGATACGTCTTAGCCGTATGGTATTTCAGGTGAGAAAAATAGCGGATGAGGCGCATCAGTTGCTTGTCATTAACTTTAACCGTAGACAATTGTTGATGGAGATCGTTGTCTGCAAACCGTCTGGTTACTGGCTGGCTATTCATTGTGTCCACCTGAATACACTGTTTTTATTTACAGCCATTTTAGCATTGCGGTACCTGCTTATGAACAGGTTCCGGGCAACAAAAAAAGGGGGCCCGCCAGTTCAGCAACGAGCCGGAGTTATACGTCAAATAGTTGCAAAAAAAATTAGATTCCCGGAACAAATCCACATAAGATTGGGATACTGTACTTTTGCTGAAAATAACTTAAGGTTGACCATGTCCGAAACTAAACAGGCGTATTTGATGAAATTTCGTAAGTGCTCTTCATTTGACACACTGGAAAAAGTATTTGAACGACTCTGTGAAAAGAATGTTGGTATAGTTTCACTAGAAATTTCCGGGGCATATGACCATCGAAAAGCTGAACTGACAATGAAAAAACTCTACGATAAAGTCCCCGCCAGTGTATGGACCCTGGTTCGTCAGTAAAATGAAAATCCCGGGAACCATTATACAGCCGACGTTTAACAAAAAGAGGTTTATGAAATCGTCTGTTGAACATATAAATTTATTAAATTATTTATTACCACCTCTGGGAATTAGTTTAATCAGAAAAGTAATAACTTCACTTAAAATGCTTTACTTGCTCTGTTGTGGTAAAACGCATGGGAATTAAACCTTTATTAATTTTAACTCTTCCATTCATCTCCTTTTATTTAAACGCGGCGAGCCTAAACGAGTTCAGTCAAAAACTGGATGAAGGTTACCGTTACGCCTGTAACGCAACTCAGACGGGCAACGCAGAGGTTGCCTCTCTGGCGCTTGAGAACTACAGGGCAAATTTCACTACCTCAGACCCAAAAGTTGGTTTCAGCCAGATAATGAATGATGAAATAAACAAGGTTGTCTCGAATTTTTTCAGAATGGGCATGATCCAGGGGAACACCAGTACTGCGGCCTGCGAGACGCCTTCGGAGTTGCTGAGTCAGACCGCTTTGGCGGTATATTCCCGACAGGAAAAGGCGGCGTTGGCATCGAGCCTTGATGCTGTCCGCTTCACTGAATATGCGGCGCAGGCCTACCCGATTTTTGATTCAATCCGGAGTACAAGCATCAGTGAGGATGAAGTAATTAATCAGATTAATAAAATTGGGAATAATGCAATTATAAATGACAAGAATGCTATTGACGCCAGCAATGCGACAAGTGCGATGAAAAACGTAGTGACTGTACTTTTTTCTGCCCGGAGTGACCCGGAACTTATGCAATTTATGATGGGTTATATTGATCAACACAAACTGCATTGAATGTAGGGTCCAGTATTTATATTAAATCAGCTTTCGTCCTGAAAGTGAGCCCACTGTTGGAATGCTCACTAATTCCGGTTCCGTCCGTATTAATAAGTCTCACTGCTGGTGGAGGGACGGGCAACCGGAAAAGTAGCTTTTTACCAGCATAGAATTGCCATCGCTTTATCCATTTGCCCCTGCCACAGTAATAAAAGCAACTTAAAAACTCATGAAAAAAGACCTCTTATCGAAATGTCATACTGCTTTCGTCCGATATAGTGAATGTCTGTATGCTGCGGGGGAAATAACATGCGAAAGAGCTATACCTATGGGATTCCTTTCGGACTCCATCGCGAAACTGGACGGTATCTGGACATCACGGAAGTAAGCAGAGGGAGTGCATGCAACTGTATCTGCCCCGGGTGTCGTACGGATTTGATCGCCAGGCAGGGTGAGGTCAAACTCTGGCACTATAGCCACACCACGGACCTCTTCGGTGATTGTGACGGCTTGATGGAGGCGATTCGGGGAAAAATTATTGAAGTTGTCCGGGAAAGACATCTTCTCGGTTTCCCGCATCTTCTGGCCGGTTATGAAGGCGGGAAGGTGCCACTTGATGAGGTAAGCGGCAGCGGAAGCATGTTCGGCGCCACGGCAGATCTGTTTGTGAAGGTTAACGACCTCTGTGTCGCCGTGTTTCTTGATACCGATCGCAGCGTGGCCGGGAAGCTGACGTTCGACCATCTCCATCCCTCGGAAATGGTAGCAGCATTACGTATCGATCTGCCGGATATAGAATACGAAATCAGTCAGGTACAACTTGGCAGGCGAGATGGAACCTACAGCGAACGTATCGAGAAAATTATCATTGATGAGACGGAGTCACGAGAGTGGTTGTATCATCCCATGATGCAGGAACTGGGGACTGAACCCCTGAAGGTTTATCAGGGCCGTGAGCCTGCGGAAGCAGGACCACTTCTCCAGCGTCTTTCCGACTGCTACATGAAGCTGCCGGACATCTTACCCCAGAGCATGAATACGCTGATAAGAATGCAGCAGGACACCATCGTTTGTTTGTGTCGGCTCACCGTCAGAGCATCCAATATAGCCCAGACTGATGAATTTCCGCTGTTTATACGTTACTTCCGTCTGCATTGTCTCGACACCAGTGAGCATGTGAATTACGAGAAATTGCTGAACTGGCAGGACATGATCACAAAATCACAGGAAGGGCAGTCGCTAACGATGGAGGAACGGGATTATCTCCAGGAAATCGCCCGTATTGGCCTCTACAACCACCGACTTAAAAGTGTCTGCCTGACGGCCTGCGAAGACAGTAAGGTGGCAACAACTGAAGGACCAACAAATTTCTCATTGCTCTGAAGGGGGCTGGGGAGTTACGGGCCTGGCGGGCATGGAAACGTAAACAAAATCTACTTGCTCGCCTTAAGCAGTAATGGGTTGTTCATTTCTTACATGGTCTCAGAGTACCTATCATGATCAGTCCGGTAATATAAACTGGCACAGCCATCATAACAGCCCAACGCTAATGGACATACATTAGCGTTGGGCTGTTATGGCCGAAAGACTGGATCAGGAGTTCCGGATTTTTGCGCGGTAGGTGTGTTTGATCCTTTCAATCGTGGCAAGAGATGCATTCCAGTAGCGTTCAGCGTCGGGGCGATATTGGTCATCGAAGATGCAAAGATTCAATAATAGTGTAATTAGCGTCTCCTGGCGGCAAAGTCAGTCGGCCGGAACTGGTAAACTGTATTCCACCTCACCCGGGCTGGCGGGCGACTGACGTCTTGCCGGTTCATAGCCGGTGGTCGCGTCTGACAATGCGGTGTCCTGCCGGTAGTGACGCTGGCAGGGAGGTTTGCCAAATATACCCTACAGGGACTTCAGGAATGAATACGTTCGAACAGTTTAAAGCACAGGTCACCCAACATGCCTGTGGACTCGGTCCGGAACAACTGGCCGGGTACTGGGGGCGGTCCACCAGCGGCGAATGTGTTTCGCCATCGTATGAAGTGTTCAGGGGTTATCCGACCCGCCATCCGCTGGCGGAGTTTGTGGAGATGGCTGCATCCCGCAACGGCATCAGGCCGGATGACTACCTGGGTGATTTACTCCGGGGGCCGCATGAGGTTGTCGGCTCCCTGACGGATGACAGCACGTCACCCGCCGCCAGCCTGCCTGTCTATTTCTTCCCGGGTGCCGGGATTTACGCTGCGGCGGTCAGTGATACCGAGGTGCTCGATGTCTGGATGAGCTGGCCTTGCTACCCGGAAAACTGGTGAACATCCGAAACCGGGTTAACCGGCCGGGGATGATTTCCACGACAGCTGGTGCGGACGTGATAACACAATTGCATGTCCTCATCCCTAATGCCCCCTGCCAGACCCTTCCGTGCGGTCAGGCTTCGCCTGATTCCCGATCGGCGCGTATACATCAGGCTATAACTCTTTGTTTTCTTTTTATTTTCTTCCTGTTTACTCGAAATTCGCGGGCGGCCTTGCCAGGGCACAATTGTCAAATACGTGATACTGATGGCTGCACATTGTTAATGTCGGGCACGATGTTTTGTAGTTAACAAGCACTAGTTGGATGAGGACATGCAACTTCATGATGTATCTGACGCTGTTGACTCATGGCAGTCGCCAGTTCAGTTACACCATAAACGTTAGCTTTTAATAAGAGAGGGTTACTATGTTTAGAACTGAGCAAAAGTCAGAGCATTTAGGCCAGGTCATGATGATTGATCCGGAGCTGGTTGGGCAGGGCATAGAGGTTGGACAGGTCGTTGTGTTTGATCTGGGGCACGCCAGCAAAGGCGTTGTGCATTTGATGCGCGAAAGCAAAAAGCGTGATTGTTTTTCCCCTACAACAGAGCGCAAACAGACTTTCAATATGACCGATCAAACTACCAAGGGAGGTTGATACGGGTAAGACGACTGTGGGGCACATCTCACACTGATGATGAGGTCATGCAACCTATTAGTCACCGACTTGGCTGATGTTATGATGTACATCGCTTTCATCTCTTTAGACCGGTCTGAAGTAGAGTCTCAATAATCCGTGAGGAATTCGTTATGAGCCGTGAAGTACCTGCTGGTAGGTTTTTTTGTATGGATGAGTTCCACAATCATCATATGAACGATGATGTCATTCGCGAAAGGCTCCGCTCAATAGACGGTATCCCCGGTGTGAGCTATCAGGTATATGGCGATAATGTTTTCGTGTTCGAGAAACTTGTCCAACTGGTGAAACAGAATGGCCATAACCTGGCAACAGCCTTAGACCTCGTTCCGCAGGCAACAATGACCGCCTCAGAGGCTATTGAGGAGTGGTCGGTCTTCCCGGCGCCATATTCTCGTGAGATCAATAATACCGACCATAGTCAGGCGATCTACCACCCTTATTTCAATGCGTATTTGCCCCGGAAATATCCTGACCGTGACGCCTGTAATGCGGATGCGACCAGATTGCTTCTCGGTAATCCTGTCGAGGGTGAGGGGGATTTTGTCTACCGGGGGCAGTCCATGATCCTTCGCCAGCCCTTTACACTCGACCGTCTTCCCCCACGGCCTGAATGGGATGTGCCGGTGTATGAAAATCCCGGTGCCTACACGCATCTCTGGAACACGGATTTTGTCAGTGGCTTCGCGCCGGTTTCCGAATCTTTGTTTAACGAGGTTAAATCAGCGGAGTGGGAATGGAACCACGCTATCGCCGCGACATGCGCGTACATGGGAAATCCGGAGTGTTTCGCCTCGTTGTGGCCCCGGGCGGGAGAGTTCGGACTGGAGCAGCTGGAGCTCAAATCCAGTGACGTTGACGAACTCGATCCGGAATACCACCAGCAATTCCAGGCTATATACCCGGAGCTGTCCATGTTGTCCCCGGCCGCTATCCAGAGAGCCTATGACGAGTACTGTGAATCGATGTGGGAATACCCTGAGAGGTGCGACGGATTTCTTTATCACCTTATTGGCAGTACCGTCAGTTCGAATGTGTCCCGCGACAACCCGGAAAAAACAGGAAGACTCATCGCACACGCATGGCTGACAGGAGCCTCGGTTGAGGATGCCTATCGTTTTGGCTCAGAGGCTCAGCAGTTCGATACCGCTCTTTCTGGGCTGGCGTATCAGGTATCCGTGGCCATGAAATTTGTTGCCGGTGATTCTGCGGCCGCAGGAAATGAAGGCCATCCGATCAGCACACTTTCCGATACCTTCCGTCAGATGAGAAAAGTAAGTAGTACCCTCCTGACGGCCACACAGAACGGCCGGAAATGATAAGCACTAACCAATATGGATTCTAACAAAAAGCACGATGAATACGTCGACTGGCTCATTGAGCAGGCAGACGATCATGAAATAAATGCCATCAGCTCAGGACTCAGAGATGCGTGGGAACTTTGTACGACCTTTCTGGCCTGTGTTTTGCTCGGCAGTGGGATGGTTCTTGCCTGCTTAAATATCACTCAGTAGGGAAATCTGATGACAACTCAAATTGAAGTTATGACGGTTGCTGAGCTGCATGCTCAACTACAACAGCTGGTGGATGATTGACTCGGAGATATTCCGGTATGTGCGACAGATCTCCGCGCCCGGTAACGGTACCGGCGGCGACATTTTTCCGGTGAAAACCCAGCAGGACTACCGTGCCGCCTACCGTAAGCTCGAAGCGGATGGATATGCACCGGCCGTTATCGAACAAATGACCACAGGCGCTGCCTACAATCTGGCTTATCCACGAATCCCGTTAAAACGCTCTGAGAACGCCACCAGCGAACGGAAGCGAAAACCTGACGTGGACATTCAGGGAGAGCCTTGCGAGCGCTTTGTGACCCAGCGGAGCGGCGCAGCGCAGACAAAATTCAAGAATCTCCTTGTTGAGAATTTCGCGGGTCGGTGTGCGGTCACGGGATGGGTTAATGGTGGTGTGCTGGTAGCGGCTCATATCGAGCATGGGACGCGCTACAACCCTTCGAACGGCATCCTGTTGACGCCGACAATGCACGCGCTGTTTGACGCGGATCTGATGGGTATAGACCCGTCCACACTCACCGTTCATTTTAAACCGGGCATCGAGGCGGGAGAGCTGTTTGAAGGCAAAACGCTCAACCCGTTGGTGTATGACCTGGATACAGACCGGCTGGCTGCTCGCTGGGCTGATTTCCTCGGTACCGAGGAATAGATGGAAAATCCAGCCTATACCGGATGACAGTGTTTCCTGGTTAGGCACCTCATTCTGAGATGTGCTGACTGCACGCCACCATTTTATTGAAAACCGACAGAGTTGATACCACTAATGCCAAATTACCTTACGGGATATTTAAAAGCGACCATTGTTATTTTATCTGCGGGCCTGTCAGGTTGCGACCTGGCAAATGGTGCGACGGAAAGTGGAGTGTATCAGAAATACACGAATGGACCTTTCAGGGAGCCGACTATCGTGATGAGTCCGGGCTGGCGAATGGATGACCACGGCAAGGAAGCACTTATATTCGGGAGCAGCCAATGCCCAGATGCTAACGGCAACACTACGTCTGAGGGCGGTTGCGTCCTCATTGAGAATCACTCTGAGACTGTCGCGGTCATCGTTGTTGATGCGACAAAGCAATTCCGACGCCAGGAAACATGGACGATTGAACATAAAAAGGATCGGACCATTGTGATGCGCCCGGATAACAGTTATGTGATGCCCTGGGTAAAATAGCCAATTAAGTTAATCAAATTAGGATTCATACTATGGGCATTCAAGATTTGGTTGGAAAAGAAAGAGAGCTGATCGTCGTCGCACTACTGGCCCTGCATCGTGAACGCGTTAATAGTTTTAATTCAGCTTGCACGGCATGTTCATTAGCGGGGAAAGAATGGCCGGAACAGGAAATGTTTGGTATTAACGAAGTAATGAATGCCCTCCGCATGGTTGGTGCTTTGCCTGTGAGATAATGAGACCTGCTAGCTTCGCATCTGGCTGATTGATTGCCTGACCTATAACGGATTTCATGAGTTTTGAAGAGATTCTGATGTGGACGCCGTGAACAGGCCTCTTAGCGACGAGGGCTCGTTTTTATGACTAGGCGTGGACGCCAGTGCCAACCTGAATGAACAATGGGATGCAAACCGGAAACAACATGAACACCAGAGTGAATAAGCCTCAACCCGTCAGGCTTCGCCCTGTCTTCCAGAAACTGGAAGAGCTGGGGTTAACAGGGGAAATTATTTCCATTCGCACGGACGGGAAAACTGGAACCTTAACTCCAGACCTGAAGCCTGGTATCTTCAAAACGGGTCCCTGCCAAACGAAACGGATCATGACCGGCAACTGGGTTATCGCTGACTCAAGGGACTACTTTGAACATGTTGTTCTGTGTGTTGAGCGTCCAGACGGAGCCTATGACATATTCACCGGCTCTTTCATAAAATTATATCCGGTTGAAAACTGCAAAAGCAAAATCGTCGAAATGAGTAACCCTGTCCTGGTGGGCATGACTTACTCCATCCGGAAGGTTTTTAATGGAGGAAAGTTCAGTCGGCGAGGAATTGCCTATCTCTCGATCCCCGCAGTAACATCAACAAAAGTAACTTTTCCTTCCCGAACGTATCAGGAGGGGCAGGAACAAATCACAATGTCGAGCCCGGACCAGGCACCATTTTCCGAAGATGTCCGGAAAAACTGCGCCGGTACGTGTGTTCTTACCGGCGTTCGAGCCAGACAAAGAACTGAGGCAGCGCACATTAAACCCCGTCATGCTGGTGGTGAGCCGGATGTGACAAACGGGATTCTACTGCGAAGTGACATCCACACCCTCTTTGACAATTGGCACTTTTCAATCGACCCTGATTCAATGAAAGCCCGTTTCAGCCCGGATGTGCTCTCCGTCGATAAAGACTTGCTACAACTGGAAGGCAAGCAAATTGATTTTTCCCGCTTGCAAATGCCTATCAATATTGAATACCTGCGACATCACTGGAACGAATTTTTTAACCGTCATGGCAATCCATTCAGAAAGAAAGAGCCAAATAATAAAAATCAACAATTATGAAAAACGCCCAGTTAGCAGCAACATGCACTATGAGGCTATGTTAGCCTAATGGCATTCTTATTTGATAAAGCTTGCTACAAGAAGTTTTGTCAATGTTCAACCTGTTTATCAAACCTATGGAGATTATTTATGACTGGGAGTGGTATGAATACTGTACGCATAAACAATGAAGTGAAACACATCTCAGAGTTAGATTCCGAGACCCTTTCTCTTGAATGGAATAAACTGAAAAACGAAAATAACGAACTGTATCGCTGCATAAAGGAAGCAAATTCTGGTTGGCGAGGTTTTGTCCTTCGTTTGATAGGGGTTCATCTGCCTGATGGTAAAACAATTGTCATTCATGGTGTTAGCACTAAAAATGAATCTACTCACACTGAATAATACACAATAGAAAAACTGTTAGTATCAAAGATCACAATGAGGCTATGTTAGCCTTCGAACATTCACAAGAACTAAGAAATTCAAATGGCTTACGTTCAATTCGAGGTAAAAATGATGGCAGATATCAATGACTCTTATTATGCTCGTAACGAAAAGTGGATTAGGCCAGCACTGATTGCTTTTATATTTGCATTTGGCAATAGTCTCGGTGATATTCTCGGGGTTGCGAGCCCCATAGTTTCCACAGCAAGTATGTGGTTGGCTGCAATTGCGTTTATTATCACTGGTGTAATGGTGATGTTTACAGATACGATTTCAGCACATATTTTAAAATTGTTGGCGGTCGTGGCACTGTTAGGGGCAGTCATCACTTTAGTGATTCGCTATTTCACATAGAATCCCTCAATGAATGCACCGCTTGCACGCTTTCTGAGTTATTGTTTCCCTTTATAAACGTCGGCTTATGTATAGCGTTCATCTGCACAACGGGGACGTTGAGTGAATGAGAACTGCCGGATTGCGTTCCTGCATTACCACAATCAGAGATCCTGGTTGTGGTTTCTAAGAAAATTCTGAATATCGGTTCATGAGACCGGTGGTTACAACTTGTAATATATTAGACTTAGCTTTTGATTCATATATTTGTACTATACCCACATCATTTATATGGATGTAGGTCGCTATGGCGTTAAAAGGCAAATTAACTCTCAATGATGCAGATTATGCTCCATTTGAACTTAATGGGGTAGGCGTCTTTATGGCCTTTTCCGGAAACGGAATATACAGAAATCACGGTGGTTGCAGGGTTGTGCCGGATAATGGACCTAAGCGCTGGGCGTACCTCGCCGTTGTTCTCGACCTGTTCTCAAGAAAACCAGTGGGCTGGGCCATGTCGTTCTCGCCGGACAGCAGGCTTACCATGAAAGCACTGGAAATGGCATGGGAAACCCGTGGTAAGCCCGTCGGGGTGATGTTCCACAGCGATAGTAATAATGCCGATGTCAGTCTTTACCACCACTTAGTTTGCCGTTTAACCAGATTGGTGTGATTACTGATGCAGTGAAGACCTTCCCGCATCCTGACTCACACAGCGATCGACCTTTTGTGTCCTGCCCTGGACCCGTCGGTTGCCGGAAGCGCCTTCATGCGAGGCATCTCCTCACCGATGCGCGTGACTCAAGAAGGGCCTGACGGCTTGTCTCGTTACTGTCCTGTCCGGGTTATCTGTCTGGAGATTCAACTCTGTTTCCTCACAGGAGCTCTGTCATGGTTGATAAAGTTACCGAAGCTGCCGTTGTGGGTGGCGTGGATACACATAAAGATTTGCACGTTGCCGCTGTCGTAGATCAGAACAATAAAGTCCTTGGGACTCAGTATTTCTCCACAACACGACAAGGTTACCGGCAGATGCTGGCATGGATGACCTCGTTTGGGACATTAAAGCGAATTGGTGTTGAGTGCACAGGTACCTATGGTTCCGGTTTGCTTCGTTATTTTCAGAACGCCGGGTTAGAAGTTCTTGAGGTGACTGCTCCAGACCGGATGGAGCGACGCAAACGGGGTAAAAGTGACACAATTGATGCTGAATGTGCCGCTCATGCAGCATTCTCAGGCATCAGGACAGTTACTCCCAAAACGCGTGATGGCATGATTGAGTCCCTGCGGGTATTAAAAACTTGCCGAAAAACAGCAATATCAGCCCGCAGAGTCGCTCTCCAGATTATCCATTCAAATATTATCTCTGCCCCGGATGAATTACGTGAACAGCTCAGAAATATGACGCGCATGCAGCTCATCAGGACCCTGGGTTCCTGGAGACCTGATGCCAGTGAATACCGCAATGTAACCAACGTTTATCGCATTTCATTAAAGTCCCTTGCCCGACGCTATCTCGAGTTACATGACGAAATCGCTGATCTGGATGTCATGATTGCGGCAATTGTCGACGAGTTGGCACCTGAGCTGATTAAACGTAATGCTATCGGATACGAAAGCGCTTCACAGTTGCTGATCACTGCCGGAGACAATCCTCAACGGTTAAGATCAGAATCAGGATTTGCGGCACTGTGTGGTGTCAGCCCGGTCCCCGTTTCTTCTGGAAAAACGAACCGTTACCGACTTAATCGTGGTGGAGATCGTGCTGCAAATAGTGCACTTCACATCATCGCCATCGGACGCTTACGAACTGACGCAAAAACAAAGGAATATGTCGCCAGGCGTGTAGCCGAAGGACATACAAAAATGGAAGCGATACGCTGTCTAAAGCGATATATCTCCCGCGAAGTTTACACGTTACTGCGCAATCAAAACAGGCGGATCAACAGTATCCCGATAACAGCTTGACTCTTAGAAGGGCGTCCAGGGCAGCCAGTACGGCAGTGACGACTGGCAGCGCTTCTACCGGGCCAATAACCTGGCGCCGAGCATGAGCCGGCGTGGCAACTGCTGGGATAATGCGGTGGCCGAATCGTTCTTCAGTTCGCTGAAAAAAGAACGGATCAGAAAACGCATATATAAAACCAGGGATCTGGCCCGGGCGGATCTTCGATTACATTGAAGTCTTCTATAACCGGTCCCGGCGCCACAGCCACCTCGGCGACGTCAGTCCGGAGGCCTTCGAACAGGCCTCGTCGTGAGGACAGGATTTGTCTACAGGCGTGGGGTCAGTCCAAACTATAGGGCAGGATCGTCTACCGGGGCGGGGTCAGTCCATCAACGGCTCGGAAGTGTCTAGATTATCCGTGGCGATTCAGTTACAGTACATCTCAGGTCTGCAGGGTTCAGGCCCTGTTCAGGCCTGAAAATTAAGCACATTTTCTGAGGCTGGAAATCAACTCATGCTGACAGCCTGAGCCTGTTGGCATGGTAAGCAATGTGCTCACCAATAAAGCTGGAAATGAAATAATAGCTGTGGTCGTATCCAGTATGATATCGGAACGACGCATTGAGGTTCATCTCATTGCATACTCTCTCAAGGATTTTGGTGCGCAGTTGCTCTTCATAAAAGGCGTCACTCAGCCCCTGATCAATGAAGATTTCTGGTAATTTTTCACCCTGTAAAATGAGGCTGACTGGATCGTAGGCTTCCCACGTTTTTCTGTTTTCACCCAGGTAAGCGCTAAATGCCTGTTGCCCCCATGGCACCTGAGAAGGCGATACTATCGGGGAAAATGCTGATACGCTCACATATTCACCAGGATTTCGCAGAGCCAGCACCAGAGCACCCAGCCCTCCCATAGAATGACCGGATATAGATTTTCTTGCCGTTGCAGGAAAATGATTCATGACGACATCCGGAAGCTCTCTGAGAATATAGTCATACATCCTGTAATGAACATTCCACGGCTGTTCCGTCGCGTTCAGATAAAAACCGGCCCCCTGGCCAAGATCGTAACTGTCGGCATCCGGGACATTATTACCCCGGGGACTGGTATCCGGGACAACAACGATGACGTTATGCCGGGCTGCATAATGCTGCATACCTGATTTGGTGATGAAATTCTGCTCAGTACAGGTCAGGCCCGACAACCAGTATAGTACCGGCAGTTTTTCTGTTACTGCTTTGGGAGGAAGATACACACCGAAATTCATTTCACAATTAAGGGATTGTGAATAATGCCGGTACACGTTTTGCCAGCCGCCAGAGCTGGCATGCTGCTCAATGAGTTCCATCAGCCGTTATCTCATGGTTATTTCCCCTGACCGAAGCCAGGGGAAGTATCTTTAAATCCGGACGTCAGATAAACGTATACGCCGTGATTTTGTTACCCGCCGGATCCCGCAGGTAGGCAGCATAGGCCCCGGGAAGGTGACCACGCGGGCCAGGTTGACCTTCATCAGCTCCACCGGCGGCAAGGCCGGCAGCATGGAAAGCATCAACCTCTTCCGGGGTGGCAGCAGCGAAGCCGACAGTCACCCCGTTAGCGGAAGGTGCTTCACCGTTGCCCGGACGGGCAATGATAAATGCCGGCTTTTCGCGGCCATAGAGTACCCAGCCGTTGCCAAACGGGCCGAGGTTATTGATACCAAGCGTGCCCAGGACGACATCGTAAAATGCGGAGGATTTCTCGACATCGGCTGCGCCAATGAACACATGAGAAAAGATGCCGTCACCAGAAATTACCGGAGTTGTCATTTTCCACTTCCTTCAGTTTGAGTTGATTAAAATTCTGATGGGATCAGTAATGAATCACTGTCCGGATAGATTTGCCTTCATGCATAAGCTCGAAGGCGTCATTGATTTCATCCAGTGTCATCGTATGGGTTACAAATGGCTCAAGGTCAATATCCCCCTTCATGGCATCCTCGACCATACCGGGGAGCTGAGTGCGGCCTTTTACTCCGCCAAACGCGGAACCTTTCCATACGCGCCCGGTGACCAGCTGGAAAGGACGGGTGGAAATCTCCTGTCCGGCCCCTGCGACACCAATGACAACGGACTGCCCCCACCCACGGTGAGCACTTTCCAGCGCTGCACGCATGACGTTAACGTTACCGATACATTCAAAGGTATGGTCAATACCCCACTTGTTGATATCCAGCAGAACATCTTTAATCGGTTTGTCATAATCATTCGGGTTAATGCAGTCAGTGGCCCCGAACTGACGGGCCAGGTCAAATTTTGTCGGATTAGTATCGATAGCGATAATACGTCCCGCTTTTGCCTGACGGGCCCCCTGTACCGCAGCCAGACCAATTGCCCCCAGACCAAAAATGGCAACTGAATCGCCCGGCTGCACTTTAGCCGTGTTATGGACGGCGCCAATACCGGTAGTCACGCCACAACCCAACAGGCAGACGTGTTCATGGTTCGCCTCCGGGTTAATTTTTGCCAGAGAAACCTCGGCCACAACGGTGTATTCACTGAATGTGGAACATCCCATGTAGTGGTAAAGAGGCTGACCGTTGTATGAAAAGCGAGTGGTCCCGTCAGGCATCAGTCCTTTGCCCTGAGTCTCGCGAACCGATACACAGAGGTTCGTTTTACCGGACTGGCAGAATTCACACTCCCCGCATTCAGCGGTGTAGAGCGGAATAACATGGTCACCCGGCTTCACACTGGTGACGCCTTCACCAACTTCAACGACGATACCGGCTCCCTCGTGGCCGAGAACCACCGGGAAAACGCCCTCAGGGTCATTCCCTGAGAGGGTAAAGGCATCGGTATGGCAGACACCTGTGTGGGTGTTTTTAATCAGCACCTCGCCTTTTTTAGGCGGAGCAACATCAATTTCAACAATCTCCAGGGGCTTCCCTGGTGCAAATGCAACAGCGGCACGTGATTTCATACGTAATATATCCTCAATGTAATAATGGCCTCACCTATTTAAGATAGGCACGAACCAGCTCAATCGTATCGTCAACTGATTTACTGACTTCATGACTGTAGCTGTCATTCTGGTCAAAGGTTTCCCGTATGTGGCTCTCCAGCACCTCTGCCATCAGTCCGTTAGCGGCGCCCCGGACGGCGGCGATTTGCTGGAGAACGGAACGGCATTCAGCGCCACTTTCAAGTGCTCTTTCCAGAGCATCAATCTGACCCCGGATACGGCGAACCCGGGTTAGGACCTTTTTTTTCTCTTCAGGAGTACTGGGCATTGCTTACCTCACTGCTCTGTATTTCTTATACTATAGGGGAGTATTACATTAAGATCAACACATACCCCACTATAGTATAATAAATATATCAGAGCACCGGTAATGACTCCAACTTACTGATAGTGTTTTATGTTCAGATAATGCCCGATGACTTTGTCATGCAGCTCCACCGATTTTGAGAACGACAGTGACTTCCTGCCCAGCCTTGCCAGATGCTGCCTCAGATTCAGGTTATGCCGCTCAATGCGCTGCGTATATCGCTTGCTGATAACGTGCAGTTCTCCCTTCAGGCGTGATTCATAAAGCGGCCAGCCATCCGTCATCCATACCACGACCTCAAAGGCCGACAGCAGGCCCAGAAGACGCTCCAGCGTGACCAACGTGCGTTCACCGAATACGTGCGCCACAACCGTCCTCCGTATCCTGTCATACGCGTAAAACAACCAGCGCTGGCGTGATTTAGCGCCGACGTAACCCCACTGTTCGTCCATTTCCGCGCAAACAATGACGTCACTGCCCGGTTGTATGCGTGAGTTTACCGACTGCGGCCTGAGTTTTTTAAGTGTCGTAAAATCGTGTTGAGGCCAACGCCCATAATGCGTGCACTGGCGCGACATCCGACGCCATTCATGGCCATATCAATAATTTTCTGGTGTGTACCGGGCTGAGAGACGGTGTAAGTGAACTGTAGCTGCCATGTTTTACGGCAGTGAGAGCAGAGATAGCGCTGATGTCCGGCAGTACTTTTACCGTTACGCACCACGCCTTCAGTAGCTGAACAGGAGGGACAGCTGATAGAAACAGAAGCCACTGGAGCACCTCAAAAACACCATCATACACTAAATCAGTAAGTTGGCACCATTACCCGAATTACCAGCGTCTGCTCTTGGCACGGAGCGGACCTATTTACTGAGCCGAAGGTCCGCTCAGACTAACTCATTAAAGCCTGGTTGTTTTATCGCATCATCAGCCGTGTTCTGAAGCATTAGCTATGTATCTTCAGGGATGCTGATTTTCCCTCTGCACCAGATAAACCAGAATACAGTTTGATGTCGGTCAAAAAAGACAGCTTTAAGTGCATGAAATGAATAATGTTTCTTGAATGCTGGCAAAGCACTGGGATAGTAGTGTTGATTATTAGACGATCGGTCAATATTATTTATTGACGACTTAATGACTGAACGGTAAACGCCCGGACAAACGAGGTGAACGTGTTTAAATCTTTATTAATCAACAAAACAGATGGACGCTATAGTGCGCAACTTGCTGAAATCGCTGAAAGTGAACTACCGCAGGGGGATGTGGAGGTCAATGTTGACTATTCATCCATCAACTACAAAGACGCACTGGCCATTACGGGCCGGGGCCCAATCGTCCGACGCTTTCCCATGGTGCCCGGCATTGATTTTACCGGTACAGTGTCCGCCAGTTCACATCCCGAATATCAGGCCGGAGATAAGGTTCTCCTGACCGGCTGGGGTGTTGGGGAAAAACACTGGGGCGGACTATCCGAAAAAGCACGGGTAAATGGAGACTGGCTGACGCCGCTCCCGGCTGGCGCTAACGGCAAACACGTAATGGCAATCGGAACAGCTGGGTTTACCGCGATGCTGTGCGTAGACGCACTTCTGAATCATGGTATTAAGCCTGAAGATGGTCCGGTACTTGTTACCGGTGCCAGCGGCGGCGTCGGGAGCATTGCGGCCATGATCCTTGCATCAATGGGGTACCGCGTTACGGCGTCTACTGGACGCCCGGAAGAGGCTGCCTGGCTCTATAAAACGGTCGGTGTGGACGAGATTATTAACCGTTCCGAGCTCTCCTGTCCCGGAAAACCGTTACAGAAAGAACGCTGGGCTGCCGCCATTGATACAGTCGGTAGCCATACGCTCTGCAATGTATGCGCCGGGGTGCGTTATGGCAGTATTGTTGCAGCCTGCGGCATGGCACAGGGGATGGAACTAATGGGGAATGTGGCTCCGTTTATCCTGCGTGGCGTCACGCTGAAAGGGATTGACAGTGTCATGTTCGCGAAGGAAAAAAGAGCGGCGATCTGGCAGCAGGCGGTACAGTATTTACCGGAGTCCAGACTGGATAGCCTGACCACCGTTTATCCGCTGAGTGATGCCATCAATGTGGCCGAAAAACTTCTGAGTGGCGGAATTCGTGGCCGGGCAGTAATTCAGTGTAGCTAATGAAGTGGAAGCCAGGCTCAGCCTGGGTTTGATAATTATTATCAGGGGCTGCGGCCCCTTTTTTACTTTTCAACAGCCGTGTCCTTAGAGGGCTGATAGCGTACTGACTTTTTGAAATAGCTCCAGAAGTCGTACACAGGCTGGGTTGAGCAATAAAGTTTGGCACGCATTACGGCACCCTCCCAACTGCTCCAGAAAATGGCCGCCAGTTGCGTATTATTCATATCGGAACGGATTTCGCCCGAAGATAACGCGTCGGACAGACAGCACGCCACAAGCGCCTGCCAGCGCTCAAGTATTTCGTGGAGCTGTTTGATAAAGGACAGTGGAAGACCCGGACTCTCCTGCATCATATTGCCAACCAGACAGCCCCGGGTGAAATTGTACTTTTTAATGCCGTCGCAGGCATCGTCGATGAAATTTTCCAGACGCATCATTGGTGTGAAGGATGATTCATACAGATGTTTTTGGAGTTTATGCACAAAGAAACTGTCATAGGCGCTCAGAACAGTCTGGGCATACTCTTCTTTGCTCTTGAAATAGTAATAAAATGAGCCTTTAGGAACACTGGCATTTTTGACAATGGCATCGACTCCCGTTGAAAGAAAACCATTCTGCGTGAGCAGTTCAAGCCCGCTTCGGATCAGGTCATTACGGGTATCTGTATAGGTACTCTCTGTTTTTCGTGGCCTGCCTCGCCCACGAATTTCGCCAGTCATGACTTTGCTCCTGCATTTTATTAACGGAAAAGAATAAGTGATTTTGCGCGGAGGCTTCAATCAGTTTATCCCCGGCGGTGACGAGGTGGCCACCTATGCCGACTGGACAGGGGACTGACTATTGCCATAACGCCATCGCAGGTTGCTTCAGTAAACCTGCTAATCCCGTACAATGGCGAATTCGCTATATCCGCTTCTCGCACTTAGCTGCCATAAATCGGCCAGGCAATCACAGGTCATTTCTGTCTCGCAAAGAAGGTGCCGTTTCTGCTTTGCGTTGACACCCCTAAATATTAGAATTAAAAGGAGAGAGTTACTGGAAAAAGGCAGCGGAGGCAGTGACAATCGTGGCTTGAAGCCACTACTCGATGGATGCGGACATGTAGTTGGCGTCATTCGACAAAACTAGCAAACTTCTAATAGTCACCATTTCTCCCGTCTGGCGGGAGTGCTGTCAAATGCCCCCCTCATCTCTGTGTGGGAAATGAAGGGTGAAGGGGAAATAGATGACAGCGTTATTTCTACGCCCAGAATACTGAATACCTTGTACAGACGATCAATACTGGCGCTAGCAGGGTTTGCTTCCAGGCGGGCATAGGTTTGCTGCGTTACGCCAAGCCTCTCAGACACATCTTTTTGCGTGAAGCCCTTGATTTTGCGAAACCCGATTAGCACAGGTCTGAGCTGGTTCAGCGTTTTTATCGGGAACTGATTATTCATAAGTGACCTGCCTCGCAGACTGAGTAGGGAGTACCGCCCTGTAATACAGCAGGTAAGGTGTATTTTGTGTTATACAGACTATAGGCTGTAAAACCTTTATTGAAAAGATGCTGATGTTCCAGGGGCATGCCGAGCATGGACGATTTTCTGCGGGGCGGTATTTCGCTACGGGGGAGATTGCGTTCGGGCAATGTACCGGTGTAAAAAACGTCAATTTTTCAAAACCGCTGTTATCGGGATAAGCTGAAAACTCCGAAGGCAGACACAGCCACGAATAATGTCAGACTTAAACTCTGTAGCTGTCTTCTTTTGCCTGTAAATAACGTCTAGTTTGACTCTGATGAAGGCTGTACCAGGCAGAGAACATGTCACTCTCGGGGCCGGATGATAAAATGTGTTCAACTGGCTGGGCAGGGTAATAGCGAAGAACGTTCTCTGAAATTCGATTCAGCTCAGCGTAACGTGCGCTGTAGGTATGTATAATCCATTGCATCAATTTTGCATCCGTATTATTCGCAGATTACACACAAGAAGCTTAACAATGGCTGAAAGAGTGAGCAGGGATATGTAACAAAAACAAGGGCTTCAAGATGAACTGGATAAAACCGGAGCAGAGCAAGCCCTGTTCCGGTTTGTCAGGCTTTGGAATTTCTTCCAGGCCCCTGCAGCTAGTCACAACAAACACATTAATGTTTTCATTGCTTCAATTCAATATTATTGTGTGAAAGGGATTCCATCGAAATCGGCTTATGCATGCTTAAAACTAAACTGCCCCGGCTGCAGTCATTTGGTTGCTGTGGGCTCTGTACTGTGTCTAATAGTGAAAGAATCTTACGTTATAACGAAGGAAATTGCTGAATGACTCTACGATTGCAGACGGAATCACCCGCTGACCAGGATATGTTTAGAGGCAGCAGTCATGAAAAAGTTGCAGAGAATGTGGCTCAGATCATCAGGACACCTGATGTCAATATTATTGGTCTGGAAGGTGAGCTGGGTTCAGGTAAGTCAACAATATTGAAGTTCCTGCAGAAAAAGCTTAAAGATGATTTTACGTTCATTAACTTTGATGCAGAACGTTACCATCATGGCTCAACTAAAAAAGCGCTTATCGATGTCATCCACCACGGGGTCAGCCTACAATGTCCGGGCTCCCGGGATGTGTTGGATAAGTATAAAAATCTGGCTCTGGGTAACATCGTTGAATACGACAAGAGGGTCAGCAGCAGGCTAAGCTGGTTGACCGTCGTTTTTATTTTACTGTCATTGCTTTCCGTGCAGATGCTTCGTTATGTGCTAACAGACCTTAATCAATATTTTACTAACAATGATCTTACCCACGAATAGTGGACACACGACTAAGTGAGTAAACTCTTAACCAGAGGTGACTCATGACAAAACCAGCATCAACCAGTAAGAAGCCCCGCAAACAGTACACGCCTGAATTCCGCAACGAAGCCCTGAAGCTTGCGGAACGTATCGGTGTTGCTGCCGCTGCCCGGGAACTCAGCCTGTACGAATCCCAGCTCTACGCATGGCGCAGTAAGATTAACAATGCCCGCAGCTCTTCCGAACGTGAGCAGGAAATGTCCGTTGAAATTGCCCGTCTTAAGCGCCAACTGGCGGAACAGGCAGAGGAGCTGGCCATTCTCCAAAAGGCCGCGACATACTTCGCGAAGCGCCTGAAATGAAGTATGTCTTTATTGAAAAACATCGGGCTGAGTTCAGCGTCAAAGCCATATGCCGGGTACTGCGGGTCGCCCGTAGCGGCTGGTATGCGTGGCGTCTGCGTCGTCAGCAGATAACACCACGTCAGCAGTTCCGGCTCGTCTGTGATACTGCTGTCCGTCAGGCATTCACTGAGGCAAAACAGCGTTATGGTGCGCCTCGTCTCGCTGACGAACTGCCTGAGTACAACGTCAAAACCATTGCCGCCAGCCTGCGGCGTCAGGGGCTTCGCGCAAAAGCGGCCCGGAAGTTCAGCCCGGTCCGATACCGCGAACATGGCCTGCCGGTGTCTGAAAATCTGCTGAAACAGGATTTTTACGCGAGTGGCCCGAATCAGAAGTGGGCGGGTGACATCACGTACTTGCGCACGGACGAAGGCTGGTTGTACCTGGCGGTGGTCATTGACCTGTGGTCCCGTGCTGTCATCGGCTGGTCGATGTCGTCGCGGATGACAGCGCAGCTGGCCTGCGATGCGCTACAGATGGCACTCTGGCGACGTAAGCGCCCGGAAAATGTCATCGTGCATACGGACAGAGGCGGGCAGTACTGTTCGGCAGACTATCTGGCGTTACTGAAGCGGCATAATCTGCACGGTAGCATGAGTGCCAAAGGATGTTGTTACGACAATGCCTGCGCGGAAAGCTTCTTCCACTCGCTGAAGGTGGAATGTATCCACGGGGAACGCCTTATCAGCCGGGAAATCATGCGGATGACGGTGTTTAATTATATCGAGTGTGATTACAATCGGTGGCGCCGACACAGTGCCTGTGGCGGACTCAGTCCCGAACAATTTGAAAACCAGAACCTCGCTTAGGGCCGTGTCCACATTACGTGGGTAGGATCACAAGGAGTCATTATTAGGGTGGCTTTTTTATGTTGAGGTGGCCGCGTTTCTTTCTCCTGCCATTATGGTCGCAGGACTGGCATGCCTGCAGAACATGGAATGGTACAGAAAGAAAGGGTATTCGAGTATTGGTGATTTGTTCAAACGCAACAGTACTGACAGGATTGAAGAGACTTGGCTAGTTAATAAGGAGGTCGGAGCTATTGAGCTGGCTGAAGCTCTGCAGGGATTTACCTCCAAAGAGGTCATTTCCCATGGAGATCGCTTCATCCTTATCATTGATAATCTGGACCGAATCAGTGCAGACAAAGTGAAAGAGCTCTGGAGTGATATGGAGCTTATTGCCGGAGCCACTCATGAACACTTCAGGATAGTGGTGCCCTATTCGGCAAGACAGGTTTCAGCCTCACTTTCTGTGGCGGGTTTCAGCGGGCGTGAGTTTATTGCAAAGCGGATTCCTGTAAGTTTTCAGGTTCCTCCTCTTATTTCGGCAGGATGGCAGGAAGCGTTAAGGCAGTACTGGAAAGAAACAGTAAATGAGGATGCAGGGATAGCGTGCCGGGAAGCAACGGTGTTGCTTGAGCGCTGGAAACCCTCTGAGTATCCTCGTATCACACCGCGATTAATGAAGAAGTTTGTTAATGATATTCATATTCTGAACCTTACCGTTCCTGCAACAGAAGATCATCGCCATATTCTTATTGCTCTCTACTTACTGGTGGTCAGATACGGGGAGCGAGATATTAAAGTATTACTTCGCGATCCCAAAGCTAGTCAGACCGAACCCGGTATTGCTCCGGATGATTTTGACGAGATGCTCTCGCTAACTTATCAACAAATATCCCGAATTTTTAATAACGATACAGAAAGATGGAGCGAATTTCTGATGAGCATCCACTATCAGTCCACGGTGGAGCTTGCCAGGAGCGAGTTGCTTGATACGCCTCTTAAAGACGCGATTGGTGCTATAAATATCCCACGGCTTGAAGAACTGACGGCCTTGTGGGGTTTCGCTGAAGCATGGCAGCGAGTGGCACCACATATTCAGATGCGAGACTGGCTGGTTTCTTATAGCCGGATGGATGAGAAGTGTCAGGCTCTCGCCGAACCGCAACTCAAAGTCGCAGTGCAAATGCTGAATCAGAGTTATGCTGTTTCACTCAGAGAAAAGAATGATGAAGGTTTCGTATTGAGTCTGCAGAAACTGATGGCTGACGGGCGGATAAGCCTAGAGCCTTTCGTCGAAAGGCAAATATCGTTTATTGTGAGTAAACTTGATGAAATTCAGGATTCAGAAAAATTGGAGGCTGAATCCACGCAGACGTTGCTGCAGGAAGCTGATTCATACTCTGTTCTGGCCGGTGAATCACTACTGAATAAAATGGAGAATTTTGTAGATGGCGTATTTTATGTGGAATACCTTGTCAATAATGAAGAGACCTTGTCAAACCTGAAAATTGGCACACTAGATATCGGAAATCACGGTCGGGAGGAGATGTTACGCTATGGAGCTGAGCAACCTCAGATAGACCTTTTTAATCCGGGAATTATCCGGCATATCAATATTGCATCGAAGGCGGTACAGAACGTAATTGGAAAGAATGATGGTACAGGTGGGGCTCAGGTTAGCTCTGCAATAATGACGCTTAAAAATCGTCAGGTTGTTGAGGACGTTATCCATTTCAGAAAAATTGTTCTGAGCCCGGACTGGAATAATAATGTTTTAAATCAATATTATCTTAATAATACGGCGACGAGGAATCTCTTCCCTGCGGAATTTGCTGCACAGGCTGTTGCTCACATGGTGCTCCATGGTAACTATGCCGGTATCGAGTCGTACAGTGAACATATTGGTGAGGAACGGTTTGACCTGGCTTTGGCTGCATATCTTCGTTATCTACGTACTGCCGAGAGTATCTTTATAGCACTTAAGGATAAAAATGTTCTGCCGTACATCAAAAATGCTGTTGGCAGGATTGTTGATTTAGGTCTTCTGGTGAATATACCTGTCCTGAGCTTTGTTAAAGGTCAGTATGACGTCATCAAAGAAGCTACAAATGCAACCTCTCTTTTAATATTTGTGCGAGAGCGTCAAAAAGCACTGTCAGAGAAAATAATTGAGTCTGATGTGAATGCTATGGGTCCAGTATTTCTCCATGACGTATATCAGTCAGGTGAGCAGTTTGATATTTTGAAGAAAAAGCTGAACGCCCTGGCATGTGGAGTATTTAGTTCTTCTGAAAGGCTTATTGAGTGTTTTACGGTTCTTCCTGTGAACATGCGCTTTATCCTTGAACAAATGCAACTTCAGGGGCAGCATATCCGGATGGAAGGTAGTGTGGGTATCTTTGCATCATGGTTCCGTGATGCAGAGCCAGACGTTGTCACAAATGCCGAGAACATTCATTTCCTGTGGTCTTGCCTCGACGATACCCAGAGAGAGACTGTACTTGATGAGTTGCACGATGTCTTACTTGAAAGACATATTCGTATTGACAGCCGTATTGCGATTATTACCCGTTTTCATAATGAGTTGTCGTTTATTGAACCTGAGAAGGCCGTTGAACGCAGGGCTATTGCGGCGCTGTTTAGCGCTTCTGTTGATAATGTATTATTGTCTCAATGGCTTGACCGTCAGACGTTTTCATTTTCATCATGGTCTCCGGAGGACGCCCGTACGGCAACGAGTTGTATAATGAATAACTCGGAGATTTTTCCTCTCATCTGCAGGAATTCACAGTATATTAAAAACAGAATGTTACCAGAGAAAGCGGACGTTACAGAAGATAGTGATACGTTTCCGGACTGAGTTCGTTCTTTAAATCCTATACCTGAAGACCACAGCGGTGGTCTTTGGGAGTTTTTTTATTGCCTGATATACATTAAGCATGTTATATCTTGCTAAGAAATAATCATTCAGGGATTAATCATAACTACTGAAGTTATGTTGTGTTCTTTTCTTTTAAAAATAAATTATTCAGATTTATTTTCTATTGATTTAATGAGGTAGGGAATGACAGAAAGTGCTTTGCTTTTGCGAGAGGCATTTAATGAATCGGTTAACTATATGACATGGTCTTTTTATTCACTGATAACTGCTTACGTTTCGATGGCTTTTTATGATAGAGTTGAGGTTAAGACCCGAATAAATAATTATCTGAATAAGTTACTTTTCGTGATTGCTATGTCCGTTTTTATCCCAAATATGTACTTTGTTTCAATGGTGTTCAGTCAGAAGTTAGGCACCGCAGCTGGCGTTGCGTCATTCATTATTGGGCTACTTTTCATGATGTTAAACTCGGCGCCTGTAATTACTGGTATCGTACAGCAGCGCAAAGATTGAGTTTTATGAGTATAGTCAGTTGGGTTTTCATCTGTTTTATCAGACTTAGAAAAATGAAATCTTTCAATTCATTGATTTTAAACGCAAAAAAATTTCTAAATGATCAGAATTATAGGGTGCTCCTTATGCTGCGCCGTCGGCATTGACCACTCGATGGAAACCTTACTCCGCACTGATCCTGAGAAGTACGGCTACCAGGCTGGTCTAAACCGCCTTCAGCGTTTCCTGACCAAAATCCAGTACGACTGGAGCCTTCGGGATTATATCGGCCGCAAAGTGTTTGAGGGCGGGTATGTGCGTCTTCAGCCCAATGTTTTCTCGTCGTCCCTGACCGAACGACTGTTCCATATCTGTTGCAGCCTCGATTACGTGGAGGCCCAGCGGGCCGCAGCGGTGCGGGAAAAGTTACTTTCTGGCGAGGTCGAAGATACGGCGCATAACCGCCGCATGGCGGAGCCGCAGTTTCGACTGGTGCAGGAAGCCAACGTGCTGCATATCGACTTTCTCTGGTCACTGCATTGCTTTAACCCGCGACCATTTCGCGCCATCGAACTTTACCGCCAGGTGTGGGAAGGGGGGGCACTGGATCTGCTCGACGATGAGCCAGCTATGCAACCCGTACCCCGCACGCCGATGCCAGCACCACGCTGGATGAAGTTGCCGGAAGGCCGTATCGGGACGTCATTTGACGGGCTGTCTGATCCGTCTGCCGAAATGGCCTATTTTGACGGTCGGGAGGATGACCGTGCTTCCCGCAGCCTGCTGAGCAGCGGGGAAAGCCTGAACATCGTTGCATTCGAAGAAGAGGATGAGCTGACGGTCGATGAAGACACTGCGTCCTGGATTATCTGGCATGAATATGACGGATTACGCCAGCGTGTGTCTGACGGTGAGTTTACCCCCGTGGCGGCGGCACAGTACCTGCTTAGATACGGCGCCGTCCGAATTTCCCGGGGGAAAGGTGCGGTGTACCACCGCCTCGCTCAACGCGGGCAGGCCTTTTCACGTCTTGGCATTAACGACCAGACGCCGCTGCCGTCCCTGCTCGTCAGCCACCGTTTCAAGATCCTGACCGACTGCGATTACCGCCTGCTCGTTGCCCGTAAACTGCGGGGGCAGCGGCAGAAACTGCGCTTCTGGTGCTGTGTTGCGGCCTGTGTGGCGCTGCACACCCACAACCGAACGCCTCTTGGGGCATGGATCACGACGCAACTGGAGAACGAACGCCAGCAACATCTGGCCCGGACGGGTGACGAACTGAAAGCCGGTCTGCTCGACGCTGTACTGACTCTCTGTAACCTGCGGATTAAGCCTCAATCAATGCAACCGGAGGAACGGTTGTATTACCGGGCTGTCAGAAAACGCTTTCTGACGACGTTAGCCAGGTGTATTTCCCAGGAGTACGACGAAACCTTACGGGAGGTTATTTGGGCGCTGAGGATGCTGTCCGGTCCCCAGTCTTCGAAAAAGACGGGATTCCGGCATGTGGATGATTGCCGGGAGAGTACTGCGGCACTGTTAAGGCCTCTGCTGAATCGTCTGGTCCGCCTGCTGGCGTGAGGCAATTAGCACAATCAGACAGACCTAAAAAAGCGTGAAAATAGCCCCGTTAACGGAAAAATAGATGAAATGTGTGTGGTGTAATGCTCGCAGGGGTGAAGTCCGTTACGGTGCGGGTTTGAAAAGTAACTTTTTTCATCAGACTAACAACATCCATTTTAAAACTATTAGGGACTGATATATGACCGATAAAGAGGATAAAAAAAGGAACTTAAGGAAGATAAGGGGCATTTCAATCAACTGGGAATTTAATAAGCCCACTGGTAAGGAACACCTGCTATTAATTATTGCCATAGTGGCATGTATTTTCCCTAGTCAGATTTTTTTCAATTCCTCTCTATGGAGCGGCTTCCTGTATTTAATTTGTGTTGCGGGTAGTTATGCATACCTGGCTATACCTCATTTTAAACATCGTAAGGAAATCTGGAAGGGATGGCTTGACCAGTCGCTGAAAGAGTACCAGCCGCTTGATCTGCAAGCTTGGGAGGTTTTTAAGGCCCGCGTTAGTGAGGAAGGCATGACTTATGTTGCTTTTGAATCATGGATGAATACTGAGGCTAGTGCTTTATATAAAGAACCCAAACAAGAATGGTCATTTGTCGACAAAACACCGGTCGGAGAAAATGATCAGTCAGAACCTGTTCAACAGATTTCAGTAAGTAATAAAAAAGAATAGATAATTTTAATCGAAAACCGTCCTGAAAACAGGGCTAATTATCCAGAGGATTGCACTATGACTATTCAAGAAAAAAATACCGTTTTCATTTTTAATGCCTGCCACGCTGACAAGGCCACTGCCTCCAGCGCCAATGCACTTTACAGCCTGGAAGTTGAATATCCGATGACCCTGAATGATTTGTCATTGCTGTGTGAGTCTGTCGCGAAAGCGTTGGATGCACCTGGTTGCGTGAAATATGAAATTACGACCGAGCCGGTAGTGGAAGCGGATGAAGATTAATTCGGGGTGTGTACACCACGTTTTCAGGAAGGGATGTAGAGTCCCGCGACCGTGTAACGACTGTCGTTTCCAGGGATGGGCGAATAAAGATGGATAGGCTTCTCAATGTGTGAACCATGTGTGAAAGGAGAAACCACAGTGAAGACACGTGGAATGCTTTTTAAAGATGAAATGGTCAGGGCAATTCTGGCAAACCAGAAAACACAGACGCGGCGGATTATAGAGCCTCAGTACAGTTCACCTGAATGGTCGGTAAGGCCTGCGCAAACACCGCGACATCGTGGGCATACGCATGACTGGTGGCTTCCAACAGGAACTCAGCCAAATTCGGCGCTTCGCGCCTGTCCGTACGGTGTAGTTGGCGACCGTATTACTGTACGTGAAGCGTTTTCCTTGCTCGGGAATGAAGATGCGTGCGCGGTGGACTGGAATGACAACATTGTGATGGACAGATCTGAAGCAGCCCGCATTTACCGTGCGAGCTGTGAACAGCGTTCGGGGGATTATGGGCTGTGGTCGATCCCTGATGAGGCCGACTGGAAGCCCCGTACAGAAAATATGAAGTTCGAAGGTGCGTGGACACCTTCTATCCATATGCCTCGCTGGGCCAGCCGTATAGTACTGGAAATCACCGATTTGCGAGTAGAGCGGTTAAACTGCATCAGCGAAGAGGATGCGAAAGCTGAAGGAGCCCCAACCGAATGTTGTGTTATTGGCGATAAGCATTTTCTTGGCTTCCGCAGCCTTTGGAAAGACACCTATGGAGAAGACAGTTGGCAGGCCAACCCGTGGGTGTGGGTAATCAATTTTGAGCGCATTGCTGGGGAAGTCGCATGAATAATGAGGTGAGTTCGCTGGGTACGGAAAAACCCGAAGGTCCTTTTGTTCTTCTGACGTTAGTCGGTGATGGTTTTATCTTCGATGAGCGGCACGAGATTATCAGGATAAATGGAAGACCAAAGCAGGTCGGAGTAAAGCGAAATTATTTTGAATCTGATCTGGGGGAAGGGAAGGCGAAATGCTGGACAGTGGATATTAATGAGGCCCATGTATTCCCCACTCTGGATGCCGCGACCGAACAGCTATGTAAATTAAGCCGACCACACCTGATTAAAATCCGAAAACTAATTCAGGAAATTTAATAAAAAACCGTCTTAATATGGTTGGGAGGTCCGGTGAAAGTTCTAAATAACAAAGGCTCAGTAATCGAATTACCCAATTTTTCAGAACTCCTCCCGAAGGTTAAATCTGATGATGGGCGATTTTCAAAGCCCAAAAATAAAATATCCAAAGAGCAACGAGCCGAACTGCGTTTGAAATTTGGTGGTCGGTGTGCCTATTGCGGCTGTACTCTGCCGGAAAAAGGCTGGCATGCCGATCATGTTGAACCGGTGAGGCGGGATTTTGAAATGGTCAGAGCCCCCGCTGGAAGCCGAGTGACACACCAGGCTCGAAGTACCGGTAAGGTCATGCATCCTGAACTGCATGCAAGCGAAAATCTTTTTCCGGCTTGCGCCCCCTGCAATCTCTTTAAAGGTGCATTGAGTGTTGAAGGAATGCGGAAAGAAATAAGCCGCCAGGTAGAACGCGCCAGGGCATACAGCGTCAACTTCAGGACCGCAGAGCGATTTGGATTAATTGAAGTCACGGAGAAGCCGATTGTCTTCTGGTTCGAAATGTATCAAGCGACACCGAAATAATTGAAACCATAATAAACGAGGATAATGACGATGTTTTTACACCTGGTACCTAAAATCCTGCATCCGATGGGAAATCTCTGCACGCTGGATTCCGTGAGCGTCACGGAACTGTCGCTTCACCTGACAGGAAATGACCTGTTTGCGATGCGCCCTTATCCGAACAAGCAATACCTGGTGGGTATGCTGAAGGGTCGCAAGGCATTGAATGGATTTCTGGTCAAAATTCCCCGAGCGTTAGAAGAGTTTACGATGGTCTCCGTCTGGAATATTGAAGGATACGGCAAAATAACGCACACCCTGAAGACCTTTGTCGAAGATACGGAATATGACCTGGTTTCCCATGACGTGCTGCTGGCGCAAGGGAGCTACCGGGCACAGGCGTCTGAAGAGTATCGTGTTCACCCTGTCTATAAAAACATTGCGCCGGTACACATCGAACCGAAGATGGAGTCCCTGCTGTCGACCGAACCCAATTTAGAGAACGATGTCTGTGAAACCTATTCGTGGGGGATGCTGGTGCGTACGCGGGAAGAGGGGTTTAAGGCAATGACGATGCCATCAGCCCGTCTCAGGGAGTCTGAGGCACTGCGGGGGGATCGCCAGCCACAACCGGAGCAGGCCATTGTTATTAGCGGGTGAGTGGCGATCAGCCTGATGTCGTTGCACAGGCTGACAGACTCTCAATGGATATACCGGGGAAGTTGATTTTCCAACCTGTAGGTTATTCGGTTCGTACCCCGATTCGGTATAATTAGTTAAATCATAGTTAGTTTAGGTGATGCTGCCAACTTACTGATTTAGTGTATGATGGTGTTTTTGAGGTGCTCCAGTGGCTTCTGTTTCTATCAGCTGTCCCTCCTGTTCAGCTACTGACGGGGTGGTGCGTAACGGCAAAAGCACTGCCGGACATCAGCGCTATCTCTGCTCTCACTGCCGTAAAACATGGCAACTGCAGTTCACTTACACCGCTTCTCAACCCGGTACGCACCAGAAAATCATTGATATGGCCATGAATGGCGTTGGATGCCGGGCAACCGCCCGCATTATGGGCGTTGGCCTCAACACGATTTTCCGCCATTTAAAAAACTCAGGCCGCAGTTGGTAACCTCGCGCATACAGCCGGGCAGTGACGTCATCGTCTGCGCGGAAATGGACGAACAGTGGGGATACGTCGGGGCTAAATCGCGCCAGCGCTGGCTGTTTTACGCGTATGACAGGCTCCGGAAGACGGTTGTTGCGCACGTATTCGGTGAACGCACTATGGCGACGCTGGGGCGTCTTATGAGCCTGCTGTCACCCTTTGACGTGGTGATATGGATGACGGATGGCTGGCCGCTGTATGAATCCCGCCTGAAGGGAAAGCTGCACGTAATCAGCAAGCGATATACGCAGCGAATTGAGCGGCATAACCTGAATCTGAGGCAGCACCTGGCACGGCTGGGACGGAAGTCGCTGTCGTTCTCAAAATCGGTGGAGCTGCATGACAAAGTCATCGGGCATTATCTGAACATAAAACACTATCAATAAGTTGGAGTCATTACCGTTAGTTTATTATGTGTAAGGACATAAACATGGATGAATATCTGGCGCTGGACAAGGCACTCATCGAAGTTCTAACCCCGGTTCCTAAGCCGTTCGCGACATTATTTGCCGGAGAAATCAAAGCAGAGTGTCACAGGATTGCCGCTAGGGAAAGCAATCCGCAACCATTGCGGATTCTTGACCGCCGTTTGCAATCGCTAATTAAGGACGGTCGCATTTCTTATACAACCGGAAAAGGTTGGCTTAAATGTGGTGGCACCGTATAACGGTATTTTCAATACAAAAAATTGGAAAGAATCATGACCAGCAATCGCTCCCGTGAAATCAAAACACCGCCTGTGCATATTATTGCGGATTACGTTCTTCGCTTCATGAAGAACAATAAAGAAGCGAAATTGTACGAAGCAATGAGCCGTCTTGAAAGTAAAATCAAACTCTTTGTTGCTGACGGCCATGATGAGCAGCATATCCGGACACAGTTAAATCAGGCCACACAATGTCATACCAAAGAAACACTGAAACGGGCCTGTGAACGGATTTGTATTTAACCTCATGTTATACATTCTGCGAGTGGTAGGCTGGCCTTTGACATCGTAGCCAGATTCTACCACTGAAAGAGGGACGCAATTTTAATGAAATTTATCCTGTTGTTTTTCATTTTAGTCATTCTGATCTGGGGGTTTACAGGTCTGGCTTTTAAAGAAGCCATTATATTTACGTCCGTCGGACTGAGCATTTCGGTTGTGGCTTTGTCTGCTCTCCTTGTGGTAGTTCTGACATTTGTAATGGCTGCAATGTATGCAACTCAGGAACTGGGTGCGCTGGGAAAAATGATTATCGCTCAGGTTGTACTGACCGGATTATGGAACCTGGCTTTTTCTATTATCCCGGACGGAAAGTTACTTTCTTTTTTCGGCGTAAATATCTGGCAATCCGGCTCATACCTGGTTTACTTCATGGCAGTGTTGATAGCTGTTTTTGCGACGTTCGTCGCGTTCCAGAAGCAGCAGTAGTTTTTACCTGATGCACCATAAGCCTTCCGATATGGAAGGTTTTTTCCTTCAGTGCTGAGTTTATTTATAGCGGGTCTGTCTTTACACCTTTTTAAACTAAATTCTGTCCTATCTAATTTATCTATTTTTTTGCTCTTTGGGTTATTAGCCGGGAGAGTCGGTTTGTTATATTGGGTTTACACCAACCGAGGGCAAAAAAATGCAGATTAATAAAGTCATGTCTTTTCTTGATATTCTTTCTAGCTGGCTTGAAGACAATATTAATATGGAGTCTGAGCTGGTCTTCGATAATGATGTAGACAATACCACCTCAGAAGCCCTGTATCCCGCAGTGGAAAAAGCTAACGCGGTATTGAGCAAACTTGCATCTCTGTCGTCTGATACGATTCAGGCGACGCGTCAGCGTTTACAGGACGCTGTCGAAGGCAATGGGGAGGTTTCTCCTGCTGACGTCAAAGAGCTGCTCTTGGCAACCAAGCATTTGATGCTAGCGCCGGATTGCGGAGAATAATCAGATGAGCAGATTAACATTCGAGATTTCAGGGGTAAAAAAACTGCTTAAAGAAATCCAGTCAGCGGAGCAATTCCTTGCAACCGTTGATCAGCTTTTTGAGCCAACAAATTATCCGGGGGGGGTGCCTCTTAACGAAGCTGGTAAGACGGAAAAAGAAGCTTGCCTGGCAGGGGAAGTTTTCTGGCCATCGCCAAAGCATATGGTTCAGACCCGTCTGACCCCTCAGATTACTCTGGTAAAAGGCCATGGCGTCTGTCTGATTACCAATGCTTCTCTGGATGGAAGTCCTGTCTCCCGAGATACAGCTATCTATGCCCGTGGAATGAATCCGTCGCTTGATGAAGATTGGAATTATGAGTCTGATCAGATTATGGGAGGAGATGATAGTACAGTTACTGTACCGCTTGAGTGGTTTGAACTCGCAATCGAAAAGAAACTTAAGGCTTTTAGTCTCAAAGTATCCCCTACAAAAATAACGCTGGTGAATGGATAAACGAGTCACAGGCTGTATCGGTCTAACATGGTCTGTCCCTGATCTTTCAGCCAGCCGAACAGACCCACCTTAAAAGGAGTATTATGGCTGACACAAAGCGACCTATTTCCCCGCTTACACAGGCCCAAATCTATGTGTTGCATCGTCTGGCAAGCGGAACGAAGTATGAGATCTGCGGTGAATTTCGTCGGGCCCGGGAATGCCGGATGTATAGGGGGGCATCGGATGATGTGCGATGCCGTAGCACCCCGGTCCTCTTTCGGCTTGGGTTGGTTGAGCTGGTTAATCCGTCCCAGCGGCCTTTACCGGGAAGTTATTATCAGGTCAAGCTGAGCGCCACTGGGAGTGATCTCCTGAGGTCCATCGAACGCGACTAAATTTTTCAATTGGAACCGTTTTTCTCTCTGATATCAGGACGGGATGACCACAGGTACCTCGAAAAGAACCTCGCCATTGCCAACCCTGAGGCGCTATTTTTTTCTGGTCAAAATAGGCCCGTTAGCGAAAAAAAAACGGTATCTGATGTGGTGTAATGCTGTTGTCATTTCACCCCAGAAGGATAGCTACTGATGAAATTGTTTTATAGCAAACCAGTTCGCTTTATCGTCATTATCTGTGTATTTCTCCTCGGCGTTGATAACTTGAGCGATATGTTCGCCGATGTTTCCCGATCTGTATTCTACGGCGGTCTCGCTGCTCTCCTTGCAATTGCCGTCGTCATTGCCCGAGTTGGTTACACCAAAAATGCGGACAAGGCCAGCCAGGCGCAGTAACTTTTACTCAGCCACCTTTCGGTGGCTTTTTTTTCATAAGGACTGACTCATGCACAACATTGAAATTTCTACCGTCGCCATTTTCAGCGCCCAGTTTAAAAACATCGAAGACGCCGAGAATGCCGGGGCCCTATATTCAGTCGACATCGAATATCCGATGACGCTGAATGACCTGTCGCTGCTGTGTGAATCCGTAGCAAAAGCCGTTGGTGTCCCTAATGGAGTAAAGTACCAGTTTGTCACTCAGCCGCAACCGGAAGAAAGTGATTATTAACGCTTATGGCGACTGGCTGAACAGGAGAAGAACATTGCCCCATGTTGATCACACCCGGACGCTCCGGGTCCAGCTGTACGATGCCAGCCGCTTTCATGATGGCGCGACGGCGGAACAAGCTGGCGAACTGCATACTGTCGCATTCAGTAAACCCACGATTACCGATGATATTCAGAAAATTGTGGATACCACTGCCGAGGTGCTCGGTAGACGCTACAGCGTTAACGTATTCTCAAACTGAGCGCCGGAGAAGGAGGTGTCCAGGTGACCTCCTTCTACCTTTTTTTAAATCAAAGACCGTCAAATTTAATTCCCCTGTCAGACGTCATCGGCACACTTAAAATAAAAACCGTCCTTTTCCCGGTTGCCATTTTCACTTTTCAGATATTCGTCAAAATATTTCACCACGGGTTATTTGGGCCAGAGGCCGTATTGATATAATGAGCTCACATTTCTGAAAGGAGTTTTAGATGAATAAGTCTCTGGTCAGCTTTGCGGAATTATCTGGCGATGCTATTAATCTTGCGCGACAGTCGGTTATCGAGATGGAAATGACCGCTGCCCGGGAAAAGATTGGAAAGGCTCGTTCGTTATTCCGCTCAGGTATTCATCGTGCTGTTAATGGCTATCCGCTGATTCAGTCGGCGGCTAACCAGATGAGCGTCATTAAACGACTCCAGAGCGACACAGAATATCTCGATGCCTGTATTACTGAGAATCTTTGTATGTTCTCGACAGAGGGTTATCTGTACCTGTTTATGCAACGCCGCTTCATTAATGAACCCGTGTCTGAAGGCCGGGAACTGAACAATATTTCCATTTAAAGGTGACATTATGAAACCATTTGGACTTGCCGGAAAACCGCAGCCTGAGCCCTGTGGCTGCTGCTGGTACTACCCGGAGGATTGCCGTTATGCTGCTGCGAAACCGCTTTACCGCCGCAGCCAGCGTAAGGCTGAGCGTCAGCGTCAGCGTGCGACTATTACCCGCACACTGGCCGAATCACGATAGCCGTAAGGACTGCTCATGCCTGGGCTGACAGTACCCTGTTACCTGGCGGCATTATCCGCTGTGAGTGATTATGATTAAATACGTCACCACGTCGATTTCCCCGATATCACCGGAGCAAAGATGAAACTCAGTCAGTTGGAGGCGGGGATGACCGTTTGGTCACTCTTCCGAACCAAAATGGGCAATACCACCATTAAGACAGTAACTCTTCATTCTGTCGTTATTCAGGAGGTTTACGATAACCACGTTATCGCCAGCTGGAACCGCAATGCGCCGCGTCGGTTCGGGGAAACGGCGATAAGTAGCTGGAAAAAAGATAAGCCGCTACTCATCCGCGACCGTTCCGGAAGTGTCCGTTTGGCGACGCGGGAAGAAAAATCCCGAATATTGGAATCAAAATAGCGCCCGTCCATCTTATCGGTTTGGCCCGTTCCGTTCTCAGCGTATTCCGGTGATGGCAGTTTTCCCCCCCACTTAACTGTAGGGAAACAAAACAGCTCATTGCATCCCACCTTCCTGCTGTCATTTCCCTCTTTATTCCCGTTTTTTTCGAGCCCTTAACCCGCAAACTAGCTCCCGTTCACCGGGTATGATCAGCGTGTCTGTGACCATTAATTTTCAGAGTGAGGAGAGGGTACATGAACCAAACTGAATCGGACCCGTCCGGATATACCGCAACAACGGTCGATGAAGAACGCATGGCCATCAGGGAACTGATCGGCGAAGTGGTCGGCCGCTACCGTAGACAGGTACCGCCTGATCGCGTCCAGAAAGCTACTTTTGAGGTGAATGGCGGGCTGCTCATGGGGCTTTTGCTTGCTCTGCTGATGCTGGTATGTATTATCCAGCGTGTGGCAACTGGCGACCGACTGATGAGCTTTACCGGAGAGCCTGACGTCCGGGATATTCAGTTTACCCTGATGCTGGTCATGGAGCTCGCACTTGGCATTGTTGTCTGGTTCCTGATTGCGACGGGGGACTATTCGCGTCCCTGGCTCTATCGTCTTACTCCGGCAAAACCCGTCTGGCTTTTTGATGAAGTGGAGGACTCCGATTTGGTGCTGCTTTCCAGCAATCCCTTTATCAAACGCTGGCTTCACGAGGAACTAACGAAAATCAGGCGACTGACGTATACCCGCCTCGATGAGAAACTGGAGAAAATCGCCCATTACCCGGATAGCCTAATGCACAGTTGTGTTCGTGCTCACCGTTTGTCACTGATCGCGGGTTCGAAGACTGACTGATTACAGCCGGAAAGAAGCGGGGGACCGGACGGGCTGGCGGCGTTGAGTGTAGAGATTTGCATCCGTCTGTTTCGTCAGCGATTACGTCAGCCGTCCGCTGTTACGGCCTGCGAGGCAGCAAAACCTGAAATACTTACTTATTAAATATTTAGGCGGTCGACCTGTTCGTTTGAAGGGGGCTGGGTGGTATAATGGCTTCGGTGCTGGAGGCTTTTGCCCCAGCCAGCAGAATCACTGTTTGACTGTGGTAAAAAGCAGAAAGCCCCGAGTAATTTTTTCAAATTAACCCGAGGCCCCTGATGCTAGTCACATTAAAGGTTAGCCTCTTACCTGCAAAAATGCAAGGAGAAGAAGCCATGTGTTAACACCAAGCTGTAATGTCCCCTTTGAACCATTCTAAAATGTCCCCAGACAATTCTCTGGGGGATTTTTCATGATCAAAGAGACTGTTACGATGAGTCATAAGGAACTCGACCGACTTCACATTATTCAGGAGTCACTTAATCGCCATATTACTCAGGAACAAGCTGCGGCACGCATTGGCATTTCTATTCGGCAGGTTAAACGTCTGGTGCAACGGTATAGAAATGAAGGGCCTTCTGGTCTAGTTTCCCGCCGACGTGGAAAGCGTCCCAATAATTCCTTTTCTACCGAATTCAGAGCAACAGTAATTTCACTCCTCAAAGGCCGCTACGCTGATTTTGGACCTACGCTTGCGTGCGAAAAATTGCGCGAGATACACGGCTTGTGTTTATCCATTGAAACTCTCAGGAAGTGGATGGTAGAGGAGGGCATATGGCGCGAACGTCGTCGTAAGTTTGCCCGAATTTATCAGCGCCGGATGCGGCGCCCATCCTACGGTGAACTCATCCAGATTGATGGCTCGCCTCATGACTGGTTTGAAGGTCGGGGCCCCAAATGCACACTGATAGTCTTTATCGATGATGCTACCAGCGCTCTGATGGCGCTACGATTCGCTCCTGCAGAAACAACCCGGGCTTACATGGAAACCCTCCGGGGTTACCTTAATGATCATGGCGTACCACTGGCTCTCTATTCTGACAGACACAGTATATTCAGAGTAAATAACCCGGAGCGGGAAGGAGAGTTGACTCAGTTCACACGTGCGATAAAGACACTGGGCATCGAGCCAATCCATGCCAACAGCCCGCAGGCAAAAGGGCGGGTAGAGCGTGCCAATCAGACACTGCAGGACAGGCTGGTCAAAGAAATGCGGCTTCAGGGTATCAGTGATATTGAAACAGCAAACGCATGGTTGCCGACCTTTATTGAAGCCTATAACAACCGGTTTGCTACGCCGCCTCGTATTGCTGATAACGCCCATCTTGATGTACACCATTCTGAAGAGGAACTGGGTTATATCTTCAGCCTCCAGGCGAAGCGCGTTCTCTCCAAAAATCTCACTTTCCAGTACAAAAGCAGTGCGTTTCAGATTCGCAGTGAAGGCCGGGGATATCGACTTCGGCATTCGGTTGTCACGGTATGCGAAAGCTTTAACGGTGAAATTAAGGTTCTGTATGATGGGAAAGCGTTGGGATGGGAAAAATATGTTGATGGCCCGGAGCCTATACCACTGGATGATGAAAAAAGTGTCCATGAACGTGTGGATAATGCCCGTTTTGATTTACGCTCAAAATTCTACGTAAAACCTAAAGCTGACCATCCTTGGCTCACGCGCCGCACGCAAAGTAATCAGCAAGTGAAGCCCCCTAAATTACCCAGAAAGAAGGCTGATCCCGATAAAATGGACTGAAACCAGGCGTTATTCAGTTGAGTGCATATCCAGTCATAGGATAGATTCTTACGTAGCGTTTCTGGCGTGCATTTTCGGGTGGTTTGTTACTGTTTTTAACGGGGACACGTCAGAAACGCGCTCAGGCCGTCTGAGCGGTACGCGTAATGCGGCGTTATGGTAAATAGCCTATGCTAATGTCCGCTAAGAGCTGTGAGTTCAACTGATGGACGCAACACACTTATTGAACCGTTCTGCGGGTGATTCATAGTCTAGCGTTTTTCTCGGCCTTTCGTTGAGCTGTCTGGCAACACTGTTAAGTCTTTGCTGGCTGTGAACCGATAAGTCAGTTCCTTTTGGAAAATATTGTCTGAGCAATCTGTTCGTATTTTCATTTGAGCCACGTTGCCAGGGGGATTGAGGATCGCAGAAGTAAACCTGAATATCTGTGGCTACAGTAAACCGGGTGTGGCTGGTCATTTCAGCGCCCCGGTCCCAGGTTAATGTTTTATAAAGTTCAGCAGGTAATTCCCGGGCTTGTCTGATGAGTGCAGATATAACCGTTATGGTCTTGTTGTCTCTGATCTTCGCCAGCATAACAAAACGGGAATGACGTTCTACGAGGGTGATTATATAGGAGTTTTTCGAGCCCTGAATCAAGTCACCTTCCCAGTGACCTGGAATGGCTCTGTCAGCCGCCTCTGGTGGCCTTTCGCTGATAGGTATCGTGTTCGGGATTGACCCTAATCCTTTCCCTTTAAGCGATGACGTTCTGGATCTACGCACTGCTCTTCCGCTTCTGAGGCATTGCTGCAGCTCTTTTTTTAATGCTCCCCGGGTTTGTATAAAAAGCGTTTTATAAATCGTTTCGTGTGACACATGCATTTCCTGATTATCCGGATAACAACGTTTCAGCCAACCGGCGATCTGTTCCGGCGACCAGTCCTGATGCATCTTCTCTGCAATGATTTTACACAATGCGGGGCTTTCAATTAGCTTGCACGGTTTTGGTCTCAGCGCATTTTCCCACGCAGTAGCATCGGCTTTTGCTGCTCGGTATTGTTTTGCACCACTGTGCCTCCTGACCTCGCGGCTAATCGTTGAGGGCGCTCTTGATAATTTGGCGGCGATGTCCCTGATGCTGAGTTTTGCTACCAGCCCTCTGGATATCTCCTCTCTTTCATCAAGCGAAAGCGCTAATCGGTGCCGTTTTCGCACGGGAGGACGGTAGCCGCCTGTCTGGTGGATAGTGGGCATAATGGAAGAATGATATCTGTCGAACATTCTGGCGATATCATGTAGAGAATCACCTTGCTTATATCTGTCCCAGATAATTGCCTTCTGCTCTGGCGTGTAGTTAATCCGAGTTCTTCGTTTCATGACAACGTCCCCCTTGATTAAGGATAGCGTTGCATCGACCCATTGAACTCACAGCGAGAAGCGGACATTGCAGACTGCCCAGTAGAAAAAGTGCTATCAGAATTATCTAAAGGAAGATCGTATTTACCATGTCTCATTCTAACTGTTTAATAAATTACAAAAATTAAAATTTCCATTTAATATCATCGCGTTAAGCAAGAGAATTAAACCTCTCATTTAATTTATGATTCTTATTTAATTCATGAGTTGGTGTAAAAATAGGTTGCCGCACTATAGAAAGACACATATTTAAACCCAGCAGGAAATCATATTTGAAAGTAATGTGTTTAAGGGGCTGCGTAACAAGAACAGCAAGTAAATACATAGTAATAACAGTTACCATTCCCATTTCGCAAGTGGCCATATCAGAGGTGAACTAATGCCTGCTGCAATTTTAAGAATTAAGGTTATCCTAATAATTCTTTTGTATGATTAAGATCATCGATAAATTTACTAAGGACTCATTAATGAAATTGCGACTCTGGAATCTATTACCCCATGATTACGCTCCTTTTTTTCGTATTCTTCACATCATTGTGGCATTTCTAATATTATCACAAATTATTAACTCTAATCTGACAGAGACCGAAGCAATTGGTGAACATAGTCTTGAAGGAGTTATAACCTGGATGCACATTATTTCAGGGTTAGGACTGATTATTTGTGGTTTTATTATGTTAAGTTGGATGCTTACTCAAAGAGGTTTTACTTATTATTTTTCATGGGTAGGGCTTGACTTTAGTGGTATTAAGCAAGATATAAAAACGTTGACTAGTTTCCGACTGCCCGATGCACATTCGGGAGGTATTGCCAGTACAATCCAAGGATTTGGAGTTCTAGCATTGCTAATTGTAGCACTTTCAGGTGGCCTATGGTTCTTGTTGAATACCATGCAGTCAAATCTGGCTGAAACAGTAATCCACTGGCATAAGTTCTTTACTACTTTCATTGAGGTCTATTTTTATGCACATGGTGCAATGGGAGTTTTGCATATTTTAATTGAAAAATATAAAAGCCGCTCAGTTAACCTAAGTGACTAATCTGTTGTGAGATAATATTACTTCAAGTTGAAGAAAACCCTAAAAATAAAATTTAGTTTACTAGAAGATGAAACAGCACTTGCAGAGACTTTTTAATTAAATTTAATAAAAACGAAAAAATATTCATGGCGAAATGATTGTTTAATTATCTATCATGGATAGAAATGTGAGTTAGTCGTCCTATTTTAGGAAGTTAATAATGACTAAAACAAAAGGGTTACCTCGTCCGCTGACGCACTACGCTTGGCTTTCCATTGCCACGGCTATTGCCACTATCGGACTCAAAGGTGTGGCGTGGAAAATGACCGGTTCGGTCGGTCTGCTATCTGATGCCATCGAATCCGTAGTTAACCTCGCAGGAGCCCTAATGGCGCTCTGGATGCTGACCTTGGCTGCGCTTCCGGCCGATGAGAACCATGCATATGGGCACGGCAAAGCCGAATATTTCTCGAGTGCTTTCGAAGGATTTCTGATCCTATTGGCGGCAGCCAGTATCGCCTATACCGCAGTTGAGCGGATGTTAACTCCACAGCCGCTTGAGGAGATTGGTCTCGGATTACTGGTTTCAACAGTCGCATCAATCCTTAATTTTGTGACGGCTCGCATTTTGTTAAGGGCTGGCAGGCAGCACAACTCTATCACTCTTGAGGCAGATGCTCATCACCTGCTGACCGATGTCTGGACGTCGGTCGGTGTCATTTTTGGTGTCGGACTGGTTTATCTGACCGGCTGGTTTTGGGTCGATCCGATCGTTGCATTGCTGGTCGCAGCCAACATCGTTTGGACTGGTTATCAGCTTATGAGTCGTTCAGCTGCAGGTCTGATGGACGTATCGCTACCCACGGAAGAACTCAAAAAAATCGAGTCACTGCTGGCAGGATATCGTGAACAGGGGCTTGATTTCCATGCACTACGTACACGCCAGGCTGGCGGGCGGGCGTTTATGACAATGCACATCCTAGTTCCTGGGCGATGGACTGTTCAATATGGGCACGACTGGGCCGAGCGTATAGAGAATGATATCCGCACCGCACTGCCTTTTATCCATATCACCACTCATGTGGAACCGTTGGAAGATCCCGCGTCAATGAACGACCAAACGCTCGACATTTCTGATCACTAAACTAACCACATGTCGCTGGTCGGGCAGGGTAACAAACCTCGCTCTACAAAAATTTCAGGTATTCTCTATAATTCTGAGGGTACTTGATGTGACCTGCGCCCAATTGTTGGGCACGCAATATTTTTAAAAAGTCCGCTTCTGGCACAAAGCGGACAGTGATCACCGTTCTTACGACTACTTTCTGACTTACTTCGTGACTTGCCCTAAGCATGTTGTAGTGCGATACTTGTAATGACATTTGTAATTACAAGGGGTGTAAGACATGGGTAGCATTAACCTACGTATTGACGATGAACTTAAAGCGCGTTCTTACGCCGCGCTTGAAAAAATGGGCGTAACTCCTTCTGAAGCGCTTCGTCTCATGCTCGAGTATATCGCTGACAATGAACGCTTGCCGTTCAAACAGACACTCCTGAGTGATGAAGATGCTGAACTTGTGGAGATAGTGAAAGAACGACTTCGTAATCCTAAGCCAGTACGTGTGACGCTGGATGAACTCTGATGGCGTATTTTCTGGATTTTGACGAGCGGGCACTAAAGGAATGGCGAAAGCTGGGCTCGACGGTACGTGAACAGTTGAAAAAGAAGCTGGTTGAAGTACTTGAGTCACCCCGGATTGAAGCAAACAAGCTCCGTGGTATGCCTGATTGTTACAAGATTAAGCTCCGGTCTTCAGGCTATCGCCTTGTATACCAGGTTATAGACGAGAAAGTTGTCGTTTTCGTGATTTCTGTTGGGAAAAGAGAACGCTCGGAAGTATATAGCGAGGCGGTCAAACGCATTCTCTGAACCAAAGCATGACATCTCTGTTTCGCACCGATGGTGACACTTCTGCTTTGCGTTGACAGGAGAAGAAGCCATGAAACTGCCGAACCAACCCGTTGTTTTGTGCGTATTGATAGTATGTCTTACGCTGTTGATATTCACCTGGCTTACGCGCAATTCGCTCTGCGAACTGCGGCTGAAAGACGGTACGCGGGAAGTGTCGGCTGTGATGGACTACGAATCCGGTAAGTAGCTGAAAGAGGGGGGTAACCCCCCTCGATTCAGATGTGGCCAGCAAGCCAATAGCACCTTTAGAAAAGGGTTTCTCCGGTCGGGGAAACCCTTTTTTCCTTCCGTTCGGTGGCAGACCGCCACTCAATTACCCAAGGCATTCAACAGTCTCAGTGGAATACCGTCGGATTAAAATTCTCCCCAGAACGGCTGCGGCTCGCACTGGGTACCTCCTCCTGCGTCCTGTTTAATTCTCAACGCCTCAATTTTTCGAGGACCCGCCGCATTTTCCGAACCTGGCTGGTCGTGGAGAGAGTACTGGTTTGTGGATGACATGCACTGGTCTTCTCATTGGGCTGTAGCTCATAGGACATAGCCAGTGCGGTCAGTGCTTCTTCAGCATCCAGCAGAGCTTTAATGGCCGTCTGGCGCATCTCTGCACGGCGTTCAATTATGGTCATGTTTGTCCTTGCTGCATCCGGTAAAATGACGCCGGGTATTCAGTCTTTCACGTTTTTCAGAATGGCCTGGCGGCAGGCATTCCAGATCGTCTGGGCATTCGCATCGCAGTCCACGAACCCGCCGCATTCCTGATAGATGACCTGGTAGACGCTGTCTGGGATCTTCTCCGGTACAACCGGGGAAAAGATGCTGACGGATGCCTTTCCTTCGGCGGCGTCACAGACGGCGTCCAGATGATTCGCCATCCATTCGGTTAAATTCAGATCCTCCTGAATTGCCTGCGCCTTATAGCGTTCTTTTCTTGTTACAGTGGCACGCATCTGAATTTGTACGCTCGCAGGCTCTTCGCCCTTCATCGCATTCTGAAGTGCAGATTTGGGCTGTTTCATCTTCGTTTTCATTTTCAATCGCACTATTTGGAAAGCGGCTTGTCTTCAGTGGGCTGAACCGGGGCTGTCTCCCCCGGCGTAACCAGCACACCAGCTTCACTCAGCACATGTCTCCACTGCTCATCCCGGTAGGCCGTTGCGGCGTCGGCAGAATCAAAGCATTGGTCGCAGGGCGGAGAATTTACGGTAACCAGGCTCACTACCGGCTTAACGTAGTACGCTCTTCCCCGTGGATAATCTTTTCCACAAGGGGCATAGAGCTCCTCGTCCCCACCAACACGGCGGAGGTGGAATTCTGGTTGCTGGCTGGCCTGCTCGGACAGCTTCACGGATGCCGTCTGCCAAGCTGCGATAGCCCGGGTCATGTCGCTTTCATGCCTGGCAAGATCTGCATCCCGGCGAGCCAGTAGGTGCGCGATAATATTGGCTTCATCGTAATTGATGACCGCCATTAGTTGACGGGTCGCTTCATCCCAGTCCTGTACTGCGGAGCCATCCAGTGGATTAGCGAGGTGCGCCTGGTATGTCGTACGGTAATTTGCGGCAGCACCTTCCAGCTGGTGCAGTTTTTCATCCGATAGTTGTTCGGTCATTGCACAGTTCCTTTTAGATGCAGGCTCAACGCTTGCATTAAAATTCATGCCGTCTGTTTGGCTGCGGCTTTACGCTGGGCGGCGATATGGGCGGCAATCTGCTTTTTGAGGCGCTTATAGTCAGCCCTGAAGCGTGCCACGTCATCGATCTCAATCATGTACCCGCAGCTGTAACCGGCATGCCCAAACGCATCGTCATCTTCGTAGTTTGGACAGTGATCGCTTTCCCAACCCGCTGCATCCAGCAATTCATCAATAGCGACGAGGTGTGCCCTGGGCGCATTCTCAATGATGAAGTAGAGCGAGCGACCCCAGAAGTGGCTGCGGGTACCTTCGATTACAGCAGTGTCGTTCGTGGTCTGGCGGGAAAGTTTCATTGGATACTCCTTTGCCCGGAGCCGCCGGGGCGGGGGTGTGATGTTCACACCTTGTGTTTGCAGTATGCGGTCCTTTTCAGGCAACCGGGAAAGTAACTTTTCGCTGCTGCTGGTGGACTGTCGCCTATTGCTCGCCAGCCTTTTTCTTTAGATAGTTTACGTCTGACTCATCACATACCTGATCCATATGACGCTGAATCCATGCCGAGATAGTCAGGCCATTACGCTTCGCCTCACGGACATAGCGTGATTTTTTCTCCGGGGTCATACGCATCTGGACCAGTGCCGTTGCTTTGTCGGCCTCATCTTTTTTCGCGTTATCGTTGCCCTTCATATGGATCGCGTTAACGTGCTTTTCATTGTTATCGGTCATAGTGTTCTCGGTCAAACAGAGCCGCGTAGTGCGGCTCCCAGGGGGAGAGTGCAGCCGTGTCATGTCGCTGTTGAAACCGTCGGGTCAGGGGCCAGTCCTGTGGCGAGGTTTACGGAAACGTTCTGCACGTTAGAATGAATTGTCTGGTCAGGCTGTTGGTCTGTATTATGGACGACGGTGTCTGATGGATTGTCAGCCATTCGAACAAGATCACCGGCCATAACTTCGTGCCGATGATCAAGCATGACTATGCCAGTCCGTGCCTGGGCACGGGGTGTGCCGTTAGCGCTGCGGATGAATGCACTTCGAAATCCCGTCACGGTACGAACAGTACCCTTGTCCAGGACCCGCTGGCCCGACTCCAGAGTCTCAGCTGCGGCCGCATGAAATTCCGCCACGGCAGCAGCAAACCACTTTTCGAAACGGGGAGCAATGGTCTTCACGGCAAGCGAGGTACAGGAATAGACCTGTTCAACCTGCTTAGAACCGTTTTTATCGGTAAAGGCGATAATGCCGATTCGGCCACAGTTAACGGTGTAGAAGGTTGGTCTGAAGCCGTTGGTGAGGAGTGATTTAACAGCTGAGAAGAAAGCGGATTTAAGCATCGGTTTCATGGGGTTATCCTGTATGCCCGGAAACGCCGGGGCGTGCGGCCAGAGTGCCGCTGTGTGATTAAATATACAGAATCAGAGTTGTTTTGTCAATACAAAACAACGGGTGCTTTTTCCACCTGATAGCTGTATTTATTTTTTAAATCAGACTGTTAAAGTTGTAATGAGCAGTGCAGCAGCGGGCTGAGTCAGCCCACCGAGATCACCGCCGTTGTGGCTAACTCCTGCCCACGCCCGGTCAGCCGTACGCGATAGAAACAGCTCTGTTCTAACCCACTTTTCAGAGTGAACTCAATCAGGCCCAGCCGGAAGAGGGGTGGCAGACTGGGGGCATTAACCGGAAAATATCCCAGCGTACTGAGGCAATCTGGACGCTGCTCCATCCCTTTCTTTCCGTTGCCCTGCATCAGGTAGCGGGTTCCGGTATTCAGCCGACGCAGAGTATAAATTTGGGCGTTAGTCAGCGTCATGATCATCGCCCTCTTCAGTGGAAGAGCTGACCGGCTGTTTCCAGCCGCAGTGACAGTCCTGTAGCGTTCCATCCCCCCCTTCAAGGTACGCCAGGCACTCGGGGCAATACAGCTTCATTACCACGGGACCACCTCGACATGTTCACCCAGCCAGGCCAGCTTCTCGCGAAGCAGTTCGGCGGCATGCATCTGGTCTTCGGCCCAGAATGGAGCGAGTCCCATAAATTCGCACCAGTACGCCAGACCGGATTTTCCGTCGTCCCGGTAAGTCCAGACCGCCTGGCCGTGACCCACGCCGGAGTCGACGGTTACATACAGCCCGGGCATGCATTCACAGGGCTCCTCGCAGTCGCAGGTGCCACTCTGGACCACGCGTACTCGTCTCAGCTTCACTGCGGTACGCAGGCGCAGGAGCTCCTCCAGCGCATCAGCGTCGAATTTCGTCGTGCTGACAAGGGTGTTTGCACTGGTTTTACGCAGCGCCTGAATACGGGTGCGAAGCGCATCGTTGCTGATAGTAGCCTTAATCATCATTATTCCCCCATCTCACCCAGCTGCTTGCGGATTGAAACGCTTTCCGCACGGAGTTCATCTTGTTTTGCCAGCAGGAAACGTTTTACAAGCGCCATCGCGTCCAGAAATTCAGTGGGCTCACATTCAACCCGTTCGCACACGCTCTGAACGGCTTCCGTCACCAGCGGCATTACGTCCAGCGCTGTCTGCATTTCCGAAATCACAGAGGAGTTGCCTGCGTAACGGGTTGCCAGTGACAGAGTCTCTTTGCTCATGGATCGCTCCTTATGCCGAGACCGGACGGACAAACAAGTCATGCGCCCCATCTGCCAGCGGCTCGCAGTAATCACCGAAACCGTCTGGCACAATGCTGCCATCGGCCACGATGCAGGAAGCCACCGGTTTCTGTGCCCGGTACGCTGCCAGTTCGGCTGCGTCGACTTTCGCGCCATCGGTCAGGTCAAAATGCAGATCGTCATACGCAGAGCCGTTCAGCTCTTCTTCCAGACTGATAGCCGCATTCAAGGTAGCCAGCGCATCAGCGACGTCACGTGAGTTGATTTTTGCGTCGCGCAGCTCTAGCTCAAAGGCCAGTTGCAGGCGGCGTACAGCGACGATGTGGGACTTATGCTGGGACAGACGAATGAGGGTGTCGATATCGTGGGTCATGATGCTTACCTTATGCCCGGAAACGCCGGGGCGTTGGTGCGGATGCCGCGCCATGGGATTACTATGATCTTCTGAACTTCTATTGTCAATACAATAGAAAACAACGTTTTGAGGATTTTTTATACAGGACGGATGCTGCGGTAAATTCAGTTGCACACAGTCATTAGCCCCTGCATTTACAGAAGATGGAGGCGGTTTAATCCAGGAGCTGACATCTTGATATGGACGCCAGCCGTCACAGCATGATTCTGCCCGGGGACACCGCGCCGAGTGTGACCTCCCGCAGACGGAAGAAGAGCGGGGGAGAATGTGCCCCTTCTCCCTGCGGTGGTCGCTGGGTTCAATATAGGATTGAAATTCCCCGCTTATCGACCAGATGTGGCATGCGAACAGGGTAGAATACTATTCCGGATTCACGAATTATCAGCGCCAGCCGGTGACCCGCTGACGTACCCGCTGCAACCTGTGCCGAAGGTGTCGACATGATTAAAAAGGAATGTATGAAAGAACGTACACAATCCCCGGGTGAGTCGTTTGCTCACGCTGAGTTTATGGAGAAAGTCTTTACCAACTTACGGATGTTTTGTGACGCCGAATACCGACGGTTAGCCACAGGTGAGAAAGAAACCCAACAGTCGCAACCGGAAAAGACCATACATTCGCATTATCTCGTGTAAGACCCATGCCGCCGTATCCTTTCCCGATGGCCGGGCAGATTTAGCCTGGCCCGATTTTAATTCCCTCATTCTACCTGCCCCGCGTTGAGATGTTCGACAGTGATCCCGGTTATTCTTTTATAGCGATAGATAGATTGCCATTCCATATTTTGGAAAAGTAACTTTAGATGCCTTGTGACGCCGCAGTTCCCCTCTTACTCATCTTCCCTTCAGCGCATGTAACACCTTTCATGCTGACGGTTCTGCATTATTGTGGGTTCTTGCAGACGGAAAAGTAACTTTTTCGATAAATTCCGGCTTTTTGGTACCCGATTTCACACTAAAGTTAAATTTGGCCTCCTTAGCGAAAAATTAAAACGGACGGATCACGTACTATTACCCCGGGAAAAAAAGTTACTTTTTTTTTCGCCTCAGGTTATTAGGAAATGAATCGAACCTGGTATTGTTGTGTTGTAGCGAACAACCACCCTAAACGAAAATTTAAAAGGAAGGCCACAATGTCCACTATCGAAAATGATGTAAAAACCGCTAACAACGATATCAGCCTGCGCACTTACCTGGAGCGTTCCGGTAACGGCGCACGCAAAAGCAATGGTCTGGTCATCAACCCGGCAGTGGTCGAAGAGGAAGAAGGTTTTAACACCCGTACCGCTGGCATGGGAGAAAGCTACTACTCCTTACCCCACGTGGTAGCCCACCTGAACAGTCTTAAAGAGTCCTATAAGTCTGAGCCTTTAAGCGTACCAGCTATCGTCGTGCAGGTTCTGAATGGTCGTCCTGTTCTGCGTCAGGGGGCATGTCGTATCCGCGCCGCCGCTATGGCAAACATCGAGCTGGCAGAGGAAGGGCGTGAACTGATTTCGTTAATTCGCTGCGAGGAGTTTCGCGGTAGCCGCGCCAGTGCCGAACAGTTTACGCTGGACGGTAACTCTAATCTGGCTCTGTCTGTCGTGGCTGAGGCGCTCTCCATCAAACGGATGGTCGAAGATGCTGAAGAACCTAAAACGTTCGCAGAACTGGCCAAGCGTCGCGGTAAAACAGAACAGCACCTGCGTCAGATGGTTCGCGTCCTGGACCTGCCTGAAGCCCTCCAGGTTATGCTGGTGACAGGGGAAGTGAGCATGTATGTCGCGCTGGATGAATATCTCTACAGCGGCGATAAGGCCGTGAATAATATCACCAAAGCCATCGACGTCTATGGCAAGGCGACGGCCAAAACCCTTAAATTCGTCAAAGCTGGCAACATTGATGCAGCCATGCAGCCGAAAGCGCCGGTCGTGCAGGAAACGAACGCAAACACCCCTGAAACCACCGTGACGGAACAAACATCCGTCGAAGGTACTACGGATGAGACCACCCCGCCGCAGCTGGTGGACGGGAATGTTGGGACCAACCCGGAGCCAACTCCGGAAAACACCCCGGAGCCGAAGGCGAAAGATCCGATCAAAACGCCAGAGCCTAAAACTGTATCGGTCTCCAGCGTACTCAACAAAAAGACCGTGACGACGATTGCGGACACGGCAATCCCGCTTTTTTCGCGTATTGCGGAAGAAGCAGAACAACGTGCCGCTAAGAACCTCAGCGACGATACGTACACCTTAGTGCTGACCAATGATGAGATGAATGCCATCTGTGAAGCCCACGGCAATCTCACGCAGTACCTGCGTAAGCATGCCGAAAAGCAGCAACAGGGCCAGGCATGATTTTCTGACCGACCCTCCACCCGGTAGGGTCGGTTACCACCACAGGTCAAGGAGAAACAGGGTAATGAAGAATATCGCGATCAACGTCAGCACGAAGGCACCATTGCAGACAGTTAAGGACCCTGTGACCCGGGTCAGCATTCAGTGTACGGCGAAGGATGAGAAGGGCGAAGACGTGGAAGTGAATATTCTCGATCTGGAGCAGCACCACACCACCAACGAAATTAAAGTGACTTTTGGCGGCTCCCCCTCCCAGGCGCTGACCATGCTCAGCCGGGTGATGGACGTGCTGCAACAGCAGGCGGACGCAGAGCTGCAACTGAATTCTTACGCTCGTTTGCAGTAAACGTAAAAGGTGAATGATCCGTTTTAATAAGTACCTGCAAACCCCATGGATACCGATTTGACGAATGGCACACCCATTTATAAATCTTAACCGCCACTGAACAGGCAATAAACAGAGTTATTGTGAACTTACATCCGAGGGAAAATAGGTGGCTACCAGCTTTTAGGATGGTGATATTCAAATAACTGCAAAATTACGAATTAGCAAGCGTATTGTAGGGAATACATAATGGTAGAATAAGATATGGTTTTAATAATTTACAACGCTTAAATCCACATTCGTCCATATTTAATATTTATGGGAATTTAAAAATATATTCAGTGTAGGTTATTAGCTAGCAGGTCGAATTTTATATAATACCAAAAAACAGGAGGTATTATGAAAACCAGTCTGGCTTACGCATCTAATTGTTCCGACTCTCTCTATTCCTTTATTTACAAGGCACTGCAACAACGCTCAGGTGCCGAAAATGAAAGTCTCTATCAGCAGGCTATTTCAGCGTGCCGTACTCCGAAGCAAAAAAAGAAAATGGCCGGTTACTACGCCGGTCCGTGGCAGATGCTGTTTAACGCCTGGTGTTACAACCGCCTACCCAACATTGCCGTACTGCCCGTGTTGGCACAGCAGTGCTTATCCTTTTTGCAGTGCGAAGAACTGATCGCCGACTGGCACTAATCACATTATGTCCTGCTGGTGGATGCTGGCAGGTCTGGAGTACCTTTAAATGTACAGATATGACAGGAACCGGCAGTCGTTCAACCTGGTCAATGCGCTTCAGCCGGTCTATCGCAACAACGGTGGCGGTTTGTTTGAGTTCGACCGCAGGAAGCAACATGAAACGGCTGATCTCATCTTCGAGGCACTGACGTTTTCCCAGGCGCCCGAACTGGAGCTGGCGAAATTTGTCCGTCTTAAATCTGTGCGCCGAATTGCACAGTTTGACGACGGTGAAGTGCGCTATGGCGTTCACGTTGAACTGGCCGACGCTGTTGATAATAATTCCTTCAGAATTTTCAAAGATGATAATACAGGTGGATTTGATTTTTATTTATTTTCTACTTCAAATAATGAAGCAGAGCTTGTCCGCTTTAATCTGGATGTCTGTGGTATTCATTTACAGGACATTTTTGAACGGTCAACCGGCTTGTGTCTGTCGTACTGAATTATTTATTAAATATTTCACTTCAGGTTATTAGCCACGAAACCGATTGTGGAATAATAATAAAAAACGACGAGGTGAAATATGAAAAATCTTAATATTCAGATTAACGACATCGCAGCAATTAACACACTTGGTGGATCAATGCTGGCGGATATCATCGCCACCCAATATAAAGTAATTGGTGATAACAAAGACACTGCGGAAATGCCTATGCCGTGTATTGCTTACGGGCAGACCCCTGCAAATATCGACCCAGGCGTCTTCATCAACCGTGTGTACTGCTTGGACAGTCAATCGCTAAGTGCCAGCCTGCGTTACGAGCTGTTTAACGGACTTGCGAACCAGGCGTTTACCTTCTTCTGCCAGTCGGGCTGGTACGGTGCATTCCGGGTGGTGTCTTTCCGTGATAACGGACCTGCCGGACTCCTTAATATCGGCATTGTCCATGAGAAGGTGTTAAACGAATTTTGCGCCGATTTTCCCCGGGCTAATGTCAGCGAAACCGGCTTTAACTGCGGCATGACGTTTGACCAGATCCGGATGTTTATTTCAGACCGGGCCTATCAGATGCCGCTCTACAACAACCAAGATCACTTCGTTAAACTCGCGAAACGCCTTGTGGCCTGACACCCAGTGCCAGGCTCAGGCCTGGCCATTATGAAGGAAATGCCCATGAGCGGATTTTTCAGCAACGAATCACCGTTATCACTGGCTCAAGCCCGCGCCGTTGCCGCCGGTTACCAGAACGTCTTTATCGAAAACCTCCAGCCAGCAGGCCATTTCCAGATTGCCATCCGTAATCATCGCGACCACGATCGCCAGCTGATCTGGCGTAACTGGAATTATGAACCCGATGCCTATGATGCGCTCAATAGCCACCTGCAAAGCCACGGACTGAAGGCCAGCTGATCAGCACAAGAACCCGGTAACTCCGGGTTTCTTTTTATGGACTCAGCTGTCAGTGCTGGCAAACGGGGAAGGGAGTCTGGGTCTGCCCGGGGCCCACAGCTGGTGGTATAAGTCTGACCCGCATGCAGATGGTTTCGCCCGGTGCCGAGATGGCGCCGGGGAACTGAAAAGGTATCTTGCATCCGGAAAGAAATCGTCGTGACCTCCCGACCTGCGTGTAGATATGCCTGGCGGATGCCTGCGGTGTGTCGTCTGTAACTGAACTGAGCCATCTTAATTCGCGATCGAGAGAAAAGGGACGTGCTAGCAAAAATTAAGCGCGAGGGACTTTGATATAAATACTCAGACAATTAACGATGACTCACAGGATTTCACTGGTGCTTATGATTCTCCATATTGTTTTAACCCTCTATGTGGTTGTATGTCTTTTCTGCTGTCTATTTTTGAGAGCCCGTAATAAAAAGGCACTTTGCCATTCCCAGACCGAAGGGCGTCGGTATACGCAGGATAGTAAGAGAGGGGGGATTGCCGACGGAAATGGTTCCTTCTTTACCCCCGATACCTCAGGCGGTGATGGTGGATGTGGGGGTGGTGGTGACGCTGGTGGCGGATGTGGGGGTGGTGGTGATTGATGCTGTTCGCAGGCGTCCGCTGGTGGGGAGCTATCGACATTGGTAATTTTGACGGTTTTTTTCGTAAAGGTTGCGGCCGTGGGCTCTGGCTGGTGGGGCGTGAAGTCAGAGAATCTAAATTAAATCCGTCGTGCAGAAAAGTACCTTTTCTGAATCTGTCAGACGCATCCGGAAAGAAAATATCTCTCGGGGCAGCAAAGGCACGCCGGAGGTGATTTGCAGATTCAAGCGGGAAAGTCTATTTTTCATGCACCGAACCTATTTGGGCTGGGACGGAACCTGGTATAATGGACACATACAAAGGAGGGCATTATGAATACTTTTCTTTACGTACTGGTAGGCTGGATTGTCGTGCTGTATCTGGTTAATAAAGTGCGCGAAAAACGCAGCAAAGCGAAAGCGGTTAAAATCCTGGTGAAACGCAATGGCGTTTATCAAGAAGTGGATGCCGTAATGTTGCCCAAATACCAAGGCAGCGATGTGAGTACAGTTAAGACAGGCAATGAATCAGCCTCGCAATGGTTGAATAAAGAGGATGATATTACTGAACCGGAGTACTACAGTGGCGCTTCATTATTGAAGGCAACGAGAGATTTTGAAGCTCAACAAATGGAACAAAAATTCTAGCTACACTAGCCAGTTTTCACGACTAGGAACTGTTAGTTGAACCCTATTCATTCAGATTTAATAGGGTTGGACGGGAGGAGTTTAATAATGACAACGGCCAACGTAACCACCACTACTATCTACCGCTCCGATGATATTGTGCCTTTTCGTCGGCCACAGGGCGTTCTGGATAATCGTTATATGCCGCAGGCTTATGCTCTGGTACGGAACTGGGCCAGCAAACCAGCGGAGTACGGTTCTGGTGTTCTGGCAACCTACAGACAGGCGGTAGTTAATCTTGCGTATCAGGTTAAAGGGACTCGTGTGATTTTAATTCTGGTTCCCATTGAATGTGAGCCGGTTGGCGTAATCATGACTGACACAGTCTTATGGCCGTCGCTACCCATTGGGGAGGTCATGCAAATTATGCAGGAAGCATGGCAAAATATTCCGGTGTTGAATCCATAAAAAAGCCCCGCATAAATTAGCAGGGCTTTTTTTTACTTTGTCGAACCGAATATTTTACCCGGTAGATTCCGAAGAAAGCGCAAAAGGTTATAGGTAATACGCTGCTCCAATCGCATAGTTGTTTTGTATCTGGTGGTAACGTTGTGGATATGGTCCAGATCAGTATAAAGGCCAGGAGGCTTTCTCTTTAACTTCAGCTCCCCACGGATATAACTTACTGCCTCAGGCTTGAATACAGTTAACTGGCGCCGCTCAGTGACTTTCCGAACAAAATCACCCATACCCATGCAAAGCCAGTCTGGCTTCTCACCTTCAAACTTGCAGGGCCCGTTAATGATGACAACATTGATACACTCCAGTTCGCTGGCGCGTAATGTAGACTGAATGGCCTTGATGTGACCGTAGTTTTGCCTGAACGGGTTTTGTAACTTTAGTGTCCCTGACGATTTCCATTTTCGCCAGTGGCTTTCATCCAGCTTCCCATAGAGCTTTCCAGCATAGTTCTTCTGCTCGATGACGTAGAGCCCATGAGAGGCGATAAGGACGTGATCAATCTGCGTGGTGCCAGTGGCACTAACCGGCAGAGTTAAATCGCTCAGAAGGCCTTCTGCATCATCAGGAAGGTACGCTTCAATTTGCTTGGCCGTCCTGCGTTCAGCAATGGCTGACGATACGAATCCCATCAAGCAATAAAGCACAATGAGTACCAGGGCAATAATACTTATTGCTATCACCCGCCACGCCATCAGGATCACGTCCATCTTATTTCACCGTCGGATAGCTGGTGGCCTGAACAGAATCAAGTAACCGGGAGGTTGTGCCCGCCAGCGTTTCGATGTTGGTTGACAGGCTCATTAACATACCGAGCGCGGAGCGAAGCGATCGTTGCGGCTCGTTGTACGTTTTGAATGTAGTGGTCGAATACATTTGAGACAGACGCGAACGGACCTCGACTGGTGTCAGGTCACCGTCGATGAGACCGTACTGGATTGCTTGCTGCGTTGTCCATACCCGGCCGGAATACAGAGCGACAGCATTTGCCTCCGGGCGGCTAATTAGTTTGTAACCCCGGCCTTGCTCAACGTCCGAAATAAATTTTTCATGCATGGAATCCAGGATTTGCTTCTGCATAAAATCCCGGGTGGCCTCGGAAAGCGGATGATAAGGGTCGAGTGCAGCTTTAAATTCCCCTGCTGTGAGCGGCTCATTTTTAACACCGACCGTATCCATGACGCGGGACAGGTTCCAGTGATCCATTCGTACGCCGATCGAGCCGGTCAGAGCGCTGCTATCTGCATAAATGGCGTCAGCAGGGGACACGGCGTAGTAGCACGCTGAAGCACAAATGCCTTTGACGCTAACGATAATAGGCTTATAGCTGGTTTCCATATCGGCAATGAAACGGCCACTCCCGGCGGAGAGGACCTCCAGGGTATTGCGTTTCGATTGTTCGGCATTGATATCGTCCTGCGAGCGTGAAGCACTGGTATCACCCGTATTACGGGTCTTGCTTGCGGATTCCGCATGTGAAATACGTTCAATCTTCTGCTGGTGGCTTCGAAGTGCATTAATCTGGCGATAAATAATAATCGCGTCTGAAGGTCCGCCACCACCTGACTCCGCCTCGATAATGACAGCTTTGGCATGCGGGTTGTTGTACGCTTTTGCCAGTGCTGCGGCTATCACAGAACCGTCACCGGCCTCTGACCCGGTGCCCATTTCTCCCGATATGCGCACGACGGCAATATGATCCATTCGTCCTTCTGATTCCTGATACTTATCGTAAATATTAAAGGCCGAAACCCCTGCTGCTGCTAATGCCAGAAGGGAAATAACCACTTTTGAGGTGGTATGGATTCGGAACATCTTATAAAAACGGTCAGCGTTCTCATCAAGCGATTCTTTGATATTGGCAGGTGACTTCTTATTTTTACGGTTAAACATCTGACCACCTTATTACATAAGTTTTTGAAAGTTAGACCACAAGCGGTTGAGTGCAATTCCCAATATCAGCAATGCGACAGGGGGGAACAGTTGAGCGATATTGTTAAAAAGAGACATATTAGGCATTGAGAGGTAAACAAAGGTTAATGCACCAATTATCCAGAAGGCTCTGAACCAGATCCTGTAAAACTGAACGGTTACATTACCGAAAACGTAACGTTTTAATTTCCATTGATACATGCCGTCAGCGAGCATAGCAATTAAGTAAGGTGAAAACACAATCAGCCAGCCGAGTATCAGATTCCAGCGGAAAATGGACTGATAAATGAGCAAGGGGAGATTCTTTGCCACAGTGTAGTTTACCGATGACATCTTCTCTGCAACGTAATTCAGCCCACGCGCAGGTTTCGTCGTTTCCGGGATCAGTATCGTATTCAGATATTCGATCAGCTTATAGTCATTAATCAGAGTCGACAAAGTAGCTTCACTATTTGCAATAACCGACAACCACCGGTCATTAGAAATGAGGCTACGACTGGCGTTCACCTCCTGAGTGATTTGTTGCTTTAGATCGTCAGTATTCTGGAAGCCCAGACTATAAATAAGATAAAGCATCATCCCTAAAAAAAGCAGTCCTCTGATGAATACTGCCCGTGCAGAATTATCCGCAGCCATTTGCGTCCCTCCACTCCCTGAATAAGTCTAATCGGTCGCCATGGTCACGGTAGTGGCTTCGCCAGATTGTTGGCACACCCAGCAACCAGTGGTATTGCTGCGGGATTATGTGGTTGATCAGGCTGAACTCAGCCAGTTCCTTATGCTCCGGACTTTTCCAATGAATTTGACCGGGTTCAGGAACATAGACACAGGCTTTTTCCTTTGCAGCCTGACGGCTAAACTCAACAAAATTAATCCCCCAGGGCGTCCAGTGTCGGTATCTCCCGGTGATCCCTGTATTAAATACCGGGAGCGTTAGCATGGTGTCTGCGTAGGTTGAGATGACCTTTTTGCACACACAAGGGCTATCAATTTGCTCCCGGTCGAGGTGTGTTAATAGTGCCCGGTCCATAATGTGGTTGAACATATTGGCATATAGCCCGGTCGGGTCGGGCAGGCGGTCAATCGCCGAGATTAGTTTAAATTTGATACGAGAGAGAAACGCCGAGTCTTCTATGGTAAGAATGTGACTTAATGTGGTTTCAGGGTGAATGAGTGGCTTATTGCGTTGTACTTGTTTAAACGTGACGCTGTCAGGCAGCGTAATAAACGCCGATGCAGCACTCGTAAAATTGACAAAATAGGGAAGTAAATAACTCCCCAGCATTTTTGAATTTTTATCAACAAGGCGGCGGCGCTCTTCAGAATTGTCGAATGTAATGCGAAAACCAATAAATTTTCGCTGTCCGTCTTCGCTCGTAAGAAGAGACTGAACCCATTCATCACAAGGTCCCTGAGCTACGGACCAGTAACTTGTTTCATGGTCACCGTATTCATTGCTGGTGGACAGTTCCCCTTGGAGCAGAAAAAGCTCGGAAAGGATAATAGCCAGCGCTGATAAAGACTCAGCATCGTTGTCATGGCAAAATTGCCCCACAGATTTCAAAGCACCTTTTTCAATCCCTGCCAGACGGTCACGAACATCCTGCGAATCGGCAAACTTCAGGCCTAATGACTGCATACGCCGTTTAACAAGCGAACGGCTTTTACTGACTTTCAGAGATGAACTGAAAATTTGATTTTGTGTCAGAGTAATTTGCTCGTCCATCAATGCAATTTCCTTAGATGTTTATTTAAATAGTCTAAACCCACATTCTGACGCAAAGTTACTTTTCCGGCGGGTTTCAGGAACATCTCCAATAATGTTGTATTGGGTCTCATCGAGTTTTCACTTACGGCAATCGGGATCTGCCCGACGACTTTACGACCATCCTGAAGTCTGGCCACAATATGAAATTTTGGAACCTGGCCTAAAAGCTCTTTCGGAATACTTTCTTCCAGCGTTGTTTGCTTTCTTTCTGATATCGAACCAGAGAAGTTATTATGCGGCAAAGTGGTTTCTGATCCTGTCGTATACGTGACCATATTTGTACTAATTGGACTTTTACCAAAGTTTTCTACAACCAGCGTTTGCGTTGGGGTGTCGTTTACCCGCAGGCTAATGTAATTGTTACACAGACCCGTAATACGATTTGCAGTCTCAATGTTTGCTGCTGCAATAAAATCGGAAATGGTTTGCGTGCAAATAAACAATGCAATTTGTGCGGCACGACCCTGAGCGAGTAAGTTTATCATTGAATTGTTGATTGCGGAGTGTGCTTCGTCGACGAAAATACTGATCCTTGAATGTGAGGACATATCACCATCATCAGAGTTATAGCGACTACCCGCGCAGGACGTCAGGTCTGACATTATCAACTGCGAAATAGCCCGGGCGGATTCCGGGTTGGAAAGACCATCGAGCGAGATATAGAGAACACCTCCGGTACTGAATATTCCATCTGAAGTGACTATTTCACGCGAAGTGAGTGAATTAGGTGACGGCGAAAGCAATTCATTCAGTGGTTGTTCGGTCAGACGACTGAACAGCGGCATAATACCCGCTGTCATTTTTGACATGTGCTCAGGATCAGACAAAGAATAATCTACTAACCGGCCGACGGTATCAATCCAATCAATGGGCTCGGCACCTTCATAATTCAAGAAGTGGGCAGAAAACCATTCAACAAGGCGCTTAAAGCGGACTTGTAGAGTATCATTCGAAGAATATTTCACCTTTTCCATCCATACATCGGGCCCGTAGTGCCGTGCATAACAGCATTCCAGAACTTTTACGGTGAGGTTCAGGATTGCCATGTGGCTTTTCATGTTTTTATGAATGAGATATATCGACGGTTTTTTATCCGTGTAAGACAGACCGGTGATCACAGTTGAAACGAGAGCCTCGGCATATTGTACGAATGGGTTAACTTCCCCGGGAACCGAAACCAGACTAAGAAGGCGTGAGGTGAGGTCCGAAACATTGGTATAAGCGTTGCAGACATCAATACACACTGAAGAAGAAGGCTGGGCAGGGTGAAACTTATAAAATGGCAACCCAAGTTCCGCCGCTTCATCCATAAGTGACTGCCGCCAATCTGCGTCGTTCTTTGGATCAATAACCACAATGACGTGGCCTAAATGCAGCATACTGATGCTCAATAACCGCTGAAGGACTGTTTTACCGGTACCGACGTTTCCGGTAATGAGGGTATGGCCGAACCAGTTATCTTCGGTAACAAAAATTGGCGCCCGTTTATCAACAGCAAAAATGGCGTTACTGCCACCCATGGATCTGGCCATCGCCTCAAAATGCCGCGCTATGGGGTTTAGGGCAAATGGCAGGGCTATCTCTCTTTTATCGCTTGAGAGATTGGCAATTTGATACGCGCGATCTGCATGCTCGGGACCCCATTCAAAGCCGTTACAGAAGTAGGTTTTTCTGTCCGGTACCTGACGGTTGGATTTTTTATACTCTTGTACCAGCTGGCGGTACTTTCGCTCGTTAGAGAAAAAGTTACTTTTGTTGATCGACCTGAGCGATTTAAGGCTAATAAACATAATCTGGCGCTGAAACACGCGCCAGTGCGCCATCAAATAAGGGTATGCCGTTTTACAGCGGTACAAACAAACCAAAAGCATGAAGGCAGCGGTATACAAAATGATGGGGGCAATATTCAACCCATCTGATCGAAACCCCATAAACAGCATTATTATGGCGCAAATTAAAAGTACTGAGGCACTTCTGTACTCCAATATCGGCCTGTAAAAGTTTTCCTGGGCGTGCAGGTTGGTCCTTTTTGATTTTGCCATTATAGATTCCCTACATCTTTAAGTGTGTTAATGATTAACTCAATATCGACCTTTGCCCGGTCGGATGCGGCTACCAGAGTTGGCATGTTGAATGCGAAACATTTTGTATTGACTATGGCGCCGGAGGTGACCTGGTATTGAGGAAGCTGGTTAAAAAGCTCAGGCGCATTTAACTGCGTCCCGTATTTTTCAACACATGACTGGGTCAGAAAAAAGGTGTTCTGGGTCAAAACCATGAATCGGTTTTTCCGCTTTCTTTTAAACGACCCAGATAACTTAGTCAGAATGTGGTGAAGCATTGTGGCAATTTCGACGTATTCAAGTTCTGTAACTTCACCGCCACTTAGCAGGGTAAAATCTTCCAGTGTCTCCTTTTCTTCTGCACCAGGTTGGTCAACGGCAATAGGAGCCTGAACTGTGGCAGAGTTGGATCGATTAAAGGCTTCTTTCACTGGAGTCGTGACCGGCGGATTTTCATGCTTCTTCTCTGCTTGAGTGTTTACCGCAAACAGACGAGCCAGGGCCGGAGATAGATGGTTCGCTTTCTCCCCGGCGGGTTCCGATTTTATAGGGTCCTGTGATGACACAGGACTTGTTAAAATTACTTCTTTCCCGGTTGTATTGGGAGCTGGTGGCTCTCTGGTATCCTCAGGATCATTCAATTTACCGGGCGCAACGACCTGGTCTGTTTCATCATGGAATTCGGCGACATCGCTATTTTTCGCCTCAGGCTGGGGGGGTTCAACCACAGAGTTGTCGGCGACTATAAAGTCAGAATATGCCTCACTATCGCTATCTAGGGTTTCTTCCAGCAGGTGGCCATATTGCTCATACTCAGAAGCAGTGACGGTCTCCGGTTCGGAGTGGGCGTTAATCTGTTCAGCTACCGAATTGGCCTCTACAGCCTGGGGGGTATTCAGTCGCGCCGGAGGGAGATCAAGCGGTGTTTGTGGGGGCGAAACCGCTTCGTTTAATGATGGACTTTCAGGGATATCCAACGGCTGGTACATTGACGTATCAAAAAGCGACTTCAGCGTAGAAGTGGTTCGGGGTTCCGAGGTACTCACCTGAATACCAGCACAGTTATCCCCCAGTTGTATCAGGCGTAGATTGTTTACGTCACGGACTATCCACATACCATCCAGTGATCCATCACGGTACGTCAGCTGGAAAAAGGGCCCATCACAAAATGCCGCCTCATCAATACCAGGGATTAACGCAATAGCAGCATCGAGATTAAGGTAAGGTACGGAATCAATATTAATGACTGCGTTGTGGGGCAGTGGGGCGCTCAGAAGCATTTCATGCAGCTGCTCGACCAGACGCATCTGACTCTGCTCTTCATGTTCCTCTACCCGTTCCTTTTCATCCAAGCCGCCTGTTCCGGCTGTATCTGTTGGCGTAGTAACCTGCGGATCAATAATATCGGTTGCTTTATCCGTGCCAGCCGCCTCCACACTTTCTGTGATGGCTTCAGTATTTTCACTGCTTTTACCGTTGACACTGTCGGCATCAGGGCCGTTCACGAGTTTGAGTCCGTATTGTGGAGTATCTTCAATGGCGTCGCTTACGGTGTCCGTTACTCTGGTAACAGACTCACGACCCGGGACCGGCCTTCTGTATTCTGTTACAGTTTTCTGTTCATCAATATAGATGAAATCTTTATTTGCATTAACGCTGAAGAGGCCCGGAACAGAATCCGGGATTTTATATGAGTCAAAAATTAACCCGATCCAGCGAAGTTTCAGGAGATTATAAAATTCCAGCTTACCGATACCGTTTCGGAAGATGCTGGCTATTTCATTTTCCGAGTATGTCCCGGGAATAAAATAATGAACCACACGCTCATCATCGTAAGGCTCAACATAACCCCGTTGAACCAGCGACTCTACTAGTACAGTTTTACCTGCATCCCCCTGTGGGAAGTTGAACTTGTGGGCCGCAAAATCACTAAGTACAAAGTCGAGGAAGGCGTTTTCATTGAGGTAAACTTCACCGTTTACAATAATGATGTGCATGGGTTTGGATTTATAGTTATTAATATTAATACTGGTGAAGTTATGCTTAATGGTACCTATTGCTCTTGCCGCAGCATCATTCGACCGCAGACCCATTATCGGGTCCCTCAATACATTAAGGTCAGTTCCCGTTGAATAATAATCTGAGGTTCTTACACATTTGGACAGAAAGTCATTGCCATCGTTATAGACATTCAGTGCCGTAACCATTTTTGCATAGACGCGCTCCTTTTTGACACGGTCGAGGAATGACATACAGACCGGATCTAATATTCTCTCAAGGAAAACGCTTGACCATATATTATGTTGGTTATGAATGCGTTTTCGCCAATGTATTTCATATTCGACAACATTGTTTTCACGTGCCCAGTCAAGCAGGCTTTGCGAGCTTGGCGCCCATGTTAAAGTTTCATTCAGATTCAGACTTACTATATCGAGGTCATATACCTTTCCGGCATCATGCACAAGGCCACAGATAAAAGCGGCATAGAGATATACTTTTCGGCGAATGACTTCTTCATCCTGATACCCAATTGGGCGCAATTCAGAATGATTGGCATTTTTTAAAGAAATCATTGCAACTTCCAGGCTATGTGACAACAATCCGCCAATACCATTATGGTGGTGGTTTTCTGAAGCAGGAAGTAAATGAATCCAACGGATGTATTCAATCAATGGTTTTAAAACCAGATTGGTGAAGGTAAAGGCATCCTCACGGATGTCTCCATCACTTATTGCCAGCATCATAGAGATTGAGTGCAGTTTATCTCTGTAAAGAGAAAGAATAGACTGCTCATTAAACGTTTGTATCCCAGCTGGCCGAGTTGGGTACTCAATGAATTTCAGGACTTCAAGATTCGGGTGATCCGGTACAGTGTATTTCTGATCCCCTATAATCTGAGCAAATGGTGAAAGACTCGAAACATCCTTCATCATTAACTCAGCCACATCATTCTCCCTACTGGAGAAGATGCCTAAAACTCTTTGTATACTTAGGAATAGCGCCCTGAAATTCATCAAATAATCCTTATTGGCGTTTACCAGATAGTTCCGCAGCAATATATGCCTGCACGCTTTTGTACTGTTTTACCTTTTCGATAAACTCATCAGGACTGTAAGAACCTTTTACACGGCGCGACACGTTAAGTGTTTTTTTGACCCGTTCGATATACATGTTGAGACTTCGGATAATATTGTGCGCCATTACGTTGTAATCGCTAACCGGCAGCTGACCCAGAGAGTTGAATTTATACATCTGGGTCAGAAGGTTGTTCATTTCAAAGATGTGCTTATAAAATCGCATCGTGTTCTGGTTGTTGAAGTTTAACTGGACAGATTCAAATCTGAACGGAGAAAACTCAGTTGATGAGAAGAATGGATCACTTTCATCAACCTTAATAGTGGCGATGTGGGCCTCCAGATTCTGCTTCATCAAATTGTTTTCGTCGTGCAATTCATTAAACCAGTCCTGAATTGCCTGCACCAATTCAGGGTGTTTTACCGCATTAACCGTCCTGAATAATGATGAAATAGCAATGCTAACATCATTAAAGCCTCTTATTACGGAACGATTCCGTGCCGTAAGAAATCGGTTAAAGTCTGGCGTGCCTGGAGTAATAGTTACTGTTGCCATGCCGTAATGTTCATTTTTACTTTGCGTGGCTCTTCGGCTATCTTCAGGAGTCTGAGAGGAGCGGGCATTTACATCAGGTGTCTTCTGCTTGCTTTCATTAATTGTTACGTCGGTCATTGTGCCACCTCTGATTTTGAGTATTTACGGATTTTGCGTCCCAGTTCGATATACGCAGTATGATAGAACTCAAGTAATTCTCTGTAGGGTTCTAGTACTCCCTCCGTTTTTTCGATCATTTCATATTCCCAGAAGGCATGATTAACAAAGCAGCTTTTCGAATATTTTCCGCTTTTCATCGCAGAAATCCGTTTCGACATATGACTGGGAGACCTGGTTTTAAACGGGCTGAACTTATGCCAGGTGATTGTAACTTTTTTGGCATTACCGATTAATTCAATTTTCGGCGCATACGAACCCAGATACTCACGCTTTAGCGTATTGTTAGGCCGGGGTAAATTAATCTCCAGATGATTCCGTTCTTTCCACTCGATCCAGTAATTTGTGCAAAGGTCTTCAGCTGCCTCCCGCAGAACCTCGATTTGTGAACGCATCAAACTGCGTGATAATTCTAGTGACTTTATTAGTTTCGAATTAGACATGTGACCTCCTGATGTGAAATCACTATACCGAAGTGGTTTTTATTTTTTTTTCACAAACAGGACTTTTTTCCGTGATTTTTATCGAGAATTTTGAGGTGGGGCTTCGGAGGCGTGAGGAATACAGATAGTGCGCAGCTCCAGATGAACACGGGAACGGCTGAGATGGGCGCATTTAAGCGCGGCAGAAAAGTAACTTTTTCTGCCATGGGTATTTTGAGACCGTGATCTGAAAAGTGCTGTTTTACTTACTAAGTTATACATATATCTAGTGCCACTTTTTAAACAAAAGTGACCCTATGTTTTTTGCGCATAGTGCCACTTTTAAAAAAAGTGACCCTATGTCTTGGCTACATAGGGTCACTTTTCACAAAGAAGTGACCCTATGTCGAGGCTTCATAGGACCACTTTTCGGCAAGAAGTGACCCTATGTAGTAGTCATGTTAATCAATCGGAAAAATATTCATCCTGAATCGCTTTTTTCGCTAATGTTATTGCCGCTTAATGCCGATAACGATTCGGGCTTTGCTATTTTTTTAAGCGATTAAAATTTCGTTAGCAAGCGCAGGGTTTTTTGATAAAATTCTGGTTAGTTTGGTCAAAAAGTGTTACAAGTAAGGCCAATGGATGAATGGTTAGTTTTAAGACTCAAATAGGCAGTATTAAAATTCCAAAAGTTACTTTTCATCATTCAAAAACCAAACTTTAATTTCATGTAGAAGATTAGTACAATTGTATTGACGCAAGGACAATCCGCACATGTCAGAATCAGATAACATAACGCGTAACCTACTCGGTAAACTATTACGTACCGAGATTTCGATTATTCGTAGTTACCGTGCATTCCTAATGTTATTGCCTATTCACGGATATTCTATGTATCAAACAGGGTCTCCACTCCTGCAACGCCGTCTATTTGGAACCGGGTTTGGGGCAATGGCTGATAATGCATTCGAAGTTGAAACACGTCCCGGAAGTTTCCTCGTTCCACGTTCTTTAGGTAAAGAGATCTCGTGGGATAAATTTTTTATGGCCGTTGTTGATGGTGACACTAACGTTATCCGTGAATATGACAGTGACGATACTGACTTCGGCATTTACAATGCAGGGGAAAAAGTTACTTTGTTGAATGGGCAGGAAGATTGTTATAATCCGAGCAAAATTCAGCAGTTACGCTCCAAGTGTGTAGACATACAAAATGATTATTTTATGCAGATCTTCTTTATGTCAATGCTTGCACCTGAGTTTGTCAGTATATTTTTTGGATTAAAGCCTGCTACCGTAGATGCAATAAAAGATGTTGGTGTGTCATCACTCAAAGCAATTAACGATGTCGTTCTATTCCCACGAATAATTGCCTTTACACCGGGGTTGGGGGATGATAGTGCAACATTAAAATCTAAGGTGTTTGCCTGGGCATACGAATTATCTGCCGACATTCGTTTGGGTAAAGTTAGTGACGACTTAATGGAACTATTGCGTTACGACACTATGTTTACATGCCACCGTCAGGATGTGTTCAACTCTTTGGCAAATAAAGTGCTCTTGAAGGATTAATAAAAATGGCTAAAGTCGATCAAACTAAAGCTAACATGTTGTTGAGCGCTACAAAAACGATGTCACTTGGTGCGAATAAAAACTCAATAAGAATTCTTTATGGAAGCCATGTTGCAGAAAATATTGATTTCAGATCGGAACCTCAACAAAACGTTAAAAAAGGTATTCGAGGGTGGAGTCGTCGTTCGGATAACCGCAGAGCATTTTCTGCGGTTATTGATGTCGCGGTAAATTACTTCGGTTTTGATCCTATTCATCCGGAATCCAGCTTCCGCAATATTGACTTCAACCGAATCATGAGCGTGCTGCATAACCTTGGGTATTTCGTCTGCGCCCCTGAGGTCAATAAAATCATTGAGATCCTCACGTCAATGAAAGAAATAGAGGAACTCGAAACTTGTGCGAAATGCAAGCGGCCTTACATTGTCCCGTATACCAATGATACTCATTGCCCTCGGTGCAGATTGTCGTCAACGGTCTCTGCAATAGCGAGATATTCTCAGGAGGAGTTAGATTAGCTATTACTTTATGTGAGTGGTTTTAAGCTGAGACCAAAAATCTAAAGACTGCGTCGTCTTTATCTATTAAATCTTTGGCTTGCATACCGTTACACATGGTTCCTCATGTTGCTGTTTATTTTCAGACGGCTTCCGTTCTGACGTATCTAAAACATACTGTGTTAAATATTACTACCATCCGTATTTTTTTGTCTGCTCTATCCTTCCAACGTTCATTTTCTGTAAGTATAACTAACATGAATTGCCATTCTTTGATTCATTACGGTCTTTGAAAAGTCCAGATTTTATGATGCGCCTGCCAATTTCGTTTCTTATAGGTATTCAATTAAGTATAAATTCCCTTATGCGTTAACCAGCAAAGTACGGGGATCGTTCATAATCTGGATAGTGTTGTCTGAATGACAACGCGAATTTGCATTACTGTACCGTCATATAATTAATCCATTTCTCTCTTACAGACCATGTCTTTACCGGGACACTGTGTTGAACTGTCGTTTTTGGGGCTTTGTCGGCGTCACATTTCTGGTTTTTTAACGCATGAAATCTACTCCGTTATCGAACTCCCGGTGATTTTTTTTATGCCATCATACCTCTATTCCATGAGGAGATCGGTGAATGACTCGATTAACGTTACTGCCTTCAAAGATGTTAGTGTTGATGTCTTTGTTTATAACTGGCGTCCATGCAAATGAAGACCAGACCCTTATCAAAGACACCCCATTTGTGTCAGGACAAGCCTTTAAGAAAGGTTTTTTCTGGTATGACGACCCAGCCCGGAAAACTGAGGAAGAAATTAATGAGACTACGCCTCCTGTTGCATCTTCGTCCCAGCCAGTACAAGAAGAAAAGATTGATCTTAATTCAAAGTGGCTAAAGGACAATATGCCCCGGCTTTTGACTCAGGCAATGGATAATCCGACCCCTGAAAACTTATCGAGGTTTTATACAGCGCAACGTTTAATGTTGGATATCGGTACGCGATTTTCGGATAAGTCGAAAGATTATTTTCTTAAAAATCCAATGATGTCTGAAAAACGAAGACAGCCGGTTGAGAAGGTTGCCTTGGATGCACATCGTACGGTTGTGGAAAAAAACCAGCAGACGGTAATGAAAGATATTTTCACAAGATCCGGGCTCTTTTTCTTTTTCCAGAGTACCTGTGAGTTCTGCCACGAAGAAAGTCAAATCCTCCAGTTTATGCAGAATTACTATTCGGTCGACATTCTCCCTGTCAGCATGGATGGCAGACCATTACAAAATGGGTTGTTCCAGGATTTCTCTGTCCCTAATGCGCAGATTATTGATCAATTCAAAATCCGCGAAGTGCCAACTATTTTCCTTGTGTCGAAAGACGGGTCATCAGCGCAACGAATTAGCGAAGGTATGATCACTGCTGAGGCGCTCAAGAATACTATTATTCTGGCTGCAAAGGGCATGAACCTGATTGATGATGCCTCATTCCAATCCACGTTAGATATTAAGCGCCAATATACCATTGGTGAGGATGGCGTAATTACAGTGAATAAATCAGAAATGGAATCTGACCCGTTCTTATTGCAACGAATAATGGACCAGAAGTTGGAAGGGTACGATATGCCTACAGCGGACCCTGTGAACTACTTGAATGTTGGTGGCAGTTTAGGAGGCCCATATGCGCGCTAACCTCCATGTTTGTGCAAAAAAGTTACTTTTGTCGTTAGCCGTTTGCACGGCGATGATTGCACCAAATGCCGGTGCCGATAACGCCATGCGTAATATTTTTAATGGAATGATGACGACAACCAGCCCGGCCAGTTTTGAAACGGCCACCCGTACCGGTGTGGTTGGCGGCTCTTTTTCCTACCGCACAACAAACGTGAATACCAATTTAGTTTCAATGTCTTTCCCCAAAGCTTCCGTCGGCTGTAACGGCATCGATGTTTTCCTCGGTTCATTCAGTATGATTAACGGAGATCAGTTGGTGCAGGTTGCTCGCGGTATCGCGCAGGGGGCCGCGATTTATGCATTTAATGTCGCGGTATCGGCAATCTGTGCTGACTGTGCTGCGACTATTAATGATATCCAGAACAAATTGCAGGCGTTGAACAAATTTGCCAAAGATTCCTGCAACGCTACTTACTCGTTTCTTTCTGAAAATGTTGGACCACCCAGCCAGTATGCGAATGCGGTCAGTTCCGGCCCAGCTTCAATGCTTGGTACTCTTAATGGATTGTTGCCTGATTTCGGTTCATCAATGACCAAGTCGCCAGAAACTGTGACCTCCCAGGTAAAAGCAAAAGACCCTGAAGAGTTTGCTGAAAAATTCAGTGGAAACCTTTTCTATATGTCATTTATGGACATCGATAAAGGTTCTATGAATATCGGTGGCGTGACTGAATTATCTGGCTACAAACTCGCAGAGCAGCTGATGTCGCTTGTCGGCACTGTGATTATCAACTGGGATGCTAAAGGTGAAAAAGCGGGGATGGAAGTTCGTCCATCGACGATGACGGTATCGGATTTCATCATGGGTCCTCCGGCTGGTGGCTCCATAAAAATGCTCAAATGTTCGCCTGTACCCGATCCTGCTTCAGCGAGAAAGTCGCAATGCCTGGTTATGTCTGAAGTGATGGATGGTGGTTTCAAAGGACTGAAGGATACGATTTCAGACCTCCTAATTCAGGTTCAAACAAAGGCAATCAGCGATGTCAGGATCTCTGATGATGAATTACGCATTATTTCTTATATCGGCATCCCAACAATTCTTGATTCTCTTCAGACTTTTGATGTCCCTGAAGGCTATGCCTATATCCAGGATATCAGTGCAATAGCGGCCACCAGCCTTGTCATTAACATGCTTCGGCAAGTTGAAGCAAAGATCAGCGCTATGAATATCCCCAGTGAATCACTTTCCGGACGGCGGCAGGACCTGACTCGGTTATCTGAAAACCTTAGCAATCAGGTAAAAGCAGCTTACGAGCTCACCCGTAGCCAGGTAGGTAACAGCTCTGATGTCATTTCAGCATGGGATGATCGCCGATTAAAGAGGAAGGCGTTCATGGAAAGTCTTCGTGGCACAGGTAACTGAGGTCTGATATGGATTACAACATCTATACAGTAGGTGATATCGAGTTCGTGTGGTCCGCCCTTAACGGGATTGCCCTGATTTTCTCACAATATACCGGTGTAAAAGCATTTCTCACCACGGCAGCGGTGCTGGCTGGAGCCAGCCTGTTTTATAAAACATGGCTTTGGCTGTTGAACCCGACAAAAGCAGAGGTGCCGATATTTTCATGGATTCTTGGGCTGATTCTTTTTTCGATGGCAATAGTACGCGTGGATGTGACTATTGAATCGGTTAAGTCTGGTGAAGTGAGAAATGTCGATGGTATTCCTGTTTTTATCGCGGCGATGGGAACTGTAACCACTAACCTTAGCCAGGGCCTACTCAAAGACTATAAAACGGCGTTTGATCCGCTGGCGCCGATCGACTTTGCCGCAACCACGCTTGATGATGACATTACTCTTGGCCCGATGATTCGCTTCGTTAAATTCTTACAATGGGGCGGGGACAGCCAGGGGTATTGTTCAGCGTTCCCCGAACCAGTTAGCGGATTAGGTGCGATGAACGTGTGTGCGACAGTGCAATCACTGGCCTATAACTGCCTCAAGGGAACACAAAACTCAAGCGCGAAAATCGCTGGGAAAGAAACCATTTTTAACGATATTTTCTCTTCAAATGTCGCGGAAAGCATGGAACGCATTAATCAGGCGATGAAAGGTTCGCTGAAGAACGCATCTGCTAACATCGTGGGTGTGAATAGTTCAAAGTCAGCGACTTGTGAAGAGGTCTGGTCGACCGTTAAACAGGTAACGAGCACCCCGGAGGCTCGACAGACGATTGCTTTGATTGGGCAAACAAACGGTATTCTTACCCCAGAAGAGGCGGGCGGTGCCGCATCCGGATCGAGCTTCACGGATGTAATGGCGTCGGCGAACGGCATGTATGGCAAGGCGATTGGCGCTTATGACGCGACGCTTTCTTTGTTCATCATGAATGAGCTACGTAATGGTGCCAGTAAATACAAAACCCCACTTGGTCTGGCCTCGGATATGCAACTGTTTGAGGCATCATTAAAACGTACGAATACCATGGCATCTCAGGGGCAGCTCTGGCTGCAATTATCTGGTGCGGCAATTGCGTTTCTTGAAATGTTTGCGTACATGGTTGCTCCGTTTGCATTGCTCATGCTGCTTGCACTCGGCGGAAACGGTGTTGCCGCAGCGGCAAAATATCTTCAGTTGATTCTCTTCGTTAATATGTGGCCGATTACTGCGGTGATGGTCAATGCCTACGTGAAGAAGGTGGCAACAGCGGATCTTGATACATGGAGCACACTGAATAGTCAGAGTAACGCGGTGACTTGGATGGGCTTACCAGGGCTTGCCGAAACATATAGTTCTTACTTATCAGTTGCATCAGCGCTCTATGCTCTTATCCCAGTCCTGACGCTGTTCCTGATGACGCAATCCATTCATCCAATGATGAATGCGATGAAAGGAGTTACGCCACCCGCACCTGTGGACTCCAGCCACCTCACGCCGAAAGTGTGGGATGCGCCAAATAGCGGAAAATCATCATTTGGGGATGTTAATCGTACAGCACTGACAAGCACCGGGCAGGGGTTCAGCGGTGGCGGGGCCATGGACTCCAGTAACTTCCGACTCGGTACGTGGAATGCAGGTTCAAGTATCGCGTCAAGCCAGGGACAAGGGGCGGCAATGACCTCATCAGTCATGAGTGCAGCAAGTAATTCATTCCAGCAGGCCTACAATCAGATGAGTGAAGTTGGTCGTTCGGGGCAATCGGGCCAGCAATTTTCCTCGAATCTGCAAAACTTGAAATCATATACAGACCAGGCCGGTGCAAACGTCGCTAATAGCGTAGGGGCGAAGCACGGAATTAATTCGCAGCAATTAGCTGGTGTGGTGTCAAACCTTCTCCTCAATGGAAGTTTGGGACTTGGTGGCGAGGAAAAACTTGGAAAAGGGGGGGCTGGGGGCATAGGTCAGAAAGTGATGGATTCACTAGGTCTGAAAGCATCGGGTACCGTTGGTTCAGGGATCTCAAAATCGAATTCAGGCAGTGATAGCCTCTTAACTGATTTGAATAAAGCTATTACGACTCAATTGTCAGAAAACTCAGGACTTTCTGAACAAATGAGTAAAGCGGCTTCTCAGGTAAACAGTGATCAGTTTGCACAGACCAATGCATTCAAAGAAGCTGCATCAAAAATGAACCAGGCAACACAGACAATGGCCGAAAATCTGTCGACGTCACTTTCAACGAACGCCAGCGCTAATACCGGCATGACACTCGACTCAAGACAGTCTGTCAACCTAGACAGATTCTCCGATTCTATTCGTAATAAAAACTTCAGCGATGATGATGTGCGTAATTTTGCACGGAAAAATGGTCTTGATGAGAATGCGTTTATGGATAAATTCAATTCTTACAATGACACATTTAAGGCCAGCACTCAGTTGGGATCACAACTCCAGCGAACTGATGCGCTGGTGGCAACGACACGCGACTTTAGTGAGCAAAAAATTGCGATTGATACTGCCAGGGGTGAAACGGCTGAGAGCAATAAGCAGGATCTGCGTGAGACCTCCAGCCTGCTTAAAGGGCTGGTTGCTGACTTCGGCGGTAACGCTCAACAGATGCTGCCAATTACCAATCAACTTGACCGAATCACTGGTGATGCATCGGGTATTAATACCATTGCACAGGCGCAGGAGCGCACACCAGACCATGTAGATACCTCCGGCGTAATGAGTGCCGATCGTGTTGCTGACGTAGGGCAAGGTCTGGATGCTCAGGCGAAAGCTGGATTGGCACAGAACCAGCAGAATGCTAATCAACATATTGGCGGACAAACCGAATCAGGTGTTACGCCGTACAATGTGGGCTCGGTCAGTAAAGAAGATATTCAGGGCATTCATAAAGGTAATGTAGCTAACTCCTATAGCGAAGAAAACCAAAGTGTTCTCTCGTCGTTGGATAAGAATACCCCTGTAGTGACTAATGAGACCGTGGGAAGAATTCAGGGGGCTGGGCAGGACGTTAAGAACGCCAACCAAACTTTCGACCAGCTTCAAACTGGTATAGGCGGCAAGCATGCTACTTCAGGCATGGGTAATACCAGCGAAAAACTGAATTCTATGTACGGAGATAGCCAGATACGCGGGATATCAAACAACCTCCCGAATTATTTTGACAGGGTTGCAAATGACCCAACCAAAAAGCCGGATGACAAACGGGCGGAGCTGGCCGCACAAGCCGTGTTTACCTATGGGGCCAGTACAATGGCAACCGGCGCTGAGAAAGAACAACTGAAAGCGGATACTCAAAGCCTCCTCACCGAGCTGGGTCACTACAACGTTAGCTGGGGGATGAATGATCTCCAGAGTATCCATGAAGGTTTCAACATGCACAACAAGGCTTCAGGCTCTCTTGATTCAGCAATAAGGGCGAATCTTGGTGAAGGCGGCTCTGGCGGCGGGATCGTTGGCCAACGAACCCAAACCACGATTGATACCCTTGCTGGTAATAAAATTGAGTCCAATACAGAACGTAGTGTGATTGGCAGTACGCTTTTATCGGGCCAGGAGAGTGTTGCCAGAGGGCTTGACGTTATCGGAGCAAAACCCGTAAACGACATGCTCTCAGGTATTGGGGTCCTGACTACGCCCGCATCTTTGGCAAACGATGCAACGAATCCGGTAAATATGCCGAGTTCGTTATTGGGCAAGGTTGGCAACCACCTGCAAATGTCAGATGGTCTGAGCGCGGTGACCAGCCGTTATAAGGATATGGGAAGTGATGGGATCAAGACGTATGAGAGTGCATCACAAAACTCAGAGCGTGCGATTCGTCAGCAACTGACCGATGATCCACGCTTCGGGTCGGATAAAGCAGATGCGTTCGTTAACTTTATGAAGTCAGACCTTAACAATACAAACGAACCGTATCAGTCGAGAATAGAGAGAGCTGAAAACTGGCTGAATGATAATAAGAAGTAGGAGTGAATACTGACTGATAAAAGCCGTGCTCTTTTTGGGCACGGCTTTTTTATGCCTGCATCCGGGGAAAATAACTATTCACGGCAGTGCTATTCAAGGTAAACCACGAATCTGAGAAAAGTACACCGGCTAACTGAGCATTGGATAAGGTTTGTTCAGTTTTAAAACAATGGTCAAACAGGATACTATCTTAATCACGATTCAAATTCTCTTTCCAAATCCAGTTCACTCGCCACCCTAAGAAACGTGAATGCTTACTGGCCTAAATTAAAGTTGAGGAAAAAGTTACTTTTCTGATCGACTGATGCAGTGTTTTTGGTAGATGGCGAATCATGGTTTTTTTTAACGGAGTGTGTGGAAAAGTTACTTTTTTAATAAAAACGGGCCATCAGTAGGTTATATCTGGCTATCAGATCCGTTATGTCCTTTTCTTTAACCCCCGTGTAATAATCCGTACGGATCAGGTGCGGATATTCTGGCGGAAACAGGGTCGTATCGTCATCAAGGCAGATAAAGGCTTTTACCTGGTGCCTGGCCACGAATTCTTCACATTCAGCTGCACGTACCCCTATTCCCCCCGAGGGTAGACACAGGGATGGGGTTGCGCCAATTACCCGGTCTCTGTACGGCGAGCGGAAAAGTGACTTTAGGTAGGTAATACTCCCGCATTCTCTCCATGAGCTTGATATAACGATGAACATTGAAGGACTTGCATCAAGTAACTTCTCAATCAAATACATCCGTTCGAAAGATTCATTCTGACATTTGTGGATTACACCATCAAAATCCAGGAAAAGAACAATATGGATTAATGGCAGAGGTCCCCATAAGCCAGCTGTTGATTCATCCTGAGGCAAGATCCCGTCCAAGTCTTTATTTCTAAGCTTCTGTGGAGAACAGCGTATCTTGCACAGGAATTCGTATATTGATTGGAGCATACCTAACCTCTTTCACGGGACAGTTTCACTCGCTCAGTGATGAATTGTTCACAGCCACGTAAAACAACTAAACAATAAATTGGAGAGTAGGGGGGTAATTTACTCCGGAACATTTTTTACAATATGTCCGTTGTACTGGGTCTTTGGTTGCGTCCACTGATATAACTCGTCCATGCCATTCCGGCCCTGAATCCGGCGATTGTATTTGACCATGAAGTTAAAGATATACCTCGCCCGGACCTTAGGGGTTTTGCTGTTGTAATCGGCAATCCCTTCAAATACATTACCATTTCGGTCTACAATTTTCCGGTAAAGCCACCAGGTACCTACCCAGAAACTGGCACAGGCGTCATAGGCCAATACCCGCCAGGTAACAGACGGAAAGTGGCCACGTATTTCCGGCAGATTGGACGAATTGATCTGCATAGGTCCAATATCATAAGTGCCATTTTTATTCCGGCTGAACGTTCCCACTTTTCCGCCTTCATTATCAAAAAGCGTAAAGACCAATTCTGCATCAATCCCGAAAAAGCGGGAGGCATCGGTAATGCACTGTGTGTAGACTTCAACAGGAACGGGAATAGGTTTCACATCATCTGCTGGTGGTATAAACACGAGATAATCTCCACTGGAATTACATACTGGATATTCTCCCACATCGCGGGCTAAAAATTTTTACTATAGGGAGGGAATTTTGTCCCTTAAGCGAATTTGGAGGATTTTTTCGCATGATAGTATTAATGCTCCATTAAAGGAGCTGAAATGAATAAGACTATCAAGGCATCATTCTTATTACTGGCATCTTGTACGGCCTTTAGCATGAATGCCCAGACAGTGAAAACTGACGTGCTTCCTGATGCAGCACTGAAGAAATTAAAAGAAGTTGGGCTGTCCATCGAGCATATTGAACCATCCCCAGTAAAAGATATTTATACCGTGATTTCAAGAGAAGGCGTGAGTTACGTCAGCAAAGATGGTGATTACATTTTTACCGGGAGCTTGTTTCATGTTAACGGCAAAGATGTGGAGAATACAACGGAACAGGCGATACTGAAAGGCGTCAGGGAGTTTGCTGCTAAAACAAAATCCATAGAATATAAGTCGGCGAATGAAAAATATCGCCTGGCGGTGTTTACTGATATAACCTGCGGGTATTGCCAGAAACTACATCATGATCTTCAATCCTATCTCGATGCCGGGATCTCAATAAAATTCCTCGCTTTTCCGCGTGCAGGCCTGAACTCCGTGGTCGCGGGGAATATGGCAAAAATCTGGTGTGCGGCCAAACCTAATGATGCGCTGGATGCTGCAATGAGCTCGATATCAATCATTCCGGAAGGACGGCCTGACGCGGCCTGCCTCGATATTATCAAATCGCATTTCCAGGTTGCTTCAACTATTCCGCTTCAGGGTACGCCAACCATGGTAACGCTGTCGGGTAAACCTCAGTTGTTCACCGGCTGGTTGAGCCCGGAAAATCTGGTGACCCGCATGGGCACCGCACAAAAGTGACTTTTCACGACTGCAAGAGGTGATTATGAAATCTGTAATACTGACAACGTTAATGCTCGTGGCGGTTGGCACTCAACCCGTCTTTGCGGCCCAATGCCAGTTCGGGTCCTGCAACGCAGACATTGAGGCCAGCAGTGAACTGCTGGTCTCTGCGGCTCAGACGGATAAAGACGCGGTTTTAAAAAAACTTAATGACGCATCATCCCCCAGCGACGCCATGTCTAAGCGGGTTGAATCGTATCTGAATAATGACAGGCTAAAGGTGAACACCGACAGTACCCGGAAAGGTCCGGGCAATGGAATCGTGAAGCCGACGGATGAGCTAGCGCCGGTAAGGCAGCTGAAAGTCATTCGCCCCGAGCTTGTACAAAACCCCATCACCCAGCCATTGGTTGCCTTTTATGAACGTATGGCCTGAGAGCGCCGTATATCCGCGATTTGGGGGTTAGAAAATGTCGCTCTGGCTCAGCATTGTCACCCGGGCAACGGGATTACCGGATAAGCGGTATTTAAATGATCCGGTGATCTTCCGTTATTACCAACAAAAGATCCAAAAGGCTCCTTTTGCCCTGGTCGGATGGACTCTCTGTTTCCTGGCAACCATCGGTGTGTCGCTGGGACTGGAGCTCTCCAACCAAATATTACTTCTCGTTCTGCTGATTCTGTTTTTACTAATGGTGGTTCTCCAGAGTCGGTACCAGTTCATGCATCCGGAGAGATGCATCAGTGCTCGATTTTACCAGGAGGTGCTGGACGATGCGTCAGTGTCAGATATTCAGAAAGCGCAGTTTGAGTATTTGTTCGTGTCCAAAGTGGATGCAATGACGATCGGTGATCTTTACCGGCTCTATGATTTCAACAGAGGAGGCCGGTAAAGGTGCGGCATGCAGGTGAGAAAAGTCACTTTGCGGTTGGGCGTTGCGGTGCTGGTCATTAGTTCCAGGGAACCGATGCGACATAGTTTCCGGAGCGTAGCGGGGCATCCAGTTTCCCGGCCAGAGCGTCGATCATTGCGGAATACGCAATGCTGTCCGATGGGATTGGCGCATTGCTCTGCATACTGACTTTAAGAACCTGTTGTGCCCCTTTCCCCGCAGGGTAGACTTCCACATCAAGGCGGCGCCAGAAATGCCTCTGTGATATCGTCTCTGACCCCACGATCCCGCTGACGGGTTTATAGTCATAGTCCGTCTGAGTCTGCCCGTGTTTATCTTTTTTCGTTGTCTTCTTCTCGACGACATATCCGGTTATGCCCGTCACCAGCTGTTCACTGTATTGCATATTTTCCTGGGTCTTACTGTAACTGAATCTGAGAATATAGTCGGGCAGATGGTTGGAAATATTAAACCCTATCCCCGTTAATCCACTCGCAAACCGGGCTGCAAACATGCGCGATTGTATACTGTCATCAGGCGCTACAATTTCAAATTTCTTGTTGCCTACCGGGCGTGACATTAAATCGTAAGCATCAACATCATTCCCGAAATGATAGCTGCACCCACATAAGAACGTTGTGGCGGTCAGTAAGAATAAATGCCGTAACATTCTAATTCCTCCAAAAAGGGTTCTTTAACGAATAATTCCGATGTGCTGTGACAGTATAATCGAACACAGGTTGATAACTAACAAGTTGAATTCGTAAAGGTGGCTATGACTAAATTAAATTATTTAAAACCCGTAGCGTCTGTTTTAATTTCTGTGTTGATTGCGACGGCTGGCTCTGTGTATATCACGTCGAAATATTTTAAAACTGAGCTCCCCAGTAACGATGAAGTAGGAAAGGTAGCGGCTACCTATCTGGTAAAAAATCCTCAGTATCTGCTTGAAGCGGGTAAGGCTCTTGAAAACCAAAATACCAACGCCTCCCTTGAGCGGATCATCCCTTACGCACCGGCTCTCTTCGAGACCAAAGAGACTCCCAACATTGGACCGGATAATGCGGCCGTCGCCGTCATCGAGTTTTTCGACTACCAGTGCCATTTCTGTATGAAGGTAGCGCCGGTCGTTGAATCCGTGTTGAGCCAGAGCAGCGATGTTAAATTCTTCTTTAAAGAATTTCCAATCTTCGCTGGTTCGAAACCCGTTTCTGCGATGGGGGCGGCGACAGGCCTGCATGTGTACCAGGCATTTGGCGCTGAAGCGTATCGTAAGTACCACAACAACCTGATGACCAGCGCGTATGTATTCTTCAACAACCAGCGAGGGTTTACGCTCAGTGATTTAGACATGGTGGTGAATAAATCCGGGTTCAACAGCTCATTCAGCGATCGAGAAAAAAGTCGCTATGAGAATGTCATTTCCGGAAATATGCAACTGGGGGAAGCTCTCGGGATCAGCGGAACGCCAGGGTTCATTATCATGAACATGCAAAAACCCGATGCTGCAACGACATCATTCATCCCGGGGGCTGTCGACGAAGCTACCCTGAAATACGCAATCCAGAAGGCCCGTGGTGGTTAAAGTAGCTTTTCATGCCAGAACTGACCATGCCGGGTAACACTGGCATGGATGTCAGGCTTTTACGACAAGTAGCTCATTCCAGCGAGTGGTATACCGTGGCGACATTGACAGTATGGTCTGCTACCCCCTGAAATCCTGCTGAATCCCTTCCCCAAGCAGGAACAGAGAGCTACGCAGCTCTTTGTTAAACCGATCCATCGCCTTCATAAGCGCTTCACAGCCTCGTTTGGCGGGCCGCTCATCGAATTAGTCGCGATGAGTGGCTCAATGCCGTAACAGCTAAAATCTGGTAAGAGATATTTGTTAGTTTTCTACTAATTGAACGACTACCAGCCTGCCACCTTCCTCTTTTGACAAAACAAATTGAGCGTTATTCTTCAGTTCTATTTTTTCCCCAACCATAATCTGCCGCTTATCCGGTAATGACATTAGTCCTGATATGCCTTCATTTACCAACCACCATTGATCGTTATGGTAAACAAAATAACCAACCCGTTTCCTTTGTGCATCCGTTGTACGTTCATTTGGCGCGATAAGACGATTCACATGCCACGCATAGATAGACTGCCCGCTCCAGACCATCAACCGGTGATCGTCAGGACGATAGCTGCCTTCTTTACGAGAAGAATAAAAATTAAGCACTGGCAACTTACCTTTATACGGCGTACCGCAGTAAGGACAGACCGGCTTTGTCTTACCCGAGAAAACGTACCACTTCTGTTCACATTTCGTGTTTTGGCAGGGCTGTATCAGGTCAACGGTCTTAACCAAGGCACTTTCCCACTCATCGGCGGTAGGGCGTTTTGTGGCATCATGTAAGCCATCGATGAAGGCTCGATCAAACAATGACGTCAGGTAGGGACCCATGATGGTGTAAGGAATTTTACCCGGGTCAGCCCAGGGAAGTGAAAAGGAGGATAACTGACTGATTTTGACTGCATTACTTTTGTCTGTCGGATGTTCAATGAAGAGCGCTTTCTCACCCATTGATAAGGTTTCATCACGCACTTCATCCGACATGTCATGTATTTTTCCGCCACGTAGCGGATGACGGAAAAACAGGTACATGTAGATAAGCACCGACAGTGCATGGCGGTCAGTAGTAATGCTTGGCAGTACGCGGTTCGGATCTTCTTTGGAAAGATGGCTGGTTTTCACCACCTCCGGAGCGATAAAATCCGGAGTGCCCACCACATCGGGAGGATACTTTCCAGGAACGACTAGGCCGTCTACGTCAATGATGCAGGCATGGCCCATTTCTGGATCAATCAGCACGTTTTTATAGCTGAGATCGCTGTGACAGAGGCCAGCTGCATGCATCCTTCTGACGGCTCTTGTCAGCAGCAGACAGACTTTGAGATAGGTAAGCGTATTGCCTCGTTCACGCGGATCGAGGAATTTATTCTGGTTGCTGGCGCTGGCAAACCATTTGCCTTCTTTCTCCCGGCCTTTAATATCCAGAAAATCATCGTTTTTGGAACCATATTTAAAGAAAAAATGGTTCTGGTAGGTTGGAACCACGATACCGATTTTATTCCCATGCTCAACAACGTGGGTCGGCCAACAAAACAGATCCTTCCAGTATTCGCCACCGGATTGTCCAAAAATGTTTTGCCTGTAGCGGCCGGTGATCATATCAATACGATCCCGGGCCTGCTCATTCTGCGGTTTTTGATAAAAAGCGACGACGTAAGATTTATCAGGCGAAAAGTAAACATCCTTCATCGAGCCTGAACCAATCACCTCGTCAACATACTGGACTGTTTCGCCGTTCTTTGTTTTACACGTAACGATATTTGCCATATTGATCACCGAAAAAGCGTATCCCTTACCACAACACCGCAATAGTGCGGTCATCATGGTTCCCAGTGGAGAAAAAGTTTAACCAGTCGCCTAACCCCTCAGACGCAATACTGGCGTCTGCGAGGATAGGGGAGATCTCATTAATGAGACGGGTCCATTTTTCGTCACTGCGAAGCCCGTTATCAGTCTCAAACAGAGGGTCTGATACGCCGTCGGTCATAAGGATCAAGTGAGATACGTCATTCCATTTGCCCACGCTGATGCGACCAGTAAATGATGGGTCTGCGATAATGCTCTGGTCAAGGAAGCGGGTTTGTCCTGCGTATTCTCCGCTATCGGGATTTCCAAGTATCCTGACTTTACCTGAAGGACTGTATGCACCTATCGCACCATCGCCAAGCCAGAAAGCAGCTGCAAACAACTCGTTTTCAGTTCGCAGTGCTACAGTTGCAAGAAGGGTTGTTGAATAGGATTTCACAGGTTGTTCTGCACAAATGGCTTCGTTCTGGATGCTGTTGACCGCGAGCGTAGCTGCCTGTTTAAAATGATGAAGCATGGCGTTTATGGTTGCCTGCTGATCGCTCCCTTCCCAAGTCGTGATATGCTCTTTTAAACGGACGCCTTTCACTCCACTGAGCTGATTGAAAAGGTAATCGCCAGCCGTCATGACTGCAATTCGCGATCCCTCTCTGGAATTTACTGCACTACCGGCCCCGTCTGCGACCAGCATGACAGACCATCCTGTTTCCTGGCAGTGGTTGATATAGAAGTCATCATCTCTGAAGCTCCCGGCATGCTCATGAGAGCGGCCCCGGCGACTGGCGGCAGCAATACATATGTTATCTCTGACCAGGCCAGCAGAGTCCAGATGGGCCTTAGGGTAGGGAGTGTCTGCTGGTGGTTCTATTACCTTCCACAGGCTTCTCGGATCCGGGTTTACTACAAAAAGTAACTTTGTTTCGCATTCGTCGTGCGAAGTGTATGACCACAGTACTGAAAGCTCAATATCGCCAATTTCAGTGGGTATGCCAGTGAGCAACCCTTGTTCTTTTTTATACGACAAGCCAATGTCCCGGGGAAAGACAACGTCTCTTATCGTCGCCCGTCCACCCTCATCCAGTATGATGGCAACCGGCGAAGAGAAACGTTCGCCTGCGCGGGCGTTGGGTATGGTTATTCTCGCTGTCGGGGGCATTACACATTGCACTGCTGACCCGGTCCGATGCTGGCTTTCCGGTACCTGCCCAGGTTTTAGTATCGGAGACGGCTGGTTTTCAGTTTCATTTTTTCCTGGTTTCTGAAGTTCGTAAAAAGGCATCAATTTCCACAATGTAGGGCTGGTTTCGTTGACTGTGGCTGTTTGCGTCTCTTTTTTGTCAATAGCGTGGTTTCCCTGCATATCCTCATCAGTCCCGACCGGCTGTTGCTTTTCGGCAAGGCCTGGAGCAGGCGGGAGGGCAGTCACTGATTCGTTCTCACCTTCGTTAACCAGTGCAGAGGTACCTTTTGCAAGGTTCTCAATCCGCTTTATAAGCTGCATAACCTCGGCAGACAGGGCAGGATCCTGGGATGGAAGGGAAAGCCGCTCACCTTCTGCGGTGTGGCTGAGCTCAGACAGAACTAAGCGGATAATCTTTTCTTCAAGTGACGTATTTTGCGACATCAACCTCTCCCTCTGTTTACGTCGAAGTTAGTGTTTCCGCCATCATTGCTGAATGAAAGACCTTTTTCACACCATGGGCAGATCACGTCATCGGGGCCATCAATGCAGAGCAACTTCCCGCATGAGCACATGGCAAACGCACTGGCATTACCACAGTGGGGGCAACCCGGTACACCATGCAGTTCGCTTGTGTTTACCTGCAAATCGGTAGCGGTGGCATCTGACCACGCAAAATAGTCCTCATCAATGGGATAGCATCCGGCAATATTAAAGTTGTTCAGGTTCAGGTTGAAATCGAGCCCGGAAATCCTTGCTGGTGGCCGTTCATACTTCATCAGATACGGACGACGGGTCTTGCTGCAACGGCCGGTAAGCGTAACGCAGTTTTCGTCGTACGCTTTTACTGGCTCGTCCTTGGCCAGCCGGACTATGTATTCAGTCTGGCTGAGCTCAGGTTGTTTGTCGTCTCCGACGCTGCGGCTGTGCGCCGTAACCGAGGCTGTGATCCATTTGATGAAGCGGGTAAAGTCCCCTTCCTGAGACTCGGTGAACAGCATGACATTCTCTGTCAGTTGCCGCAGGGTATTCAGGTCCGCTGACGGCCCCAGGCCAACGGCAATGAGATTCACTTTACTCGCGTAGTGATCCTTCCAGCGCTTCACTTCTGCGGTTGTGTCGTCAGTCGGACGTCCGTCGGTAAGGAGATACACGACGGGTTTCCAGTCGCCTTTAGCCTCATGAGTGGTTTTTCTGACCTGGGTATCAATTTGTACGGTCAGCTCACGCAATGCGGCCCCAAGGCTCGTACCGCCGCCAACGGGAAGGCGGGGAGGGTAGAACGAGGCAATTTCGTGAAGAGGTACAATCGTACGGGCTACACCGGCAAATGCGATTACCGAAACCCAGGCTGTTTCAAGTGCGTGTGGATCCTTTCTTAAATCTCCGACGATCATTTGCAGACCATCAGTCATTTTTTTCAGGTTTTCACCAATCATGGACTCTGAACAGTCCAGGACAAAAAACACGGGAAGGCGTCTCATAATTTTCCTCGTACGGCTGGTACGGCCAGCAGAAAACGTTGCTGTACAGAAAGGTGCTGCCCGGAAAGCAGCACCTTTCTGTCTGTCAGAGCACCAGCTGGATTTCTGGTGGAGGAGGGGGAAGGGTATCAGTTCCGTTATTGATCCCCGCGCTTGTGCTGCCGGAAGACACGCTGGCCGATACCCATTTAAAGAAACCTGCAAACGCGGTTGAATCTAGCGTCTCCAGAGACACAACCTTATCGGTGAGCTGTTTTAAGTGCTCATGGCCTGCTTTAGGACCAACGGCGCAGGCAATGATGGATCCGAATCCCCGGCCGCGAATCGCTTTTACCGCTTCACCGTACGCCAGGGCATCAGAAGGGGTTCCATCAGTCATCAGGAATACCAGAGGACGCCAGTCTCCTTTTGTATCACCATCTGAGCGACGTACATCCCGTTCAACACACTGCATCAGACATTCAAGGGCAGCACCGGTGAACGTCCCGCCTGCGCTTGGCACAACGATGTCAGAAAACTGGAAGTCTTCCAGCGGCGTGAGAGGAATGAACTCACGCGCCTCATTGTCATAGGTGATAATGGAGATATGAACGCTTTCGAGGGCGTAGGGATCCTGGCGAAGAGCGCTAAGCATCGCCTGAATTCCAACGTTAACGGAATGGATGGACTCACCGCGCATCGAGCCGGATGTGTCGATAACAAGGTAAACAGGCAGGCGGCGCATCACATGTAATTCCTCAGGTGCGAGACAAACGAATCTGATTCTGAAGGCTCACCAATTGCCCTGAGTTTCCAGCCTGTAGCCTCGCGTATCAGCTCGGCAAAAACCATGGAGCGCTGGCTGGCGAAGGCGGGTCCGCCAGAAAGATCGAATCGTGCCATTTCAATATTACGGGCATCTACTGCCCGGATGAAGGCATTCTGAACTTTACCAAAGTGCTGCTGGAGCTTTTCACCATTGTAGATCTGAACGATGAACACAATTTTCTCGTACTGAGCGTCAAGGGAATTCAGGCGCACAATAATTTGCTCATCGTCACCGTCACCGGCTCCGGTTCGGTTATCGCCCGTCAGCCAGATATTTCCTGACTTATGGCGAAGGCTGTTGAAAAAGATGATATCGCCATTCACAAGCGTTGGTTTACCATTTTCCACATTGCCGAGATCGGTCACCTTTCCGGCTGAATTACACAGGAAAGCGATCACATCAAGGTCGTATTCTTCTTCTTTTTTACCAAAGATCCCGCCGAGGAAACCTTTCTTTTCCTCATTAATATCCCAACCCAGGCCGATAGTAACGGACGAGAGATCGTATTCATTTTTTTTCAGGCTTACGCCCTGGCCTTTGCTCAGACTGACAGACATGACATCCCCTTAATTAATAAAATTATAAGACCACGTTTACTTCTGGCGGCGGTGGTGGCAGGTCTTCAAGACCGATCACTTCTTTTTTGCTGGACTCCACTTTCTGACTGCCTACCGAAATGCTCGCACTGACCCATTTAAAGAAAGCTTTAATCGTCGAACTGTCAGCTGTATCGAGCTGAACCACGATTTCAGTGATTTCTTTGAGGACGCTGGTATCGGCATCATGCCCGGCTGCACATGCCACAACAACGCCGGTTCTGGCCGCTTTAAAGTCATTTAGGCCTTTACGCCAGTCATCATTCGGACTTCCATCCGTCATCAGGAATACAAGGGGACGCCAGTCACCTTTAGTGTCAGCCGTCGTTTTCTGTACTTCTTTGGCAATGGAGCTGGCCGTCAGGGTAAGCGCTTCGCCAAGAGAGGTGGTGCCGCTGGCTGTTAGTGCTGGCATCTGGAAACTCAGGAGGTCTGTCAGGGGGACTGCCTGTCGGGCTGAAGAATCAAAGGTGATCACTGACACGTAAGCCGTTTCGAGTGCATACGGATCCTGTTTCAGCGTGGTAAGCAGCGTCTGAACGCCATTCTTAACCGCTTCGATAGGCTCTCCGTGCATAGAGCCGGACGTGTCGAGTAGCAGATATACGGGTAAGCGTCTCAAATGTAATTCCTTCTTAAGAGATCGGAAGAGGAGAGTAGTTTCAGGAAGAGGCCAGAGTTTGTAGATTTGATAAAACGGCACGACATCTGTCGGGTGGAGATTAAATACTCAGAAGCGGCATTAAAGAAATAAGTTAACCACCATTGAATTACCGACATGTGAATGGCCTCTTATCAGAGAAAAAAATTCAGACCGTACTGGAATATAAGATTTCTGAAAAAAACTCCGGCAAAAATAAACTTTCTTATGTATGAAAATCATCATACATCACAGATCTGCATGAATGGAGTGTAAATCGCCCAAAGATTGATGTGTAGCACAAGAGGATGTCAAGACACCAGGTTTTGTAGGCAGAAAGGCGCTGCTGACATTGCGGGAGGAGAATAGATCAAAACTCCGTCACGCAGATACAGAGGTGAAATATGACAAAACCGGGGTTTTCACCCCGGTCTGAGATTTAGCGTCAGGACTTTTTAGCGCTGTATTCTTTTATCAGTTCATCAACGGAGTGCAGAGCCAGCTTCTCTACCGCTTCACTTCGGGTCGAGCCACTCAGCGCAGCCAGACGGTCAATTTTTCTTAAAATCCGCATGCGTAGCGATAATGACACGGCTGTTTTTTTATCCTTATCGAGTACGACCTTCCCTGTGGACTCACCGGTTTTCAGTTCAGCATTCTGTGCGAGCGCTTCATTCATCCGGCGAAGGGTCTTTTTATCCAGCTGGCCCGGATTAACGAGATGGTATGAATGACCTGCCTTGCTGTATTTGATCTCCGCAGAATATGACTCGCGTAGCTCTTTGAGTGCCCGGGTTAATGTCGGCTCTGAGCATTCCAGACTGGTTATAATGTCGGCAGCGGAAACGGGCTTGCCGGTGCCCAGTAAGTTGGCAAGCTTAAAAATCCGGGCCTGTCTGGTATTTAATTGCATCGTAAGATTTAGCCTGCTTAAAGGGTTAGTGGTTCAATAGGCTGAAAAATGAAGGTACTGCTCATCTTTCGAATAACCGGTTGATCGCCTAACGCTTCAACCGGATCAATGTGTTCTAAGCCTGCAAAATTTACTGACGACATCTGGCTGCGACTGCATTTGCAGGACAGGATATACTCATCCTCCAGATAGCCGGTCCGCTTACTGACCCGTTGCGTAAAGCCTGACACAATCACGTTGTCGAACGGTAGCGTATGTAAAACGATACCGACCAGGCGGAACAAGCAGCCATGGACGTGGCGGGCATAGTTTTCGCGTACGGCTTTTTGCGTCATGGCTTTTTCCGTCAGCTCCGTGCCCCGGGCATTAACGCCGTAAATCTTATCAGGGAAATCTTCAATCTCAGCTAAATCAACATCCAGCAGGACTGCTGATAGCTCCGGCTTTACTTCAAATGCAACAAGCGTTTCACGCGGCCATTCAGTTTCTGCCAGCACACCCGCCAGGTATGATTCGAAAAACGCGGCGTCTGTCCGGAACTGCTGCCGGGCATCTGCCTGAGCCGTGGCGAGCCGTTTTTCATGTTCTTCAGCCTCAAACTTCCAGTTTGCATACTGTTCGGCCCAGGCCGTCCGTTGTTGCTGGTACCGGTGCTGTCGAAGGGTATTCTCACGCTCCACATCAATCAGCTCCTGCTGCCACCGGCGAAGATTTTCGGCGTGGCGCTCAGCTTTAGCTGATTCCGATTCAAACCATTTACCCAGAAAACTAATGCCTTCGCTCTCGGCAGGCTTTTCCGGCAATGCAAGATAGTCTGGCTTTTCTGGACGCACCGGTGCCGGAACCTGAAAAGGCGACGTTCTGTTATGCAGGTATACTGCTTCCAGCTCTGCCCAGCTGATGCCTGTTTTGGGATCCGGCGTCAGCTCGTGAATATTACGGATTGCGGTCACCGCTGACATGAGATCAGCGGCTTCCTGCTCAAGCGCCTGTCTGAGCCCCGGGTCGGTAGCCGTCCGGTTCCCACCTCCGGAACGCGCGGCCCGGTCAAGCCGGGTACGGTAACTCAGCCCGGTACCGGGCAAGCCCAGATTGGCATAGGTCCCCCGGCTTCCAAAAGAAACGGAAGCACCTCTCGGCCCGACACTCAGGCTCGGTGCACCGTTACTCAGGTTGAGGCGAACACCAGGAATAATGTTGATCGACTTTCTGAACCTGAACCCCATTATGATTTCCTTAATGATGCTGGGTCACGGTAAGTAATCTGATTCCATCAGCGCTTTGCTCGTTCTGTAACCCATAAAAACTAGCTCTGTCCAGAATGCCAGCCGCCCAGCGGCGATGTGTGGCGGGTTCACACATTGCTCCCTGCGACTTAAACACGGCCTGGGTAGAGTTCAGGATCCGCAGAGCGTCAGAATGCTCACCCTGAGTGACCATCAGCGCGTTTTGAATGACCTCTATCTGACCCGGGTGAATGGCCGTTTTCCCAACAAGCCCATGTGCCATATCAAGAGCCAGCTCTCTGGCCATTACGGCATGATCGTCAATATGCTCACATACGGGCGCGGTCAGGGCAAAATCACGCGGGCCGAAGACCGAAACGAGCATTTTGATGACGTAGCCCATCGGGCTGTCATACAGCGTCAGGTCCCGGGGACGGCGAAGCGACACAACGTTCATAAGATCGTTGCCGCCGATTCGAAGCGCAATAATGCGGTCGTGGCAGGGATGTTCCACCAGACGGGTGGCCAGCTCGCGCATCTGAACCACGTCAAAGACGTCTTCTGTTTCCAGCGTTGGCATCATGCACAGGTGAGTCCCGCCCATGATATCCCACCATTCAGCTAACGAACTGAGGGTAAATTTCGGCAACACAAACCCGTCGACAGCGGAAAGATCATAATGCGCTTTTAACCATCTGCCCATGTCGGCATGCCGGGGGCGAATGAACACCAGAGGCCAGTCATTTTTACCCAGGCTACGCATGCTGTTACTGAGCTCGTGCAGCAGGTGCTCCAGATTTTTGAGGGCGATGGGGATGTCTGCTTCACTGACAGCATCCTCAAGGCAAATTACCAGAGAGCGCAAACCCGGGATTTTCCCATGCAGGACGGCATCAGCAATATCTTCCCGTGTTGCAGGCATGTATAGCGTGGCTCCCAGATTCCAGGGAGAAAGACGATTTTTCATCAGAGTACCTTCTTGATAATGGTTACAGCCCGATACTGGCCGAGGGTTCCCCCCATTTCTGTAACAACTATTCCCTTTTCACGAGCAAGCCCTACAAGCAAGGCAACGTCCGGGTCGTCAATAGAACGCACAAATATATGGTCCGGTACCCGACGCAATACAGCCCGGGTTGCTTCAGCAATACCGGGTTTAATACGATTGACGCTGTCCACTTTAAATTCATCGGCCAGGAACGCGATAACGTCGCAACTTGTCTGCCATAAGATCCGGGCTGACTCCGTATTCCAGCTCAGGGGAGCGAGGGATGTCGGTGTTAACTTCTTACGGAAATGAGCGACGGTATCGACAAACATCCGGCTGCATTCGAATTCACTGAGATGCTCGCAAACCATGCACCCATGTAATCCTTCAGAGGACCATACTGACCGGGAGATCAGACCTGATACCGGCGCACCCATGATGCCAAAAGGAATGAGCCAGTCATCATCACTTGCTGCAAGCCAGGAACAGCCACAGGGATCGGCCAGGACAACCAGTCGCGGCTGCTCAGGATAGCCCGGGCGATCTTTCAGTGCGCGTACAAGCTCTCCGGTAATTGCGCCTTTACCTGTCCATCCGTCAACAAAGACAATACCGCTGGTACCATGCCGCTCTTCAATGACGTCGAGTGCTGCACCGTCAATTCCACGATCCCGGATGATGCTGATGCCGTAATGCCATGAGGTTTTCCCCATGTCACGCAGGGCCTGGTGCAGCATAACGCCGAGCGGTACGCCAGCTCTGACAAGACTGGCCAGTACAATGGGCTCATCACCGAAGCGTTCGGCCAGAGAAATAGCGAGCTGTGTGACTTCTTTTGCAAGCCTCTCTGCGCCCCGATCCAGCGCCCGGTGAAACAAATCAAGATGCCATTGTGTTGGTGCTGGCTCCTGGCTGAGCATGTCTGAATAATGTTTCTTCCCGGACTGAATCAGCTCTTCTTTTTGATCAACCGGCGTCATCTCAATGACAACCGGCTTTAGCAGAAATTCCACGTCACCGGGCTGGTATGAGCCGGTAAATGTTTCATGTGGCTGCATTTTAATTTTCTCCAAAAATTCGCTGTGAAATGGCATCTGCAAACTGACTCTGACGCGGGATGCCAAACCAGCTGCACAGTTTCATAAAACGATGATCGCTCAGGCTGTCGCCCAGACCAATTACGGGGAAAACGCCGCGTTCAGCTCGAAGTTTTTCAAGCAGCCAGCTGACGGCCAGCCCTTTCTCAACCGGGGTGGGTAGCCAGGCCACGTTATTACTGTTGCGGTGGATGTAGAAGCCCTCGGTCGGAAACACCGTTTCTATCTCATCTGCAATGGCATTGAGCTCGTCAAGGCGGGTGCTGTCGCGGTGTTTCATCACCATATAAACCGCCGTTTCACCGTATTCGAAGTTCAGTCTTGCCCAGGCATTAATCCCTTTTGCGTCCATCATTTCAGTTATCAGTCGCTGCATCGATGTCAGCTTTTCCTGATAGGGAGCCAGCTGGCCGAGCATATGGGCCTTCCACTCCTCGTCGGGGTTGCCTTCAGGCGTGAGAATGACGGCCCCGTGCGTGGTGATTGCCCAGGAGTGGAAAGGGATCCGTACGCGGCTGATTTCTTCAGTTCCCCGTGCGGTAACGGGAATGAGTTCAGCCTGCTCCAGAAGCCAGTCCACTAACATGGACTGTTCTTCCGTCATAAAGCTTCGTGGATTCAGGGTACGATCAACGGCACCGGTACGGAATGGCTCCAGGGCCAGCTCGTCCACCATTTTACGACGGGTCTGAAAGAGCGTGTCGTCAAGGTCGCTCAGAACAACGGGTTTATTCATAGGTAACAATCTCCACGACGGGCGCAACCTCAGCCAGCGCCTTAAGAAGCTGCGCGTCAATACTTTCTGCGGGTGTCTCAGTACACACAAGAATGCGGTCAAACTGCTGGTGGGCGACGTTATAGACAAAATTGGGGATGCCCAGCCCGTAGTTATCCGTAAAGGAAATGGCGGACTCAATGGCATAACCAACGGCGATAGGGGAGCGGGTGGTCGAACCGTAAAATGCCTTTGCCCCGGCAGCTTCGAGCCGTTCTGCAAGCAGGAACGGCTCCCAGACGAATTCCCCTGTCCCGAGAACCAGAACACGCTCCCCTTTGCGGACGGAAACCTCATGGCCGAGATCGGCCGCAGGTGCGAGCATCCCCAGTCGACCCCATGACTGTTTCCCCTGGATGTCCCATTCTCCGCGTGAAGTTACGTTGACTTTCGGCATGTCCGGGACCGGTGCATCTGGTAATGTGGTCCATCCCCACTGACCGCTTACAAGAGAAACAGAAGTGACGGGTAAGGTGCTGCGCTCGGACAAGGCTTTGCCACTCCAGTCGGTAAGCGTAACGGCGATAACCTGTTCAATATGTTGAAGCTTGCCGGTATTACGCAGGGCAGAAAGCAGGTTAATAAAGGTATTACCGGTGGTTGCCTCGTCATCAATCAAAACCAGCGTTCGCGCGTTGGTAACACGACGTCTTTTCTCTTCATCATCTGGCAGATAGATCAGATGATCAGTGGCGTGGCTGTGTTCTTCCTTGAACTCGCAAAGCAACGTGCCATCAACCGGGTGACGGGTAGAGGTCAGATATACAGATTCACGATGCTGGTGGCGCACTTCATCAAACACACCGGCCCCAAGCCCAACGGCGGTTTCAGCCATACCGATAAACAGTACGGGCCCTGTCAGCGTTGAGGGGAACTGGCTGGCAAGCTGTCTGTAGGCCTGCCGCATGACTGAGGGTGGCACGGGAATGTGCCTGCCGAGTACTTTGCTGACAAACAGAAAGGCGCGTTTCGGGTTACGTCTTTCAGCGATATCAAACAGGTCATCGAGCGAAACTTCACCCTGATCGCGGATTACCTGAATCGTACCGCATGAGAGGGTACGGCGATAAATCATATCTTCGAGGTTATCAGACATAAACACGCCTTAATTCAAAAGGTTAGAGAGTGATTCCGGGTATGCAATTACATCCGTAATGGCTCTCACCGCAACCGGAGAAAAGGTGTTTTTAGCGCTCTGGCGCACCATATCTTCAGACATCAGACCGAGCTTAAAGGCAGCAAATAACCCAGGAAGGTTCACCCCGCTGTGAAGGGTATAACCCACCCCCCCTGACGGACGCATGTTGGTTTCAAGCAGCACCGGGTTGCCATTCACATCGTTTCGCGTCTGAACATTCACCAGCCCGTCGGCCTTCATAACCCGGGCGCAGTCACACGCCAGTTCCCAGGCGCTACCTTCGTTTACCAGATACTGGATAGCCCCTTCCTTACGGCGTCCCACGGCTGCGAGTATTTCGCCCTTATCCGCGAGGATATCGACGGAAAATTCCGGGCCTGGCAGGTACGGCATCAAAACAAGGGGTTTAAACGACTCAGCAGCTGATGCTGCTGCAATATACTGTTGCGGACTGACCAGACGATGTTCGGGATGATTAAAGACGGCCATAGGCGAAGCACTGTCATCAAAGCGCCAGAATCCCATGCCATAGATACCCGTCACCGGCTTCACGCATACCGGGCTGTCAGTGAACGGCGGGGACGCGAGGTGTGTCTTTAATTCTGCCAGCGTATTCACCCTCCAGGATGGTACAACCGGGAGTCCCTTTTGCTCCATAAACTGAGCAAAAGTAACTTTTTCGTCAGCCAGAGTTAACCAGTCGACGCTCGTTGCACCGGTAGTAAGGGTGGCACCGGTCGATTCAATGGCTGAACGGTGTTCTTCAAACCACTGGCTGTTACGGCCAGTATGAATATGGTGGATGCCGTAGGTCTGAATGGTTTCCTGAATAAACTGGAGACGTTTTTGAGGATCTTCAGGTTCAGTCAAAGAATAATCGGCAACGGAAAGGATTTCATTTCTTTCGTTACGGTGGGAGGCAAAAACGGTAATGGCAAAATTATTTTTTTGTGCAAATGATTTTACCCCCTGAATAATATCTCGCTGGGAGGATAAACCTTCCATAAACCAAATTTTCTTGTTCATTTTTTTTAATTATCCGGAACGTCATGCAAATTTATGATTGAGAAGTGAGTCTATGAGTGTCTAAGCTACATGTCAATCATAGTATGATTAATAACTTCTGTGGTTATGAAGTGAGTCAGTATTTTTTGGATTCCAGATAAAGTATTGATATTTAAATTAAACATAGAAAATTAACACCCTGAAAAGGTTTTCTTTTTTATGTTTTTACAGAAAACTACCAAAATTTCCCTTGTCAGAGAACTTCATCATGATATGATTTTCTTCGTCAGTTAATAAACAACCCTTTGATTGTCTCGGTCATTACTATTTTAAGGAATAGAACATGGTTTCATTAGTTAAGAACCAGACGGTATCACTCAGCAAAGAATCATCTGCATTAAGCCAGCTTCATTTCGGTCTCGGTTGGGATCCGGTTAAGAAAAAAGGTCTTCTTGGAGGATTGTTTGGAGGCAACGACTCAATCGATCTCGATGCTGGCTGCGTATTAATGGACAGCACCGGTAAAACAATTGACACCATCTGGTTCCGCAAACTGGAATCCACCTGCGGCGCTGTTGTGCACAGTGGCGATAACCTGACCGGTGAGGGTGACGGTGACGATGAAGTGATTAAGGTCAACCTCTCCCGACTGCCTGCAAACGTTGAATACCTGGCGTTTACGGTAAACAGCTTCCGTGGTCAGTCGTTCAATGACGTCGAAAACGCGTTCTGCCGCGTTGTCGATCAAACCGGCAAAGAGCTGGCTCGCTACAAGCTGACTGAGCAGGGCTCACATACCGGGATCGTTATTTCTTCGCTGCACCGTAATAACGGCAACTGGGACTTTACCGCCCTTGGCCATGCCTGTCGCGGCCGCACAATTGACGATATGCACTCCGATATCGTTTCAGCGGTTATCCGCTAATGAACCTGACGCCGGGGGGCAATGCCCCCGTTCCAGCCCAGGAGTTGCGGGTCCGGATCACCTCGGGCGGCCAGGTGGATGCTTCGGCGTTTCGCCTGTATGCCGACGGGAAGGTGCAGGGTGATGCGGACATGGTGTTCTATGGTCAGCCACGTAACGATGATGGTACCGTCAGCCTGGTCAGTGAAGGCCAGTACTCAACCTTTACTGTCGCGCTCAACCGGCTGAAACCTGATGTCCAAAAAATTGCGTTCACCGTGACCTGTGACGGTGGGCAGACGGTGTCCGGTCTTCGTAATCTTTCCATCGACGTGGAGCAAGGGGCTACCGGCCTGGTTAGCGGCAGTGTCGAACTGAGCGGCCGTCAGGAAGCAGCCTTAATTCTGGGTGAATTTTACCGTCGTAATAATGACTGGAAATTCCGCTTTGTTGCGCAGGGGTTCAACGGTGGACTTAAACCGCTGGCAGAGCATTTCGGCGTAAATATTGCCGACGAACCTGCTCCCGCAGCCCCGACTCCTCCGGTTGTAACCCCTCCGCCAGTTGAGACAAAAATCAGCCTGAGCAAGGTATCGCTGACAAAAGAGAAGCCTGCAATCAGCCTGACCAAACGGGATAACTTCGGTGAAATCCGGATCAACCTGAACTGGCACCGGGGCAGCGGCAAATCCGGCTTTGCAGGCATGTTCGGCTCCAAAGGAATCGACCTGGATCTGGGGGCCTTTGTTGAGCTTCAGGACGGGTATAAATCGGTCATTCAGGCGCTCGGTAATGCATTCGGTGATTATCGCGATGAACCGTATGTTCAGCTCAAGGGAGATGACCGGACGGGTGATGTATCAGACGGCGAGTGGCTGCATATCAATGGCCGGGAATGGAAGCATATCCGTGAAGTGCTGATTTACGCCTTTATTTATGAAGGTATTCCCAGCTGGGACAAGACTGATGGTGTGGTCACCATTCATGTGCCGGATCAGCCTCCCATTGAGACCCGCCTCACCGAAGGTGAAAACCGTCGCACATTGTGCGCCATTGCCAGACTCGTAAATGAAAACGGCGCGATTAAAGTCGAGCGTATCAACCAGTACTTCAAAGGCCAGGACGAAATGGACCGGGCATTTGGCTGGGGATTTCGCTGGAGCGCCGGTTCTAAATAACACAGCAACAAAGGAAACAGGTATGAGCTTTTTCGACAAGGTAAAAGGTGCCATTAACTCTGGCCGGGACGAACTGACCCGCCAGGTTGGTCGTTTCAAAAACAAAAAATTTATGCACGGCACCGTTGCTGTATGTGCCCGTATTGCCGTATCGAGTGACGGCGTGAGTTCGGAAGAAAAGCAGAAAATGATGGGCTTTCTTCGCTCTTCAGAAGAGCTGAAGGTATTCGATACCAATGAGGTGATCGAGTTCTTCAATAAACTGGTTTCAAGCTTCGATTTCGATGTTGAAATCGGCAAGGGCGAAACCATGAAATACATCCTGGCGTTGAAAGATCAGCCTGAGGCCGCTCAGCTGGCCTTACGTGTTGGTATTGCCGTTGCAAAAAGTGACGGTAACTTCGATCAGGACGAGAAACTGGCCTCCCGCGAGATCGCTATCGCGTTGGGCTTCGACCCGGCTGAATTTGGCCTCTGATCCACATCCCTAAGGGTAAAATATGGTTTCCACACACATCGGCTTCCCGACTGAAACGGTCATTGTTTTTATTGCGCTTTCAGTCGGTGCCATCTTTATTGACCTGTTTATGCACCGTGATGACAAGCCAATCTCGCTTAAGAGTGCGGCGCTCTGGTCCGTATTCTGGGTTGTGGTTGCGATGGCATTTGCCGGTTTCCTCTATATCCACCACGGTGCTGAGGTTGCCAGTCTGTTTGTCACGGGTTATGCGCTGGAGAAAGTGCTGTCGGTCGACAACCTGTTCGTCATGATGGCCATCTTCTCCTGGTTCGCCGTTCCGGATCGTTATCGCCACCGTGTTCTCTACTGGGGGATCATTGGTGCCATTGTCTTCAGGGGCATCTTTGTCGCCATCGGTACGAGCCTGCTGAGTCTGGGGCCGTACGTTGAAGTTGTCTTCGCTATTATCGTTGCCTGGACGGCGGTCATGATGCTTAAAAGCGGTGATGACGATGATGAAATTGAGGATTACTCCCAGCATCTGGCTTACCGCATGGTTAAACGCTTCTTCCCTATCTGGCCGAAGCTCAGAGGGCATGCCTTCCTGCTTAACCAGAAGGAAGTGGATGCCGAACTGGCGAAACCAGAAAACAGCGATGTCACCATTGGCCGTGGTAAAAAAGCGGCGCTATATGCGACCCCGCTGTTCCTGTGTGTGGCTGTGGTTGAACTCTCGGACGTAATGTTCGCGTTTGACTCGGTACCGGCAATCATTGCCGTCAGTCGTGAACCGCTTATCGTCTATAGTGCCATGATGTTTGCTATCCTGGGCCTGCGTACTCTGTATTTTGTCCTTGAGGCACTGAAACAGTACCTGGTTCATCTGGAGAAGGCCGTTATCGTGCTGCTGTTCTTCATCGCGGCAAAACTCGGCCTGAATGCGACCGATCACATCTGGCATCATGGTTACAGCATTGCGGCTACAACCAGCCTGTATGTTGTACTGGGTGTACTGGCGCTGGGCATTCTCGCAAGCGTCATGTTCCCGGGCAAACCTGAATCTGAGGAAAAGGGGAGTTAATCCCCTTAAGTGTTAACCTGAACAATTACTAATCGAAGAGGTTATTTTATGAGTGTTTCTCTTTCCAAAGGCGGGAACGTCTCCCTGAGTAAAGCAGCTCCGTCAATGAAAAACGTCCTGGTGGGCCTTGGCTGGGATGCGCGTTCAACAGACGGTCAGGACTTTGACCTGGATGCTTCAGCATTCCTGCTGGCCTCAAACGGCAAAGTGCGCGGCGATTCAGATTTCATCTTCTATAACAACCTGACGTCATCCGACGGTTCCGTAACGCACACCGGCGATAACCGCACCGGTGAGGGCGATGGTGATGATGAATCGCTGAAAATTAAACTGGACGCCGTCCCGTCTGAAGTTGACAAGATCATCTTCGTTGTGACCATCCACGATGCTCAGGCTCGTCGCCAGAGCTTTGGTCAGGTATCCGGTGCGTTTATTCGTCTGGTTAATGACGATAACCAGACTGAAGTCGCTCGCTACGATCTGACCGAAGATGCGTCCACTGAAACCGCCATGCTGTTTGGCGAGCTGTATCGCCACAATGGTGAGTGGAAATTCCGCGCAGTAGGCCAGGGTTATGCTGGTGGTCTGGCATCTGTATGTGCTCAGTACGGCATTAACGCGTCCTGATCGAAAAGTAACTTTTCATATCCGGGGCTGTTAATTCAGCCTCATTCAACTGTTTGCAGGAGCTAAAAATGGCAGTTTCTCTCGTAAAAGGCGGCAACGTATCTCTGACCAAAGAAGCACCAACCATGAATGTCGCTATGGTTGGTCTGGGCTGGGATGCCCGTGTAACCGATGGTCAGGGTTTTGACCTTGACGCTTCCGTATTCGCAGTAGGTGAAGACGGTAAAGTGCTGTCAGATGCCCATTTCATTTTCTTCAATAATAAAACCAGCCCTGATGGCGCAGTAGAGCACCAGGGCGACAACCGTACTGGTGAAGGCGACGGCGACGATGAGCAGGTCAAAATTGATCTGACCAAAGTCTCAGCAGACATCAAAAAACTGGTGTTTGCCGTTACCATCTATGATGCAGAAGCGCGTAAACAAAACTTCGGCATGGTGAGCAACAGCTTCATGCGCGTTTACAACAACGACAACGGCGCGGAAATTGCTCGTTTCGATCTGTCTGAAGACGCCTCAACCGAAACTGCAATGGTCTTTGGCGAACTGTACCGCCATGGCGCTGAATGGAAGTTTAAAGCTGTCGGCCAGGGCTTTGCTGGCGGGTTATCTGCACTGGCAACCCAGCACGGCGTGAATATTTAATAATAAAAATAAACTCAACCCCGGTGCTGTCACCGGGGTTTTTTATAGGTGTTAGCACATGGCAAAGAAAAAAGATGATGGTTCAGCAGTAATACTACTTTTTATTGTGGCTTTTTTTGTGTTCCTGCCGTTTCTGATATTCGGGATGTTTTTCTACCGAAAGCTAAAAAGAAAATATTCAGCTATCCCCAACATTCAACGTGTATATGATATTGGCGTCATTTTTAAAACGTTAAGTGCCTCTATCGCAGTTATTGTGGTTTCAGCAGTGCTCGTTCTGCAACTCAGTGCGCTTCCCGTCAAATTTGTATCGCCAGAAATATCACATTATATAGCAAGAGTTATGTTCGTTCTCTATCCACTTGTAATGATCTGGCCAATGAAAAAAATGGCGGAACGCATCGCCATAGAATATTTCGGTATAATTTTTAACGACAATGACAGAACGATAATTCTTCCAGCAGATTTAGGCAATATGGGATTGGGTGACTGGCTTCGTCTCAAGTTTCTGAGCAGGATGGGTGAGCAAGACAGCATTGAGATTCGAAAAATATCGAATATCACACGCGAGAAAGGTGTCAACTTCTATATCCATGGTGATTTCGGATCCCGACGCATCAACTTTTCGAACAAGCAAAAGCGCGATGAGTGTATTTCAGCACTTCAGGCCAGAACCCGGGTAAAGGGTGGCAGAGACTACGGTTACTAAACAAGGAACAGAGTCATGCAATTACAGTCAGGTCAAAATATCCTTCTATCTTCATCATCAGTCACTCTTAATTTGCGATACCCGGTACGTCCCGGTTTTAACGGCGAACCCGACACCTGCGTTTTCATGCTCAACGCACAAGGTAAGGTGAGCGGTGATAACGATTTCATCTTTTTCAATAACCTGAGTTCACCGGAGGGGGCTTTAAAACTGACGGCAGGGACGCAGCAATCAAGCGTACATATTGATCTTAACCGCGTTTCCTCGGCTGTTCAGAAAATCGCCATAACCCTCGTGATAGACGGAAGCGATACTATTACAGGCTTGCAGAATCTGAATTTGCAGGCCTCCGGTATTGCATCGTTTGATCCCGAAACAGCAGGGCGCAGCGAGAAAGCTATTATCGTGGCGGAGGTGTATCGCCATAACGGCAGTTGGAAGCTACGGGCGCTTGGCCTCGGTTTCAACGGTGGGCTTGAGCCCCTGGCGATGAGTTATGGTGTTGATGTTGCACAGACAGCTCCGCAGCCAGCACAACCTGCTCGTATCAGTCTGGAAAAGAAGCTCGAAACAAAATCTCCGCGACTTGTAAGTCTCGCTAAAAAGGCCTCAGTCAGCCTCACTAAAAATAAACTGGAAACCCTGGAGGCAGCAGTTGCGTTTGTTCTTGACGCGTCCGGCTCAATGAGTGGCCAGTTCAGTAAGGGTAACGTTCAGTCCGTGCTGGATCGCATCGCCGTCCTTGCCGCCCAGTTCGATGACGATGGCGAAATGGATGTCTGGGGCTTTGGAGAGAAGCATAAGAAGTATCCAAATGTCACTCTGGATAACCTTGACGATTACATTCAGACCATCCGTGGATCCGGAAAGCGTTCAGCCTGGGAAAATTTGCCGGGGCTTGGTGGGACTAACAATGAACCACCGGTAATGGAAGAAATTGTCGACTACTTCAAAGACTCAAAAATCCCGGTTTACATAGTGTTTATTACCGATGGCGGGATAAGCAAGACCGGAGCAATTAAGAATGCTATCCGGCGCTCAGCCAACTTCCCGATCTTCTGGAAATTTGTCGGCCTCGGTGGATCTAGCTACGGAATCCTGAAAAACCTGGATGATTTTACAGACCGCCGCGTTGATAACACCCATTTCTTTGCAATGGATGACTTCGGCTCTATCAGCGATGAAAAATTATACGATAACTTACTGGAAGAATTTAGACCGTGGATAGATGAAACAAAAAGGTTAAATATCCTTTAACTTGCTTCCTGATAAAGCTTAATTAGAGGGCTCTGGCGAGAGACCCAGCCAGCTGGGTCTTAAAGGTATCAACGGCCAAACACTGGTCATGGACAACTGTGAAAGCTAGCCCCGGTATATTATTTAAAACGTTCATGTTGTGCGATTTTAGACCCTGAACGACTCCTTTTTTAAGCGGTGTATAAAAGCTTTTTTTCTGTCCCAACGAGGATGGAAGTGCCGCCAGTGGGCATCTTTGGCGGCTGCCAGCAATTCATAATCGCCCCGAGTGTCCCCCCAGGCTCGAAGATGATACTGATCTAATGGTCCGTAAATAGACTCCAGCCGGTTAATTTTCTGTATGCAACGACAATTGTGCCCTGTAATGCGCCCGGTCAGGATACCATTAACGCTTTCCAGCTCTGTACCGATGAGCTTGATCCCCAGTCGTTCAGCAAACGGAGCAAGTACAAGCCTCGGTGAGGCTGAGCAGAGTGTCACCTCAACATTGTTAGAAACTTCCGTTGCCACGGCCAATAGGCCTGATGCTCTCATCAGACGCCCCCAATAAAGGTTGCAATAGGCTTCAGCTTTCTCCTTGACCCACTTTTCCTCGATACCAGTGAGAAACGTTGATATTAAAATTTCTTTGAGTTCATCACGAGTTAGTTTGCGACTCAAACACCGCAGGGTAGGAAGAGCGAGTTTAACCAACCGGCGGGTGAAGACACTGTTACCGAAGGCAAAGCGCAAAAAGGGGATAAAGCTGTCATGTCGGGTAAGAGTTCCATCAAAGTCGAAAACGGAAAGAACCTTTATTTCTGCACGAAATGAATTATCCACAAGCAGCCCTTTTTGAATTAGATAAATTTTCCATATTTTATCATCTGACGAGGGTGACTCAAAGCATGTCAGAATTGGATTGGACCATGAAGATCTCGCAGTCTTACACTGCATCTTGTTATCCATGCCGTGGTCAACTAATTGTGGCCCACAACCTGGCTGTTCGTGGAACAGTTGTTCTGATTCATTTGGCGTTTAGCAACTGTTCTCTCTGGCGCTGCATTTAGGAAAGATATAATGGCGCTAAGCCATATTTTATGTAAGGGTATGATATGGTTCAGCGGATTTTCATTCACGATACTGACAACAGGATTTACCTATGACTATCGATACCGACGATTTCGATCCGGTAGATGTAGATGTAGAGGTTGCAGAGGCGTTAGAGAAGCACATGGCACAGTTACGGGACCTGGAAGCATACTGGCCGTACAGCACGACAGCCGTTATTGATTGTTTTTTTGACCAGGCTACCCGGGCAACTCACGCTGAATTGTGGTTGGCTGCCTGTACAACTTTCCTGAACGGGATTGAAACCTCACTGAGGGTGACGCTTGAACTGATGGAGTCACAGGCGCATTCGCAGCCAGCCGCAACGCTGGTGGATTTAAGTGATATGGCCACACTCAGTAATGCCCTAATGAGAAGGGCGCACATGGCTGGTATGCCGGTGACGCTGCTGGCGTTTCCCGAGGAGCAGGATCTGCTGACCAAGATTGCTGAAGGTGCCCCGAAAAGGCCCTATGCGGAAATCGTGAGGGTTCGTCACAATTTATGTCACGGGAACATCCTGGAGCACATCATCACTGTGAGTGACGATTTGGGGGAGCCAGTCCGGTTATTCACACCTGAATGTATGCGTGTCCTGGCAGAGACGATGTCGGCAATCTCGAAACAATGGGTTGCAGGCATGCATCAATATTGGCGTGATAACAATTTATCTATGCCTTGAAAATTCCGGCCGGATTCTGTTCCCGGCGTCAGTTTAACGCCGGGATGAAATAATTATGATCCACAACCAGAAATAGCTGTTTATGGTTGAGAAAATATTGTGGTATAAAAATTATGTTTTTAACTTGGTGATAGTCATGGAGAAACAAATGAAAATTAAATGCATCGTATTGGCAGGAATATTTTCACTGGTATTTTCTGTTCATGCCAGCGAAACACAGAATAAAAAAAGTGATCCAGTACCTGTCTTTGGGCACGCAACAGCTGTTTCAAAAATGTGTGGTGAACTTCTCGGAGAAACTAATCCAGTTAAGATGAGAGATGGGGCTACTAAGATACTAAACGAGACTCTTAGAAGATTACCTGATGCCGAAGTGTCAGATGAAGGGAAAAATGTAATCGAGGCATTTGTTACTCGATCAAGATCCCCGTCTGACATACCTTCTCGCTGTGAAACCAGTGTTAACGAGAGATACTGGGAAATCGTTCAGTCCAAAAAATGATCTGACGTTGGTTGACTGTAAAAAAATATTTCGCCCGTTAAGCTTCTGTCTCTAAAATATATGACTTAATGGGCTATTCAACTCCTTCCTATGTAATATATGAAGTCATTCCCCGATGATTTAATTAACGAAGGTTTAATCCACATGTTCAAAACTGATAAATTGGACAGGCTCAATTTTAATTATTTTACCTCTTCCCGTACTTCAGGTTATTTGGCTGACAATCCAATCTGGTATGATGCTTATAACAAACAAATTCGGAGGGTATAGTGAATGGGTGGCCTGGTCAGCAAAACTAACATTGATCGCCTTGAACGTTTTCATTCTCTGCTGGCGGGGCAATACTGGTCCGCCCTCGTCGATATTCCGGCAGAGGCGATTGCGGCCGGGGATACACTCCTCATCAACTCGTTGCGGTACGTGGATGACAATCTGCATACCGTCATCCTTCGTGCCCACCCTCGGCACTACGGGGAATGGGTAAACGTTGAAGTCGTTGCTGAGAACGGCTCAAAATCAACGAAAGACAAGAAACTGAATGAACATCGGTTTCTGACGGCCGATTTTCTCGCCTTGTTTGAATATCAGCCCGACCATGAATCGATCCGTCAGTCAGAGCTCAAAGGCATTCAGGACGAGGTTGCTGACCTGCAAATGCGTCTCACCGAAACACTGAAAAATCCCTCAGATCTCCGGGAACTGGCTATGAAAAGGATCGAAGACGAAGAGGCCAGTAAAAGGGGGGGCGAGTCAGACGACAGAATGCTTCCGGTCGTCAGAAATGCAGAAGATGCCGCAGTTACCATGGCGCTGGGTACGGTGCAGAATGCCCTTTCTCAGGGAATTTCCGAAGCTCAGGTTTCTCTGATGGCGAAAGTCGCGGAACGGGAAGGGAAGATTGCCGGTGCCGTAGCTAACATTATTACGTCGCGTACCGGTGCTATTACCCGGGCGCTGGAGAAAATGCATCCGTATTATGCGGAGCTGGCCGCTGCCAAGTTGGCCGGAACGCAGGAGGGCATTGAGCAGGCTAACAAAATTCAGGCCGGTGTTCTCACGCTGGAATTATTCGTCGGCAAAAACGTGACGGTAGTCGATATTGCTGAAGGCGAGCCAGCTGACAGCAGCATTCCGCTGACGCTGTGTCAGAAGAAGCTCGTAGTGGATGAGGAACTTTCAGCCTGGTGTGACATCGACGAACACTTTGATTTCAGGAGTCTTTCCGCATTCCACAAGGCGCTAAAAGATAACCCTGGGCTGGTGGAGCAAATTTTTCCGACTGAGCGATGTGTACTCGTCATGGTAACCACCCGCAGATTTATTGACTATGGTGATACCTGGGCGAATTCAGAATACAATGAAAAGAACAGCATCGTGTTTCTGATGGTCCGCAACGGGCAAAACATCAAACAAATCTATTCCCCGGTGGAAAGCCATCTTGGAGCATCACGGTTATTTCCGTCTGAAGATGAGCAGCAGGGCCACTTTCGTGGGTTTGACGGTACCACCATCAAATTTGAAGATGTGGCCTATACCGATCGTCTCAAATCCCATGACCTGATGGCTCTGCATTACCGACGTCTGCTTATCATGCTGTTTGGTCTTGACCAGCGGCTGGCTCTCTTTGGTCAGTTCTATCCCAAGCATGAAAAGGCTAATTTCCTGAATCTGAGCTTCCAGGAGCGGTACTTCCATTTTCTGCACGATGAAGACGGCACAGGGCTGCTGGCATCACCAGACTCGCAGACGCTCGATGAATTTATTAGTGAAAAAAACTCCTATATGCAACCGGGCTCGCGGCTGCTCTGCAACTGGCGTGAGCTTATGACCCCCAGAACAGCACCTGGTGCCGTCAAAGAGGACAGCAGCTATTCAGGGTACTCCTTCATCGCTGAACCAGAGAATAATGTCTCTGCTGCGGTTGTGTATCGTCAGGGAGATAGTCTGGCAGTTGATGTGGCGGTGAAGCGCTACAGAACAGATAAGATGTTTAACTGTAAGGTAAACGTTTCTGGCTACAGGCCGTGGCGCCGGGGAGAAGCAGAGCTTGCATATCTGTGCCTGGATGCAGTGGGCCCGGAGGAACTGAACCGTTTTATCCAGCAGCGCAAATTCCGGAGTAACCACCTTTTTTACATTCGATTTTTTAAGGCCGCAATCAAATTCCTGGAGCAGGAACGTGAAAGAGAATTGCCGCACCGGCAATATCTGCTGACTGCAATGCAGGATTCGGGGTTGCGCCTGCCGGTGAACATTCATGAACTGATTCATCAGTGCATTGCTTCATGGAAGACCGGTAACCGTGGCGTTTCGCTTGATGATGGAATGCGTTTCGAAAAAGGGCGCCAGGCCCTGCTGAATCAACTTTACAGGCTCACTCAGGGTGCAAGCGAAATGGCATCGGTCATTCAGGAGCAGGTAACTGCGTCCGGATCGCAACTGCTTCGGGCCGGGGTCAACTCGTCAGGGAATTACGTCGCGTTTATCGCGCCTAAACCCTATGAGTGTGATAACAGACTTGAAGCTCATGCGTGGGTCCATCGTGTTGTCTATGCAACCGGAAAACGAAACATTCGGGAAACCAGCAGATCCTGGGTCTCTATGCCGGAGCGTTCGGCATCCGAAATTACCCTTTGGGAAGATGAGGAGCAGTCTAGGAAATGGTACTCCATGAAACCGGTATTCAGTTCGTGGGCCGAAAAACAAAAGCTATTTGAAATGTGCGAAAAAGGTGCGGAATTACTGAAAGGGGCCATGGGCAAGTCGGGACATGAGGAATATAGCGATCTTTTTGAGATGTGGGGAGATGCTTATATTGCATGCAACTCCAACTCTGGCGCGGAATACGTAACAACCCCGGATATGTTCCTCCCGGTTGGCTTGATTAAGTCACGAAACTCATTACAGCTAATTGCATTAGGGACATGCTCAACGGAGCAATGGATGTATGCCCGGGCAGGGGATGATGACACACGGGAGCTGTTGCTGGAGTTGTATACCAGTTGGTATGAATGCCCGGATAAAGCGCGAGCAAGGGTCCTGTCGATGGCAGAGAAAAACTCAGGTCTGAGGTTTGTGTTGCTTGAAGGAAAGGCAAAGAAACTGGAGCGGTTTGTTGTCAAACGGCCAGAAGAGATTGTTAACTGGCATGCCGGTGATTTAAAGGAATTCCCGACAATGCTGAATGATCAATGGGCATGTCACATGGCAATGGTCAGTCGGAATGATAAAGTTTATCTGACGCCGGATTTGCTGGATGATGATGGCCTACCAAATTTTAATGAAGTCACAAGGCAGGAGCCCGGAGACGGTTATCAACCCGTCAATGTCTATGAATTTGAGAGTGATTATTTTAACGCGATCTATGATGCAGACGGTAAGAAAGTGGTACTTTGTCACTGGTATGATGTGACGGGTGATTCATATACTGCTGAAGATCTTACAGGGAATATGCCTCATGACGCATTTAAATTCCTTCAGTATAGGCTGGATAATATCGAGCAGGCTGAGGCATTTATCAAATACAGAAACCGTAATTATCAGTCCCGAGAAAATTCAGATTGGCCCGAACCGCCTGAAGGTGTAAAGCGTTACGTCATCAGAGCCCGAAGCTAAGTGAGCAACATTAAGCTAAAAGTTCAGTATGGAAATAGATAAATCATACTGAACAATAAATATAACTTTATGCATAACACTATGACGGTATCTTATTAGCAGGTGCTTCGGAAAAAAGTAACTTTCCAAAGGTAAGTAAGCGCAGCGGGAGATATGCTAACATGAATACATCACGGGGACAGTGCTGGATACTGGCCAATCCATAATTTGCATATGATTAAAATGTACTTAGATGTTGCAATACTGATGAATTGTGTTAAAAGATAGCCGTCGTTACCTAAGTTAAATTTTATGAAGTATGGTACTGTTATGGCTAAGAAAAATTTATACTCGGAAGAGATTGTGATTGCCAAAAAGCAACTCAATCAGCTATCCACGCTTAAAGATAAAGTCAGCCTGCTAACGCGTCAGTGGGAAGGTGATATTGGCAAAAATCTGCCTGGTTACACTGAGCTATATGCTCACGTGGAAAGAATTGAAAGACAGATTCATGAACAAATTGGTAGCTGGAAGAAAAGTCCTACAATGTAAGATTACGGCGATCCATTCTGAAGCGGTGTATTTGGTTCAAGAATGCATAAATAACATTCCTTTATAACTCAATTACCCGCTTTTAAATCTCTTTATTTTCAATCCCGCTCATCCATTTGAGGAACTTTGCGCGGAAGTTCAGCGGCATCATAAACTGTATGGGACAGTAAGAATTGCACTGACATTAACTGGTACAAAATGCAGGGCTATTGAATCCCTTCAGTGTACGCAAGCCTCACGTGTTCATCTACTGTAGCTTGGTTGCCGGGGATATATCGCGGAAAGTCCGACACGTCATTGGCATTTTTGACAATGAAAGAAGGGTATCCAAACTGCTCGGCAGCAATATCGATATAAAAAGTCATTCCTCCAGCACTCAGCTCACACCAGTAGTGGCCATGTCCTCCATACTCATTGAAAAGACCTCCATTATCTGTACCATTCCCGCCGCGTATACTTGCGACCATGCCTCTGAGTCGTGCAAATTTACAAACCAATATACATGCGAACATGCATGTTCCGGTTGTGTCACTTGTTCCAATTTCCTTAAGGTTCTCTTTTAAGGACTTATGGGCTTCTTCTGCAAGCTCCAGGATTGGCGTAAGAACTAAAATAGATGTCTTGTCAGTCACGAATAATGTCTCCGGTAAACAGAACAATGGTAAGGCTAGAATCCCGTTTAAAATAATTTTAGTATCAGGTAACAAGTACCTTGAACAAAGCACTTGATTCACACAGATCAATAAAAACCTTTCGAATAAGGAAAATACGAAAATTTGTGAAAGTACATTATCGAGTTTTAACATGAATCTATTCTGAGTCGCAAGGGTTTTCAGTTCGGACAGAAGGCTTCTAAAATTTCATGAAGTCGTCCAACCATCTTTAACTACTAGGTAACAAACCATAATTATTGATTTCATGAAAATAATTAAACTCAGAAATTGTGTTGTTGAGGTTATTAGAGATGGATATAGGATGTGGTATATTTGTTTGGAAATAAAAACAAAGGTTAGAACTCAGCTTTCGTACAATCTAGTTCAATCAAATTATGACGCTTAGGAGTATAAATGAGCATTAACGACAAAGATTTTAGTTCTTTAACAGTAGAGCAATATGGCTGGAATTTGGGGGTTTTTAATCATTCAACCCCATTTACATCACACTTTATTTATGTCTACGATTGTTATAAACAGTATGTTGGATTGATTTCCATTTCACAGGAGGATTTTAACACCACTAAAATTTCCACATCGTTAAGCATTCATATGTGTGTGGCAAAGCTAGGTAAAATCCTTAAGAAAATGTCAAATAAAAAGGCTTTGTCACAAACGGAAGAAACTGAATTGGCCCCTCTTATTATTAATTATGTAAAGCAAACGATGACTTTTAGGCAATGGGTAAGTCAATCAGAATTAAATCAACGCATGCATTTTCTAATTAATATCTACGGTTCTAAAGATGATAAAAAAGGGGAGGTGGTTCTACGACCATTAATTTCGAATCCAGATGCCTTAATTTTAACACCGACGGAAGTCATTGAATTGAACACGCAAGTTATTAAAGCTGATCGTATGCGACATCCGGAATGGTTCCGTTAAGCAGATTTACCGCATTCACCATTGGAACCTTCGCCAGTAAGAGCTCGATGGTAAAATTACAATCTGAGATGGTTCAAAACGGCTATAGAGTTTTGAACCTCAAACGGGAATATTTTCACATTCATCCTTTGAAAGAAAGTCGTGGCTAAAAGAACTGAAGTAACCCTATCAAAGCCAATTTTCCTAACGACCGGAGTTATCTACTATTTACCGGATAACATTATTTCATTTGTCCTGTCGAATACCATGCCAACGTAGATTCCGGGATGCAGATTTTTGAGGCGAATCCATCGGTAATTAAATCGAGCAGATTTGGGGCTAGTAGATTACACGGTGCTGGCCTCAGTGGTTCATAATGATGCTTCGGGTAATGAAGGCTGCTGAAAATGCCATGGGGCGCCCCTGAGGCTTTATCTGGGCCACAGAAAAGGTTAATCCACATCCGGAGGCGGTAGTCCACCGTGAAGCCGTCGATTTGCAACCATAAGTGGGGGGAGAGCACAAAATCACATCCCTTAACGGTAACTTTCCCAAGGAAGCGAAGATGTGGGATCTTAGCCTCCATCAAGGCATGGCTGAGCATTAAAGTATGCCCATCGCATTCCAGCTTTGCACTGTCTACCGCTAAAAAGGCATCATTAAGGTCAGAGAGATGTATAGGTGTGTTATTCACTGTTACCATTGTGTCTCTCAATTTTTATCCTTTGTCCTGAGATTTGCTATAGTTAAGTTAATATAAACGACTTTATCCGCAAATATTCCGCCAGACTCTCGCAAGCTAAAGCGTATGGTTTGATGATGGGTGCTGTGCATCATTTCAAGTTTAATATTTCTGTTTTCTTTTTGGTAGTCTTCAAGCGCTGATTCAGTGTGTTTACGAATATTCACAAATTTATGGTCAAAGCAGAATAACACCAGATATAGGTCAGGCAGAACGATAAATGACTGAGCAACAGAGTCTGAATACTTTGTATAAAGTTGAAATATTCCTTTTGTTATTACAGATTTTATTGGCACTTCGGTGGAATGTTCTTGTATTAACTTGGATTCGATAATGCAAACTCTCACACCTGAAGAGAAAATAGAAATATCACTTCGCCCGTTTGCGATCTGATCTTCCTGGACCACCATAAACTTTTTAAGTTCAAGGCTTGCTTTCAACCAGGTTAATAATGATGCTGTAAGGTTATTTTCATAAAACAGAATGTCGTTTTTCACACGATACAAATTACTGTTGCTGGTAATGTTCTGAATGCCAGTGAAAATAGTATTAGGCAGAAGGTCGATTGTCTTGCTTTTAACATCGTAATTATTAAATGAATCAGCTAATACACCTAGTTTAAAAGCGAGCGTCCGTATTTTTTCTGTATTTCCAAACTCAAGATGATTGGCTTGATGTTTAAGTGATCTGATTTTATTATATATATATTGTGTGTTTCTTTCACTTAATCTGACCTGCATAAAACTCTGGCGCATGTATTCTTCAAAAAGGTTCTGGAGCTCAAACAATTCTTCAATAATAGAGGTTAACTTATTTTTAGGTTCAAAGAACATTGAGTCTTTATTTTTAATATTTGAAGCCAGTGAAATGATTTCATAAAGAGCATCGGTAAGCAGATGAAGTGGTTCAACTGTTTTTATAATGCCTTTTTCATTCCTATAAATCATAATGTAAGGCTGGTGACGTGAAAATAAATCCTGCAAGACATCTTGTGACACTGGCGTTGTAATGAAGAAAATAAGTCCCGGCTTAAGATCTTTGTTTTTCAAATGTTCTAATTTATCAATAAGTAATACTTTCCTAATCCCGTTCGCTAGAATTAGTCCGAATTCAGTTCGATAAAGATTCCAATTTCGCTTTGTTGATGTAATAAGGGATAAATCATAATTAATATTTACGAGGTTTTCATTGATTGTCGTAATTAAGTTATGAATGTAATTGTTGTGATAAGTGGCATAACTCATAATGCCAAACTTACTTTTGAGTTCGTTGATGTGTTCGACAAGTGTTTTCAAGTACGTATAAGTTGTGCTTTGAGGAACTTTTTGTAAATTGTAAGATGACCACTCTTTAGCTATATCATAGATAAAATCGCATTCTTGTGATTCAAGGAACTTAACCAAGCGATTTCTGGAACTTTTATTGCTGTTAAATTCTTCTTCAAATCTTTCGAGCTTTCTGCAAAAAATATGAACCGACAGGCAATGGCGACGTTCCTGCTCTAATAATTGATCATCCAGGAAAATCTCAGTATTTTTGTTACGACTGAAGATAGATATGGGGGCCATTTCCATTAGTTCTAACGCATTGAAATCATAAAATCTGCTCATTTATTTCGCCTGCATAGTAATTTTAATCACTAAAAGCTATTAAGCTTTTTCCTTTTTTAAACATACGAAAGCCTTTAGAAACACGATTTATACTAACGGGGCATCTAAATTCGTGATCTGTTCAATGTATTCAAAAGAGTATTGAACGCCTCATATGATATTTTCGCTCTGAAAGCGATTCCCCTAGCTTCATTAAGAGCCTTTCTTCCGGAAGCAGATTCAGGCGATTTAAGGTACTTTAAAAGTAACTTTTCAATCTCTATAGTTTTGTCATTCTGAAGTAACTGAGAGGCCATGATGGCTCCGAGCCTAAATTGAAGCTGAATATTCACTTCTTTGTGAAACTCCAGGTGCTGACGGTGGCGGTCAGCCAGCTGGCTTCCACGGACCCTGGCACGATACAAACGCATATAGTCGGCCATTTCGGCGGTATGGCGTTGACGATACCGGTTCTTGGCTGCATTGACTACATTGCGGTTATTCAATTTATACAACCGGTTTTCGCCAGCTACGCACTGGCGGCAGCGAGTCTTATGGCCATCCTTACTTTTACGGTCAATTCCGAAGTCTAACAAGCTCTTCAGAGTCTTGCATTTTCGGCACAGCTTACTTTCAACGAGTTCAGTCATGGGTATATTATGAATTGAAGTACTTCCCGAAAGTATACCCAACTCGACTATCCATTACAATTAAACGTTTTTGGGTTAACATAATCCACGTTATACGCACTTATAATGTTAGAACCATTTAGTAATGTCACTTTTTATCCAGATAGAAACGTCACCTTAGAGTAAGCTAAACTGAATGCAATTCTAAGGGACTCAACGGATGTTGGTGACCATGTCAGATAAAGAAATTCATCGCTTGCCAGTGATACAGGCTGTTTGTGAAAAGCGCCTACGCCGTCGCGATGCAGCGTCACAGCTTGGCATCTCAGAACGTCAGGCGCAACGGCTTATCAATCGTTACCGGGTTTCTGGTGCTGAAGGACTTGTCAGCCGCAAACGCGGTCAACCCAGCAACCGTCGGTTGACCGAATCTCTCAAACTACGCGTACTCACGCTAATACGTGAAAACTACAGCGACTTTGGACCCACACTGGCCGCAGAAAAACTCAGAGAGCGTCATGATATCCGGCTTTCAATCGAGACTGTCCGCAACTGGATGACGTCGGACGGACTCTGGGTTCCGCATGCTCGTCGCAAGTCACGGGTTTATCAACCTCGACATCGGCGTGATTGCCTGGGTGAACTTATCCAGATCGACGGCTCCCACCATGACTGGTTTGAAGGCCGTGCGCCAAAATGCTGCCTTCTGGTATTTATCGATGATGCCACCGGCCGCCTGATGCATTTGCGGTTCAGCGAGTCAGAAACAGCCTTTGACTACATGCTGGCAACCCGGGAATACATTGAGCAGCATGGGAAACCGGTATCGCTGTACAGTGACAAACACGCAATATTTCGCGTCAGTGGTCCGGAGAACCGCAATACCACCGTTACCCAGTTCGGACGTGTGCTCTATGACCTGGCAATCGAGCTTATATGTGCCAACAGCTCTGAAGCTAAAGGCCGCGTGGAACGTGCGAATCAGACGCTTCAGGATCGACTGATCAAAGAAATGCGTCTGGAAGGTATTACCGGCATTGAGGCTGCAAATGCCTGGCTTGCCACTTTCATTGCAGACTTTAACCGCCGATTCTCACGTCCGGCCAGGTTCCCGAAAGATTTGCATCGTCCGGTGCAGGAAAGCCCCGGTGAGTTAAGAGACATCTTTGCCTGGCATGATGTTCGTACCGTGTCGAAATCACTGACATTCCAGTACGATAAGATCCTTTATCTCATGGACCCAACAGAAGAAAATAGCCGTCTTGCCGGTGAAAAAATTAAAATACTGGACTATCCCGATGGCACCCTCGCCTTCCACTATGGACACCGGAGCCTTAAGTGCCAGGCATTTGATAAGCTGGCCTGTGTCGACCAGGGGCAGATTGTCGATAACAAACGTCTCGGGACTGTACTCAGACTGGCTCAGGTAAAACAGGATGAGCGGGAAAGCGAAGGCAAACGGGAACGAAGCAAAAAATCGCCCAGCCGTAAGGCTCAGGTGCGCGTCCAGGAACAGCTCCGGGCTATCAATCCCGTTCTGGCAGACCCGAGCTTGTTTGTGGCAAGTTCAAAGCGATAGAATCGACCATCAGTGCTGCAAAGTACCGGAACAGTGAGCCCCCAAAAGGATACTTGAGATGATTAAATTCCCGACTAAAAAGCGCGTTGATTTGTATAAAAATGCTGTCAGTTCTGAGCAATTACATCTGGATCTGGCTGCGGCTCAGGAGTTCATGTTCGATGCCTGGGAAACTGATGACCTGGACGTTGTGCTGAAACTCATCAGAAAAGCTATCAAGAAATCCCCGCTCTGTGCTGACGCATACTCATTCTACTGCGAGTTATCTCAAGAACCTCCTGAGTCAAAAATCGGGAATCTGGAGACGGCTTTGTACGCAGCCAGCATTGCTCTTGGCGAGGATTTTCAGGAGTTCGCAGGACGTTTCTGGGGATTTGTCGAAACACGTCCATATATGAGAGCAAAAGCAGCTTTGGCTGAGGCCTTATGGGAGTCAGGTAATTTTTATCCGGCTATGGCTCACTGCCGCGAAATGCTGAAGCTCAACCCGAACGATAACCAGGGGATTCGTCATTTATTAGCGAACTATTACCTTGAGCTTGAAATGGTGGATGATCTGGCCTTGCTACTGGACGATTATCCTGGGGATATGCGCCCGTTTCTTCAGTATACACGCGCCCTCCTCGCCTACCGGCAGTCATCCCCAGATGCCAATGATATCGCTAAAGCTGCGATTGATTCTAATAGACACATCCCCGGCTTGTTATCGAAGTGCAGATTACAGCCCAAGTCTAACAGTGGATATATTACGTTAGGTGAAATGGATGAAGCCATATATTACGTGAATAATAATTTAAAATCCTGGATTCGCACCCCTGGTGCAATTGAATGGATTGTCAATGGTATTTAATTTACGAAGGCCATTGCTTAGGCCTTCATCATTAATTTAATCACAAGCCATTTCTTGCTGTCTTTAATTCTAAAAGATTGACTTTATCTATCTTCCCTTCATGGATCATTATTGTTAATTTCGCTGGATGTTTAAATCGCATTTCGCTTATCCTAAAAGTCCAAAGCATTATCTTTAATAGATCTTGCTCATCGATAATTTTGTGGCCTTTTATTCTTGTAAGTCCAGACCCAAAGATTGGGACAGAAACACTTTTTTGAGCATAGACTCGATTAACCTTATCCCAAAAACTTATTAGAAAACCTAAATACTCAGGCATTGTGAGATGAGCTACATTGTGCTCGTCAAACTTAGATAGCGCAGTGAGTATGTAATCACCATAAACACAAATAGTGCCAATTTCAAATTTTTGCTTTTTACCTTCAATCCTTTCCTCATTTCTATCTTTTATCTCTTCGGCATCGAACCTATAGTTACTAATGTAATCATCCAACTCACTTACAGTACAAGATAAATGTTCGTTGATAAATTTACCATTGAGACTACTTCCGGCAATAATTCGCTCATCAACCTGAGTATCAAAATATTCATTGAAAGCGATCGCTTTCAAACCCTCCTGTTTGAAGATATCTCCTGTTTTAATGATAACAGTACTTTCCTCAATGGTTAGATTAATCTCCCTCAAGCTATTTGCTCTGTACCATAACCAAAGATAGGCGATAATAAGCACTGCAATGCAAGCTAAACCTGCCGCAATTTTTTGATTTGCAGGAATGTCGACAAAAATAACAACTGCACCGATAAAACCGAACAATAATGATGCATATCCCTTAAACTCATTGAAAACCTGCTTGTCACAGAGACTAACCTTAGACATTTAATATTCCTATATCTATGCAAAAACAAAGCGCCACAATCGGCGCTTAAGTTACATTATGCGCTATATCTATATACATCTGGAACAGTTTTGGTTTTCACCATAAACTTACTATCTGCCAGTGATTGTCTGATAAGAGCTTTATTCATTGGGATATGCAACGTGGGAACTAAATGCATTGAATCTCTGAATGCGGGAATCTTAGACCATAAATTTTGTATTTGCTGCTTTAAAATGTTGTTAACTAGCAAACTTTCTTTTGTGTCATAGTCAGGGTATATTACAATTACAGGAAGCCCCAAGGAATTAATACCGTAATCAATTTCTTCTCGTAGAGCGCGAGAATTTATAGTTCGATCACTCAGGAATAGAATAATATTCTTAGAATTCCGCAGACGCTGTCTGAGGCGAGGCATTAAAGTTTGCTCCCAGTTACTGCCATCACGAACGTTATAAGTTGTATCGTGTGAATTGGTAAAAGGGAAACCGGAGTCCGCTCCTTTCCACATTCTCAGTGTGTTGTAATAAACGAAGTCTTTCGTAGCATGAGCTCCCAGAGCGCCCTCATGAAAAGGCTCAGCAACATAAAATGCACAGTAATTCCCACTCATTCCTGTAATCCTTCTTTGTTAGAAAAATCCCAAGGAAATTATACACCTCCTTACAAGTTGAACCGCAACCAAAACATGAGCTTTAAGTGCCCTTTCTATCTTGCAGAAAGAGGTGACATTTTAAAACTGCATTGACATATAAATCAATGGGTTACGTTTTACTTCTTGGATTACGCACTGGCACGGGATTTGGGATTTGGGATTTCCATGATGATTTTCCTGTGGGCAACCTGCATTATCACCATCCAGGACATAGGACGGGCTTACCCCGTTCTTACCTAATCATTTTAGGTCCTTCGTTACTAGAAAAATTTTTTAAACTCATACAGATAGACCGCCATAGGTACCAGCGGAACTATCTGTACCATTACTGAACTAAAAATAGATGAAAAAACATGCAGCCAGTACCGTGACGCTAATAATTGAAAATAAGTTAACTACGATGGAAATAAAGCTTTTTTTCATCATGGTCAAGGTTTCGGCTGGTGTTTCATCGAGTGCTTTGCCAGATTTATGGTCATCATAAATACGCCTTGAAGTTACAAGCTTATCGTGATGTTTATTCACTTGCTTCATCAAGAGGTGAATGACTAAAATCATAAGGGCAATGTAGATATACTTATCTTTACTTAGTGCGTCAATTATTTGATGTGCCTGATTCTCGTGCATAAAAATATCTCCTTGTTTGATTAACTGTGAAGTAGATAAAATAGATACCCAAAAACAATAGTGGATAGTGCTAACACCACACAATTAGCAATGTACCAGATCAATGTTTGGAACTTAAGTCGCCGGATCATTTCAGGTTCTTCACCGCTTGAGAAAGATCCTCTACCTTCACTGACTAACTTATCAGCATTTTTAAAATGCTGATAAGTTGAACCAGCACGGAAAGTAAGCCATGCCATACCTAACATTATGAATCCAAATAAATAAAATGCTTTTTCTAAGTAAAAATCTACCGCTGATACAACATCCAGATTTTCCATTTGGTAATTCTCAATATTGTTGGTGAGTTAAAGATTTTTTTGTTGGCTAACTGTCTGAAAGCCCTAATTATGGTCATTACAATCCAACCAATTAACAGGTTCCCCAAGAAACCGTGTCAATGCTGCTTTAGCGTATTGTGGCTTAGTGTAATATCGAGGGAACCAGCCATCGAAATTTTGTGTTCCATTGCGGCGGTATTCAGGTTCGACAGACAGTCTACATCCCTGACCGTGAGGCGAAATGAAAAAGGTGAACCCGTCAATCGAATCAGAACTCAACCGGCTGCATGTCATTGGAAATCCTTCATGATTTAACTAACCAGGCATTGCACTGGTAATCTGATGCTCCACACTCCGCATTCGAGGATTTTGACGTACAAAGTCTCTGACGCCCGAGATGCAAGCTTTGATGATTATATCAAAGTGAGGCTGCGCCTCCGATACCAAATTTCCCGTATTATCCAGTAGCAATATGACCCCTAGCGATTTTACAAGCTGGTACTCAACTGTCGACCGGTCTAGGGCGATCTGGAGCATGTAAATAGTTTCCCCGGATACATTTCCGTCTATTCCAATCACGGTTGCCGTGCAAGCTGCCTGCTCCTCTGGGTAGTGAGGTGTATAATAGTCATACCAGTAATCGGACTTCACCGATTCTTTCCTCGATTGCAGGTTTTTAACAGGCCATTTCACCCAGACAGATGACATATTCTCTGAAACCAGTGAGTGCTGTAACGCGGTAAGGGGGTTATCAAATTCGCCCATGGACCATAAGGTCTCAAATTCTGCTTGAAAAGTAGATGGGTCTATTACAGCAATAAAATCGAACTGGTCCTTATTAATTTTAGACGCTCGCTCATCCATATAGAAAAGACCAAGTCTGTTCCCTTTATCACTTCTCCAGGTGGCCCCTGCTGGTTGATAGTCCGTATTTATAAATGGTCGAAGTTGCTGGTCTTTGTGCAGAAAGATAAACGATGGGGCCAGTGTTCTATTCGCGTTCTTAACTGGGTTAACATATAGGCGCTCACCTGCGCTGAGGAGTTCAATGATCGACTTTGAAATGACAACATCTACAGATGGCGTGCAGGGGTTAACGCCCTCCTCCACTTGATGTACTAAATCCCCATCCGGACCCGGAATAACGTCTCGCAGACACGTTGGGCAGCGCTGAGTTTGTCCGGGTAAAATTGGCCACGAAAGATGTCCATCGTTATTAAGCGCAATTTTCAATAAAGGATGTTGTCTTGTCATCGCGGTCACCCCCTGCTTTTCGTCTTTTGAGGTTTCTGGTTTTGCTGGCGCCACTCCCAGGGGGCAACGGGATTCGGATCTACCCAGAGGCCTTTAACTGCTTTCTGCGCTGAAGCTTCGAATTTCAGATAGTTTGGGACGATGGCATTACCGTCAAACCGGTATACCCATGCATAGCCACTGTCTACCATTGAGGCGTTTATGTCATAACCATCAAGCCAAATGGTTCCCAGCATCCTGCCGTAAATATCAGGTCCGTGGTCTATTACCGTAATATTCTGTGCAGCAATCGCGGAGCTCAACGCTTGTTTAGCCTTTTGTCCAAAGGCCTGCTTACTTTCGGGGGCATCAATACCGTACAAGCGGATTTTGATGTTTGTATTCTGACCATCGAGCGCGGTGATTGTGTCCCCGTCGATAATTTTTACCACTTTCGCTTCAAATGATGATTGGGTAGCAAGAGTTGCCACCGGGAAAAGGACGATTAATGTCGGCAAAAGTAACTTTTTCAAAAGAGTCATACGTTCTCCCTGAATTAGATGGTTCGTAGTAACAAATAAGTCGTGTGATTTGACGCGCTTATTGTACCAATTAGAAACTCGGCGATTTTCTGTTAACGGAGGCAATTTGAGTGGATAAAAATTTTAATACAGGAGATGAAAATAAAGGCCTTTAACAAAAAATTGAATTTTCACCGCGTGGTAGTCTGAGAACCTAAATTAATCACATTTCACGGAGTAAGGATGTACAACGATAGAACTGAGCCTGCAATAACAGCATTGCTTAATGATGAGACACCTTCCTCTATCCATAAATTACTGGTGCAGGTTGCAAGCATCTACGACGTGAAGGATTTGGCTGAGCAACTTAATGCTGCAACCGGCAGCGAATGGTCGAGGGGAACGCTTATTCGCCAGATTAAAGGTGCAGTTAATGAATGCCAAATCACCCAGGAAGGATATCGTTATCTTCGAACGTTGCTCCCCTCTCGGCCAGCGGACTATGACCAGAAGTTTTTCCGATTTATTGACTTGTTTGCTGGGATCGGTGGCCTCCGGAGTGGTTTTGACGCCATCGGCGGAAAATGTGTGTTCACCAGTGAGTGGAATCAGTTCTCCCGACGGACTTACAGTGCAAACTGGTACTGTGACGAGACTGAGCACCATTTCAACTCAGATATCCGGGACATTACACTCAGTAATCTTCCCGATGTTTCGGATGACCAGGCCTATGCTTCTATCGATGCATCCATCCCAGACCATGATGTTTTGCTCGCAGGTTTCCCATGCCAGCCGTTCAGTATTGCCGGTGTCAGCAAAAAGAACTCCCTTGGCCGAAAGCACGGCTTTGAATGCGACACCCAGGGGACCCTTTTTTTTGATGTTGCCCGGATCATCCGAGCCAAACAGCCTGCCATTTTCGTTCTGGAGAACGTAAAAAATCTGAAGAGTCACGATAAAGGCAATACGTTCCGCATCATCATGAATGCGCTTGATGAGCTCGGCTACGATGTTGCCGACTCCGATGCTCACGGAGCAAAGGACCCCAAAATAATTGACGGTAAGAACTTCAGACCTCAGCACCGGGAACGTATCGTGCTGGTCGGTTTCCGCCGTGATCTGAAACTCAATGATGGCTTTTCGCTAAGTGGTGTATCCGCTCTTTATCCTTCACGACGGCCAACCCTTAGGGAGCTGCTGGACGCTGAGGTCGATAGCCGTTACATCCTTTCTCCAAAGCTCTGGGAATACCTTTATAACTACGCTAAAAAGCACCAGGCAAAAGGCAATGGATTTGGCTATGGTTTGGTAGATTCATCAATAGAAACAGTGGTTTGCAGAACACTCAGCGCACGCTATTATCGGGATGGATCTGAAATTTTATTAGACCGGGGATGGGATTTTAGCATAGGCGAAAAGCACTTTAATGATCCTGTCAATTTGGCAAGGCGCCCACGCCGTTTAACCCCGCGAGAATGTGCCCGCCTTATGGGGTTCGAGCAACCGGGAAAAGTTACTTTTCGCATTCCAGTCTCTGATACGCAGGCCTATCGCCAGTTCGGGAATTCGGTCATCGTCGACGTATTTGCGGCCGTGGCCAGTTTGCTTCGGAGCCGTATTGAGACTGCCGTTTCGGCTCGGCTCAAGGGAGAGTTTGAAGCGGCATCATAGTCATTCTTCTGTGTGATTTAACAGGGTAACGTAATGGTTTAATTCACAAAATATTAACATTCACGCAGATAAAACCTGGGCAGGAAGAGTAAGCCTGCTTCAGTTATCGCCTTCATCAGGAGGTACTGATGACGTATTTTGATTCAGCTGAAGATCTTACTATTACAAAACAAAGGGCTCTCCAGGAGCTTGCTAAACATGGCGTTGAGGCCAGCGACATCAACGTGTTTTTTTCCGAGTTGGGTGAGAAGGAAGAGTACAACGCGCAGGATGTATTGAGATGGCTGGGCTATTAGTCTTTTAAATTTCAGGAGGTCCCATGGGCCAGAAGTTTGCAGTATTTATTGCTTACGATGACGAACCAAACACGAAACGATACTCGGCTGAATTTCAGACGCAGAACGAGTATGTAAAGGGATGGCAGTCGGCCCTAAAGAAAGCACACCACACGTCCGGGCAGAAATCTGTGATCACCTGCGGATGCCGGGGCAAAGGCGCAAAGCGTCTGTACGTCCGGTCGCTACCAAACAGTGATACCTTCATATTGATTAAGGCTGCAAATACCGGCACTGAGCATGATCCATCGTGCGTGTTTTTCGACCTTGATGCCAGGCATACGGGGTTAAAGGGTTATGCCAGCAATGTTGTACGCATCAACAATGAGGGGACCATGTCAATACGCCTCGGAATAGGCATGACGGAGAAAGATCCGCCGGAAAAGTCAGAGGTTCCTACCCCGCCCCAAAACCAGCGACCTGAAGGTGGACAGGCTTCAATGACCCTGTCCGGACTTCTGAGTCTGTTGTGGACTGAAGCCGGTCTTAATGTCTGGTATCCGAATATGGCCGGGAAGCGAAATGATTCGCTGGTTCGCTACCGGATGTTGGACGCCGCAAAGCAGGTCAAATCAGGTAGAGCGTGTATTGGCGACCATCTCTTTATCGGGGTGGCGGACTCTAAAAGCAAAGTGGCCAGTGAGCAGGTTAAGCTGTTGTCGTCCGCAGAACTGAGCGACAAGCGACTGCTGCTGCTATCAGTACTGCCGCGCTATGACGCAGAAAAGCATGAGAAGCCACTGAAGTTTCTTCCTATGCGTAACTTCGGCGGTATGCCCCTTACCTTCTTTAACTCAGACGGGCACTGGGATAGCGTGAAGCGGCGATTCCCACTGGAATATGCAGCCTGGAAAAATGGTGGCAAAGTTGTTGTTTTTGCACTTACCTCTCCCGTATCTGTGACCACTAGAGGTCTCTCTGCACGAGCTCATCAGATAGTGCTTATGCTGGTGAGTGATAACTGGATACCTCTGGACTCCTCATACGAAGCGATTGTATCCCGTAAACTGGATGCCGAACACCGGCACTATGTTAAGCCTATGCGGTATGACGCAAGTGCGAGCGATGTATTCCCCGATTTTTATTTACTTGATACCCGGAGTGATAAGCCGTTCCCGATGGAGGTTTTCGGAATGTCGACACCAGCCTATCTTGCGCGAAAGGAACTTAAGAAGGCGTATTACAACCAGGAATATGGGGCCTATGGATGGTGGCACTGGGATGCTACGGAGAAGACGGAATCCCAGGATCTCCCTCATTTCCCTGAAGCTAAAAAATACAATTCACCCGAATCACAACCTTAAAATGGGGTTAAAAATGGCGTACATACTTTCGATGAGTGAACAGGTTAAACTGAAAGCGTTTTTGGCGGCAGTACTCGATGACTATAAGCTGGGAGCTATTTCGCAGCAGCAAGCTGTTGGCGGGATCACTAGCCTGGTTGATGCTCTTGAGATCAGTGACTCGGGGAAAATCAGCCAAATGCTATCGGAAGGACGTAAACTCCTCCGGACGGGATAAAGAGCCTACGGGCGCCAGGAATTTAAGTTTATAGCAAATTCCTGGCGGGAGCAGTTATGTCGTCTTTTTGTTTCGCGGTTTTGATGCCCCTGGGGATTTAGGTTTGATAGCAACTACGCCGGTCATAGCTTCGGTAAGCTGCTTGATTGTTCCTCGTAAAGACTCTGCAATGGTCTTTTCCGCATTGAGTGTCGCTTCCATGGACATCATCTGATTCCTGAGCTGCTGAAGCTCTTCTGTCAGATCTGTTTGGACCTTTTTGGACACCAGGTTCTCATCAGCTAAGCGTTGTGCTTCAGCTCGTAGTTGTTCATTCGTCCCTTTAGCTGTTGAGAGCTCCGACCGGACGAGCGTCAGGGCCGTGTCCTTTTCGGCTAAAGATGAGCTCAATTCAGAGGCATGGGATTGTGATGAAGAAAGGTCCTGTTCAAGCTGACTGACACTGGACTTTAAATCAGACACGGTCCGTTGTAAGTTTTCATTCTGGCTGTTGAGGGCGGTCAGCTCTACCTGCTGCGCTTTATTTTCATCATTAAGCTGCTTCTGATACTCCTGCTGCGAGGCCAGTTCCTGTTTGCGCTCACTCAGTTGCTGGTTCAGTGTCCCTACTGTCTGCTGTAAAAGCTGGATCTCGTTTTGGGCATGCTGTAATTCACTTTGAGTTCCTGCCAGAGTTTCTTCTGCTTCCTGAAGTGAATCTTCTAATTTACTGGAGAGTTCACGCTGCTGCTCCAGCAGGTTAATCAGGTTAACTTTTTCGTTATTCAGGACTGTAGCCTGTTCTTTCGACTGTGACAGTTCTTCCAGAATTTCAGCATTCCGGTGCCGTAACTGAGTAATTTCTGCCTTCGCAATTTTCACGCTATCACTCTGGATAGCCGTATAGCTTAAGCGGAAGTACCAGGTGATAAACGCAGTAAAATCACTGAATGCATCTTTAATCTGGTCAGGGATTTCAATCGCGCGTGCTTCTTCGGGCACCTCGTCCACGTATTGCTTGTAGGCCGCCAGCATCTCCTGAGCCCGGGCAAAAGACCCCCCCATTTTATCCCGCAGCCAGTGGGCTTTGAAAAACTGGTCGAGGTTTTCGGTGCTGATGCTCTTATCGAGGCAGATTTGTTCAATCTCGGTGAAATATTTAACCTTAGCTATTGACGAGTAAGGGGAATTCTTCAGTAACTCGGGGCTTAGAGGGGGCGTTTTTGGAGTATCTTCACTTAAACTGGACGCTGTCTGTTCATCCCCGTTCATCAAATTTACATTGTCAGTCATCATTCTTATCCTTTGGCCGGGATCTGGTTGGCAAAATAAATGCTAATCAGGTCATTCAGTGCGTTATGCAGGCTTTCACACTCAACTGAGATATGGACGTTACCATTTTCGAACAATCGGCACTTCCAGCCCTTCGGGTCGGTAATGTCACCCGTAAAATCGGTTTTCCGTAAGACAGCAAGCCGATCGTACATGTTCATTCCACTGCCGACAGGCGGTGTTGCTGCATTGGAGCAGATGCAAACGATATTCTCAAAGTCGTTTAAATAGAAGAGATTATCCTGAGAAAAGCCATTATATCTCATCATGTTCGAGTCGGGAAAAATGCCGCGTAGTACCAGTTTTTTTGGCATCACAAATTGCTGGGCATTAGTTTTATACCGGCGATCAAGCTGGCATAGCAGATCAACAAACCCTTCAGCAAGTGTAATGCTGCGCATGGCAACTGCCTGGCGCAATGTACTGCGGATTACGGTTAACGACGCAATTGGCGGAGCGTTCCGGAGAGACTCACGGAACTCTGCCCGCTGGTTGTGATTCCAGAATCGGTCAATACCCGTTTCTTCAAAAAGATTGTTCCATGTCTTACGGTCTATTTGCTGTCGCCCTTCCTCGATGCTTGCGGCCAGGGACGCAGGAAGGCCAAAAGCATTAGGGGCCATAATTTTGCTGTTAAACAGTGAAAACCCGCAAATTGCTGAGGCTTCGGCAATCAGCGTCATGCCGTCCAGAAATTTTTGCATAGCGGCATCACGACTACTGGCGAGTTGTTCGGTACGGGTACTCAACTTCAGTTCCGGCTGCGAATTCATGCTCATTTCACGATCCTTTTCCCACTGTTTTGGCTGAGAGATTTTCACTGGCCTATCCACCTCTCTCGTTAAAAAAATTCTCGTAGCGTCATATATAGTGAAGCCTTTACTAGTGACTAATGATGAAAAAGATTAGCACACAGATGTCGGGTGACCAACAACCCGCAACCCGTTAAGTGGCGATCGCATCCCCTGAATGCACAACCATTGCGCTACATGACTGATTAATAAGGGTTTTAGCCGCAATTACACTATGGGGGGTGCTATTTGAACTATGGGATTTACCGATAATTAAATCCCATAGTACATAAAGTGAGCTAAAAAAGGCCAATAAGCGTGACACCGTCACCTCGCGAGGTTTTTTTGTGGTAACTAGTTATTAGTAAAGGCATGACTAAATGTATAATGGGATAGTTGTTCGGGCCTCCTCTTTGGTCGTTATCACGGATGAGGGGCTGTTACGACTGATAGACAGTGATTGCACACATTGGGCTAAGGGCAACAAAATGACGGCGTCGCGAATTACACACCTAATAACGTCCTGTACCAAAGGTAAGCACTTCCAGTGCGGCTCCCGTGCGGAACTGAGCATCCGGGCCGGAGAGACACCTGAAGAGGCTATGGCCAGTTGGGCAGCGACCATAAGACGGTCGCAAAGTGCATCACCGGTACCCGCCCTATCGCTCTATACTGGGAATCACTGGTCAACGGCAAAAGAGATTTTACGGACGACGGAAAACCTGGAGTTGTGGGTGATCTCTGCCGGGTTGGGTTTTTTGAATAGTCGGGACCTCGTCGACGTATATGAAGCCACCTTTCATAATTTACCGTTCAGTCACCGCCATTGGTGGCGGGAATTAACAAATACATTCGGGAAGGAAAGATCGGAGAATTCCATAGGGACGTTAATGGAAGCCAGGCCTACTGATGATTACGTGATCGCTGCCTCCCCAGTTTATATCGCTGCGGTTGAGGACGATATCCTGGCAGGAGTAGGTAAACTAAATAATCCCATTGCCCAGTTGACCGTTGTAACATCTGGGGCATATTCTGGGGGGCTGGAACCCTATTTAATTCGTAGTGAATCCCGCATGATGCCGGAACTTTCAAGCAACATGGTATGTCTCAACATCAAACTCGCGCAATATATCATTAGTAGTCAACGCATTTAGTCTATGGCTGAAATAGATAAAACAGAGGGTTTTAGAATTGAAAGCGATTATCCATGTTAATTCGACAAATGACAGTATTACTATCCAGCTATGCGGAGTTGGCGCTACTGAGGTACAGGCCAGAGAGAAAGCATTTGGCAACGTAAATCGCGTTGTTAATGTCTCCAGTCAGCAGTATCAGGGCGGACAGTGTGTCACAGCATCTCAAGAATTTATAGATGCCTACAATGTAGAACCTGTTTGGGACTCACGATTTGATGAGACTGGTAAGGTTGTAAATAGCCTTAATGAAGACTCACATCAGTTTATTGTTGATTTTTTGGAAAGTCTGTTTATTGATGAAAATGGCGAACTGAATTGCCGTGTGAAATCTGTACAGAATGAAACTTCTGATAAAAAAAGATTAGTAAATGAGTCTTCGGCATTTAGACATGCTATGGATATCCACTATAAATATGCTTCAGCGATCAAACCTGATACTAGTCATTAACTCTCTTCCGCCTCGTTTTGTATCTCTTACTTCATAAAGGGGTTTGAGGGCCAATGGAACGAAAACGTACGCTAAGAAGGTAATTCATTGTTTAAATTAAAATTTAATTCTCTCAGTTCCCCCTTCAAAATATCCTCCGGTAGCGTGAACGTATAATGCCCCAGCATATTGATATGCCCGTGCATCAGTGGGGATAACCGGACGATATCTTCACCCCCGGTTTCTTCTCCATTCCTGCGCATCCAGCTCAGGGCTTCCTGCATATAAAGTGTGTTCCACAGTACCACTGCGTTAGTGACGAGGCCCAGTGCACCCAGTTGATCTTCCTGACCTTCACGATAGCGCTTTCTGATCTCACCGCGCTGCCCGTAGCAGATCGCCCTCGCCACAGCATGGCGGCCTTCTCCCCGGTTTAGCTGCGTCAGGATCCGCCGACGATAATCTTCATCATCAATATAATTTAGAAGGTACAGCGTCTTGTTGACGCGCCCCACTTCCATGATCGCCTGTGCCAACCCTGATGGGCGCGAGCTTTTCAGCAAGGGGTCGTCTCAGAATTCGGAAAATAAAGCACGCTAAGGCGTAGTCACCCCGTGACTCCCCCGCGCCGATGCAGCGAGCTTCGTTCCGTCTTGCAGTGACGCAATCAGCGGGCAGGAAACGTTCCCTTTCCGCGCATGGCAGGCGCACACCAGTTCAGACAGCACGGCCTCCATGCGTGCCAAGTCGGCCATCTTCTCGCGCACATCCTTGAGCTTGTGCTCGGCCAGGCCGCTGGCTTCCTCGCAATGGGTGCCATCCTCCAGCCGCAGTAGCTCGGCGATTTCGTCCAGGCTAAAGCCCAGCCGCTGGGCCGATTTCACGAACCGCACTCGTGTTACATCCGCCTCGCCATAGCGGCGAATGCTGCCATAGGGCTTGTCTGGCTCCGGCAGCAGGCCCTTGCGCTGGTAGAACCGGATGGTCTCCACATTGACCCCGGCCGCCTTGGCAAAAACGCCAATGGTCAGATTCTCAAAATTAATTTGCATATCGCTTGACTCCGTACATAACTACGGAAGTAAGCTTAAGCTATCCAAACCAAATTTGAAAGGACAAGCGTATGTCTGAACCACAAAAGTCTGAACCACAAAAGTCTGAACCACAAAAGTCTGAACCACAAAACGGGCGCGGCGCGCTCTTCGCCGGTGGGCTGGCCGCCATTCTTGCGTCGGCCTGCTGCCTGGGGCCGCTGGTTTTGATCGCCTTGGGGTTCAGCGGGGCATGGATCGGCAACCTGACGGTGCTGGAACCCTATCGCCCGATCTTCATCGGCGCAGCGCTGGTCGCGCTGTTTTTCGCCTGGCGGCGCATCTACCGCCCGGCGCAAGCCTGCAAACCGGGTGAGGTCTGCGCGATTCCCCAAGTGCGAGCTACTTACAAGCTCATTTTCTGGATCGTGGCCGCGCTGGTCCTGGTCTCGCTCGGATTTCCCTACGTCATGCCATTTTTCTATTAATCACAGGAGTTCATCATGAAAAAACTGTTTGCCGCCCTCGCCCTCGCTGCCGTTGTTGCCCCCGTGTGGGCCGCCACCCAGACCGTCACGCTGTCCGTGCCTGGCATGACCTGCGCCTCTTGCCCGATCACTGTCAAGCACGCGCTTTCCAAGGTTGAGGGCGTGAGCAAGACCGACGTAAGTTTCGACAAGCGCCAGGCCGTCGTCACCTTCGACGATGCCAAGACCAACGTCCAGAAGTTGACCAAGGCGACCGAGGACGCGGGCTATCCGTCCAGCCTCAAACGCTGATCCGTTAACCGAACTCGGGAGCGACACATGGGACTCATCACGCGCATCGCTGGCAAAACCGGCGCGCTCGGCAGCGTCGTTTCCGCGATGGGCTGCGCCGCCTGTTTTCCTGCCATCGCCAGCTTTGGCGCGGCCATCGGACTGGGCTTCTTGAGCCAGTACGAGGGGCTATTCATTGGCATCCTGCTGCCGATGTTCGCCGGCATCGCGTTACTCGCCAATGCTATCGCTTGGCTCAATCATCGACAGTGGCGACGCACGGCGCTCGGCACGATAGGCCCGATCTTGGTGCTGGCAGCGGTGTTTTTAATGCGGGCTTACGGCTGGCAGAGCGGTGGACTGCTCTATGTCGGCCTGGCCTTGATGGTTGGGGTGTCGGTCTGGGATTTCATCTCGCCAGCACATCGCCGCTGCGGGCCGGACAGCTGTGAATTGCCAGAACAACGTGGCTGACGGCAACAGCCGTAGCCACCACAGAAAAGGAAAAATACATGACCACCCTGAAAATCACCGGGATGACCTGCGACTCGTGCGCGGCTCACGTCAAGGAAGCCTTGGAGAAAGTGCCCGGCGTGCAATCGGCGCTGGTGTCCTATCCGAAGGGCACAGCGCAACTCGCCATTGAGGCGGGCACGTCATCGGATGCGCTGACTACCGCCGTGGCCGGACTGGGCTACGAGGCAACGCTTGCCGATGCGCCACCGACGGACAACCGCGCCGGCCTGCTCGACAAGATGCGCGGCTGGATAGGGGCCGCTGATAAGCCCAGTGGCAACGAACGCCCGTTGCAGGTCGTCGTCATTGGTAGCGGTGGAGCCGCGATGGCGGCAGCACTGAAGGCCGTCGAGCAAGGCGCGCAGGTCACGCTGATTGAGCGCGGCACCATCGGCGGCACCTGCGTCAACGTCGGTTGTGTGCCGTCCAAGATCATGATCCGCGCCGCCCACATCGCCCATCTGCGCCGGGAAAGCCCATTCGACGGCGGCATGCCACCCACACCGCCGACGATCTTGCGCGAGCGGCTGCTGGCCCAGCAGCAGGCCCGTGTCGAAGAACTCCGTCATGCCAAGTACGAAGGCATCCTGGACGGCAATTCAGCCATCACCGTTCTGCACGGTGAAGCGCGTTTCAAGGACGACCAGAGCCTTATCGTTAGTTTGAACGAGGGTGGCGAGCGCGTCGTGATGTTCGACCGCTGCCTGGTCGCCACGGGTGCCAGCCCGGCGGTCCCGCCGATTCCGGGCTTGAAAGAGTCACCCTACTGGACTTCCACCGAGGCCCTGGCGAGCGACACCATTCCCGAACGCCTTGCCGTAATCGGCTCGTCGGTGGTGGCGCTGGAGCTGGCGCAAGCCTTTGCCCGGCTGGGCAGCAAGGTCACGGCCCTGGCGCGCAATACCTTGTTCTTCCGTGAAGACCCGGCCATCGGCGAGGCGGTGACAGCCGCTTTCCGTGCCGAGGGCATCGAGGTGCTGGAGCACACGCAAGCCAGCCAGGTCGCCCATATGGACGGTGAATTCGTGCTGACCACCACGCACGGTGAATTGCGCGCCGACAAGCTGCTGGTCGCCACCGGCCGGACACCGAACACGCGCAGCCTGGCATTGGAAGCGGCGGGGGTAGCCGTCAATGCGCAGGGGGCCATCGTCATCGACAAGGGCATGCGCACCAGTAGCCCGAACATCTACGCGGCCGGCGACTGCACCGACCAGCCGCAGTTCGTCTATGTGGCGGCAGCGGCCGGCACTCGTGCGGCGATCAACATGACTGGCGGCGATGCGGCCCTGGACCTGACCGCAATGCCGGCCGTGGTGTTCACCGACCCGCAGGTCGCCACCGTGGGCTACAGCGAGGCGGAAGCACATCACGACGGGATCGAGACCGACAGTCGCCTGCTAACACTGGATAACGTGCCGCGTGCGCTTGCCAACTTCGACACACGCGGCTTCATCAAGCTGGTCATCGAGGAAGGTAGCGGACGGCTCATCGGCGTGCAAGCGGTGGCCCCGGAAGCGGGTGAACTGATCCAGACGGCGGTGCTCGCCATTCGCAACCGTATGACCGTGCAGGAACTGGCCGACCAATTGTTCCCCTACCTGACCATGGTCGAAGGGCTGAAGCTCGCGGCGCAGACCTTCAGCAAGGACGTGAAGCAGCTTTCGTGCTGCGCCGGATGAGGAAAAGGAGGTGTTCAATGAGCGCCTACACAGTGTCCCGGCTGGCCCTTGATGCCGGGGTGAGCGTGCATATCGTGCGCGACTACCTGCTGCGCGGATTGCTACGGCCGGTCGCGTACACCACGGGCGGCTACGGCTTGTTCGATGACACCGCGTTGCAACGGCTGCGCTTTGTACGGGCTGCCTTCGAAGCGGGTATCGGCCTGGACGCACTGGCGCGGCTGTGCCGGGCGCTGGATGCTGCGGACGGTGACGGTGCGTCTGCGCAGCTTGCCGTGTTGCGGCAACTCGTCGAGCGTCGGCGCGAGGCCCTGGCCAGCCTCGAAATGCAACTGGCCGCCATGCCAACCGAACCGGCACAGCACGCGGAGAGTCTGCCATGAACAGCCCAGAGCACTTGCCGTCTGAGACGCACAAACCGATCACCGGCTACTTGTGGGGCGCGCTGGCCGTGCTCACCTGTCCCTGCCATTTGCCGATTCTCGCCATTGTGCTAGCCGGCACGACGGCCGGCGCGTTCATCGGGGAGCACTGGGGTATTGCAGCCCTCACGCTGACCGGCTTGTTTGTCCTGTCTGTGACGCGGCTGCTGCGGGCCTTCAAGGGAAGATCATGACCGCTTCCCAGCCAGCCGAGAGTGGGCAGCTTTGAGCTTCGCTACCAATCTGGAGGAGTACCACCATGAACGCAAACGCCCCGAACACTGCCAGTTGCACCACCTGCTGCGTATGCTGCAAAGAAATTCCGCTCGATGCCGCCTTCACCCCGGAAGGCGCGGAATACGTCGAACATTTCTGCGGGCTGGATTGCTATGAACGCTTCCAGGCACGCGCCAAGGCCGCGACAGAATCTGACATTGCGCCTGTCCCTGGCGGTTCGCAGCCGTCAGATTGAGGCATACCCTAACTTGATGTCAGATGCCATGTGTCATTTTCAGAAGACGACTGCACCAGTTGATTGGGCGTAATGGCTGTTGTGCAGCCAGCTCCTGACAGTTCAATATCAGAAGTGATCTGCACCAATCTCGACTATGCTCAATACTCGTGTGCACCAAAGCGAGGTGAGCATGGCGACGGAGGCTCTGTTGCAAAGATTGGCGGCAGTCAGAGGTAGGCTGTCGCTCTGCGCCGATCAGGCGGCTGCTGCGAAATGGTGGTTGAGCATGCCCATGGCCTCCGTCAGCGCCGAGGGCCCAATGCCAAAAGCTCTCTCCACAAGGCGCACCTCGCCCCTGATGCCGGGCTGCAGGCACCAGGGGCGAGCCTGTCCTTTGCGCAGGGCTCGCATGACTTCGAATCCCTTGATCGTGGCATAGGCCGTGGGGATCGATTTGAAACCGCGCACCGGCTTGATCAGTATCTTGAGCTTTCCGTGATCGGCCTCGATCACGTTATTGAGATACTTCACCTGCCGGTGGGCCGTCTCCCGGTCCAGCTTTCCTTCGCGCTTCAATTCGGTGATCGCTGCACCATAGCTCGGCGCTTTGTCGGTATTGAGCGTGGCAGGCTTTTCCCAGTGCTTCAGGCCTCGCAGGGCCTTGCCCAGGAACCGCTTCGCTGCCTTGGCGCTGCGGGTCGGCGACAGGTAGAAATCGATCGTGTCGCCCCGCTTGTCGACTGCCCGGTACAGGTAGGTCCACTTGCCCCGCACCTTGACGTAGGTTTCATCCAGGCGCCAGCTCGGATCAAAGCCACGCCGCCAGAACCAGCGCAGCCGCTTCTCCATCTCCGGGGCGTAGCACTGGACCCAGCGATAGATCGTCGTATGGTCGACCGAAATGCCGCGTTCCGCCAGCATTTCCTCAAGGTCGCGATAGCTGATCGGATAGCGACAATACCAGCGCACCGCCCACAGGATCACATCACCCTGGAAATGGCGCCACTTGAAATCCGTCATCGTTCCGTCCGTCCAATCTCCGCCAAGCATGCTCAAGCTTCACGATTTTTGCAACAGAGCCCACACGAGTATTGAGCATAGTCGAGATTGGTGCAGATCACTTCTGATATTGAACTGTCAGGAGCTGGCTGCACAACAGCCATTACGCCCAATCAACTGGTGCAGTCGTCTTCTGAAAATGACATTTGGTATCTCTCATAAACGGATGTTTTTGAGAGAACTATCTTCGGCCTTCACACGCACGAAAGGCGGCGAAGCTCCGCCGTTAATCCGTCCGCCGGAGATCTCGCCCAGGCAGGCTGAAGGCCGAGCAAGCCTGACAGGCCCGAAAAGCCCGGCACGGGCGTCGGCGGCGATGACGGCGGCGGCATTATCCAGGGTTGATGATGGAAGTGGAGGATATCGACAACCTCTCGCGCAACCAAGACATCGCGGTCGGACTGCAAGTGATCTTGAAGCCACGGGCCCGTCCCACCCCGACATGGACCTCGATGCCCGAACGGACGTTAGATTTCGAGTTCTAGGCGTTCTGCGATGAAGGTTGGATCCCAGCCGGGATTGAAAGTGTCGACGTGGGTGAATCCGAGCCGCTCGTATAGGCCACGCAGGTTCGGGTGGCAGTCGAGCCGCAGCTTGGCGCACCCCTGCGTTCGCGCGGCATGGCGGCAAGCCTCGATCAGCGCGGAGCTGACACCCCGGCCCGCATGTGTCCGTCGCACCGCGAGCTTGTGCAGATATGCGGCCTCCCCCTTGAGGGCGTCGGGCCAGAACTCGGGATCCTCGGCCGACAAGGTGCAACAGCCGACGATGCCGTCGCTGCAACTCGCGACTAGGAGCTCGGATCTCAGGACGAAGGTCTCCGCGAATGTCCGGTCGATCCGCGCGACGTCCCAGGCGGGCGTTCCCTTGGCGGACATCCACGCCGCAGCGTCGTGCATCAGCCGCACAACCTCGTCGATATCACCCGAGCAGGCGACCCGAACGTTCGGAGGCTCCTCGCTGTCCATTCGCTCCCCTGGCGCGGTATGAACCGCCGCCTCATAGTGCAGTTTGATCCTGACGAGCCCAGCATGTCTGCGCCCACCTTCGCGGAACCTGACCAGGGTCCGCTAGCGGGCGGCCGGAAGGTGAATGCTAGGCATGATCTAACCCTCGGTCTCTGGCGTCGCGACTGCGAAATTTCGCGAGGGTTTCCGAGAAGGTGATTGCGCTTCGCAGATCTCCAGGCGCGTGGGTGCGGACGTAGTCAGCGCCATTGCCGATCGCGTGAAGTTCCGCCGCAAGGCTCGCTGGACCCAGATCCTTTACAGGAAGGCCAACGGTGGCGCCCAAGAAGGATTTCCGCGACACCGAGACCAATAGCGGAAGCCCCAACGCCGACTTCAGCTTTTGAAGGTTCGACAGCACGTGCAGCGATGTTTCCGGTGCGGGGCTCAAGAAAAATCCCATCCCCGGATCGAGGATGAGCCGGTCGGCAGCGACCCCGCTCCGTCGCAAGGCGGAAACCCGCGCCTCGAAGAACCGCACAATCTCGTCGAGCGCGTCTTCGGGTCGAAGGTGACCGGTGCGGGTGGCGATGCCATCCCGCTGCGCTGAGTGCATAACCACCAGCCTGCAGTCCGCCTCAGCAATATCGGGATAGAGCGCAGGGTCAGGAAATCCTTGGATATCGTTCAGGTAGCCCACGCCGCGCTTGAGCGCATAGCGCTGGGTTTCCGGTTGGAAGCTGTCGATTGAAACACGGTGCATCTGATCGGACAGGGCGTCTAAGAGCGGCGCAATACGTCTGATCTCATCGGCCGGCGATACAGGCCTCGCGTCCGGATGGCTGGCGGCCGGTCCGACATCCACGACGTCTGATCCGACTCGCAGCATTTCGATCGCCGCGGTGACAGCGCCGGCGGGGTCTAGCCGCCGGCTCTCATCGAAGAAGGAGTCCTCGGTGAGATTCAGAATGCCGAACACCGTCACCATGGCGTCGGCCTCCGCAGCGACTTCCACGATGGGGATCGGGCGAGCAAAAAGGCAGCAATTATGAGCCCCATACCTACAAAGCCCCACGCATCAAGCTTTTGCCCATGAAGCAACCAGGCAATGGCTGTAATTATGACGACGCCGAGTCCCGACCAGACTGCATAAGCAACACCGACAGGGATGGATTTCAGAACCAGAGCTAATCCGGCAGCACTATTACTCCCAAGGGTTCCAGCAGTTGCTCCTGTTGCCAGGCACAGATCTTGACTCCTTCGAGGTTGACCCGTCTGGGGTCGAGCCCATCCAGATCGGCAAAGGTTAGGTCACAGCCCCGCAGATTGACCTGTTGCCAACAGTCGCGGGAGAAGGTGCCGCGGCTGAGATCTGAGCCCATCAAGGAAGCGCCGCTGAGATTGGCATTGCTCCAGTTGTTTTCAAACAGCTCGCATTTTTCCAGGCATTGGCCACTCAAGTTGGTATAGGCCAGGTTGCAACCTGAGATATAAGCCGAGCAGAAGTACATCTTATGGCTGACTTGATTGTAGAAGCGGGCCCGGGAAAAGTTGGCGCCCTTGAGATCGCACTCCCTGAACTCTATGCCAAAGCAGTTGGCACCGCTGAAGTTGGCCAAAGACAGACGGCAGGCCTTGAAACTGGCATCGCGCAGATCGGCATAGCTGAAGTGACACCCTTCAACGGCGCCGCTTTCAATGAAACTGCAATCCTCGAAACTGGCATCCTGCAGCTGACAGTGGCTGAAGTCACACTGATAAAAGCGGCAGCGGCGAAAACGGCTGTCACTCAAATCCTGGCGTGAGAAATCCTCTTGCTGAAAAACTTTATCAATAATATCCATACGGCTTCCTTTAATCAGGGAGGGTGCTAACTCTTTCGGCGAGCTTTGCCTAGGCAGGCAAACATGGGGTTGGTTCGCGCCTTCCCAACAACCTTTGCAGGGGTATAGGAAGTATAAACCACCTTTTTGCTCCTCATCCGAAGTATCTTACCTGAAATTCCCTCACTCGTTTACCGCTCAAGCCCCAATTTTAACTGCCGGTCCAGCCTAAACCGCTCTAATAAGGTTCGATTTGGCGGTAAAATCTCTAGCCTGATAGCTCGAGAGATACAAACTGCCCCACCGCCCCGTTTAAAAGTTGGCAGTGTTGAGCAGTGTTGGATTTGGGGTCGTCAGTCAAAGAGACGACTCTGTGATGGATCGAACAGGCTGGGAGTCAGTGGCGGCGCTCGTTCTGGTGGCAGCTCACGCTGCTTGGCGGCATTCGCCTTGGCTGTTTTCTGTTTCAGATGCTTGAGAATCTGCTCAATGACCTTCGGATCTTCGATGCTGGCAATCACTTTGACGTGACCGCCGCAGTGTTCGCAGACTTCAATATCAATATTGAAGACTCGCTTGAGGCGTTGCATCCAGGTCATGGCGCGGTGGCGCTCTGCAGGACTCTTGTCACGCCAGTTAGTATCGAGACCTTCCGATTTGTCGGGCTTCTTGCCCCGCTTGGCGGGTGTTACTTGAACTCGGTGTTTGCTGTTCGGTGCAAAGACGCCGTGGAAGCGTGTGAGGTTGACTCGCGGCTTAGGTACCAACGCAGCGAGTTTGGCGATGAAGTCCAGCGGCTCGAAGATCACATGGGTGGTGCCATTGCGGTACGGAGTTTTGAGCTCGTAACGCACCTGCCCATTGGCGGTTAATGCCAGACGTTTTTCTGAAACCGCTGGCCGACTAATGTAGCGACACAAGCGCTCAAGCTTATCCCGCTGATGCGCTTCGGCCATCACACCGGCGTGTAGCGAGAAACCAGCATGGTTGGCTACTCGACTGCTTGAGTCGGCTTTATCCTCACGCCCTGGCAAGGTTTGCAGGGTGAAGACTTTGCGCCCTTGCTGGGGGCCGACGGCAATGCGATACGTAACCGAAGCACCATGTAATTGAGTCAGCGTATCGTCTTCGCCCTCTTCCAGTGTCAACCACGTATTCTCGGCATCACGCTCCAAAATCCCACGCTTTTCCATGCAGCGAGCGATGCGATGGCTGAGGGTGTGAGCGAGCGTATTCAGCTCATCGTAAGTGGGTGCCTTGACACGATGGAAGCGTTGCTTGCCATAGTCATCTTCGGCATAGACACCATCGAGAAACAGCATGTGGTAGTGGACATTGAGATTTAGCGCGGAGCCAAAGCGTTGGATAAGAGTCACTGAGCCAGTTTGTGCAGAGGCTTTGGTGTAACCGGCTTTTTTGATCAGATGAGTTGAGAGTGTACGATAGACGATACTCAAGACCTGGCCCATCAGCTGGGGATGGCGAGCCAGCAAAAAGCGTAGCTGGAAAGGAAAGCTGAGCACCCACTGGCGAATGGGCTCCTTGGGGAAGACTTCGTCTATCAGCAGCGCCGCACTCTCGGCCATCCGGCGGGCACCGCAGCTAGGGCAAAAGCCGCGTCGTTTACAGCTGAAGGCGACCAGACGCTCGTGATGACAATCCTCGCAGCGAACCCGCATGAAACCATACTCCAGACGGCCACATTGGAGGAGGTCGTTGAATTCTTGTTGGATGTAGCGAGGCAGGTGTTGACCTTGGGCTTCGAGTGAGGCTTTGAAGGCTGGGTAGTGCTGCTCAACCAGCTGGTAGAGCAGCGTCTGGTCGGGTTGGTGGCGTTCGTAACCGTTTGTTTGAGTGGGCGATTGACTCGCCGTGGCGTTCCTTGCCAGCGACATGGGTATCCTCCGCTGATACTGTGGTTATGTACAGTATCAGCGGCTTGCGTTCAGACGTCCAGTCTGGCCCTAGACATCGCTAAATGCTTAACCCGCAATAGCCCTCACGAGTTGTTATCAGCCACTACCGGTTGAGCGAGAAGGTTTTGGGTTCAGGGTGCTATTGCTCCACCAATCACAATACTGAAGCCCCAACTGTTATCAGTTGGGGCTTTTTCTTGTCTGTTTGCGGCGGTTGCGTTTTATCGGTAGTCGTCGAGCTCTGCACCATCCCACATAAGAGCTTAACGGTGCGATCTTCAACGCCATCACACAAAACTTTCTTTTTCACGCACAGTCAACTTATTGGATGTTTTATTAACAACCCAAAAGGAGATATTTAGCGGGCGGCCGGAAGGTGAATGCTAGGCATGATCTAACCCTCGGTCTCTGGCGTCGCGACTGCGAAATTTCGCGAGGGTTTCCGAGAAGGTGATTGCGCTTCGCAGATCTCCAGGCGCGTGGGTGCGGACGTAGTCAGCGCCATTGCCGATCGCGTGAAGTTCCGCCGCAAGGCTCGCTGGACCCAGATCCTTTACAGGAAGGCCAACGGTGGCGCCCAAGAAGGATTTCCGCGACACCGAGACCAATAGCGGAAGCCCCAACGCCGACTTCAGCTTTTGAAGGTTCGACAGCACGTGCAGCGATGTTTCCGGTGCGGGGCTCAAGAAAAATCCCATCCCCGGATCGAGGATGAGCCGGTCGGCAGCGACCCCGCTCCGTCGCAAGGCGGAAACCCGCGCCTCGAAGAACCGCACAATCTCGTCGAGCGCGTCTTCGGGTCGAAGGTGACCGGTGCGGGTGGCGATGCCATCCCGCTGCGCTGAGTGCATAACCACCAGCCTGCAGTCCGCCTCAGCAATATCGGGATAGAGCGCAGGGTCAGGAAATCCTTGGATATCGTTCAGGTAGCCCACGCCGCGCTTGAGCGCATAGCGCTGGGTTTCCGGTTGGAAGCTGTCGATTGAAACACGGTGCATCTGATCGGACAGGGCGTCTAAGAGCGGCGCAATACGTCTGATCTCATCGGCCGGCGATACAGGCCTCGCGTCCGGATGGCTGGCGGCCGGTCCGACATCCACGACGTCTGATCCGACTCGCAGCATTTCGATCGCCGCGGTGACAGCGCCGGCGGGGTCTAGCCGCCGGCTCTCATCGAAGAAGGAGTCCTCGGTGAGATTCAGAATGCCGAACACCGTCACCATGGCGTCGGCCTCCGCAGCGACTTCCACGATGGGGATCGGGCGAGCAAAAAGGCAGCAATTATGAGCCCCATACCTACAAAGCCCCACGCATCAAGCTTTTGCCCATGAAGCAACCAGGCAATGGCTGTAATTATGACGACGCCGAGTCCCGACCAGACTGCATAAGCAACACCGACAGGGATGGATTTCAGAACCAGAGAAAGAAAATAAAATGCGATGCCATAACCGATTATGACAACGGCGGAAGGGGCAAGCTTAGTAAAGCCCTCGCTAGATTTTAATGCGGATGTTGCGATTACTTCGCCAACTATTGCGATAACAAGAAAAAGCCAGCCTTTCATGATATATCTCCCAATTTGTGTAGGGCTTATTATGCACGCTTAAAAATAATAAAAGCAGACTTGACCTGATAGTTTGGCTGTGAGCAATTATGTGCTTAGTGCATCTAACGCTTGAGTTAAGCCGCGCCGCGAAGCGGCGTCGGCTTGAACGAATTGTTAGACATTATTTGCCGACTACCTTGGTGATCTCGCCTTTCACGTAGTGGACAAATTCTTCCAACTGATCTGCGCGCGAGGCCAAGCGATCTTCTTCTTGTCCAAGATAAGCCTGTCTAGCTTCAAGTATGACGGGCTGATACTGGGCCGGCAGGCGCTCCATTGCCCAGTCGGCAGCGACATCCTTCGGCGCGATTTTGCCGGTTACTGCGCTGTACCAAATGCGGGACAACGTAAGCACTACATTTCGCTCATCGCCAGCCCAGTCGGGCGGCGAGTTCCATAGCGTTAAGGTTTCATTTAGCGCCTCAAATAGATCCTGTTCAGGAACCGGATCAAAGAGTTCCTCCGCCGCTGGACCTACCAAGGCAACGCTATGTTCTCTTGCTTTTGTCAGCAAGATAGCCAGATCAATGTCGATCGTGGCTGGCTCGAAGATACCTGCAAGAATGTCATTGCGCTGCCATTCTCCAAATTGCAGTTCGCGCTTAGCTGGATAACGCCACGGAATGATGTCGTCGTGCACAACAATGGTGACTTCTACAGCGCGGAGAATCTCGCTCTCTCCAGGGGAAGCCGAAGTTTCCAAAAGGTCGTTGATCAAAGCTCGCCGCGTTGTTTCATCAAGCCTTACGGTCACCGTAACCAGCAAATCAATATCACTGTGTGGCTTCAGGCCGCCATCCACTGCGGAGCCGTACAAATGTACGGCCAGCAACGTCGGTTCGAGATGGCGCTCGATGACGCCAACTACCTCTGATAGTTGAGTCGATACTTCGGCGATCACCGCTTCCCTCATGATGTTTAACGCCCAGCTTCAGACGCGCGGAGGCCGTAAGGCCGTAGCGTCGGCTGGAAGCATTGGTTAGAGCATGAGCGATTTACTGTATTCATGGCTTTCGAAAAATTGTATCTGCACAGGTTGCTAGTACGACGTACACAATAGGCCCGAGCAGTATGAGCGCCGCCCAGCCCTGAGGAGAACTTGGCGCTTTACCCGCGTAGGTGACGATCTCCACCACCAGTAGCGCCCAGGCCGCAAGGAATATGGCGATGTTTCGCGGCCTTAACCAAGTGCGCTTCTGAGCCTTGTCTAGAAGATTCACCACGTCACTACCGTCAAAGAAGTGGTGGCCGCAGTGAGCGCAACGATGTGCATCTACGAAATTCTGGCGGCCACAGCGTGCGCAGTTCATTTTTGCTCTAACGCCCTAGCTAAGCCGACGGACAGCCCGCAGGGCTGGCCGGTCGGCTTGAGCGCCATGTTGGGCGACAACTGCCTTGCGCATTGCATACCTACGGAACATGACGCCTCCACGGGAGACATTTTGCTCCTCAACTACACTGAAACCATGCCGCAGGAAAAAGGGCTTGGCGACCAGACTGGCTTCTGTGAAGAGCGAAACACCTGGGAGGGCTTTCTCAACCTCACGGTACAGAACAGACGCGACGCCCCGACGCTCGGAACCCGGTGCGGTGTAAAGAAACTCGATGTGGCCGCTAAGCTCGTAAGAGATGAACCCGATAACCGCATCTCCCTCAATTGCTAGAAGAGTCTGTAGGCCAGATAAGCGAGCTGACCAAGCCTCTATATCTGCGGGACGCGGTGCCCACGCATTCCTTTGCGAAGCGTCATAGTGAGACGCTCCAAGTACATGAATAGACTCAGTAAATACGACTGCGATAGAGGCGACGTCAGATTCAGTGCAAGTGCGTACGTTCATATCGGTTTTCTTGTTGCCCAACGCCTGAGTTAAGCCGGAGCGCTTTGCGGCCGCGGCGTTGTGACAATTTTTCCGAACAACTCCGCGGCCGCGAAGCGATCTCGGCTTGAACGAATTGTTAGGTGGCGGTACTTGGGTCGATATCAAAGTGCATCACTTCTTCCCGTATGCCCAACTTTGTATAGAGAGCCACTGCGGGATCGTCACCGTAATCTGCTTGCACGTAGATCACATAAGCACCAAGCGCGTTGGCCTCATGCTTGAGGAGATTGATGAGCGCGGTGGCAATGCCTTGCCTCCGGTGCTCGCCGGAGACTGCGAGATCATAGATATAGATCTCACTACGCGCCTGCTCAAACTTTGGCAGAACGTAAGCCGCGAGAGCGCCAACAACCGCTTCTTGGTCGAAGGCAGCAAGCGCGATGAATGTCTTACTACGGAGCAAGTTCCCGAGGTAATCGGAGTCCGGCTGATGTTGGGAGTAGGTGGCTACGTCTCCGAACTCACGACCGAAAAGATCAAGAGCAGCCCTCATGGATTTGACTTGGTCAGGGCCGAGCCTACATGTGCGAATGATGCCCATACTTGAGCCACCTAACGTTTGACATGAGGGGCGGCCAAGGGCGCCAGCCCTTGGACGTCCCCCTCGATGGAAGGGTTAGGCATCACTGCGTGTTCGCTCGAATGCCTGGCGTGTTTGAACCATGTACACGGCTGGACCATCTGGGGTGGTTACGGTACCTTGCCTCTCAAACCCCGCTTTCTCGTAGCATCGGATCGCTCGCAAGTTGCTCGGCGACGGGTCCGTTTGGATCTTGGTGACCTCGGGATCATTGAACAGCAACTCAACCAGAGCTCGAACCAGCTTGGTTCCCAAGCCTTTGCCCAGTTGTGATGCATTCGCCAGTAACTGGTCTATTCCGCGTACTCCTGGATCGGTTTCTTCTTCCCACCATCCGTCCCCGCTTCCAAGAGCAACGTACGACTGGGCATACCCAATCGGCTCTCCATTCAGCATTGCAATGTATGGAGTGACGGACTCTTGCGCTAAAACGCTTGGCAAGTACTGTTCCTGTACGTCAGCAAGTGTCGGGCGTGCTTCTTCTCCGCCCCACCACTCGACGATATGAGATCGATTTAGCCACTCATAGAGCATCGCAAGGTCATGCTCAGTCATGAGGCGCAGTGTGACGGAATCGTTGCTGTTGGTCACGATGCTGTACTTTGTGATGCCTAACTTTGTTTTAGGGCGACTGCCCTGCTGCGTAACATCGTTGCTGCTCCATAACATCAAACATCGACCCACGGCGTAACGCGCTTGCTGCTTGGATGCCCGAGGCATAGACTGTACAAAAAAACAGTCATAACAAGCCATGAAAACCGCCACTGCGCCGTTACCACCGCTGCGTTCGGTCAAGGTTCTGGACCAGTTGCGTGAGCGCATACGCTACTTGCATTACAGTTTACGAACCGAACAGGCTTATGTCAACTGGGTTCGTGCCTTCATCCGTTTCCACGGTGTGCGTCACCCGGCAACCTTGGGCAGCAGCGAAGTCGAGGCATTTCTGTCCTGGCTGGCGAACGAGCGCAAGGTTTCGGTCTCCACGCATCGTCAGGCATTGGCGGCCTTGCTGTTCTTCTACGGCAAGGTGCTGTGCACGGATCTGCCCTGGCTTCAGGAGATCGGAAGACCTCGGCCGTCGCGGCGCTTGCCGGTGGTGCTGACCCCGGATGAAGTGGTTCGCATCCTCGGTTTTCTGGAAGGCGAGCATCGTTTGTTCGCCCAGCTTCTGTATGGAACGGGCATGCGGATCAGTGAGGGTTTGCAACTGCGGGTCAAGGATCTGGATTTCGATCACGGCACGATCATCGTGCGGGAGGGCAAGGGCTCCAAGGATCGGGCCTTGATGTTACCCGAGAGCTTGGCACCCAGCCTGCGCGAGCAGCTGTCGCGTGCACGGGCATGGTGGCTGAAGGACCAGGCCGAGGGCCGCAGCGGCGTTGCGCTTCCCGACGCCCTTGAGCGGAAGTATCCGCGCGCCGGGCATTCCTGGCCGTGGTTCTGGGTTTTTGCGCAGCACACGCATTCGACCGATCCACGGAGCGGTGTCGTGCGTCGCCATCACATGTATGACCAGACCTTTCAGCGCGCCTTCAAACGTGCCGTAGAACAAGCAGGCATCACGAAGCCCGCCACACCGCACACCCTCCGCCACTCGTTCGCGACGGCCTTGCTCCGCAGCGGTTACGACATTCGAACCGTGCAGGATCTGCTCGGCCATTCCGACGTCTCTACGACGATGATTTACACGCATGTGCTGAAAGTTGGCGGTGCCGGAGTGCGCTCACCGCTTGATGCGCTGCCGCCCCTCACTAGTGAGAGGTAGGGCAGCGCAAGTCAATCCTGGCGGATTCACTACCCCTGCGCGAAGGCCATCGGTGCCGCATCGAACGGCCGGTTGCGGAAAGTCCTCCCGGCACTGTTGCAAAGTTAGCGATGAGGCAGCCTTTTGTCTTATTCAAAGGCCTTACATTTCAAAAACTCTGCTTACCAGGCGCATTTCGCCCAGGGGATCACCATAATAAAATGCTGAGGCCTGGCCTTTGCGTAGTGCACGCATCACCTCAATACCTTTGATGGTGGCGTAAGCCGTCTTCATGGATTTAAATCCCAGCGTGGCGCCGATTATCCGTTTCAGTTTGCCATGATCGCATTCAATCACGTTGTTCCGGTACTTAATCTGTCGGTGTTCAACGTCAGACGGGCACCGGCCTTCGCGTTTGAGCAGAGCAAGCGCGCGACCATAGGCGGGCGCTTTATCCGTGTTGATGAATCGCGGGATCTGCCACTTCTTCACGTTGTTGAGGATTTTACCCAGAAACCGGTATGCAGCTTTGCTGTTACGACGGGAGGAGAGATAAAAATCGACAGTGCGGCCCCGGCTGTCGACGGCCCGGTACAGATACGCCCAGCGGCCATTGACCTTCACGTAGGTTTCATCCATGTGCCACGGGCAAAGATCGGAAGGGTTACGCCAGTACCAGCGCAGCCGTTTTTCCATTTCAGGCGCATAACGCTGAACCCAGCGGTAAATCGTGGAGTGATCGACATTCACTCCGCGTTCAGCCAGCATCTCCTGCAGCTCACGGTAACTGATGCCGTATTTGCAGTACCAGCGTACGGCCCACAGAATGATGTCACGCTGAAAATGCCGGCCTTTGAATGGGTTCATGTGCAGCTCCATCAGCAAAAGGGGATGATAAGTTTATCACCACCGACTATTTGCAACAGTGCCGTGGAAGCTTATATCGAACGCGTCAGCCGGGCCAACCGCTTTGAATATGGCAAAGTGCGGGTCGCAGGCTGCGTCGGCTGGGCGCTATGCGCCTCGATAACCGGCGTGCTGTTCGGCATCGATCCCAATATCACCTTCTGGATCGCCTCCGGCTTTGCGCTGGTGCTCGGTCTGCTGCTCTGGCTGTCGCGGCCGGAAAGCAGCAACAGCGCCCAGGTTATCGAGGCGCTGGGCGCCAATCGCCAGGCCTTTTCGCTGCGTACGGCGGCAGAGCTGCTGCGTATGCCGCGCTTCTGGGGCTTTATCGTCTATGTGGTGGGTGTCGCCAGCGTCTACGACGTGTTTGACCAGCAGTTCGCCAACTTTTTCAAAAGCTTTTTCGCCAGTCCGCAGCGCGGTACCGAAGTGTTTGGCTTCGTCACCACCGGCGGCGAGTTGCTCAACGCGCTGATCATGTTCTGCGCGCCGGCCATCGTTAACCGCATCGGCGCCAAAAACGCCCTGCTGACCGCGGGGATGATCATGTCGGTGCGTATTCTCGGGTCGTCCTTCGCCTCATCGGCAGTCGAGGTGGTGATCCTCAAGATGCTGCATATGTTTGAGATCCCCTTCCTGCTGGTGGGAACTTTTAAATATATCTCTTCCGCCTTTAACCCGCGCCTCTCGGCCACCCTGTTCCTGATCGGTTTTAATCTGTCAAAACAGCTGTCCGGGGTGGTGCTTTCCGCCTGGGTGGGCCGGATGTACGACACCGTCGGCTTCCATCAGGCCTATCTGATCCTCGGCTGCATAACCCTGAGCTTCACCCTGCTCTCGTTCGTCACCCTACGCGGCGGCAACCGTCTGCTGCCGACCGCAGAGACGCAGAGCCCCGCCTGACTCCAGCGCCCCCGTCAGGGATGACGGGCTTCACTCGACAATCCGCGTCTCCCCGCCGCGATTCTCCAGCGCATAGCGCTGACAAGGCGCCCCGGCGGCGATAAGCTCCGCCAGCTCCGCCGAGTGGCTGGTCAGCCAGATCTGGCTGTAGCGCGAGGCCTCGATAATCAGCCGGGCCAGCGCGGGCAACATGTCGCGATGCAGGCTGTTCTCCGGTTCATTGATCGCCAGAAACGCCGGCGGGCGCGGACTGAGCAGCGCGACGGCGAGGCACAAAAAGCGCAGCGTACCGTCGGACATCTCCGCCGCCAGCAGCGGGCGGCGGATCCCTTCGCGACGCATTTTCAGAGCGAAACGCGAGTGCTCGTTTTCACAATAAAACTGGCAGCCGGGAAAGGCGTCGGCAAGGATTTCATGCAAAATCTCCTCCGCGCCGATCTCGACAATGGTCTGAAAGGCGGCGGCGAGATTCTGGCCATCGCTGTCGAGGACTGGCGAACGGTAACCCACGGCCGGCTGACGCAGTGGCGAATGACGGCCAATCGCGAATTCATGATAAAACCGCCAACGGCGCAGCGTCTCCCGCACTCGCGATACTTCGGGAAAACGGTGCGGCTCGCCAAGCTGACCGAACACCGACTCATTTTCATAAATACTCTCGGTGAAAGTACTTTTCTCCCCGGTGACATCGACGAGAAACGCCGCCTGATTCTTGCGCTGCAGTACGCGGGAGGAAGGCCGGCGGGAGTAGCCGGCCAGCCAGATATTCTCTTCTTTAACGATAGGATCGAGCATGAATTGCGTCGGATAGGGCAATTTTTCAGGGAAGCCTATCTGCAGTTCATAATCGAAGCTGTCGGTCCGGCAGGCGATTTGCAGCCGGCGGGGGTGACGATCGAGGGGCGAACGCTCCCCGGACCACATCATATTCTCCAGACCGCCCTCTTCGCTGATAAACCCCGAAAGCCTGCCCTCAGCGGCAGCGGTCAGCAGGTGGATGGCGTTATAAATATTGGATTTACCGCAGCCGTTAGGGCCGAAGACAATGTTCAGCGGCCCGAGCTCCAGCGCGATATCCTTTACTGAGCGAAAATTTTGAATACGAATGTACTGAATCATTATGCGTCCGGCCCTGGAAATAGAAGGCTGCCACAGTAGCACAGCGGCGCCCGGCATACCCTCTTACGCCCCCTTTCGGGCAGGGTTTAACAGAACATTTTTTTCATTCCACGGGTCAGGGCGACCCGCGTCAGCTTATCGCTATCCTGATGGGCGTCGCTGAAAACGCCAAAAAAATAGCGTTCATCGTCAATGGTTTGGCTAACAATTCGGTAGCTCAACGATTGCCCGGATAGCGCACCGTACTGCGCAGGCGTCACCGAGACTTCGGTCGCGTCATCGGCGACGCTGACCAACAGCCCGTCCGCCTTACCGCCCACCAGCATGACCTTAATTATCGGGTGCACCAGTTCCTCCCGGGATGGCATATAGCGTTGGCGAACCGCAGGGACCGGCGGGCGTGGTGATCGGCAAACAGCGACGCCCGACAGAGTGCGGTATTTAGTACTTTCTTATAGTTCATCACGGCCTTGAGTCAAAAAATAGCGTGCTTAGGCAGGGCTAGATATTGATTATTCGAAATAAAAGATGAAAAATGATGAAGGAAAAAAGAGGAATTGTGAATCAGCAAAACGCCGGGTTATTCTTATTTGTCGCTTCTTTACTCGCCTTTATCGGCCCTCACTCAAGGATGTATTGTGGTTATGCGTTATATTCGCCTGTGTATTATCTCCCTGTTAGCCACCCTGCCGCTGGCGGTACACGCCAGCCCGCAGCCGCTTGAGCAAATTAAACTAAGCGAAAGCCAGCTGTCGGGCCGCGTAGGCATGATAGAAATGGATCTGGCCAGCGGCCGCACGCTGACCGCCTGGCGCGCCGATGAACGCTTTCCCATGATGAGCACCTTTAAAGTAGTGCTCTGCGGCGCAGTGCTGGCGCGGGTGGATGCCGGTGACGAACAGCTGGAGCGAAAGATCCACTATCGCCAGCAGGATCTGGTGGACTACTCGCCGGTCAGCGAAAAACACCTTGCCGACGGCATGACGGTCGGCGAACTCTGCGCCGCCGCCATTACCATGAGCGATAACAGCGCCGCCAATCTGCTACTGGCCACCGTCGGCGGCCCCGCAGGATTGACTGCCTTTTTGCGCCAGATCGGCGACAACGTCACCCGCCTTGACCGCTGGGAAACGGAACTGAATGAGGCGCTTCCCGGCGACGCCCGCGACACCACTACCCCGGCCAGCATGGCCGCGACCCTGCGCAAGCTGCTGACCAGCCAGCGTCTGAGCGCCCGTTCGCAACGGCAGCTGCTGCAGTGGATGGTGGACGATCGGGTCGCCGGACCGTTGATCCGCTCCGTGCTGCCGGCGGGCTGGTTTATCGCCGATAAGACCGGAGCTAGCAAGCGGGGTGCGCGCGGGATTGTCGCCCTGCTTGGCCCGAATAACAAAGCAGAGCGCATTGTGGTGATTTATCTGCGGGATACCCCGGCGAGCATGGCCGAGCGAAATCAGCAAATCGCCGGGATCGGCGCGGCGCTGATCGAGCACTGGCAACGCTAACCCGGCGGTGGCCGCGCGCGTTATCCGGCCCGCAGCACCTCGCAGGCGTGCCGGGCGATATGACTGGCGGCGGCATCGGAAAGATGCCGGTCGGTAATGATGGTGGTGAACCGGGTCAAAGGTAACGCCATAAACGTGGCCACCTGATTGTATTTCGAACTGTCGCACAGCAGGATGCTTCTCGCGCTGACCTGGCTGACGGTCTCCTTGACGGTAACCTTGTTCTCATCAGGGGTGAATATCCCGCGACTGTCCCAGCCGCTGGCGGAGATAAAGGCCGTATCGATAGCCAGGTGGCGTAACGTACGCGCCGCCGATTCGCCCACGCAGGAGCGGTTCTCCCGGCACAGAGTGCCGCCGGTGTGGATCACGCCGCACTGGCTGGCATCGATCAGCAGCTGGGTTATCTCAAAATCATTGGTGACCACCTGGAGATCGTTCCGGTCGAGGATCGCCCGCGCCAGCGCCAGGGTGGTAGTCCCGGCATCCAGATAGATGCAACTGTTTTTAGCGATATGACTCGCCGCCAGCGCGCCGATCGCCTGTTTCTCCTCACTCTGCAGCGTGCTTTTCACCAGATGACTGGGTTCCGCAGCCAGCCGGCTGACGGCGCGCACGCCGCCCGAGACGCTGACCAGCAGCCCCTGCTCCTCCAGTTTACTGACGTCCCGACGGATGGTCATATGGGACACGCCGAGGATCTCCGTCAGCTCGTTAATGCTTACCGCCCCACGCTGCTCCACCAGGGCTAAAATACGCTGATGTCGTTCTATTGGAATCACCGCTCTCCCCTTACCATTTTTTCACACCAGGCGTCACCACCCAGGCTACGGCCCTGGCGACACCCGGTGTTGTTATCGCGCTTTGCCGCTGTTTTTAGGCTATTTTAGGGCAAGAATCGCCGTTGTGCAGCCTCTTTCCGCCTGTGAATTTTTTATATTCATGTGGGTTATTCGTGATAACTCTCACATAAATTCACATGATAACGCTTTATTCTATCATTAAATCACATTAATTAACTAATGTTCACAAGGAGACCAGCATGGCTGCACACACTAACGTCTGCGTGATTGGACTGGGTTCAATGGGCATGGGCGCCGCCCGCGCCTGCCTGCAGGCGGGCCTGAACACCTGGGGCGTTGACATCAATCCCGACAACTGTCGCGCACTGCTGGCGGCGGGCGCCAATGGCGCGGGCCCCAGCGCGGTGCCGTTCGCCGCGGAACTGGATGCAGTTGTGCTGCTGGTGGTCAATGCCGCCCAGGTGCGGGGGATCCTGTTCGGCGAGAGCGGCCTCGCCGCCCATCTGAAGCCGGGCACCGTCGTGATGGTGTCGTCCACCATCGCTTCCGCCGATGCTCAGGCCATTGCCGAGGCGCTGGCGGAGTACCAGCTATTGATGCTCGACGCGCCGGTATCGGGCGGCGCCGTGAAAGCGGCCGCCGGCGACATGACGGTGATGGCCTCCGGGAGCGATGCCGCCTTTGCCCGCCTCGCGCCGGTGCTGGACGCCGTGGCCGGCAAAGTCTACCGCATAGGGAGCGACATTGGTCTTGGCTCGACGGTAAAAATTATCCATCAGCTGCTGGCCGGGGTGCACATCGCCGTTGCCGCCGAAGCGATGGCGCTTGCCGCCCGCGCCGGGATCCCACTCGAAACGATGTATGACGTGGTCACCCACGCGGCGGGTAATTCATGGATGTTTGAGAATCGCATGCAGCACGTCCTGGATGGCGATTACTCGCCAAAATCCGCTGTCGATATTTTTGTCAAAGATCTCGGGCTGGTGAATGACACTGCCCGGGCGCTGACCTTCCCGCTGCCGCTCGCTACCACCGCGCTGAATATGTTCACCTCCGCCAGTAATGCCGGATTCGGTCGGGAAGATGACAGCGCGGTGATCAAGATTTTCAACGGCATCACCCTGCCGGGCCATAAACAGTGAGGAGAGACAACATGCAGCTTGGTGTCATTGCCGATGACTTCACCGGCGCCACGGATATTGCCAGCTTCCTCGTGCGCAACGGCATGCCGACGGTGCAACTGAATGGCGTGCCGACCCGCGATCTTCCGCTGACCAGCGAGGCGGTGGTCATCAGCCTGAAAACTCGCTCCTGCCCGGCGGAAATGGCCGTCAGCCAGTCGCTGGCGGCCCTGCGCTGGCTGCAGGCCCAGGGCTGTCAGCAGTTTTATTTCAAGTACTGTTCCACTTTCGACAGCACCGCGCAGGGCAACATTGGCCCGGTGCTGGATGCCCTGCTGGCCGAGCTGGGTGAGACGCGGACGGTGATTTCCCCGGCGCTGCCGGTTAACGGCCGCACGGTCTATCAGGGATATCTGTTCGTCGGCGAGCAACTGCTGAATGAGTCCGGGATGCGCCACCATCCGGTGACGCCGATGGAGGATGCGCACCTGGGCCGCTTAATTGAGCGCCAGGGGCGCGGAAAAGCCGCGCTGATTGCCTGGCCGATTGTCGACCGGGGGCCGGAGGCGGTCGCCGCCGCGCTGGCGGCAGTCAACGATCCGGCGGTGCGCTATGTGGTGCTCGACGCCCTCAGCGAACAGGATCTGCTCACCCAGGGCGTGGCGCTGCGGGAGATGAAGCTGGTCTCCGGCGGTTCCGGCCTCGCCATCGGCCTCGCCCGCGACTTGGCGCAGCGCCATGGCGCCCGGGGTGAAAGCGCTCAGGCCGGCATGCCGCTGGTCGGCCCGGCGGTGGTGCTCTCGGGCTCCTGCTCGGTGATGACCAACAGCCAGGTGGCGGCCTATCGTCAACAGGCCCCCGCCCGCGCCGTCGACTTAAGCGCCTGCTTTACCGATCTGGAGAGCTACGTCAGGACGCTGACTGACTGGGTGGACGCGCAGCGCGATGCGCCGCTGGCGCCGATGATCTATGCCACCACCGAGCCGCAAACGCTGCAGCGGATCCAGGCGCAGTATGGCGACAAGGCCAGCAGCGAACGGGTGGAACAGCTGTTTGCCGCTCTTGCCGCCGCCCTGAAGGCGAAAGGATTTACCCGCTTTATTGTGGCCGGAGGGGAAACGTCGAGCATTGTGGCGCAGACCCTGGGGGTTGAGGCGTTCCATATTGGGCCGACCATCTCCCCTGGCGTGCCCTGGGTGCGTGACACCCGCCAGCCGCTCTCCCTGGCGCTGAAGTCAGGTAACTTCGGCGATATCCAGTTCTTTGCCCGTGCCCAGCAGGAGTTTCGTCATGACTGAGCAACAACTGCGAGAGGAAATGGTGCAGATTGGCGCCTCGTTATTTAGCCGCGGCTATGCCACCGGCTCCGCTGGCAATCTGTCGCTGCTGCTGCCGGACGGCAACCTGCTGGCGACGCCGACCGGCGCCTGCCTCGGCGAACTGCAGGCTCAGCGGTTGTCGGTGGTGACGCTGCAAGGAGAATGGATCTCCGGCGACAAACCGTCGAAAGAGGTCACTTTTCACCGGGCAGTCTATTTGCACAACCCGGCCTGCAAGGCGATCGTCCACTTGCACAGCCACTATCTGACCGCGCTCTCCTGCCTGCAGGGGCTCGATCCGCACAACTGTATCCGCCCCTTTACCCCCTATGTGGTGATGCGCGTCGGCGACGTCCCGGTGGTTCCCTACTACCGGCCGGGCGATGACCGTATTGCCCAGGCGCTGGCCGGGCTGGCGCCCCGCTATAACGCCTTTTTACTGGCCAACCACGGACCGGTGGTTACTGGCTCATCGCTGCGCGAAGCCACCAACAATACCGAGGAACTGGAAGAGACCGCACGGCTGATATTTACCCTCGGCAACCGCGAGATCCGCTACCTGACCGCTGACGAAGTAAAAGAACTGAGATAAAACCATGCCAAAATTCGCTGCAAATTTATCCATGCTGTTTACCGAACTGCCGTTCCTGGAACGCTTTGCCGCCGCTGCCCGGGCGGGATTTGAAGCCGTTGAGTTTCTGTTTCCCTATGAGTATGCCGCCGGGGAAATCAGACAGCGCCTGCAGGAGAACCAGCTGCAGCTGGTGCTGTTCAATACCCCACCCGGCGACGTCAACGCCGGAGAATGGGGGCTCGCCGCCATCCCCGGGAGAAGCGCGGAGGCCCGACGCGATATTGAGCTGGCGCTGGAGTATGCCTGCCAGCTCGGTTGCCCGCAGGTGCATATCATGGCCGGCGTGGTGCCGCCGGGAGCGGATCGCGCAGCCTGCGAGGCCGTGCTTATCGATAATCTGCGCTACGCGGCGGAGTGCTTTGCCCGCCACGACAAGCGGATACTCATCGAAGCGCTGAATCCGCAGACCAAACCGGGCTATCTCTACCACAGTCAATATCAGACGCTGGCGATGGTGAAACGGGTCGACAGGCCGAACCTGGCGGTGCAGTTAGATCTGTTTCACGCGCAGAAGGTGGACGGCAATTTAAGCCATCTTATTACCGAATATGCCGGCCAGTATCGCCATATTCAGATTGCCTCCCTGCCCGACCGTCATGAACCGGATGAGGGCGAAAGGCACTGTTGCAAAGTTAGCGATGAGGCAGCCTTTTGTCTTATTCAAAGGCCTTACATTTCAAAAACTCTGCTTACCAGGCGCATTTCGCCCAGGGGATCACCATAATAAAATGCTGAGGCCTGGCCTTTGCGTAGTGCACGCATCACCTCAATACCTTTGATGGTGGCGTAAGCCGTCTTCATGGATTTAAATCCCAGCGTGGCGCCGATTATCCGTTTCAGTTTGCCATGATCGCATTCAATCACGTTGTTCCGGTACTTAATCTGTCGGTGTTCAACGTCAGACGGGCACCGGCCTTCGCGTTTGAGCAGAGCAAGCGCGCGACCATAGGCGGGCGCTTTATCCGTGTTGATGAATCGCGGGATCTGCCACTTCTTCACGTTGTTGAGGATTTTACCCAGAAACCGGTATGCAGCTTTGCTGTTACGACGGGAGGAGAGATAAAAATCGACAGTGCGGCCCCGGCTGTCGACGGCCCGGTACAGATACGCCCAGCGGCCATTGACCTTCACGTAGGTTTCATCCATGTGCCACGGGCAAAGATCGGAAGGGTTACGCCAGTACCAGCGCAGCCGTTTTTCCATTTCAGGCGCATAACGCTGAACCCAGCGGTAAATCGTGGAGTGATCGACATTCACTCCGCGTTCAGCCAGCATCTCCTGCAGCTCACGGTAACTGATGCCGTATTTGCAGTACCAGCGTACGGCCCACAGAATGATGTCACGCTGAAAATGCCGGCCTTTGAATGGGTTCATGTGCAGCTCCATCAGCAAAAGGGGATGATAAGTTTATCACCACCGACTATTTGCAACAGTGCCGCTTAAAACGCTTAACGAATGGAAGGGACTTCCCCTGGATATGCGCCTGATTAACTTTCGTGCAATCATAGGATAAACATTGACCCAGAGGGATTCGTTATGACCATCACCACTGTCGGTATCGATCTTGCTAAAAATGTGTTTGCTGTTCACTGCATTGACCAAAATGGTAAAGCTGTTCTGGTTAAACCCAAGGTGTCGCGTGCAGCACTTTCTGAACTCATCGCAGGTTTACCTCCCTGTGTCATTGGAATGGAAGCCTGCTCGGGTGCCCACTATTGGGCAAGATTATTCAGGCAGTATGGCCATGATGTCCGGTTGATGGCTCCGAAATTTGTCTCACCCTATCGCATGGCGGGTAAGACCGGGAAAAATGATGCAGCTGATGCAATAGCTATTTGTGAGGCAGTGCAGCGGCCGCATATGCGCTTTGTACCAGTCAAAGACGAAAGCCAGCAGGCAATGCAATGCTTACATCGGACAAGACAGGGATTTATCCAGGAAAGAACAGCAACGTATAACCGTCTTCGGGGCCTGATATCTGAATTCGGGGTTATTGCCCCACAAAGCACTGATGCTCTGCGTCATGTTGTTTCTGACCAGAAGGAAACTCTGCCAGTACAGGTTAGGCTGTACATTGATGATCTATTGACACATGTCACTAATATTGAAGAGAAAATCGCCGAATATGACAGGGTATTATCTCGTGTGGCCAAAACAGATCATCGCAGCCAGCAGTTAATGGAACTGAAAGGTGTTGGGCCCACCACAGCGAGTGCGCTGGTCGCCAGTATTGGCAATGCCCATGATTTTAAGAACGGGCGCCAACTGGCAGCCTGGTTGGGGCTAACGCCATCACAATACAGTAGTGGCGGAAAATCAAAGCTTGGCAGGATAACAAAAGCGGGTGATGCCTATCTGCGAACCCTACTGGTCCAGGGAGCCCGTTCTGTAATGGTAGGGGCAGAGAATAGAACGGACCCGTTTAGCCGTTGGGTCTGCTCGTTGATTGGTAGGCGGGGATACTGGCGTGCTGTCGTTGCAATCGCCGCCAAGAATGCGAGGTTGTGCTGGGCATCATTACATTACGGCGATGACTTCAGACTGTATTCAACAACATGAAAAATTTAACTGAGTAGTAACTGAACTGTAAATTGTTGATGGTAAAGGGTTAGACCCCCGTGAGAAGTATCTGCATATCCTACTGGATATCACTATCCGATTAACGAAGGAGGATCTCACGAGCGTCTTTCATCAGGGTCCGAATCACTAGCGATTCAGCATGACCGTTTATAGTAGCGCAGTCTTATCCCTTGCCTTTCATTGATGAACAGACAGAAATTAAAAACCGGCGTTGACTGTTCGGGGAAGCCCTTATAGTACAATAATTCTCTATATCCAAACTGACCCCATGTTGTCCGCATCATTAAAACCGCGGGTTTGCCGCTGACTCTGGCAGATATGGGGCTGAAACAATTCCGTGAGGAGGAGTGGCGTAAAGTTGCCGAAATCGCCTGCGCCGAAGGCGATACCATGGGCAATATGCCTATGGCGGTCAGTGCCGATGATGTCTATCAGGCAATGATCGCAGCCAATGCCATGGCCGAACGCTATAGCCACCAGAACTGACAAGATACAAAGGATGCAACCTCTCTCCCGAAAGCGAGGGGTTGCATCTTCCCTTGCGCAAGATCAAAACGATAAGTTACATTTTTGTTGGTCAATGCTGTTTTTAAGTTTTTTAAAAACAAAGAATTAACAAAAAAGGATTAAAAATCACCGAGACGGCTGCCGCGATCAAGATCACACAAATGTCGCCATTTAAAGCGTAGAAAGGTTTGAGCTTTTTCTTGCCACTCGCCTCTGGGGGGCAAAACCCACGATAACTTCAAACATTTTCACCCGATGCCAGGAGTTGGCATCAATACCCTATTACTTGCAACGCTGGGAGGAACACATGACATATGCAACGATCAATCCCTTCACGGGAGAGCTCATCAAAGAATTTCCCAATGCCACTGATGCCGAAGTCACAGAGGCAATTGAATCGGCCCACCAGGCCTTTTTGAGTTGGCGCAATACCTCTTTTGCCAACAAGGCTGAAATACTCAATCGGGCTGCAGCCCTGCTCAGAGACAGCAAGCGCCGCTATGCAGAGCTGCTGACCCTAGAGATGGGTAAAGTCATTGGAGAGGCCGAGGCCGAAGTAGAACTGTCGGCGCAGATCCTCGAATACTATGCCGAGCATGCCGAGAGACTGCTGGCACCGCAGAAACTGCCTGTGGCCGATCCCGCCGAAGGGGAAGCGCTGCTGGTCAATGAACCTCTTGGGGTCTTGCTGGCCATTGAACCCTGGAACTTCCCCTATTACCAGATAGCCAGGATCTTGGCTCCGCAACTTTCTGCCGGCAACACCCTGCTGCTGAAACACGCTTCCAATGTGCCTCAGTGCGCCGCCGCTTTTGAGAGCCTGATGCGGGATGCCGGACTGCCACAGGGCGCCTTCCAGAACCTGTATGCTACCCGGGATCAAGTCGAGCAGATCATCAACTCACCCAAGGTACATGGCGTGGCTCTGACCGGCTCTGAAGGTGCAGGCGCCGTTATTGCCTCTCAGGCCGGTAAGGCGCTGAAAAAATCCACTCTGGAGCTGGGCGGCTCTGACGCCTTTATCGTGCTGGAAGATGCCGAGCTTGAGAAAACCATAGATTGGGCGGTATTCGGCCGTCACTGGAATGCCGGTCAGGTATGTGTTTCATCCAAACGGATGATCCTGGTGGAAGCCATTTATGACAAGTTTATGGAAGGCTATACCAAAGGCGTAGCCGCGCTTAAAGCCGGTGACCCTATGGATCCGAACACGACTCTGGCGCCCCTGTCTTCCCAGGGTGCTGCCGATGAAGTGAAGCAGAAAATTCGTGAAGCGGTTGAGCATGGTGCCACAGCTACCGAAGTTGGTCCCAAAGTGCCGGAGCAAGGCGCTTTTGTACAGCCGACCATACTTACCAATGTGACCCCGGACAACCCGGCTTACTATTGGGAGTTCTTCGGCCCTGTCTCCATGATCCTCAAGGCAAAGGATGAACAGGAAGCGATTGCCATTGCCAACGATTCGCCCTTCGGCCTCGGTGGCTCTGTGTTCACCGCCGATGAACAGCGCGGTCTGGCGGTAGCCAAGCAAGTCTCTACCGGGATGATGTTCGTCAACCACCCCACCATGGTTAAGGCTGATTTGCCCTTTGGCGGCATCCGCCGCTCCGGCTATGGTCGTGAACTGATCGACTTAGGCCTGAAAGAGTTCGTCAACCACAAGTTGATCAACGTGGTGGATATCAACGCTCCCTTCTGATCGCGCTTGAAGCATATTTAGTTCGATAAAGACCCGAGCACCTGGCCGGGTCTTTTATCGCCACAGGGCTTTGTTGAATAAATCGAACTTTTGCTGAGTTGAAGGATCAGATCACGCATCCTCCCGACAACACAGACCATTCCGTGGCAAAGCAAAAGTTCAGAATCACCAACTGGTCCACCTACAACAAAGCTCTCATCAACCGTGGCTCCCTCACTTTCTGGCTGGATGATGAGGCGATTCAGGCCTGGTATGAGTCGGCAACGCCTTCATCACGAGGAAGGCCCCAGCGCTATTCTGATCTCGCCATCACCACCGTTCTGGTGATTAAACGCGTATTCCGGCTGACCCTGCGGGCTGCGCAGGGTTTTATTGATTCCATTTTTGCCCTGATGAACGTTCCGTTGCGCTGCCCGGATTACACCAGTGTCAGTAAGCGGGCAAAGTCGGTTAATGTCAGTTTCAAAACGTCCACCCGGGGTGAAATCGCACACCTGGTGATTGATTCCACCGGGCTGAAGGTCTTTGGTGAAGGCGAATGGAAAGTCAGAAAGCACGGCAAAGAGCGCCGTCGTATCTGGCGAAAGTTGCATCTTGCTGTTGACAGCAACACACATGAAGTTGTCTGTGCAGACCTGTCGCTGAATAACGTCACGGACTCAGAAGCCTTCCCGGGCCTTATCCGGCAGACTCACAGAAAAATCAGGGCAGCCGCGGCAGACGGGGCTTACGATACCCGGCTCTGTCACGATGAACTGCGCCGCAAAAAAATCAGCACGCTTATTCCTCCCCGAAAAGGAGCAGGTTACTGGCCCGGTGAGTACGCAGACCGCAACCGTGCCGTTGCTAATCAGCGGCTGAGCGGAAGCAATGCACGGTGGAAATGGACAACGGAATATAACCGTCGCTCGATAGCGGAAACGGCAATGTACAGAATGAAGCAGTTGTTGGGAGATTCACTGACGCTGCGTGACTACGATGGTCAGGTAGCGGAAGCTATGGCCATGGTGCGTGCGTTGAACAGGATGACAAAGGCTGGGATGCCAGAAAGCGTGCGTATTGCCTGAAAATCCAGCCAGCTACAGGGTCGTTCGCAAGAAATCTTATTTATTCAACAAAGCCGCACTGGAACTGACAGAAGAACAAAGGCGTTTTCTGAATAGTATGCTCGATGAGGCTGAGGATTGTTCTGGGGATGAGCAGTAATTGTCAGTGTACTTTTATAAAAACACTCCTCTGGTTTCTGAAGTCTGTACTGACCGAAAGAGTAAGTGTGCTTCTAAAAGCACACTATGATATTCCAATCAACCAGGGCGTATAGATGCTGATCAGTTAAATACCATCCCACCATCAATAATGAGTGCCTGACCTGTCATATAATCTGAATCCACACCGGCCAGATAGGAAACACATGCCGCAACATCCTCTGATTCAGAAATGCGTCCGAGGGCAACATTTTTCGCCCACTGCTGAAGGCCCCATTCCAGAGACTGGCCATTTTCATCTGCGACTTTTTGTGCGATACCATTCATCATAGGGGTGCGAACAATTCCCGGGCAATACGCGTTCACAGTAATCCCAAATTTCGCCAGATCTTTTGCAGCTGTCTGAGTTATACCGCGAACAGCAAACTTTGTAGCGCCGTAGACGGCCAGATCAGGGTTACCCACTTGGCCTGCCTGCGATGAGGCGTTGATTATCTTACCGATAATGTCCCCCGTTTTTGCCGGAGTACGCTGCTTAAAGTACTTCACAGCGGCCTGAATACCCCAGTACACACCTCCTACGTTAACATCAAAGACTTTACGGTAAATTTCTGGAGTAATTTCCTCAATTGGTGTCGTTGGGCCAAGACCGGCATTATTAACCATAACATCCAGGCGGCCAAACTTTGCAACGACTTTATCCACTGCTGCAAAAACTTGTTCGCGATCTGCGACATCCGCAGCTACTGCCAGTGCCTCGCCACCCATTTCTTCAATAAGCCTCACCGTTTCATGTGCCGTTTCGCCATTGAAGTCCAGACTACCGATACGAAATCCATCTTTCGCCAGACGGAGAGCGATTGCTTTACCAATTCCCTGCCCCGCACCAGTAACAACAGCTACTTTATGTTCTGTACTCATCGTTTCTCTCTTTGAACTCGTTTCAGATATACCGAATTCATAGTAGTCCAATATCACTATATGCACATTAGCTTTTATTATCAGTGCACAGTTTTTTTCGATTAGAAACATATCACCTAATATATACATGGCTTTGTTGAATAAATCGAACTTTTGCTGAGTTGAAGGATCAGATCACGCATCCTCCCGACAACACAGACCATTCCGTGGCAAAGCAAAAGTTCAGAATCACCAACTGGTCCACCTACAACAAAGCTCTCATCAACCGTGGCTCCCTCACTTTCTGGCTGGATGATGAGGCGATTCAGGCCTGGTATGAGTCGGCAACGCCTTCATCACGAGGAAGGCCCCAGCGCTATTCTGATCTCGCCATCACCACCGTTCTGGTGATTAAACGCGTATTCCGGCTGACCCTGCGGGCTGCGCAGGGTTTTATTGATTCCATTTTTGCCCTGATGAACGTTCCGTTGCGCTGCCCGGATTACACCAGTGTCAGTAAGCGGGCAAAGTCGGTTAATGTCAGTTTCAAAACGTCCACCCGGGGTGAAATCGCACACCTGGTGATTGATTCCACCGGGCTGAAGGTCTTTGGTGAAGGCGAATGGAAAGTCAGAAAGCACGGCAAAGAGCGCCGTCGTATCTGGCGAAAGTTGCATCTTGCTGTTGACAGCAACACACATGAAGTTGTCTGTGCAGACCTGTCGCTGAATAACGTCACGGACTCAGAAGCCTTCCCGGGCCTTATCCGGCAGACTCACAGAAAAATCAGGGCAGCCGCGGCAGACGGGGCTTACGATACCCGGCTCTGTCACGATGAACTGCGCCGCAAAAAAATCAGCGCGCTTATTCCTCCCCGAAAAGGAGCAGGTTACTGGCCCGGTGAGTACGCAGACCGCAACCGTGCCGTTGCTAATCAGCGGCTGAGCGGAAGCAATGCACGGTGGAAATGGACAACGGAATATAACCGTCGCTCGATAGCGGAAACGGCAATGTACAGAATGAAGCAGTTGTTGGGAGATTCACTGACGCTGCGTGACTACGATGGTCAGGTAGCGGAAGCTATGGCCATGGTGCGTGCGTTGAACAGGATGACAAAGGCTGGGATGCCAGAAAGCGTGCGTATTGCCTGAAAATCCAGCCAGCTACAGGGTCGTTCGCAAGAAATCTTATTTATTCAACAAAGCCTAATTGATGATGAGTAAAGATGGTTTAGGGAGGGGACCGAACCACCCCGGAACGGCCCCCTGAAGGAATGGCAATTCCGTTCACCGCCAATATTAGCTTTTTCCAGGCTGTGATAACATCTCCGGGTCATTTTTCAGAGCCAGGGCAGATGAAGAAGAAAAACAGCACACCCACTCCTCACGATGCCACGTTCAGGCAGTTCCTGACGCAACCGGATATTGCCCGGGATTTCATGGAAATCCACCTGCCTGCAGAGCTGCGAGCAGTCTGCGATCTCAGCACGCTGAAACTGGAATCAGGCTCGTTCGTTGAGGATGATCTCCGCCAGTATTTCAGCGACGTCCTCTATAGCCTGAAAACTACAGCCGGCGACGGCTATATTCATGTTCTGGTCGAGCACCAGTCAACGCCGGACAAACATATGGCTTTCCGCCTCATACGCTATGCGGTAGCCGCCATGCAGCGCCACCTGGAGGCAGGGCATAAAAAACTGCCACTGGTGATACCGGTGCTGTTCTATACGGGTAAGCGCAGCCCGTATCCGTACTCTACTCGTTGGCTGGATGAATTTGACGCTCCCGAGCTGGCAGGCAAACTCTACAGCAACGCTTTCCCGCTGGTAGACGTTACGATCATTCCGGATGATGAAATCGCTGGCCATCGCAGCATGGCCGCCCTGACTTTACTGCAAAAGCATATTCACCAGCGGGACCTGGCAGAACTGGTCGACCGGCTGGCACCCATCTTGCTGGCGGGATACTTGTCTTCATCGCAGGTGATATCGCTGGTACACTATATAGTGCAGGCAGGCGAAACATCCGACGCCGAAGCCTTTGTACGCGAACTGGCACAGCGTGTGCCGCAACACGGAGACGCACTTATGACCATCGCACAACAGCTTGAACAGAAGGGCATCGAGAAGGGGATTCAGCTCGGTGAACAACGCGGCATTGAAAAAGGCGAGCGCGAAGCCACCCTTAAAATTGCACGAACCATGCTCCAGAACGGCATTGACCGCAATACCGTCATAAAAATGACTGGTCTGACTGAAGACGACCTGGCGCAGATCCGCCACTAATCACCCTTTCCTGGCACTCCCTGTCTGGTCATCAGCGAATACTGGTGGGGCAGGGAGTCACCAGACTCAAGTTCAGCCAGCCACAGCGATTAAACAGCTTCATCACCTCGCCACATTCCCCCGTCAGACACGCTGTCAACGGATTTATCTGTAAAGCGACATAGAGATTGGCTCGTAAGAGATAAATGCCGTTCACACCCGCACTGAGCGCCACAGCATTCCGACCGGCCCCCAGTTAGCAGCTTCTCAGTCGGGCACAATCCAGTAAAAAAGCGATGAGTCATCGATGGAGATACAGGCTAGAAAAGTGCGGTTCTGGCTTGTTCATATCCCGGGTGATGCTGCCAACTTACTGATTTAGTGTATGATGGTGTTTTTGAGGTGCTCCAGTGGCTTCTGTTTCTATCAGCTGTCCCTCCTGTTCAGCTACTGACGGGGTGGTGCGTAACGGCAAAAGCACCGCCGGACATCAGCGCTATCTCTGCTCTCACTGCCGTAAAACATGGCAACTGCAGTTCACTTACACCGCTTCTCAACCCGGTACGCACCAGAAAATCATTGATATGGCCATGAATGGCGTTGGATGCCGGGCAACCGCCCGCATTATGGGCGTTGGCCTCAACACGATTTTCCGCCATTTAAAAAACTCAGGCCGCAGTCGGTAACCTCGCGCATACAGCCGGGCAGTGACGTCATCGTCTGCGCGGAAATGGACGAACAGTGGGGATACGTCGGGGCTAAATCGCGCCAGCGCTGGCTGTTTTACGCGTATGACAGGCTCCGGAAGACGGTTGTGGCGCACGTATTCGGTGAACGCACTCTGGCCACACTGGAGCGTCTTCTGAGCCTGCTGTCGGCCTTTGAGGTCGTGGTATGGATGACGGATGGCTGGCCGCTGTATGAATCCCGCCTGAAGGGAAAGCTGCACGTAATCAGCAAGCGATATACGCAGCGAATTGAGCGGCATAACCTGAATCTGAGGCAGCACCTGGCACGGCTGGGACGGAAGTCGCTGTCGTTCTCAAAATCGGTGGAGCTGCATGACAAAGTCATCGGGCATTATCTGAACATAAAACACCATCAATAAGTTGGAGTCATTACCGCGAATGTGTTAGACTGTGTCCACCATAGAAAAGCCAGAAAACGAAATCAGATATTTTAGTCGCCACATATCGTGTCCTGTGATATTTGATTACTATCACCCGATAAGCGTATTAATAAATGCTGGCTCAACATTGGTGGATATTTAAATGGTCATATTCCTGATGACCTAACGTGGGAGTTGTGTCGGGCTTAAAGCTAATTCACCGTAAGAACAATTTTCCCAACATGCTTGCCGGACTCCATCAATGCATGCGCGCGTGCTGCTTCGCGTAACGGGAATGTGCTGTGAATCATGGGATGGCAACGACCTGCATTGAGAATCGGCCAGATATTTTTAAGCAAGTCGTTGGCAATTTCGGCTTTTTCGACCGAAGTTCGTGCTCGCATCGTTGAACCCGTGACAACCGCTCGCTTCAACGCGAGTTCTTGCAGATCCACTTGTTCTGCGAAAGCTCCGCCAAGGAAGCCAATGATTACCAGCCGGCCATCCATTCCTAAACTCCTCATATTTCGGGAGAAATAGGATGCACCCATTATATCGAGAATGATATCAACGCCACGGCCATCCGTTTGCTTCAAAATGAAATCAGAAAAATCAGTTGTCCGGTAGTTGACTGGCGTAGCGCCAAGCTCTGCGATCACATCGCATTTATCATCTGATCCAGCCGTCGCATATGCCTCGATACCGATTTCGCGGCATAGCATCAACGCGGTTGTGCCGATACCACTTGTTCCCCCATGAATCAGAACACTCTGACCCTGTGTTGCGCCACCAATCTTGAACAAGTTTGCCCAGACGGTGAACAGAGTCTCAGGAAGTGCCGCCGCTGCTATCATTGACATGCTGTCTGGCACCGGCAGTGTCTGGCTTTCCGGCACGATGCAATACTCACCATAACCACCGCCATTCGTCAGAGCACAGACTCGGTCACCAATCTTTACGCCCGTGACGCCTTCACCAATTGATGAAACCGTTCCAGCGACCTCAAGACCAGGAATAGGGGTTACGTCGTCAGGCATAGGGTAATGACCCTGGCGTTGAATGACGTCAGGACGATTAACACCTGCGGCCTTGACGCGAACCAAAATTTCCCCAGCCTTTGGCACCGGAATCGTTGTCTGAACGGGCGTTAAAACCTCTGGCCCGCCAGGCTCAGAGATTTCAATGACAGTCATTTTATTCGCAGTATGTAACATGAACGTAAGTCCTTATGATTTTGTTTTTCGTTGAATTTCCCAACTACACTGTGTCTCATCACTAGCCACTTTTCTGTACGTTGCAGCACGTACCCTCTTCTAGGGGTGAATCGCCACGGATAATCTAGACACTTCCGAGCCGTTGATAATACTGGTTTTCATATTCTGTCGGTGACATCTGATCGCTAGAACCATGCCGACGCTTACTGTTATAAAACATTTCGATGTAATCAAAAATATCGCTGCGGGCTTCTTCCCGCGTTCCGTAGATCTTTTTCTTTATCCGTTCGCGTTTCAACAACTGGAAAAAGCTTTCTGCAACCGCATTATCATGGCAGTTACCGCGACGGCTCATGCTGCCCTCCAGGCCGTGTGATTTCAGGAACGACTGCCACTCATGGCTTGTGTACTGACTGCCCTGATCCGAATGAACCAGCACCTGTTTTTGGGGATTACGCCGCCATACAGCCATCAGCAGTGCGTTCAGGACAATGTCCTTTGTCATCCGGGATTGCATGGACCAGCCGATAATTTTGCGTGAGAACAGATCAACAACCACGGCAAGATACAGCCAGCCTTCGTGGGTCCTGAGTAGAGTAAGAGGCAGGGCGTAGTCGGACTATTTCCCTGCCTCTCCTCCCCGAACCGGACGTGCACCTTTCAGCGCATCCGGCTCTCCATTTAAATGCTGGCGAACGCCATTGCCACTTCTGTAAAGCGCGATGTATACGTGTTTCTGGTCTCCGTCCTCAGATAGGGATTACCTTCGGGTAGCCGCCAGCGGAACAGCTTCTTGCCTTGCCCCACCAACCGGTACAGTATTTCGCCGCTGAGCTTGCCGTGATTGGTTTTACCAAATAAAACCCACGTTTTGCTCTGACCCGGTTTCGGTGATTTACACCACCACCTCATCAGGGAAGCGATACCTGTACGGTATTTGCGGGCCAGCCAGTGAGCCAGCTTCCAGAACACGACACGGTCGATATAACTGAAGACTTTGGCCTTAAAATCAACGAACTGATAGAACATGGCCCAGCCTTTCAGTTTTCGGTTGAGTTGTTCAGCCATATCGACTTTGCTTTCACTGTAGTTGCCTGATAACAGTGCTGTCAGCGATGCGGCGAAGTTTCTGGCTTTCTCCTGCGGGATCGTTGAGACCACTCGCATCTCGCCATAACGACTGCGTTTGCGAATGATCCTGTGCCCCAGAAAGATAAAGCCGTCATTAACATGGGTGATTTTAGTCTTATCCATGTTCAGCCTGAGTTTCAGACTGCCTTCGAGCACACCCCGACACTCCTCCCTGATGGCTTCCGCCTGTGCTTTGGTGCCTTTGACGATGAGGACAAAATCATCGGCATAGCGGCAGTACGCCACCGCGGGTTTCCACTGCCAGTTTTCTCTGACCGCCGTACTTCGGCCCCGTTGGATACTGTTATTCCAGTACCACCGATCTTTTCTGGCTTTCCCGCTCAGGTAGCGCTCATGCAGGTATTGATCGAACTCATTCAGCATGATGTTCGATAATAGCGGCGATATAACACCGCCCTGTGGTACACCTTCACTGGCCGCCCGAAAGAGACCGACATCGATATGTCCCGCCTTGATGGTTTTCCACAGCAGAGTCATGAAACGTGCGTCACTGATCCTGCGGCGTACAGCCTTCATCAGCAGTCGATGATGTACGGTGTCGAAGTAACTGGACAGGTCGCCTTCAATCACCCAGCGTCCCCGGGTTTCACCACAGTCTGTGAGCTGTAATTTCACCGTGCGGATCGCGTGGTGGACACTGCGCTCAGGCCGGAAGCCATATGAGAGCGTATGAAAATCACTCTCCCATATCGGCTCCATCGCCATCAGCATGGCCCGCTGAACAATACGATCCCGCAACGCGGGGATACCCAGTGGTCGCAGTTTGCCGTTGCTTTTAGGGATGTAAACCCGTCTGGCGGGCAAGGGCTGGTAGTGGCCTGAGAGTAATTCATCCCTGAGGATTTGCAGCTCAACAGCCAGTCTGGCCTGTAGCATTGTTTTGTTCACGCCATCAACGCCGGGGGTATGGGCCCCCTTTGATGAAAGCGTGATCCGCGCCGCTTCAGCCAGCCATTCTGGTTGTGTTATCAGACGCAGCAGCCGTTGAATCCGTAGGGACGGATCGGTGGCTGCCCATGTGGCAAGCTTGCGTTGCATTTCGCTGATTATCAAAGGTCTTCACCTCGTTAGGTCAGTTAATTCACGTCGCAAACACATTCAAACTGCTTCCCTTCGCCATGTAATGGGCTTTCCCCATCGCGGACTACTACGGAAGCTCCGCCAGCCAGCGCGTCATCGGAGCCATGCCCCCTTAACATCCGTCGCTGACCTTCCCCGGTTTACCTGCCTGGACTCAGGCATACTGAGGAGGCTGCCCGTCGCACTCTTTATCCTTGCTTGCCGCAAGTTGGCAGAAGTCAGCAACGCAAGCGTGATAGACGCTGCTGCCCCGGTGTTTCGCATACATGTCAAAACACCTTCGACCGGCAGTGCTTACGTATCACTGCCAGTTCCTCCTGCACGGCCTGTCAGATCACGTAGGCCGTGGTGACGTTTTCAACCCACAGAGGCGGATTAACGGGTTCATGTTCTTCAGCCTTTCAGTACTTAACCTTGAGGATCATCTCGGCTTAGTGATCTCGCCTCAATCCCCGTTGTCAGCGGGTTACATCACCCTGCGGGCATGCCGCAGGTCACTGCCGCTCAGGTTCTCCACCGTCACACCCGGTGGGATTGTTGGGTTTCTCATCGTGAGTTACCGGTTCAATATTCCAGACAGACTCGCGGTTCATTTAAGCATCCATGCCCGCCCTGAACTCCGGGCACACTATAAGTAATATCGGTGACCCAGACCTGGGTGGCCCGGACAACGGTGAACTGCCGCTGCACGAGATTAGGAGCAACGACTGAAGGCCTGCCAGCGATACGACGTGGCGCTTTATAGCCGCGCACAGCTTTAATCCGGTCCAGTTGCATGATCCGACCCACCCGGTTTCTACCACAGGTTTCCCCGATTTCGTTCAGATCGCCATGAACCCGCCGGTAACCGTATACGCCTCCGCTCAGGGAATATGAGTCGCGGATAAGCATCAGCAGGCGCTGGTTATCTTTATCACGCGCCGAGACAGGGTTATGCAGCCACGCATAGAACCCGGCCCGGGCGACATTCAGTACCCGACACATCGTCATCACACCCCATACAGTTCGGTGCTCATTGATAAAGCGGTACTTCAGTCGGGCTCCTTTGCAAAGTACCGCGCGGCCTTTTTCAGGATATCCCGTTCTTCTTCGGTGCGTTTTAGCTGCGCCCGGAGTTTCAGGATCTCGCTTTTAGCTTCCAGTAAATCCCGGGCATGCTGCTCGCTGTTATCAGGTTTGATAGCCCGTAGCCACTTGTAGAGGCGGTGTGCAGAGACGCCCAGACGCTCAGATACTTAGGCGACGGAATAACCGCGTTCCGTTATCTGACGGACGGCTTCTTCCTTAAATTCAGGTGTAAATCGTGGTGTGCCCATACGCTCCTCCTATACTCAAACTATAGGGCAGGATCGTCTACCGGGGCGGGGTCAGTCCAGGGAGCCGTTAACGACCTGATGGCGGTTGTTCTGGAAAGCTATCTTCGGGAGGAATTCCCCGATACGGGCAAACGAAATGAGTCGCAGAAGAGGTCAATCGACGACACCATTTCGATAGTCCGCTCCTATCTCCGTTAACTCTGCCAGGCAGATGTCTGATGGGGTCTAAAACTGTAATGAAAGGAAATGACATATGAAATCACGTGCATTATTCATCTGTATTTTTTAATTGGTACCCGAAACCGCCTGAGTGTCGCCATCAGCTGGGTCTGGAACCACAGCGTCGCGTACCGGGGAGCCCGCATTATCACGGGAGCCAAATCTCCGGTCCCGGGTACGCCGCCAGCCAGTTCTCATACAGAAGGCGGATCCGCAGGGTACCGCTGAAACTTCAGCGGTGTCCCACATGGTACCACCGGGCCCAGCTTCAGCAATCTGTTTCCAGTCACACAAACGCTTTTTTCGACGGGCTTTCTGATCGAGCGGTCCGGCACACCAGATACCGTCACAAGAGGTGGCCTTATTAAGAGCGGACACACCTAGCACAGGAAATTCTATGGCAAAGAAACTTTTCGGTTATCATCCCATCCTGACTGACGACAACAATTCAGTTGTGATTCGCGGTGCTCGCGAGAACAACCTTAAAGAGGTGGATGTTTCCATTCCGCGCAACGCATTGGTTGTTTTTTCGGGTGTGTCAGGCTCGGGTAAGTCTTCACTGGCCTTTGGCACCATTTATGCTGAGGCGCAACGGCGCTACTTTGAATCGGTTGCCCCCTACGCTCGTCGCCTCATTGATCAGGTCGGGGTTCCGGATGTGGATGCCATTGACGGACTGCCGCCAGCCGTTGCGCTTCAGCAACAACGCGGTGCCAGTAACGCGCGCTCCTCTGTCGGCAGCGTGACCACCTTATCCAGTCTGGTGCGAATGATGTACTCACGGGCGGGCGCTTATCCTGCCGGACAACCGATGCTGTATGCCGAGGATTTTTCTCCCAACACGCCGCAGGGGGCATGCCCTTCTTGCCATGGTCTGGGCCATATCTATGAGGTAACTGAAACACTGATGGTGCCCGATCCCTCACTTAGTATCCGTGAAAAGGCTATTGCTTCCTGGCCCCCGGCCTGGCACGGACAGAATCTGCGGGATATTCTGGTGACGCTGGGGTATGACATCGACACTCCCTGGAAAAATCTGCCAGCGGAAGACCGTCAGTGGATCCTTTTTACCGAAGACACCCCCACTGTACCGGTTTTCCCGGGACTGAGTCCGGAAGATACGCGCGAAGCCGTCAGGAAAAAAATGACGCCGGGTTATATGGGGACCTTCACCGGGGCACGTCGTTATGTGCTACATACCTTCGCCAGCACGCAAAGCGCGTTGATGAGAAAACGAGTCTCCCGTTTTATGGAAGGCAAGCTGTGTCCGGTCTGTCACGGGAAAAGACTGAAGTCAGAATCATTGTCCGTCACCTTTGCCGGTGTGGACATTGGTGAATTTATGCAGATGCCCTTAGACCAGCTGGCGGAATTGCTCCTTCCAATCTCCCGGGGGGATTTCAGTGCCCACCACGCCGGCGCAGATGCCGACAGGGATATCACCCGTCGGGATCTGACAGAGCGTGCTGCATCCGGAAAAGCGGTCCATTCCGATAACGCCGATGTCTGCCGGACATCGGCGTTATCGGAAGAGAAACGACTGGCGGCACAACGGCTGACCGGTGGTGTCATGGCCCGGTTGTATCAGTTGCAGAAGCTGGGGCTGGGTTATCTTACGCTGGACAGAGCAACCCCAACTCTATCTGCAGGAGAGCTTCAGCGACTGCGTCTTGCCACGCAACTCAGTTCGATGCTGTTTGGTGTGGTCTATGTTCTTGATGAACCGTCTGCGGGTCTGCACCCCTCAGACAGTAAAGCGCTTTACGATGCGCTTGAGAACCTTCGTGATGCCGGCAACTCGGTGTTTGTCGTTGAACATGATCTTAACCTGATGCGACGGGCGCAATGGCTTGTTGATGTGGGACCGTCGGCTGGTGAACAGGGAGGACATGTTCTCTACAGTGGTATTCCTGAAGATCTGAAAGCCGTCACCCAATCTCGTACCGCGCGTTATTTATTTGATGAAGTCCGGCCACCACAATCTTTTGCCCGTATCCCATCCGGGTGGCTGAAACTGCAGGGGATCCATCGCCACAATCTTAAGTGGATCGATGTTGATATTCCTCTGGGTGTGCTGACAGCCGTGACGGGAGTCTCTGGCTCCGGTAAATCCAGTCTGATTGCCCAGGCCTTACCGGAACTGGTGCTTTCTTCACTTGGCGGTGAGCCAGAAGACGTGCTTTCCGAAGCCAGCGACGCTGAGGGGCCATCCGTAACGGAGAAAACGTACGGTACCCTGACCGGTGATACCGGACTGGTAAAGCGTCTGGTTCAGGTTGACCAGAAACCGATAGGCAGGACCCCCCGTTCAAACCTGGCGACATATACCGGGTTGTTTGATCCTGTTCGTAAGCTCTTTGCCGGAACGACTGACGCCAAACTCCATCATTACGATGCGGGTCAATTCTCTTTCAATGTGGCAAAAGGCCGCTGTGCAACCTGTGAAGGTGAAGGATTCGTCAGCGTGGAGCTGTTGTTTATGCCGAGCGTGTATGCACCGTGCCCGACCTGCCATGGCGCGCGGTATAACCGGGATACTCTCAGGATCTGCTGGCAGGACAAAAATATCGCGGAGGTCCTGCATATGACGGTGGATGAAGCCAGTCAGTTCTTTGCGACTGAAGAACCAGTGGCTCGTCCCCTCCGTCTGCTGAGTGAAATTGGTCTGGGCTACCTGCGTCTGGGACAACCAGCAACCGAGTTATCCGGAGGGGAGGCGCAAAGGATCAAGCTGGCAACCGAACTACAACGTAGCCAACGTGGCCACACGTTGTATATCCTAGATGAACCGACAACCGGCCTGCATGCTTCAGACGCCGACCGCCTCCTTGTGCAGCTGCAGCGGCTTGTTGATGCAGAAAATACGGTGATAATGATTGAACACGATATGCGGGCGGTTACTCAGGCAGACCAGGTTATCGACATCGGTCCTGGAGCGGGACATGAGGGAGGACGCCTGGTTGCCGCAGGAACTCCCGAACAGGTATCGCAGGTCAAAGAAAGCCGTACCGCACAGTATATTGCCAGGGAACTCTCACGGAACGGTTAAAAAGGGCTGTGTCGTCATTGCGTCAATGGCGGCACATTCCCGGCGTGTTCTGTATCAGTAATCTCCCGCAGGTATAATTTCAGCGCATCCCACTGGTTCAGCGCGTACGCGAACGCCTTCGACAGCTCCGAGTGCCGTGACAGCGTTTTCTGCTTTTCACGCAGCCAGCCCTCCAGCGCGGTCAGCAGCGGTACCGCTTTTTCCTGCCGAATGGCCAGCCGTTCCGCCGCGCTTTTGCCCCGGATGCCCGCCTCGATGCCATACAGCTCGCCGATACGGCACAGCGCTTCGGTCGTGGTGTCAGAGGGCGTCCGCACGTGCACGTCCGCCTGCAACACCCCGCTGAACCCCGCAAGATGCGACTGCGGATGTGTAACGCTGGCGTGATAGAAATTTTAAGTCAGTCATCAGGTGTCCACCTAATTAGGGGTCAGTTTGGATATCGAAAATTATTGTACGTCAAGGTTATTTTTTGACCTCTCTACTTTAGCGGGCCTCAGCCGACGAAACTTATCGGAAGCCGGTACCGGCCAGTCTGACTGAAGATGGAAGCAAAATTAATGCTGTGGGCTACCATACCTTCTTTAACAGGTGATTTGTGAACTGCAACTTCTCGGAACGGGAGTTTGCGCAAGGACCGGAAGTCCGCTTTTCGCTCATAGCGGACCGTTCCTGCGCACATGTCTGCTATGTGGTAGAGGCAGACAATACTTACAGCACAGGGCGTTAATAAATACGGAACAGATCAACCGCAGATGCCTCCTCCTGAATGTATTAATTTTGCTATCTCGTCGGCAAAATCAGGGAACAAGTCTGGATATGGAAGCGCCTGGCAGCTGAAAGTATGAATAATAACGCCCTGACAGGATATTTTATTGCACCCTGTCAAAAGTCATACATTCTTTCCCGGTTTTTGCTTTCTCATACCGGATAACTCTATTTAAGGCTTAAGGATAACCTTCGTCCATCCTTCATCCCGCTCATCGAAGTGCTTATATCCGGCAGGAGCCTCTTCAAGCGAAAGACGATGAGAAATTATTTTGCCCGGACTGGCTTTATCGTGATGGATGAGGCGAGACAGCTGACGGTTATAGGCCTTAACGTTCGCCTGGCCGGTACGGATTGCCTGTCCTTTAAACCAGAAACTCCCAAAATCAAATGGCATCTTACCCTCTCTGGCAAGCTCCGATTCAGCCCCCGGATCCTGAGGAATAAAGACGCCAACCACACCAATTCCCCCGGTTGCTTTCGTCGACGCAACAAGACTGTTCATGGTAACAGAGTTATCTTCATGGCCATGTTTGTTACAGCACTGATAGCCAACACATTCGCAGCCACAATCCGTACCGCGTCCATCCGTCAGGTCGAGAATTTTTTGTACAGCTTCATCGCCAGTAGCATTGATGCCCGTCGCCCCCATTTTTTCAGCCAGAGCCAACCGGTCTGTGTGCGTATCAACCACAAACACCTGTGAAGCACCTTTAATGATCGCCGAATGAGCTGCCATCAAACCGACCGGCCCCGCGCCATAAATGGCCACGCTTTCACCAGGCTTCAATCCGGCAAGTTCTGTTGCATGCCAGCCGGTAGGAAAAATGTCAGAGAGCATCACATAATCATCTTCTTTTTCTGCCGCATCAGGGGGAAGAACAAGGCAGTTAAAGTCGGCAAATGGCACCCGAAGAAGTTCCGCCTGACCTCCCTCCCAGGGACCCATTTCAGCAAAACCATAAGCTGCGCCTGCCGTACCCGGATTGGTAGTGAGACAAAAGCCGGTCAGACCTTTTTCACAGTTTTCGCAAAAACCACATCCCACGTTAAACGGCAGACAAACATAGTCGCCCACCTTAATACGTTCAACGCCTGAGCCAATTTCGACCACTTCACCCAGGTTTTCGTGACCCAGAATCCGTCCCTGTTCAAAGCTGGTCCGGCCCTCATACATGTGCAAGTCCGACCCACAAATGTTGGTGGTGGTGATGCGGACGAGTACATCCGTGGGGCGGACAATTTTCGCATCCGGTACGTCTTTTACTTTTACATCATAAGGACCGTTGTAAATTACTGCTTTCATGATCTTCTCCTTCTTGCGTGCGGAAAGGAAATGCTGCCCCGCGGATTGGGGTATCAATCGAGTTTAGCTGCCATAACAGATCTCGCGATCGGCGAAAGGACGATTAGGATGTTTCTTAACTAAGTGCATTGAAGTCTGTAAGACAGGTACTTACCGATGAAGGCTGCCTGGAAAACGTAAAAACATCACACGTTAATCCGGTTTTTTTAAGCAGGCAAGGGATTACGGACAGCTTTGAGCGAGAAGCGGATAAAGTAAATCTATCTCATTTCTGCATTGTGCCAGAAGTAGACATAGGTGAATTAGGTAACCCTAGAGATGCACTTTGAATCAATGATATGAAATGCTGAAAAGGTAATTAACTAATTCAAAATTTGAATAATCAGTTATCTCTTCCATGCTTAATACGTAACCTTAGCTAAGGAGAAATTATGTTAGACGAATACAAAAAATGCATCGAAGCCTGTTATCTATGTGCAACGGCATGTGATAACTGTGCGGCTTCGTGTCTCGACGAAGAGAATCTGGAGATGATGCGCGAGTGCATAAAACTGGATATGCAGTGTGCAAATATCTGCCGTCTTGCAGCTCAATTCATGACACTAAATAGCGGGTCTGCCCAGGATCTTTGCCGTCTTTGCGCTGATGTTTGTCAGAAGTGCGGTGACGAGTGTGGAAAGCATGAACATGACCATTGTCAGGATTGCTCAAGCGCTTGTCATCACTGCGCCGAACAATGCAGAAAGATGGCCGCCTGAGAAAAACTCAAATTACCAAACCCGCTTCGGCGGGGTTTTATATTCCCGGTAATAAGTCGTAGAAGGATGAGATAGATGAGTTTAAGAGTACGGGCGGGAAATAGATCTACTCGAAAGTACTAGCCTCAATGACAAATTCTGGCACAGATTATTTGATTGGCTCAATGTCCGTTTTCGCTGACAGCGGACTGCACCCCGCCGGGGTGACCGCTTCGTGCCAGAATTGGACGTTTCCAAAATCTGCATGCACTAATCGGTGGAGAGCAGATCTCACTGCATAGCCATGCAGACGCGCAGAAATCATCAGGGGCGTTTGAAAGGTGCCGGAAACAGGCGGGAGGCCGCAGAAACGTGCTGAGGGCGCCTGCGGCGGTGCGCCCAAGGGTTGTTATGTTTAATATGGCAGAACTTTCCTGTCGCTATCATTTTGACGCCCGCTATTCGCTCATAGATATGCCTGTCGCGTTTGCGGCTTTACTTGTTATACCCAACCTGCCTGATTTTTATCGCCAGCATCCCGGAATTGAAATTATCCTGAGCAGCTCAGACCGCCGACGGAATATGCTGCATGATGGCCTGGACTGCATACTGAGGGTGGGGGAGCTGGACGATGGCGACTATATCGCAAAGGAGGTGGGAACCGTTAAAATGACGACCTGCGCCAGTCCTGCGTATCTTGATCAACACGGCACCCCGGAAACAATGGACGAGTTGCAGCAGCATCAGGCCGTCAACTGGATTAACAGCAGCAACAGACAAGTTATGCCCTGGACATTCGGGACGTCAGAGGGCTCCACCGAAATTGAACTTCCAGGCAGGCTTGTCGTGGATAACTCAGAAGCCTACATTGCAGCAGGCCTGGCGGGGCTGGGAATACTACAGGGCATGAATATTTTTTTGCAGCCTTATCTCGATCGCGGGCTGTTGGTAGAGGTTCTGCCAGATAATACGTCCCCGAATCGCAAACTGTAACTTCTGTATCCGCACCGCCATCTCTCCCGAAAAGTACGGGCGTTTACCGACTGGCTGGAAAGTTTATTGTAAACGCCTGGGGGCCTGCAGCCTGCTGGTACGTGCGCTGCCTTTTATCGGCCCGCCAGCTTCTGTATGGCTTCACGGACAGGAGCATCGCCAGACGTCAGCTCAATGATGACGCGGCTGACGGCAGGTTGCTCAATGAGTTCAGCCAGCGTAGCCGCCACGTCATCACGGGGCACGTTACCATACGGGATGGCCAGGCCGGCACGTACATAACCCGTACCAGTCTTATCCTGCAGCGCGCCGGGGCGCAGGATCACCCAGTCAAGCTCGCTTTGTGCTAGTTCCACATCGGCCATTTTTTTAACACGCATATAATTTTCGAATGATTCAGAAGTGGTTTCTCCCCGTGCGGACTCCGGGAATGCAGAAACGAGCAGAAAGCGAGACACACCGGCACTGAGGGCGGCAGCTACCGACTTTTTCAGCCCTTCGCCGTCGACCGCATTGGTCATCTCCTGTCCCCCCTTACCGCCGGCACCGGCAGTAAACACCACTGTATCACTACCTGCAAAGTGCATCGCCAGCGCAGCTGCATCCAGCTCTGTCAGGCTCCCACTGACGGGCTCAGCACCCAGCTCGCCTAGCAATGCCTGCTGCTCTGGCTTACGGTAGAGGGCACGAACAGCATGCCCCCTACCTGAAAGGATCCTGCACAGACGCTGGCCGATTTTGCCTGCACCACCGATAATGAAAACATGAACCACAGTTGTCTCCTTCTGGGGTTATGATGTGTCCGAAATTATAACCTGACATCAGGTCAGTTCCTTTGAGCCTGACCGATTGCACTGCATGCTGCTGCCAGCACCAGACAGCTGGTCAGATACTCAGTTGTTCTTATAGCTGAGAACAACAGCCGTACCGATTTAGCTCTCCCGTCACGATGAGAACTCCTGAACCGGTTACACGCAATGCCGGCCAATATCTTCCGTTATATTCGAAAGATCCACGCAAGTTACTGAAGTGCGAGGGACGCAATGTGTACCTTGAACGAACTGAAGTCAGCGGAACCCTGAAGGTTCGATTCCATAGCGTTCAGAAAACTGCTTGCTGAAGCTCGATAGTGAATTGTAACCCACCCGCCCCGCGACCGTTTTTACCGGCAGCGTCGATGTCATCAGCAGGCGGAGAGCCTCCGCGATACGTGCATCGGCGATAACTGAGCGTAAGCTGGTTGACTCACTGGCCAGGTGGCGCCGAAGCGTGGGGCCACTGAGTCCCGTCAGATCTTCAATTTCAGCAGCACTCCAGGGATGAGCCGGTTTGTCCGCTACCATCTGACGGATTTTCATGGCCAGACTTGGCTGCCGGGCTCGCAGCAAAGCATGGTATCCCATGCCATAAAGCCAGAGCACCACTTCAACCATGGCGTGCAGGGAAAGCGGACGCTTCCCTTCCCGCATTGCGGCTGTCCAGCGGTTAAGGGGTGAAAGAAGAGCTGATACGGAAATGGCTGCGATGCTGCCGGTGTCCTGTGGTGGTGGTGCGGCAAGTAACAGCCTGGCTGCTTCAAGCTGTTCCTCCGCGAGCACCACGCTCAGGGCAACAAACTCACCACTTTGTTCTGAAGGGGCATATTCTATATCGATGCTACGGGCATTCGGGACGACCATAATCTCGCCCGGGATCACCCGGTGCCATTTCTCATTTTCACGATACCGGAATTCTCCTTCCAGCGGGAAGGAAAGGGTCGCACCTTCCACCTCGAACTTCTTTACCTGATGCGTCTGTTCTGCGCGAAGGCAATCGCAGGGAAGTGGAAAACGGGAGCGTGCCAGGGTAAGAAGCTCAGCGAGGAGATCATCAACGGGAGAATCGGAAAAGCTGACTGTTTGCATATTCATCCGGAATTTGACTTTGACCGCTATTATACGTCGCCATATACAAAAGCATACAGCGACGCGTGCGGTTGTCTATTCCCGGATGACAAAAATCAGGCCGATTATAGTTATTGCCATACCCACAAGCATGGGCAATGTAATGGCCTCTCCAAACAGCAACCACGCTTCAGCTGCCGTGAGAATGGGAACCAGGTAAAAGTAAGTAGCGACTTTGGTTGCTTCACCGCTTCGTATCATAAAAATCAGCAACATAATCGCCAGAACCGATACGCCAATAACCAGCCAGCCCAGACCCAGCGCAAATGATAAGCTCCACTGCGTCGGAGCAGATTCGAACATCAGGCTAATTGCACCCATCGATATTGTCAAAGTGACGTACTGTAAAAACGTGTTCGCAAAGATATGTCCATCTCCCTGAGCACGGCGCTGATAAAGCGCTCCGATCGTTACGCCAAATAACCCCAGCATGACCGACCCAAAAGCCACAGGATCCAGTGCAAAACTATGCTGGCCTGGCGAGAGCACCAGGAAAACGCCCGCAAAGCCAATCGCAATACCCAGCCATTTCCGGGGATGCAGGGACTGACGGTGCATGAGTGAAACCAGTATTGCAGTCAGTACCGGCTGCAGGCCGGTGATGAGCGCCACAATGCCTGACGGCATGCCACGATGGATGGCATAAAAGCATCCGCCCAGAAAGAAGCTCTGCAGGAAAAGTCCGACAATCAGGTTGCGAACCATTCCTCTGCCGGACGGAAAACGGGCCCTGAACCCCAGTGTAAGCAGCAGAAGGACCAGACAGGAAAATGCGCCACGCAGGAATAAAAGATGAAACGGCGCGCTGTACTGCACGGTAAATTTGGCTGCGACAAACCCTGACTCCAGAGGAATACAAAAAGCCAGGGCGCAAGAGTAATGAGCCATTTTTTTGTGAGGCAGTGATATTCATAGTATTGCAGGTGGGTTCTTGTCGGGCGATATGAAAGGGGATCTTCCCGGTCACTATTGTGTGCACCGGGAAGGAAGGTGATCAGACTGCGGGTGACCACAGGTCGTAATTCAGTGCGAAGCTGTTACCTTCACGGATAACCTTACCGGTAGTAGGCAGGTTGAAGTGCATACCACTGACAGCCAGGTTATCGCTCGCTGCGCGGTCAAGCACTTTGCTACGGATGGCCGCCGCCGCCGCAGGATCGCTGTCGAACGCGATAGTAACGTCAGGCTGAGCAACCTGAATGTGCGGGAAGTGAACAATATCACCCCAGATGAGCAGCGACTCTTTTTCATCACCCAGCAGATAACCGGTATGTCCTGGTGTATGGCCGAACAGCGGTACAGTCTGAATACCTGGTAAAATCGCTTCCTCGCGGAATGGCACCAGTTTGTCGTCATAAGCGCTGAAGGCGTTCCTTGCTACTTCAAAGAACGGCTTGAATGCGTCAGGCGCGCCAGCGGAAATGGTTTCATCACGCCAGAAAGCGAGTTCTTTCTCATGCACAAACAACTGCTGAACATTGCGGAAAACGGGAGTCTGCAGGGGGCCTGCAAGCCCGCCGATATGGTCAGGATGCGCGTGAGTCAGGAGAAGGGTATCAATCTGAAGCGGGTCAATGCCTGCCGCGGCCAGGGCTACCTGAAGCCGACCGCCCCAGCCATTGATACCTCCGGCACCACTGTCAATCAGGATGGTTCGCTCAGGCGTCTGGATAACGTAGACGTTGATATTAATACGGGGTACTGCTGGCACACCGCGCTTCTGCAGTAAATCCTCGGCACGTGAGCCGTCAATACCAGACAGCAGCTCAAAAGATACGTCCAGATAGCCATCACTCAGCATGGTCACAGTCATGTCACCTACTTTTTTGCGATTGATAGCCGGGGCCTGCCAGTTCAGTTGTGAAGTCATATTGGTCTCCGTTACGATTAGAGGTCATCAGGTTTTACTTTAGCAATAGTAACGAAATTTCTGGTTCGAACTGCTCATCCTGCTACGTAAACCGCTCATTCTTAAAATCCGGAGCACAGCAGGTTATATTGCTTTTGCCTTTCTCATGTAAGGTGTCGGTATTATCTTTACCGGAGCCTGTAATGGACATTATTGGAATTATCATGTCGGCGGGAAAAGCCTCTGACCAGTCCTCAAGCACCCGACAATAGTGTCCCGCCTCAATCCCCGCCAGGGCAGAAGACTCCGGCAGGTAGGCCAGGCCGTAGCCATCTTTTACTGCCTGAAGCATTGGATAAATGCTTGAAAAAGTAAGCTGCCCGTCCACTTTTTTCACAATCTCCCCCTGCCTGACAAATTCCCAGCCATACAGCGGGCCTGTGGGTGACAGACGTATATTGATGCAGTCATGTTTTTCCAGCTGAGAGGGATGTAGCGGCAGACCTCTTTCTGCAAGATAGGTGGACGATCCAATGACGACAAACCGTATGTCCGGTGCGATTCGGACGGCCACCATATCCTTTAATATGTCATCACCAATTCGGACTCCGGCATCAAAATTGCCCTCAACAATGTCGACAAAACCGTTCTGCTGCGACATTTCCACCTTGATATCCGAATATTTTTTTAGTAACGGTGATAATCGTGGCCAGAGACATTCATGAATCATGTGATCTGATACCGTAAGTCTGACCAGCCCAGCCGGTGTATGGCGCAGTCTCTGAAGAGCTGTCACGCCCGCTTCAATGCGCGCAAGACCGGGTTCAAGCGTCAGTAATAATTGTTTACCGGCTTCGGTGACAGCCACCCGCCTGGTTGTACGCATAAGTAACGGCATGCCAACGCGCTCCTCGAGACGACGTATCGTGTGTGAAAGCGTGGATGCCGAGATCCCGAGGCGGACAGCAGCCCGTGAAAAACTGCACTCCTGTGCTACTGCCATGAATGCAACATAGTCATTAAAATCGTGACGCATACCGTTCCCGTTCAGGATCTCCGATAACATTATCAGAACCATTTAGGTTCATGATGCCGATTCTGTGAGCCATCAGGCAACCCCCCCGTTCCGCTCATCCGATCATAATTTTTATAAATCTAGATATTGGTAAATCTCAATATGTGGAATAAAGTGTCGTGGTTCTGCGGCTACATCGGCCGAACGACGACATGCCAGGTCGTAAATGCTGAGACATGGCGTTTCAGTGATATTGAAAATTCGCTATATCAGGATATGTAATGAAGACGAAAAACCTGTTCTCTCCCACCAGACTAGGTCCCTACACCCTGAAGAATCGTGTTGTACTTCCGCCTTTAACCCGCTCACGGAGCTCACAACCGGGTGATATTCCGAACGAACTGATGGCTGAATATTACGCACAGCGCAGCAGTGCCGGGTTTATGGTGACCGAAGGAACACAAATCGAACCTCGTGGGCAGGGTTATGCGTGGACCCCGGGGATCTACAGCTCACGGCAAGTGGAAGGCTGGAAGAAAGTGACGCGGGCAGTGCATGAAAAAGAAGGCATCATTTTTGCCCAGCTCTGGCATGTCGGAAGAGTATCCCATAACTCCCTGCAGCCATGTAACGCCTCGCCTGTCGCTCCGTCGGCGATACCGGCAGGGGAAAACGTTAAGGTATTCATCGAAACCGGGCCGGGAGAGGGTGCGCTGGCTACCGCTTCCTGCCCCCGCGCACTGGAAAAAGAGGAAATTAGTGAGATTGTCAGGATGTACGCCGGGGCAGCTCAGAACGCCCTTGATGCCGGTTTTGACGGTGTGGAAATTCACTGTGCAAATGGATACCTGGTTAACCAGTTCATGTCATCCCATAGCAACAAAAGAGAGGATGAATATGGTGGCTCATTACATAACCGGCTGCGGTTTCTGCGCGAAGTGACGCAGGCTGTCGCTGATGTGGTCGGTAAAGACCGTGTGGGAGTCCGTTTTGCTCCGCTCTTTCAGACCACGGATGAAGTAAGGGTCTATCTTGGCCTGGTGGAAGATGATCCCCATGAAACCTATACCGAAGCCGTTAAAATTCTTGAAGAAATCGGAATAGCCTATATTTCTCTTGCTGAAGCCGACTGGGATGATGCTCCCGAATTGCCTGAAGCATTCAGAGCTGAAGTCCGTAAGTTATTCAGCGGTGTAATTATGTATGCCGGGCGATATACGCAAGAAAAAGCCGAACGGATTATCGGTGCTGGCTGGGGAGACATTATCGGATTTGGCCGCCCGTTCATAGCTAATCCGGATTTACCGCAGCGCCTTTATCATGAATGGCCACTGAATCCGGTCGATCCAACAACCATGTATGGTGGAACGGCAAAAGGCTACACAGATTATCCCGCCTTTGGCTAACCATTCTTATGAGCATCAGCTTTTCAAAAGCTGATGCTTAACGTAGAGAAGTATCGTAACATTGCAATTCCTCAATGCGACAAGTGACAGAGTTTATGCCTGATATTGATTTGAATGACGTGATTAAGGCGCTGGGAAACCCTGTTAGAAGAAAAATTCTGCATATGCTCAAGGAACCGAAAATACACTTCCATCAGCCTTATGCTGATGCGGACGAGTTCGGTGTGTGTGTCAGTATCATTCAGGAAAAGGTCGGGCTCTCACAGTCTACCGTTTCTCTTTACCTCTCAGCTCTTCAACGGGCACAACTTGTTACTTCTCAGCGCATCGGTCCCTGGACGTACTACAAACGTGACAATGATAAAATAAGGGTTGTTCTTGAGTTGCTGAAAAATACAATCTGATACAGGACTGAGCACATTCAGTGTAACAGTACCGGGGGTTCGTACTTGCGATCCCGGCAGGCATTCCATGAAAGCGCACTAATTCCTCAATATCAGGCTGCAGACCGGTCATAAGAGGCTAATAGTTTTGCAAAATATCCACCAGTTTGGGTCAAATCACTCTGTCGGTTGGTGTGCATACTCGGTGCAAGGACCTGCAGATATTTAAGATGGCGGATAGCTTGTTACAGTGCCGCTGATGACATTCCGACCCTGTTGCCGTCCGGGTAAGATAATACCTCTGACAGCGGTCATAAAAGCCCAACATAATTGTCTTTCGAGCCATATATTAATCGCTCATCGCGCTCTCTTTTTCGAAGAGGTGTCACTTAATCATGATCGGTCAGTACAAAAAGACAGTGCTTTTCCAAATTCCGGACGGTTGTATGCGAAAACGGTGAAGCTCAACAAATGGTGTCATCGCTGTGCAATGCTCTGCGGGCTCATTCTTTCAGTTAACTGTTTGGTTACAGCTTCAATGAAGTATTTCAGTTAATTCACAGCGAGGGTTTGAGGAAACCACGCTGTGATTACCCAACGCTCATCCGGAGCATCCGGATTGAACTGTCGCTGGAGCTTGTTGGGCGACACGATACTGGCCTCGCCTTTACATGCCCTCGGGCTCCGGTATCCGACCTGAGCCTTTATCCCGACACGTTTCATCAGTCGCCAGACTCTGTTCACTCCGCACTGTTGCCCGCTGTCCCGCAGATCCAGATGGATTTTGCGATAACCATAGACGCATCCCGATTCCAGCCAGAACTGTTTAATCTGTCCTGTCAGTCTCAGGTCTGCCTGATGGCGTTGTGAATGCGGCTGCTGAAGCCAGGCGTAAAAACCACTGGGATGTTCATCCAGCACCCGACAGAGCAGGCGAACAGGCCAGCAATAGGTGTTGTCACGAATAAAGGCGTACCTCAGTCGGACAGCTTTGCGAAGTACGCCGCGGCTTTTTTTAATATGTCCCGTTCGTCGGTAACCCGCTTCAGCTCTTTCTGAAGACGGCGGATCTCGGCCTGAGCATCTGACTGTTCTTTATTAGTGGAAGAATCCGGACCGTAGTTCTTTATCCAGGCGTAAAGGCTGTGGGTGGTGATATCGAGACGCGTTGCAACGCTGGCAACAGAATAACCGCGATCAACAACCTGTTTGACTGCTTCAATTTTAAACTCTTCAGGATAACGCTTACCGCTCATGGGCACCTCTCTTTAAGTCATCTTAAATGACTCTGAGGTGTCTGTTAAACCTGTGGCGATTCACCTCGCGTCCTTCCGTTCAGTATAGCCTCAGTCCCTGACACCACCCGAGAACGGAATGACGTCCCCTTTCTCCCTCCCGGTGTTGCGTTCAAGCTCCCTGACATACTGCTGTAAAAGTATAAGGTTATGTAACAGCTCTACATTTTCAGCCATCATCTTTTTGATTTCTTCCCTCAGCTCATTTCTCTGACGGCGATACTTTTCTTTCAGCTTGATCTGCTGCTCAATGCCCTGCTCATCAACCGGCGCGGTGCCCTGGCACGTTTTTTTCAGACTGCGGATAGCCTCCCTGACCTGCCTGTACTCAGGACAGTTATAATTCAGGGTGCCGTTTGCCAGCCCCGCTCGTTTTTCCACAGCATACTGGCTGATACGCTCCCCTGATAACATCAGTTCCCTCAGGGCCTGCTCTGCTCTTGCCTGTGTTTTTTTAACCCCCGACTGTTCGTTCGTCATGCTCTATTCATCCTTTTCAAAAAAACGGACAGCATCTGCATAAAAATCTCTCTCAAGCATCAGAAAATCCCTGTCAGCCTGAGGAGCATTATTTCGCACGGCAATCTCCAGAAGGTTGTCATAATGAGCCATCCTGCGTTTCCACACGGGAACAGAATCAGCTCCGGCCAGCATGTTCTCACATCCCGGATTGCAGGACGCTGACTGAACAACCGCCTTAAACTCGCAGTCATGGCCATTCATGCAATAAAAACCGTTTCCAAGAGATACCAGTTTTTGCCCGCCTCGTTTAGCCATGCTCATCGCTTTTTTCAGTGTAGGAAACGTCATCTGATGTAAGTGCCCACCTCTCTGGGACATCAGTAACTTCCCGCCTTCGCCATAAAGCAGGCCTTCATGCTGATAAGAAACAGCCCTGGAAGCTGAGAGTTCGGTATCAACCCTCTCAATCTCGGCAGCGAATGCCTGAGGGATCGCCCGGCTAAAATGCGAAGCGTTGAGTGCACCGGACATATACCACTCCGTCATGCCTCTGATTAAGTGCTTAAACTGCCGGATAAGATCATTAGTAGAAATCAGATCAAGACGCCTGAGGTGTACAGCAAGTGAACGGCGAAACTGATGGGTTCGCAATGGCCAGAAAGCCCCCTCCCGAATCTCCATCGCAACGCGTTCATCATCACGTATGTTTGGATTTAAAAGCCTGAACTCATCAATATGGTCACGTCGGATGAACAGATGGTGTCTTTTCACAAATTTCTTTGCCCACTCAGTCTGGCGCTGCGTCCCCATAAAAGAGAGTTTTTGCTCCGAGAACCACGACCTGATATTTAAAGACAATGGAACATTGTCCAGCGTCTTCCCGTCCAGGCCTGTCATGATTTGATTAATTCTGCGTAAATGCTGAAAAGGCTTTTCCACATAGCGACAAACAACCCAGTCTTCGTGACTTCCACCTTCCGGGGCGAACTTATGCAACACCGAACGAAGTCCCAGGATATCACCATCATAAATCAGTGAACCGTGCATCACGCCAAGCACTTCGCTGTGTCTCATCCCCGACATGGCCTGTATCACATTCATGACTTTTAACGTCAGCTCAAAATGCCAGGTGTTCAGCTTTATGTGATCAACGCCAATAAAATCAGATCTCCAGCGCTTATTTTTATGTACCGAGAACCAGCCCTGCATCCCGGGGCCAAGTGTCGCGAAAAGCGCCCGAATTTCCCCGGCAACAATATTGTAGTAATACGCGGCCCGGTAATCCGGTATGCTTTTTGCTGTCCCTCTTTTACGGGCTTCCAGCATCGACGTATAGTAAGGCGAATCATAAAAACCGTTTATGATAGCGCACAGCCGGGAAAACCCGTCAAAATCGAAATCACTGATTTCAGCATCCAGTTCAGTAATCAGCCCTTCCCAGACAGACATCATAAGACTGAAAGGCATACAATATGTCTGGTTTGAATCATCCACACTGTTGTAACTGTCGAAGCTAATATCAGGAAAGTAACCGTATTTTCGAAGACGGGTATGACCTGTCAGCGAGATATCCGCCAGGTCCATAAAGTAATTACGTAATGTTCTTTCAGAACGCTTCCTGCCGTGCTCATCCTCCTCCTTCATCTTTACAATGAAAGCATTCCGGACAAGCGGAAAACGAAGCTGAAACAGACTGCGATACCCCATAGACTCAATAATACGGGCTCCCGCCACAATGTTTGCACATTTCCGGATCAGGGACTGCGTCTTCGCGGTCCTGCCGACAATCCAGAGCAGGCTGGCTGAGATGATTTTGGCTTCAAGACGCAGTTCAGGATCCCGTATGCCTGAAAAATTAACGGTTCTTAACGTTTCACCAATATGGGTTCTGACATAGCGATTGGTCCAGACATCATCCCTGAAATAAATATTCAGCGTCTCCTCATTGATAAAACGCATATCATGTTCATCTGAGCTGGCGATAACCAGGCAGTTATTCAGACGTTCAAAGCTTTTGTTTTCTAGTGCCTCACAGATGATATCCTCAGTCGGAAACTCATCCCCTGAACGAAGCGGCGTTCCGGCAGGAAACTCCGCCATTCGACTACGGCTTACCTCTTTTTTCTTCAAATCTGCCATACCGGAGCCACACCTTCTCGCTGAAGTTTAACGCGCGCTTTTTTCAGGATCGCCTCATCTACCAGCCCAAGCCGTAAATCAATCTTCAGGAGTAACGTTTCATAACGCTCCACAGCATTGACCGAACCGATGTACAACGGTTTTCCATACTCGATAGCATGCCTGAATGACAGCAGGAGCCATACAGACTCCAGCGTTTCCACAACGCAACTTTTTGAACATTCGACACAATGAGAAAAATCCGCACAAGCCTTTGGTGTCCGGCCAAATCGTTTTTGCTTTTTTATAAAGCGCAATTCAATATCTGTAGGCGGCTCCTGCGATCGACATCCCAGGCCATTCAATAAAAGATCCACACCCTCATCGCTTCCACGCAGATCGATCCCCAGCTCATCAGCAACTTTTACCCGCTCGGATAACGCACGTGTCGCAATCCCCTGATTCATAAGCGTATCAAGTGCAGCACTGAAGTTTTCCTTCGCCCCCTGTGGGTTACCTGCAGCATAATTCCGCCTGTAAGTGCCCCAGTTATGCTGTGCTTTTTCCGCCGTAATCAGACCATTCTTTAATGTTCTGTCCGTATACTGCTCAGACGTTTTGCGCAAGCCAGAAACGGTAATTGATGGAAGCGAGGGATTAAGCTGCCGCATCGTGGCCCACGCCCCCTCAGAGTTAGAAAATTTAGTCAGATGACTGGGATTAAGAGAATAAAGCTTATGGAATTTCACCTGCGGCTCACTCAGAAACAGCGCCTGTACCGGAGGGAAGTTATCTGCGGAAACCAGATAGTTAACGATGTCGTCCCTGAGCCTGATAAAAGACAGAAACCAGTAATAGCCCGCACGTTTGGTCACATACTCCGATTTACCTATCGTCAGACGTATATACTTATTCGCTCTCCCCTTATAAACATAATCAGTGCTGATACCCTTTTCATCCAGATGTATATCATCCCGCGTCAGACCCAGAACCTGAGAGGTGTTTCCCCATGTGTGGTAACAGAACAGAAAAAAAGAAGTAAGAAAGTAATTTTCCAGAACGTCCCTGATGATGATCTCTGCCCTGCTGACCCCGTTCTCTCCCGGATACCGGAAATACGCTTCATAAACAGGTGCCAGCAAAGACGGTGAGAAATGCCGCACCCCTTTTTCCGATTTAGCGATATGCTCCCGGATACATCCCGCAAGGAACTCATTCATGGATGACAACTGCCTCAGGATCTCGGAAAGTTCATTCCTGGTATAGCTATCCCTTCCCTGCTGCTGATACGTTCCTTTCGGTAAGAATTCATATTCATACCGCCTCTGAATCTGCCCGCCCGTAAGCAAAAACCGGTTGACCACGGACAAGTAGTGTCTTGCCATCCTGACTGAAATTTTTCGCCGACGAATATCGTTCATGAGATGTTTAATATACATTTCAACGCCTTCAGCCGTGCCATAGTCATACTGATTGACTGACTGCCATATAAAAAACATATTGAGATAACGGAAAATGGTTAACCTTCCGGCGGGACGGTAAGACAGAAGAAATCGTTTCAGAGAGGCAATAAAATCGCGTTTTTCAGGGCGGGCAAGATGCGAATGTTCACTAAACCATCCGGGGAGCAACACATAATCTGAAAAATGAGCCTGAAGATAAACGTCAAGTAAATAATATCGGTTCAGATCCCGCTGAGTGATGTGTCCGCTGACCGTCTCCCATGACAGCACATTTTCGGCCATCCACGTTATCTGCGTTTCACTCCGGCTCATATATGGCTCCATCGCGACCTGCAGCACCGTCAATCAATGCGTCCATGACCCCGGCGACTGCATCAGAAATCTGGTTTTGCTGAAGAAAGACGATGTATTTCATCGTCGTATTTTCGCTTTTATGGCCCATCCAGTATTTTACTGTACCCAGCGCATTTGCGGCCTGATCGGGATAGCAACTCAGTGCCGAGCGTAAAAAATGGGTCGCAAACGTTGCCCGCAAATCATGGGGTTTATGTCTGAACACATTTCCCGGAGCAGACCGGGCCAGGCGATGGCGAAAACTGTACCAGCGGGAGTAAAAGGCTTTTTCAGACATCCGTTTCCCGTTTGCCATTAAAAATAAAGGCTCGTGCCGCCCTTCCCCACCCTGTCGTGCACGCCATTTTTGGATCTTCTTTTCATACTCCTCATCCGCCAGATAATCCAGAACCTGCTCGTACAATCGTCTGGTGATGAAGAGTTCTCGCGTCATCCCAAACTTCGTATGAACTCCGCATCTCGGACCAATATGAAGCCCCCTGATGGTCAACTCAGATACAGGGACACTGGCAAGGTACTCTTCAGTAAAGAGTGACGACGGCAGGGTCAGCATTTCATCCAGCCGTAACCCACAATTTTTCATCAGCACAATCATTAAACTGAACAACCCGGACTCAGATTTCAGTGCCTCATCCAGGATATGAACCTCTGCATCATTCAGTGGGTTGATTGTCCTTTTTGTTGTGCTGGTTATCCTGATGGCAAGATCCGAACTTATCACCTTGCGTCGCCCGTCAACGACTTTTTCGACCAACGTAAAAAATGAGCTGGCAGCCAGCTCACCACACTTGCCCAGAAATACGTAAAACCGTCGGATAACGCTGATGTACACCGCCGCGGTGGATGAGGCGATGCGCCCCTGCCTTACGGCCCCCAGAAGATACTCCCTGAAGCCATATGTAGGGCTTTGGTATTTCAACGTTCCCGGGGTGAAAGGGTCAAGTCCGTTATCCTCCAGCCACCTTATCCAGCGTAAAAATGCCCGGGCTAAAGGCTTTAAATCCCTGGCCTGCAGGATAGCTTTATCCATAAGATAAAAGTGTACATATCGGCTCAGTTTTCGATTCTGGATGCCGCTAATATAAGGTATTTCAGCATACAGAAATCCGGGTTCAAATTTCAGTTTCGGCTCTGTTGCATCCAGTTTGCTGACACGCCCATAACGCGCATGAATGTTAGTGATTATCCTCACAGTCTGTCGCCCTGAAACGCCACCTCATGCCTACACTATAAATCCGGAAGAAGAAAAAACAAACAACCAGGTTGCCGGGAGTGAATATGCAAATCAGGAGGAAAGTAAAAGATGTAACGACACCATCACGATGCAATACATTGACCTCAACACGTTACCCGGACCATACGTGATAAACATCACAAATCCTTTGAGTGAAGAACTTAAGATGTGATTTTCATTTCCCGGCACAAACCGTGCCCTTAAAAAACAGGCAACGGATACATCTTAATGCCAGAAGTAAACCTTAATTGATTGAATACAGCCTGAGTCCATTGCAAAAATAACACACAGGGTAAATTCGCATATACAGAACCCAACGAAAAGCAAAAGAAACCTGTAACACATTTCGTTTACCTGTCACTTTCAATTGTAAAAGCCAGCAGAAAAAGCGCATATAACTATATTTATCCCTGCGGGGACTTTTGTTTGTGCTATATATTTTTTACAGAGAACCGCAACGCGTCCAAACACAAGAATATATTTACCTCTGGAAAATGGTCTGACTCCCTTTCACGTGGTTGTAGTGACCTGTTCTGTGATTCATGTAATGTCTTTTCTGGATGAGGAAAATATGTCATCACTGATATTTTATACAGACGAAGCACAAGCACTGATTGTAACAGATACCCTTGCCGTCACCGATAATGGGGAGCCGTTATCTTTTGTTTCCAAAGCAGGTTACATCCCCCAGCTAAGAACCATCATAGCAGGTACGGGGGCAGGTGGATTTTCTAACACCTGGTTGCTTGAAGCATCAACCAGAATGGTCGTATCAGGTATACAAAATCTCAATTATCATACATCGGCCTGTCTAAGGAGGCTGTGGAAACAATACAAGCATGACCATGCAATTCCCTCTTCTTCAACGGTGACAACCAGTGTTTATCAGTTCGCAATTTGCGAGGAAACAGGAAATATCGTTTCGTTCGCCTATCGCTCAGTCCATGATTTCGAATCAGAGCAATTACAATACGGAACAGGAGTAAAACCTGAGTGCCAAATCCTGGATGGGGATTTGTTGCAGACAATTCCTGTAATGATGAATGAACAAAGGGCTATACAGGCGACATACTCACACCCGGAACGGATCCATATTGGCGGTGAGATGATTGCGCATTATCTGACATCATCTATGTATCAATGCTTTAAGATTGGGGAATTTGAGGATTTCAGAACTCAGGGAGAGTATATATTGAGCAGGATTTAGGCAAAACGCGGTTCAGATAAAGTGCTTTTAACAGGCTTGCTGAACATTAAAAGGATATCTCTCAATTACGATGAATAGCTTGAATTCTAAAAATAGAAAAGTAGAGTTTAACTCTAAATACATAAAAACAAGAGTAAGCGAGCATCCATAGCGAGCGCCGCAGGCAGAAGACCGGGCCGTGTATTTCTCCGGCGTCCAGATACATTCCCCGGTCGCGTCTTTGTAAAGCGTGGCGAGGCTGAAGTTGTCCGGCAAAAAGCTTGGCAGCGGAAATCGCGCCAGCGAACCACAGGCCATCAGAAATGACCAGATATCCTGTGTCCGCCACTCTTTCACCGGGTACAGTTCGCCGCCGAGCTCCGTGAGCGAGACGCTGTCCGACTGCCCGCCCATTCTGAGGATGTTGCCTGCCCGACGGGCGCTCTCATCATCGCGGGAACCCAGCATCAGGCACACTTTGTTGCGGACGGAAGCTGGTGCATTTTTTAAATAACGGGCTTTGGCCTGGCGCAGTGGAGAGCGTTTGAGATCTGTAGAGCATTGACGCGTATTGGAATTTGTCCAGGTCGGAAGTCCGCGCCCGGTCAGAATGCGTCCGACCCAGCTCTGGGTCATGGACGGGTGGGCCACCAGGACGGTCACGGGCAGTTGCTGTTCGGCAATAAAGGCTCGGAGCTGGCTGAGAACCTGCGTGGACTGATGATGCATCTCAGGGTTTTCAATCAGGGTGTTGGAGATCTGAATGAAGTGGTGCTGGCTGACGTTCGACCCGTTCCGTACGGCACGGATCAGGGCCATGAGGAACAGGTGCAGTAGCGAGTGGGAGTCTTTCCCGCCGCTGTAGCCGACGCACATGGTCCAGCCTTCGGTAATCGCATGATAAATGGCACTGGTTGCCGTCGTCACGCGCGATGCGAGACTGACCGGCTCACCGGCATCGGTATAATTCAGATCCGCATCGGTCTTCAGTGTTTGCCAGACATCGCCCCATTTATCCTGCGTCAGAATGGCAGCGTTAGCCGCCTCAGAAAATTGAATTTCTGAGGGTAATTCAAGGAATGTTTCTTTTATTTCGATATACATATTATTTCCTGAATTTTGGCTTTCGCTGCATTATCGCGTTATTTATTAAACCCATCTAATATCTTCAGTGCAATATGTGAAGATAAATTTAGTTAAATTGGAATTATGCCAATTTAACTAAATAGCACTGAATAAATAGAATTACGCGGCAATAAATATATTATCTTTACCACGCTCTCACGAATACTGCTGGGTAATTAAAACCGTCGTATTTGATTCCAGCTCTGCCAACGGAATTCTGGGGGTATTGAGCATCATGTCATCACCGCAATGGCGGGGTACAGCCGTCAGTTGAAATGATTCTTTCATGACCCGGATGGAAGTTGTTTCCGTGCGAGAGGACGGCATGACGTCCCGGAGCATGGTTTCCTGCCCGTTACTGTCACTTTCAATAAATGCAGCCTTCGCCATGAGTTCCTCAATGTCCTCTTCCGATGTTTCGGACCAGAGGCAGTCATAGAAGAAAAACTCTGCAACGTACAAATCATTCTCTTTCACGTATGCCGCCAGTTCACGGATACGCTGAGCCAGCGATGTATCAATGGAAAAGAAGACGCTTTGCGGGACTTCACTCGCAAATTCATTGATGCAGCTAGCGGACGCAATCAAAAGTTTATTGAACATTTCAGCTCTCCATGCCACCGGCTGTCCCGGTGGCAATCTAGGGTTATCAGGCAGTCACGGGGCACAATACGTCCAGCGAAGGCAGCAATTTGCTCAGGCTGTCGTACACGACGGGCGTCAGTTCGGTGACGCTGTGAAGCGCCATGCTGGTGTTGTCTTCTTCGCTGAGAATGATGACTCCATCCTCATCAGGATCGTCAGAAGTACTCTCGTCCGAGGCCAGGCGGTGGCGTGCAACGTCATAAGGCGATTCAGACGCTTTGCAGCTCATCAGATAGCATTCTGTGTATGTGTTTTCGTGGTTATACTGGTTCACTTTCACCAACGCATACTGAACACCGGCATCATGGGCTTCGTTCATCAGGCGGGAAAAATTAAAGCCTTCCTCATAGTGGTGTGTATCTTTAGTCACCACGATTGTCGCACCGCCGAACTCGTTTTCGCGTGGTCGGTCGCAGACGAAAGCGGCATTGATTGTGACCATTTCAGGCAGGTTAAACACCGACAACACGGCAGTTGTTACCGCGATTGCGTGGTCGAGGTTAATGCTTTCATCATGGCTGATTGCCAGACCGCTACCGGTGATTTCCGCTTTGAGTTCCAGCTCGTAATTGTCTTCTGGTGACTCCGGCTGACCAAAAGTCGGCTCAAACGGATCGCACTCCGGGTGGTTCTGAATAATACCCAGGACCAGCAGTTCAGTGAGGGAACACTCTGAAGCAGGTTTAGACAGCAGGTGATCACCTTCCGACACATCCGTGTCCGTAACATACGCAATCGCGTCCAGAGCCATCTGAGCCTGTTCCTGTGAACAGAGAATTGTGAAGGATGCCTGAGTGTAATTATTTGCCATTGCATAACTCCTTATTTAATTAAGTGTGATTGCTGTCTGTGAATAGATAATATCAAAACAGATACCCGCACCTAATAACCCGAAATGAAATATTTTCGAAGTTTTTATAGAGAAGACAGGCGCCATATTTATTAATCCAGCCATTATTTAGAGGGCGGCATTAAGTAATTATGCGGAAAAAATAAAAAACCGCCACAAGGGCGGCATTTATTAAATGGGAAAGATTCAGTTATAAGGTATGTGTCAGGGCGGAAACAATGATCCGGTCTGGTAACAGTGATTGAAGGGACGCCGACGAAATGACAAGTGCCTTTTCAATGTGTGCCTCTCTGTCGGCGATATGTCGCCGGAATGCCGCTTCTGCTTCACCGGAGGAGTCGGCTTCAACCAGCATCACTTCTTCCTCATCATCAAACATCATGCGGCCTGAGATAATATACAGTCGGCTTAAGTCCGGGAGATTTACAGCGTTGCCCTGTTTGTTAATCATCATTTTTCTCCGTCTGCAATTTTTAAATTTGTCAGTTCTGCTACGGGTAAAATACACCATCAGCCCTGTAAACCCGGACAGGTATCAACGTAGCTCATCGGTTTGCCAATCGCGGCGCTTAGGCGAAGGATTTCGCCGATGGAGACGTACCGCAGCATTTCAGAACGCCCGTGTTTCTGGTATTCATCCACCGACATGGTGCGCCAGTCCTTGTGCGGTGTGTTTTTGCACAACTGCCAGTTGTCGACAGTGGTCGGGCGACGCAGGACATACACACCCAGCGAAGGCGTGAGGCCTAAGCCAAATGACTGCTGCACCACAATACGCACTTCAGAGCCGTCGGGGCGTTTCAGTGTCTGAGTAATTTTAGTGATGAGCTGTTCGGATTCCATACTATTAACCTCGACCGTCAGTTGGGTTGCTGTAGGGATATTTTAGCAAAGTCGGTTCACTGGCTAATAAGTACAAAGCGAAATTTTTAAAAATAGAGGAATAAAACAGGAAGAGAACAAATCTGGAAACAGCAAAATCACATTATCCGATTGCAATTCATTTCACATTTGACATATTCGGAATTAAGTACGCAACGAACCTGCATCGTCTGGTATAAAAGTATATTTCAAATATTCAGGTTATTATCTGAAGTAAAATACTCTCTGCCCCGGTTGCAATACCAGACGGAACACAAGACGTTATGAAGAGCCTGTCCCGGTTCAAAAGCTGCGGCTAATTTTTTCTGACCCACTTAACGAGAATGCCAGCCAGAGTCACAGTCAGCATCAATGCCCATACTGAAGAAATAAAGTTAAGCAATGGAATACGCTCAGAATAATCACAGGTACTGGATGGGTCACTGGCAAATTTACAGATAAATTCGGGATCAAGCCCCCAGTAAACGAAAGAAAATAACACAACGAGCGATACACTGATTTTAAAGATTTTTTCGCTTGTCATCATTTATCATCTCAATCCAGGAGGTTATATAAACCTGAAACTATTTCAGCCGTGTGTCGTACTGGTAAGGAATTTTCTGGACGGTTTTCATCAGATCAAAAATCGCCGGATGAGCCGGATTTAAAAGGTAGTTAAACTCCACCGGAGATAATGCACTGGGAATACGCAGGGCAACAGAAGAGCCACTTTCAGCCCAGTTATCGCCATACAGGGCAAGTTCTGCGGGCGCATCTTCACTTGCCCAGCCCGGCGGCAGCAGGTTCAAGTCAAAGGCCTGGATCTGGTCATCCGGGACATCAATGCTCAGCAGCGTGTAAGCGTCCAGAAGCTGCGGGGCATTGATATGCACCAGCGTCTCCAGCATGGTCAGAGAGGCCGTCTCGGACAGATAGACAAGTGCTGTGCCGACACTGTTCCAGCGGCCTCCCGCTTCTTTCGCACCTAATCCCGACCATGCAGTCGTAATATAGCGGGTCTTGGTCATCCGATACAGGATCACGAATAGACTCCGTGTTCAATACGGGTGATCAGGCGCATCACTTCGAGTGCGCCGGTTTCCGAAGAGACAACATCTGCCGGAGTCTTCCAGCTCAAGCCACGGTTTGGCTCGTTCATCCATTTCTGTGCTGCCTCTTTGTCGCCTTCGAACAGCTCTACAGCCCGTTCAATGACGCGAATAATACGCACCAGACGTTCGCTCTGATCCGCAGTGAAACGGGCTTTTACGCTGCGATTGAAGGTGGTGTTCGGAATGCCGGACATTTTGCGCAGTTCCGACGGCGTGATGTTCGCCCATTCAGAAATGGAATGAGCGACTTTACCTTCCAGTCCGTGGCTAATTTTGTCCATCAGCGCAATGCCGTCATTATCCAGACCCACCACCTGCCATAAGCCGTGCGGGTTCATTTTGGATAAATCTGGAGAAAAAACTTTCATAGTCATAACCGACCCTCCCATTTGGTATGTCAATTATACCATATGGGTGACTACTGGCAATATTTTCACCTTTCTCATAACGTCAGTTCGTCACCCGGCTGACTCTGGCATGGGCATTGCCCTGAATGTTCCAGTACAGCCCAGCCGGAAGCTCTGCGGCCCAGGTTGCCCCCCGTTCCGACATTTGTTCGGGCGTTTCCAGCCATCCACGCGGAATAGTACCGGTGGTGTCACCGATAACCCGCGAGACGCAGGCGGCAACGCGGACGCCGCCGGGGACATCACAGCCGGATTCAACGATGTGCATCACTTCCATTAATGCGCCGTACGCTTCAACACGGTCGCCCTTTTGCAGTTCAATGGGGGAAACCTGTTCAGTCAAATTCTTCATGCTCACACTCCCTTCAGTGATTAAAATTGTCGCCGTCGTTTTTAAGGCATCCGGGAGAAGAATCCTGGTGGCCATTACGCCGGTATGTTGCTGAATCATTTTCTGTCAGCGCCGTCGCCGCAGGACATCCCCGCTGGCGTCACTTCCGGCTGCTGGCCAGGCTAAACCGCCCAGCTCATCCCCCTTCCCGCAGTTCATCACGGTAAAGGGCAACCAGGTCATCGAGTATCGGGCTGCTCTGGTATCCCGGCATTTCTGTAAACAGGCTGCGCGAGATCCCGAGCCATTCCATTATTTTGTCCGTTGCATACCAACGTCTGCCGAGCCGCTCAGCGGCAACCGGTACTTTGTGCAGACCGGCAAATGGCTCAACTACCAGATCACCAGGCCTGGTGAGGAACTCGATCAGGAATGCGGCGAGTCGAGTGGGTGACGTTGCACCGTGCAGCGGAAACCCCAGTTCGCGGGCGATGCGATGGCAGAGCCGCGTATCCGGGCAGGCATTGCCAAACATAAGCGTATTTTTGGAGATAGTCCCTTCTGTCTTATTGCCGAAGGCGCCATTTTTAAGCTGGTAAGCGCCATCCCCGTAAAATGTAGTGCGGTTTTCGCCGCCGGACGCCTGCAATTTCTGATGCTGCTCTGAATGAGGCTGGAGAACGCGCATGTTGTTCGAACGAACCTTTTGCGCGTCATTAGTAAACCACAGCACCGGCTCGTAAGACGAACAGAGCTGAACACGCTGTTTACACGCCCAGTGAGTCGGCGACGGGGGTTTCGCTCGGTTCACCCAGTTCAGTCTGTCCATCAGCTCAAGACCCAGCTTATCGCACAGCGCCAGTGTCAGTCTTTCCAGATACAGAGAGCGCGATGGCCTGCCTGGATTAAAGCTGTCCTGCGTCACATTGAGCGCCACGCTGCCCCCCGGCACGAGCTGCTTCACGATAGGCTCAAGAATCCGCAGCAGCCAGTCAATATACGCCTGCTCACCGCGTCCGCCGCCGTGCCCGTAATTTCGGGCATTACGCAGCAGGAACGGGGGCGACGTAAGGCAGAGATGGATTTGCTCATTGATGTTGCTGAAGAACGCGTACGCATTCCCGAAGACCGATGCCCCGAGCGAAGTTGAGAAGCCAACGACGCACAGTTTGTCCCAGGACTCATGCAGCTTCTTGTCATTTTTGAAGGCATAGCGCCAGACGCCCCGCTTTTCCGGGACACGCTCGATCACCCCGGCCTGCCGCAGCGTCTGCTGATACCAGCGAACCTGATGCTTGACGCCGCTGGTTCGCATTTTGTCCGAGCCGAACGCCTTCATTTTCTGTAGTTCTGCATCCGACATCCCCGTTTCGCGTTGTACCTCGCGATACAGCTCTTCGTTCGTTAACGGGGTGTCTGACGCGGCATAGATCCGCGCAATCAAATCGCTGTTAAGGTTGCTCATCAGCCATCCTTGAAAAACGGACCAGGGCGGCTTCACACTGCTCTTTACCCCACGAGTCCTGCCAGTCGCACAGGTGGAGATATTTGCGTTCGAGTGCTTCCATTTCATCGAGATTTGAACTCGATAATCCCGCCCAGACGTCGTGCCAGCACACATCGTAAGTAACGCCTGCCGGTGGGCAGTATTCCAGAGCATCCGCATGGATGATTTCAACACGGGGATCGTGGGCAAAGGCCTCGGCAACTAGGTTAATCACATCCTGCGACTTCTCAATGACAGTCACGTTGTTAACTTCCGGCTTCTGAAGAATGGCGTGCAGCACCATCCCCAGCCCCAGTCCGTTGATCAGGACGTGCCCTGTCGCTCGCTTTATGAACTCCTGACAGAGTTGGATTTCGTATGGCAAATTGGTCATCACCACATTTCTGCCATTTGAAAGGCGGCGATAGTTACCGGGCTGTAAAACCGCGTCGATATCCTCCGTAGCGGCACGGAGGAAAAGGCTAACCGCCTTATCTTTGGAGATTTCGAAGCTGTCCAGTGTCCAGGCACCGGATGTTCCATCTTTAACAGGTAAATTAGAAAAGCAACTCTTCATCAGTCATCCTTAAAATGGATTCAGTTCAACGTAAGTGGGCGCAGGAAGACGGTGAAGCAGGTCACTTCCCTTTCTGCATCAGGGACTCCAGTGACGATTCCAGCGCCGCGAAACGAATCAGGGCAGCTTCACACTGCTCTTTACCCCACGAGTCCTGCCAGTCGCACAGGTGGAGATATTTGCGTTCGAGCGCTTCCATTTCATCAAGATTTGATCTCGAAAAATCTGGCCAGATATCATGCCAGCACACATTGAAGGTAACGCCTGCCGGTGGGCAGTATTTCAGAGCATCCGCAAGGATAATTTCAACGCGGGGATCGTGAGCAAATGCTTTGGAAACCAGGTTCATCACATCCTGAGACTTCTCAATGACGGTCACGTGGGTCACGTCAGGCTTCTGAAGAATGGCGTGCAGCACCATTCCCAGCCCCAGTCCGTTAATCAGGATGCGTCCAGTTGCTCGCTCAATGAAAGCTTCACAGGTACGGATCTCCATCGGCGTATTGGACATCACCACTTCGTTATCACAGGACAAACGCCGGTAGACGCCTGCCGGGATATATTCATCCTGATCCTTTGTATATTCGGCGCGAAGCTTCAGGGTCTGCGCTTTTTCTGGCGTAATCACAAAGGAGTCCAGCGTCCAGTTACCGGATTTCCCGTTTTTCACCGGCAGCTCAGCAAATTTACTTTTCATACTGATAACCTTAATTTCGAATCATTCTGTTGCCGGGAAATTACCACATAACCCTCGGGCTGGGCAGGCAAGATCGCGTTACAACGGACGGCGGCTGACGCAACCGTCCACGGGTTCACAGGTAACGAAGTAGGATCTCCGCATCCTCCGGTGGCAGCTGTTGGCAGCTCTTCACTTGATAGAAGAATTCCCCGCCAAGATCATACACTCCGCCGTCTTCAAAACTCAGTGCTTCGACCTCGTCGCGACACTCATTCAGTAATGCCGTCTGGCTGGCGTTTGCCTCAGTATCGCTGGCGACAAGCTTCACGCTGGAATGCTCATACTCGCCATTCCGGCATACAATTTTGACAATGAAGTTTTTTTCAGGCATCTGCGCCTCCCGGCTGGTTAGGGGTTTATTCAGCGTTGCCCCGGCGTCCGGGGCAAGACTCAATCAACCCTTGATGAAACTCTGGCCGAAAGAAGGATTGGCTTTAAACTGGTGCTCCTTTATGATTTTTTTCATCATCTGAGAGCATTTCTTGATCGATTTGGTGCTGGCATCCGTGACTTCAGCCATCTTGCGGATAAAGCGATTCACCTGATACTGCGCCTCAGCATCTTGGCTGAGGGCTTCACTGTGGATGCGGTCTTCATGCTGCGCAATCAACAGCACATAGCAGCGGAGACCTGTGGCGGTGCTCACGCGCTGGCTGATCGTGATTTCCGCCGAGCGGGTAGACTGGACGACAGAGAGAGAGACTCTCGATAATTCGCCGTCCCGGAAAATAGCCGGAGTAAGACCATTAATATCCTCGCGGGAATAATTCAGAGAGTCCAGAATGGAAAATAAATCACAGGTGGTAAAATCGAATTCCTGAATGCTCATATCGCCTCCGACGCTTCATTATTTGTTGGCATTGCCTGTAGATATATAATACCAGGTTGGGTTCAAAACCTAATAACCCGGAAGAGAATATTTTGAAGAAAATCTCAGGCATCCATGCCGTGAATTAAGCTGGCACTATTCTGAAATAATATCACCAAGGCTGGTGGTAAATTCTCTTTTGACGGATTCAGTAAACGGCACTCGCTCAATATATTTATAATTCGTGGCATAGGTGTTGGTGTCTAAAGTCCGGGAGATCTCATCATCAATCGGGTCTTCAAACATATCAATGCGCACATCGATATGCTGCGTGCCTTCTGCGGTAGGATGTGACAGGCTGCACGACACTTCGATATAGCGATCTTTCTGCTCCGCGACAAACGTCCAGAAACCTGCATTAAAGTCGGTTGATGCACCGTGACGTTTAAATACAACATCAGATACGGAATAACCGACAGCATTAAGAAGGGAAATGAAATTAAGCTGACTGGAAATGATATCTAATTTATTCATGATGTCTCCTGTTGGTATGTGGCAATTATACCAGGACGCGCTCGACGGCTAATAACCTGCGGCAAAATTTTTCCGAATAGTTGATGATGTGATTGATAGCTTTAAAAATTAGGAGGATTGTTTATAAGAAGGAATATAACCAGAGGATTTGAAATTTAATACACCATGCCGACTGACCACGTCTAATTTTTCAAAAGTTACTTTTCCCGGCTGCCCTGATCCCACGTCGCTAAGACCCGGTATACTCAGGCATTCTGCCCGGAAGGCAATTGGCTTCGGTGATCGGGTATTAAAATAGGGCCAGTCTGTTTTTCTGCGAGTTTCGCGCTCTGTTGATGGCGTGAAATCACCTTTTCCGGATGCCCTCCCTGGCTGTCCGGTGCGCTGGCGCTACGCCCAGCGGTATGGGGTAAAATAGGTCTCGTTAACTTCAAGAAATTCGGTCAGGGAATTCATCGCTCTCGTGTCGTATGCAGTCACAATAAAACGGTAACCGTCCACCGTTTCGATGTAACTGATCCCCCGTGGCGTGCTGCTGGCATTCACCACTTCCGCCGTCATCATAAACTGGCCTTGCGGGAATTCCTGTGACAGGTAGATAAATCCGGTGGTTGCTGATGACGGGGTGGCATTCATCAGCACACCGTTAAATTGCTGGCCGTGTCGCGCCGGGATCAATGTGCTGTCCGCCGTCGCCTGATTCAGCAGCTGCCGGATCAGGGTTTCCTCTTTATATGAGCTGTAAGCGCGGACATCGTCTTCAGCCCCGGAGCGTGAGCAAACACCTACATGTGCAAGCCGCCGGTATTCGTTACGCATGTAGGCATGACAGGATGCACCCGCTCGCCCCTGAAGGGTGACACCAAAATCTTCACACAGCATCAGAACCTGGCGCAGATTGTTGTCATATACCGTCGCAGTAAGGGCCAGGTTATAACTGACGAATGTCAGCTCAAAAACCCGTGTATGCATGTCACTAACGTGTGCCTCCATCCGGATCAGCGGCTTTTCAGTCAGCGGATATGGAGTGCCGTTCACGCAGTACGGGGTAACGCCGCTAAAACACTCGCCGATCACGCTTGCAATGACTACGTCGGCGTCAATGACAGCCGGTGCCGGGACATAGATCTGAAACTGTCCTTCCGTGCCAGATTGGGTAAGGACGGGGAACAAACGCGGGGAATTAAGCTGCTCAAGGTCAGCATTGATCAGTTCTGTCCAGCTGGGTTTCCCGGTGGGTGCATCGAGGCGCAGGCCCAGGTTATCGCAGAAGTCGACGATCTGCCGGGAGTGTTCCACCATCACTGCCCCGGAGAGAGTCAGACCGTGCGTCGTCATCTTCAGCTCACTCGTCCGTGTCTGGGTATTCTGGGACCAGGGCTGTAAAGAAAGTGTCGTCCGGCTTAGTGAAGGTATAATTGTTTCATTCAGTGGGTCGATCAGTTGGCAATGCGCATTCAGCCGGGGGACAAGGGCATCAAATATGAAGCTTGCCTGTTGTTTAGTGCTGGTCTGAATATAAAACATCGCATCCGTGCCTGCATCCCTGGATAAAATACCGAAAAGTTTCATTTTTTACCTTAATGGATTAGCGATTTATAATCATGCGCCGACAGGTGAACGTTATGTACGCCATCATTCCACACAAAGAATAACCGATATTTTGAATTAACTCGAATGGAAGAGTACCGGTTTGCGGTCATCCTTAAGCGTTCGTAACGCAAACTACTTGATAACAATTCGCGTTCGTTTTTTACATTATTTAACGTTTTCAGTCTGCATGAAATCGCATTTAACAGATCAGCAGGAATACCTGCTGTGGACTTTCCATTACGGAAAAAGCTTTCCAGCCGTCTGTCTTTAAATGAATGGATCATATCTTCCTCCGTAATGGAATGAGTAAAATTAAATAAGAATTATAAAAGCCTGAAGCTGATTTATTAAATCCCGAGAATTCTGGCTGCGACCGTTAGTTGTTTATCACTTAATGGATATTTCCGTGATAACGTCGATTTCAGACTGTTCAGAAAGCTGTTCTCCCCGTCTTGCTGTGTGATGGCGTCAACCAGTTCCTGATTGCTCTTACACCACAGATTGAACGCGGAAGTCTTTGATTGTACAGCACGCTGACGCACTACTGCCTGAGCTGCTGAAATCTTGCGTGCCGCTTCCGGGTATGTGCGATATAACGCGGAAAGGGTGTAACATGTACGGGTTGTGACCAGGCTATAGCCCGTACCATTACATGCCATGCAGCGGCTCCTATAAAAGTGTTTACGCTCACCACGGCCTTTGCATTTATTGCAAGTGACCCGATAAATATATTCCCCGGTGCCTTTTACTGAATCAATACACTGAATCTTAGCGTTGTCGATTTCAATTCCGCTCTGGTCAAAGTATTTATCCATTTTTGATTCCTCAGGTTTGGTCTGAAGTAATCATGACAGATTGGTCTCGCTGGCTAATAACCTGAATGAAAGATTTTTAAAAATAATTTTGCAGCACTGCTAAAGGCAGTTTATATATGCAGGATTCAATTTTACTGAGAAATATTTTCGGAATTGTCTGTTTACAAATACCAAAAAAAAACCAATGAGGTCTTAATTACATCCTTAATGGGCATGGTTATTTTACATCCTTATGAGTAGCAATGCTTATGTGTTAATTTAAAAACACCATATGCGTCTAAGGAACTTCCTATCCGCCTTCATGAAGCTTTTTTCCGGTTACCAGTAAGGGCCATATGACTGGCAAATATTCCGCTCGCGGTATACCGAAGTTCCGAGAGGATGGCGAAACGGCAGAATGCTACAGTAAAGGAGAAATGTTAGCTATAAAACGGTGGCACAGGGTCGGGATACTCGCGGGCTGAAATGGCAGATTCAGTTTGTCTTCCGGCTGTAGCGTCCCTTCCCCACTCACAAGACCCATCTTAACCGAAGGTGTCGCAGCCTTTCTCCCAGACGCTCGACGATTCCTGGGTTTAAGGTCACGAAACAATGGTCATGCACACCGGCTTTCAACTGGCACAAATGTGATTACGAAACACTCGTTAATGCCCTCCCGGTAAGCCTTTAGAAAAGTTACTTTTCTGAGATTAAAATGGACTATTTTAATTATAGTTTGGATATGAATTTTTAAAAAAATAAATGCCTTCAACTTATTTGGAAAATAAGCCGGAATGTTAGAGTGTTCTCATTCAAAAAAGAGGAGAACCAACCATGCCAAAATGTCTATTACCTGCCGAGCTTGCGGAAATTGTCTGTGGATTACTGGTGCAACCCACATTAATGAATGAATTAAAAACACCGGAGTCGCATAAAGCATTTATGCAGGATATCGCTGAGCTGGTGGCGAAACATTGCGGAGGAGAGATTGACGGTGTGATCATGCCGGTGGATCGCGATGAATCAAGCCAGGCCGATTATCTGACCTCTCCGGATGTAACCCCTTATCTCGTCGTATCTCCCGGCGCGGACATGCACTCCCTCACCGATAATGTCTGGCGTCACCATGCCCGAGATGGCTGGCTTGACCATATCAAAGGCAGCGACGAAGAAAGCCCTGATGAATTGCCGACGCATAAAGAGTGCTCAGTTCGCCGCTACGCCCTCCAGCGGATGCTCCTTCAGACACAAACCAACCATGCTAATCTTCCCTCGCAGGTGGTACGAATGCGTGATTACTGCAACCTCGACGACGAACAGCCCGGGTCTTCAGCAGAGTTTATCGTTACTATGGCGCTCGGCGGTCATGCCCAGCTGGCAGTACAGGATGTGGAATCACGCCTGGTAATGGCCCTGACGTTGTTAATTGAAAATGGTGTTCCCTCGGTCCATGTAAACGCGGGTGACACTGATCCTTCAGTTCTGCACGTCCAGGCTGCTCACGGCGGCATGGTCCTTTCAACTGACTCCCTGAATCATGAATTCGGTATTTCGCCGCCTGACAGGTATACCAACGGTCGCCCTGGCTTATTAGTTAAAGCAGCCTCCTGATTCATTAATTACAAATTTGTCCTTTTTTAATTCCATTGTTCGCTCTTTGTTTAAAGGGCGAATATATTTTTAAAAAACTTCACGCCGGGTTATTAGCCAGCAAACCGAAACTGTTAGAATTAACACATCAGATGAAAGGATGACTATCATGGCTAAATTAATTTCAACTCGTGAACTGGCAACAATTATTACTGCATTACTGGTAAAACCGGAATTATTGGGCGAGCTGGATTCTCCAGAAAAACATCGCGCACTGATGGAGGATCTGGGGCGTGTTGTGGCAGAGCATTGCGGCGGCAATGTCACGGAAATCGCATTGCCGGAAACCGATGGTACGGCAGTTGATGAAGCTTTGCTGGATGGCCAGCCTGTCCGCTATCTGGAAACAAAAGAAAGCTCCCCATATCTCATCGTACACCCTGACGACTCACTACCGTCTCTGACGCATAACGTTTGGATGCACGCTGATCCTGATGGCTGGGAAGAACATTTCGATGGCGAGGACAATCCCCTGATGGAGGAGTTGAGCCAGCAGTTCCGCCAGCAGGTGTATGCGCTTCTGACGCCGGAATCGCAGGCAACGCCTTCAGAGATTATCCGGACGTTACAGGACTGGCAACTGGGTGAAACCCAGCTGCCAGAAGAAGACTGTCAGTCCTATCAGGTGAAGGTGTTGTTAGAAGAGAAAAACATTCAGTGTGAAGTGGTGAATGAATCCGGCACGACTTGTTTCGGCCTCATTTTTGAGATCGATCGGGGTGTACCGACGCTGCACATCGACACGGGCAGTGATTCACTGCTGCATATTCACGCGGCACATGACGGCCTTGTTCTGACACCAGATGCGCCGAACCACGGATTTGAAGATGCTCCAGTAGACCGCTTTTCTTATAACAGCCCGTCCCTGTTGGTGCCAGGGGTGTAACCTGGCAAACAACACAGCGGTATTTTGGCCCCGAGTGAAATAATTCAGGACAGGAGTCAGGCAGATGGGCGATGTTGCCACACTACCACCGAAAATTAACGATGGCGTACTTCGACGCTGGAATGCTCAGCGCGGGCAACGAAATGGCCGAGGCGGAAGGTATAAGCGCCTTCCGTCACAAAGCAACCTAAGTAACTGGGTTGTAAGACGTCTGATTGAAGAAATCATAATGGAGGACCGACGAAGAGCAGCATCAGGTTGAGCAGTATGTTGATCAAGTTACCACTACTGGCGCAGGAGAAGTGGAAGGTATGACCCGCGTCCCGGTAGTTCCCACGATGGAACAGCTAATTGCAGGCCGGAAGCAGATAACTTCGGCCACTGGAAAAATGTCTCGATTAATGAGCCAGCGTCTTGCAGATGTTTACCGTGCAATGGTCGCAACTGCAAAGGGGGAGTGAGATGCGTGAATTACTTGGAAAGACAGGGGCAGAACATCAAGCCTCCGTAATGTATCAAACGTTTGGACACCTCGATGCGAAGCCAGGCGAAAAGCATAAAGGTCACTTCGTTTTTATCAACGGTCAGCACGGCGATCTGTGTGTTGTGCATAGTGAATTTTCATCCTTTGACGAAGGTCCTGGCTATTTCAGTGACCGTGCCGATTTCATCTGGGAATTGGTTAAAGACGGAGGACCCTGCTCTAAGGTCGGCATCTACCGGTTTGACGGCGAATACTCGCTTCCTAAACGCCGGAACGGGAAAAGGTTTTCGGGAAGCGTGACGTGCCTTCAATCATTCTAATTTCGTAGTGCATGAGCACCGACAGGTTATCAGTAAAACGGGGAGCGCCACAGTTCGCGTGCAACCTTCCCTATCCATCAACTCGAATGAGTACATAATAATGACGAACGCTGACGCATCTAACGTTAAGACCAGTCCAGAATTACCAACTCTCGAACGTGTCTATGCTCTGCTCAAGGACAACTATAAACCCGCAAGATTTGCTGATCGGGATGGGGAAATCTGGGGGCATGAGTATTCATGGAATCTGGCAAAATCAAGCCTGCAAGACCTGGAGAAGTACGGGAAATCGTATGTATCGAAGCATTCCGACCGGATGGGCGATGGATTCAGTTTTGGTCCTGACCTGGTCATTATTCGCTGACATGCGCACGGAAGTGAGTAAGATGGCTGGCTGCACCGGAGGACAAGAGTGATGAAGGGTAAAAATATCGTGGCTCGTGTCGTGCGGGAAGCGACCTATAAGTGGGAAACCCGCCACAAGTTAACGCCAGAACAATGCTCTGAAATTAATCAACTGATGCGTCGGCTTTCAGAACACCTTGCCTGCCCCGTTTGCAAAGCAATGTCCTTAAAGCAACTCAGGCACGCAGAATACATTTTGAAATGCGGAACGTGCGGTGAAGAGTTTCTTATCAATAAACGTAAAGAATCGGCTCACGCGAGTTAAGCGCGGTGAATGAGCACAACAGTAAGGTGACAACCATGAAAGAACTGATTTCGGTAGCTCAGGCGGCTCTGGACTATATCGATGCCTTACCCAGCGACATGGTGGCATCACTCCATACGATGCCTGGCTTTGATCGCGATTGGGCAACAGAAGTCATTGCCGATGCTATCGTCGAAAGTAACGAGTCCCGGGAACAGATACAGCAGCAGTCGCAGGCAATTCAGTTGCCCGAGACCTGTTTCTTTGATGGCCCGGGCAACACAACAGAAACGTATTTCCTGGCAGACGATGTCAGAGAGTTACTCCGGTCAGCGGGCGTCCAATTTAGCGAGTGATACGGGTAAAGTTCCCAGGCAGTCCGGTCTCACATCGGTATTACGCCAGACGCTGTCAACATTAATTCGATTCAGGGCATGACAATGGAAAACACAGTAATACCGACGGTAACAGAAAACGAGATGGAAGAGGTGATCACCCGTCACACGGCATACGGGCAGGTATCGGTAAGCCGCACGACAACGACGGGGCAGCGCTTGTATGCCTCCGACCTCATTCATAAAGAGGTGATTACGCTGACCTTCAGTGAATCAGAGCAGGTTGAGCGCGATGGAGTGATCCGTCATCGGCTGGCGGAAGGCAGACGCCGTTCCCCACTTCTGAAAGTCAGTCTGTCTCCGGCTCAGTGGGCCTCAATGATCACATCGTTCGGAATGAGTGACGGCGTGCCGTGTACCATTAACAGTTTGATTCGCGGCGACTATGAGCGCCAGCCGGAGATTGGCTATATTGAGTCGACACGCGAACGTTATGAGCGTCAGATCCGGGAAGCCTCTGAGCGCGAGATGGCGAAAGTGAATGAAAAGCTGAAAGCACTGGCTTTGCTGGTGGCAAAAGGCAAGGCAGGAAAGCGCGAGCTTGAAGAAGTATATCAGTCTCTGTCCGGCGCAATCGCCAACCTGCCGGTTAATCTGGCCTTCAGCACCCAGTTGATGCAGGAATCCATGGACAAAATCGTCTCACACGGCAAGGCCGAACTCGAAGCCTCCGCCATGGGCGTGGCCGCTCGTCTCGGTATGAAAGAAATTAGCCGCTTGGCCTCGTTGGAAGACAAGAAGTAACCGGTACGATCACCCATAAGCATACCTGCTGCACACATAAGCGGCACAAAGCTCAGTGGCCAATTCATAGCGTGTTGACATAAACCGTACACACAAATGTGCTTCGTCGTGGCGGGTGCCTGATATGCGGTTCCCGACGCGGCCCCCTTCTCTCTTTAGCGGTCCACAGGACTCCAGGTAATGCCGGTGGGCTGTATCCAGGACGTTTTCCAGTAGCCGACAGTGGTCGGCGTCATACCCCTTAAGAAGGTGTTCCAGTTCTGCCATGGCGAGTGCGGGTGGTAACCAGGTGACGCCAAGACGCAAAAATTGGAGCTGCATTTGAATTTGATGGCGATCGGGCGTGAGACCCTGCACCCGGGGAGCGCGATAGCAAATTCTCTCCAGTGGAGCGAAATGCGTGATAAACGTTTTCTCAGCAATCTCTGACATTCGACTAAATCAGCCTGTTCCGTTTCTTTCTGGCTACGTTAAGACACCATGAAAAGGCCCCGTATGACGGGGCCGGTTCTGTGGTGTTTATTGGATTTGCGGCAGCTCGATCATGAAGCGGGATTCGCCAACTTTGCCGCTGGTGGCCGGGAAGATCGGGATCAGGATGCCATCCCCTTGACCGAAGTCTATTGTGATGTCTTTCGAATCTCCGGGAATGACAGTCGCCCCATTCATACTGACCGCAAAGGCCGCATCTTTACGGACCGTCAGCGTGCCGGTCTGCACTCCTGTGATCAGCGAACCATCTTTCTTCCGGATGCTGTTGGTCCGCAGATACGCCAGTGGCTGGTTATCTGATGTCTTCAGCCCCATGCCCACAGCCAGCGTCTTGATGGTATTAAATTCAATCAGGTTGTTCGGTACGTAGCGGAACCGGCTGCTCTTTGTGGTGCTGTTTCCGGCTTCATCCATTGCTATGGCAGTCAGCACGTAGGAATCTGCATCATCTGTTGCGGGGAAGATACGCGGGTATCAATGCTGAAGGAGTAGCTGGTTGTGGCCACGACATTCGACTTATTGTCGAGGGTTTCGGATTTAAGGGCAAAAGTCCCCTCGCCCAGTACCGGCAGTGCCATGGATTTGCCGTAGTACTCACTACCATCAGCGGCAGTGATCCTGTCGGCCACTGTCACCAGGCCGGTGACACTCTGGAACATCTGCACATTATCTGATGATCGTGTCACGGTAACGCGCTCGTAGCGGTCGAGACCAGATATCAAGTTCAGCGTAATTGCGCTACCTGGGTTGAGATACGCTCTGGAGGGTTCAGCATTCACTTTCGTACCACGTGTGTCGGTGTACGAATAGTTGTACAGCTGAGCCTGGCCGCAAAGTGGGAACAGCAGTGCCGCATAGACGGCGGCGATCAACGGACCTCTGTAAAATTTCATTTATGTTCTCCTGGTTGGCCAGGAAATTTTACCCGAAACGTTTTCATCACCCGGGTGATAAGAGGTGTAATTATTCAGTAAAACAACGCCCGTTTGTGCGCCTTTTGCCAGGCCAGCGAAAGTGACAATATCCGCTGATTAACGGCCCAGAAATACTCTGCTTAACGAAAAAGTGCCGGAGGTGAATCGTTTAAAATAACGACAAAACAATAGGGGAATACTGAATGAAATATCAGACTATAACTTTGGCTATGGTTTTGCTCGGCGTCTCAGTTCCGGTAACAGCTCAGATTTATGAATCCAGCTTTACAGATACCAATGGCATTGAAGTACACGCGCCTTCAACCCGGATGCTACTCAATCCGGCTTCTACCGTAACGCTGACGCTTATTTCTGGATTGGATCGCTTTGTAAACGTTAAAGTGACCCGGGAAACCGGGGCGCAGTTGTACAATACCACCACTACCCGTACCGGTGTGGCTGATCGGCTAAAAGCAGCCGACGGCAGTGAATTTTACGGGAAGAAAGTAACTTTACCCGCTCTCGGGGAAGGAAAACTGATCGTCCAGGTCAACATTTTGGATCTGAATCAGTCAGTGGTAGCTACGTATAACTACAACTGGACAATAGACACCACACCTCCGGCTGCAAATGCCCTTACAGCAACCACATCACTGGGCACTGGAACTGGAGCGGTATTTAAATTAGGTCTTGAAGCTGTGGCGCAATACAGCTTTTTATCAACGGGCATCGCTGATGCGGTTGGAATAGATAAAGGCATATTTGAAATCTATCGCGCTAATGGAACCCTTTTCAGCTCAACGCCAATGAAATACAACGTCGGTGACAAGACGATGTACCTGCCCTACACCTTCGCAAGTGTGAAGCAACCGGGCATCCCTGATAGCAACCTTGACGAAGAATTTCAGGCAAAAGCCAAAATTTACGACACCGCCGGGAATATCCGCACGTTACCGACCCAAAAATTTCGGTTTGATAATACAATTGGTGAGATATCCCTTTTCGCTGTTCATGATCCAAATGATGCAACCAGCGTCGTTCCCGGCGTGAAAAACTACCCGGCCTATAAAGCCGGTATGGTGGTTAACGAAAACCCTATCAGGCTGGTGTATAAAATCCCGAGATCTAACTACCGGGCATATGCAGAGGGTGGACTGGAATTTATTAACCTTTATTCGGCTGCAAAAGAAATCGCTTCTGATGCCACCTACAGCTATGTCGAAATGACGCTGCCATTTGGTGCCTTCAATGGGGATATGGCTCGTATGGCCAACTTTGGACAGTGGGCAGGATACTTCCCGACCTACACGATGACGCTCAACCCGAACGCAAACAAGACGCCTGCTTTTACTGGCACCTGGGAGGATTTTCAGGATAGCAATGGCACCTGGTATAAGTCGAAGGACTTCGAGACAGTTCTGTCTTCCAGATTGCCGATTAAAATCGTCCGGGCAAGATTTAATGTAGAAGCCAGACCGTTTGAGCAGGAAGTTGGGGGACGCCTAACCTGCCGCATTCCGGTTGGCCAGACAAGTTGCGAAGCTCCTGAGAATTTTGATATGGCGGTAGGGACTCAGGGTTATAACCGTACACTTTATTATGTACGCAGTGTCGCGAACCCTATTCTTCGTTCCGAGCAGTGGGTTATGACACGCTGGAACAATCAAATCGTCCCAGAAATTGGTGAGATCACCTACAGCCCGACATCTAAGATACTGACTGTTGAAGCTCATCTCAACAGAGATAATGATTGGTTCGACGGATTCAGACTCCTCGGATTCTATCTTACCGATAAGAACTCCAAACAGCGCATGACGCCTGTGGGAGTCGAAAAGTCCAGAAACGCGGGTAACTACACGATTGAGTATGACCTTTCCCGGCAGTCTGAAGGGCAATACAACGTTGAAGTGAATATTCAGGATCGTTTCGGTAACCAGACAAACAAAACCTATGGCGTGATAGCTCTCGATGCCACACCCCCAACGGTTGCTATTACCTTCGAAGGGAAGCCGGTAAAGGATGACACCGTCGTCTATGGTCTGGAAAATCTGCGCATTGCACTGAGCGATAACCTGACCACACCTCGCATTACTCGTCTCCAGCTAACTGGCGGACCGACATCAGACAATGTTGAACTCAGTTGGTCACCTGCTGGTAAAGACATATACTCGCCGGAATATCCGCGCATATTCCCGAATTTCGAGCCCTCTGAAAACTATGCTCTCAGTGTGACAGTGTCGGACAGCCAGTCCAACACAAAAACTTACACACAGAAGTTCAGTTATCTCCCGAATAACTTGGTACAGCTGCATAACCTTCGAACCCTTGCAGTAAAGTCGGCGCTCAAAACCTCTGATAACGTGCCACTTGCCTATCTGTCTACAAACATGCTCCGCAAGACTAACGGTGAAATAGCCAAAGGCTTACAGAACGCGACCCTCTCAGTACGTAAGGATGCCAACTTCGGGATAGTGTTTAATGGAGCGGAGGCAGCTCCTGGGGAGTCTGTAAATGTTAATATCGACATGGGTATGGGTGATAATCTTCTCATGCCGGTTTATCCATCAGAGAACGGCAAGACCGGAGCCGCTGAGTTTATGATCCAAATTGATGAGCTGAAGTAACCATAAAAAGCCGTCAGTCACTCTGGCGGCTTTTTTTCGTGACGCCATTTCCTGCATTTTCTCCGCTCTCTCTCCTCATAACTCTGTAGCCGCTTGCGTCAAAAAAGTAACTTTTTCTACAAGGGAAGAAGTGTGCTAGTGCGGTTCTTAGAACGGATCGGAATTTACTCACATTTCGATCGTAATGCTTCATGACGTCTCTGTGCATAGTTATCAACAGGATAGAATAATAATAAAGATCAATATAGGATCAATAGCAGATCAAAAAGGAATAACGATCCTCGCAGGCCAGTAATATCGGGGCTCTCAGCGGATCGCCATCCACTGTACAGGGGGCGAAATACACTATGTCGGGTAATCCATCCACTATACAGGGTGCATAATCCACTATACCGGGTGGATTCGATACACTATACCGGGTAGGATGTAGATCTTATGCACAAAACGGATCTTTCTATATGTCTAGTAATAACAACAAGTTATCTCTTGTCATTGAAGAGTCCCTAAAAGATTCCGGGGAAGTTATCCAACTGCTTCCCACGCTAAGACAGACCATTCAGCCGAAAGTTTTACTCCGTCTGGGTGTGTTTGTGCCAACACTGAAATCCACGGATAAGGGTGGCCGGAAGAGTCACCGCATCGATGCCACCGAACCCCTTTCGAGACTATCCATTGTCGAGGGTGAAGGCTACAGCCAGATCCAAATTTATGGCCCGCGCCTCGACATGGACTCTGACTTCAAATCATGGTGTGGGATCGTTTATGCATTGTCTAACCGTCCGCTCGACTCGGAAGGTCAGCTGGAGCTGAATTTCCCGGAGTTTGCTAAGTTCTGCGGTTTTGACACTAAGCGCATTGATAGGCAATTGAAAGAGCGTTTTGATGCTTCATTGACGCGTATTGCCCGAACCAGTATCTCGTTCATTAAGAAAATACCCGGTACAGACGATCAGATAACGATAAACATGCACCTCGTGGAATCCACGTACTACGACAGTTCCACCGGGAAAATCGTCATCAAGCCAAATTCGAAGCTCAATACGCTGTATCGCGTCGACGGTAAAACCCGACTCTACCTGAAGACGTTGCAGAAACTGGCCCGTAAGGAGTCCGCACAGGCCCTGTATCTGTATCTGGCTGAGTTACCGAGCACCTTTTACCGTATCGGATTTGACCGGCTGCGTGAACGCCTGCAACTGTCCTCACATCTTGGCAACCAGAATGCCACAGTTAAAAAGGCGCTGGGCCAGCTTAAAGAGATCGGTTTTCTGGAATACTCCATAGACAAAGAAAACGGCGATTATGTACTGAATATTCTGAAAAGAAACATGAAGCCATGATAGATGCCGGATAATGCAGCTGCCTGCCGCGTGGGTGGCTGCATTACCCGGAATAGTGGATATTCTTCTCCTTTCCGCTCTGTTTTTACCCGGTACAGTGGATCTCCACTACACCGGGTAATGTCAGCCCTAAAACTCCGATGCAGCCCTTTCTCTTCAGCCTTACCCTGACGATTCTGTGTGTTTTTCAACCAAAATGTGAACTATACCCGGTACAGTGGAGCCACGAAAATGTGATCCATACCCGGTATAGTGGATAAGGCCCCTTGCGAACCAGGCACCGGAAATGTGGCGGCACTGGTTGGCAAGTTTTACCCGGTATAGTGGAGCCCGTTACTGCCTCCGCCCCGGATGGCGTGATGTCACGGGAAGGAAGATATACCCGATAAAGTGGTTCGTGAAGGGTGAACGGCCCTGATAGCACGATGAGGCTGAAGTGGAAACTGTACCCGGTATAGTGGAGCCACTAAGATTGCGTACCCGGTGGCTGAGAGGGGAATCTTTTCCCGCCACAGTGGAGTAGCTGATATCGTCGAAAATGTCTTAACCACAATACGGCCATTCTGTTGCTGCACTAAAGAAATGCATCATCGAGTCTCAGGTGTTTTAAGTTGGTAAACCCCCTTCCACCAGGTGTCGAAAGAGACGCTATCATCGCAGCGCATAAACATGCCGTTATGCCTTGCGACAACGCTGAGAGAACCTTTATTTTTACCGCAGGTCTTCTCAAAAGACTCTGTAGCTTTAATAAAAGTTTCACCATCCGTGATGGTCGGGGAATCCAGTTCCTTCGCCAGCCATGACGGATAGCTGTCAGCATTAACCCATACAAGGCGTTCCACAACTGAAAAGAGTACGCCGACAAGGCCAACCGCCCAGAGCGTAATAACCAGTAAACGTAAAATTCGCAGGACTATGAATTTTGAATGCTGTAAAGGCGAGACAAGAAATGGCAACGATATCATGACTGTGAGCATGACTGATGACGCCAGCAACGTGTATAACAATGCCCATGATTTCACATAGGCCGAAAACGCGATCATCAAGCCAATAAGAACAAAGAGCGGTGCAGCGCTTTTCAGACTACCCATGTTTATTTTCATTATTTTGATGCTCCATTTTGTACGAGTTTAGAGATACTACGTTTAAAATCATCTACGGCCTCAAAAAAGGTTCGTGGATGACGTTATTGGTTTTTTATATTGTACCATTGGTGAGCGTTTACCTTTTTACCCTTTAATTAAGGCACCAGGATTCGCCCCTGAAAAAGCGAATTCCATGAGGTTAATGTATGTCACACAATATTTTTATAGCTGAGTTTGATGATGGACTTCGGATGTACGGTATCAATGACGGTACAGCCTGCCATATGCATGCTTTTTTGTTTCAGACCCAGGCGCAAGTAGAACACTGGCTGGGAAGCGGTGATCGTGATACCCGCAAGTTACCTGTAATGCCAGAAAACGCCTCATTGACGGAGGAAAACGTCACTATCGGCCCTGACGAAACATGGGCTTTTCGCTCCCGAGCTTCACGCACCGCACAATGGATCACCGGCCCCCTTGAACATGACAGTGAGTCATGGGAAGACCAGTCTGTATATGGCCACAGCACGTGAACTTCACGCCTCCAGTCCTGCTGACCGACATAGGCAGGACAGGGGTTTACAGTACCCGGTACAGTGTATCGCCTTGCTGAACCCGTGTTTGCTGCTGCTGGCCCAGCGGACGGATGCTGGGAAAGTCAAAGATGATCAGTTTTAGATCCGCGTTCGCGGGGATAATTATTCCTACTGGAATGTTAGCTACAGCGTTAGAATCCATTTTGTTGCCTCACCTTACAAGGGCGATTAACCGTCTTAATGGCAGCATTCGCCCGATCAGGCCGCAGGGGTAACAACTTGTGGTCTTTTTCGTACACAAGGAGTGTTTATGCCTTACATCCCCGAAACACTGGAAGGAACGTTTTTCCGCAAGACTATTGAAACATCACCGGAAGGTGAAAGCCTGTACTGGTTTCGCCGTGCAGATGGCATAGAATTCGCCGTCATTGAGTCGGCTCGCTACCCAGGCAATGATGCCGTGGTAATTTGCGGGGACGGGCGCCCAACAGGCAACACGATTTCAGA
>NZ_CP026388.1:0-32921 GCF_002935105.1 Leclercia sp. LSNIH3
CACCATTGATGAACTGGAGCAAGCAGCCGCCAGCGGCGGCCAGTGATTATTTATATAAATCTATTTTTATAAGGTGTGACAGATGAAATTCCGATCTCGTTTGCTTGTTTTTCTGCCCCTGCTTTTCCCCGCCCTTTGCCTGGCTGACTTTTCTGGCCGTGTTGTTCGGGTCGTCGATGGTGATACTGTCCAGGTACTCACCGATGGCAAAATGATGAAAGTTCGCCTTAACGGTATCGATGCCCCGGAATCGGGGCAACCGTTCGGCCAGCGCTCGAAGCAAAACTTGTTAAAGCTGGCCGTCCAGAAACAGACGGAGGTCATAGCCAACACTACAGATCGTTATGGCCGCTGGCTGGGAACATTGATGATTGGCGGTATCAATATCAACGCAGAGCAGGTTAAAGCGGGTATGGCGTGGGCTTACCGCTATCATGGCCGTACCAGTGACGAAACAATGCTACGCCTTGAAGAAGAAGCCAGACGCCATAGAATCGGGCTGTGGGCGTCACCTGATCCAGTGGAGCCGTGGAAGTGGCGCAAACAGAATAAATAGGATTATATTTTTATATAATCCTGATATGGTAAGGTTAATTTTTAGACGGACGAGGGACTTATGATATTCGCTAAATTTCAGTCACTGACCCATAAGATAGACACAATGGTTATTCGTGATATTAAACGGGAGATGCCGTTGAAATACTGGTCATTCAAAGTGGCGGAATGGATCGCCAGAATCGGAATGATTGGCTTTGTTTGTACCTTTCTTACGTATTTCGGACTCGGCCTCATCATGCAGCACTCAGGCCAAAACCTGCCGGAATCGTTTACTGAGGGATGCGCTCAAGCCATCGTTGCATTGATAGCTATTGCCCTGGTCGGTTTCCTGGTCAGAGGCGGATTGTACGTCGATCTGGAAAAAAGAATACTGGATAAGTGGCAGAGCTACGTTCAGTGATGGTATCACCCGGCCAGTGGCCGGGATACCGGGTGACTTAATGATGTTTTTTCCAGAATTCCTGGTACGCCTCGAATAGCTCCCCATGTTTCATATCGTTGGCCGCAGCAATGGAGCGGAACTCACGTTTCAGCTCCATATCAATGTATAAGTTAAGCTGTGCCTTACGGCCATCAGCACTTTTCCGGGTAGGATTAAAGCCGTGTTCCGTATCCGCCTGGCTTGGCGGCTCACCTTTGGTATTGCGCGGTTTTGCTGGGACGTTCGCCATAATATCACCTCATATATAAATATAATTATATTATTATATACTACTGCGTAAGCGTTGTCAGTCGGTCGATCACACCCTGCACAACATCATCAGCTTTCTGCCGTGGGCCAGGGAAAGGCGACTCCGTAAGAGCAAGCCCTTTATCCTGCGCCTGGCTGAACGATGTCAGAAAAGGAATAGCGCCCGGAATGACGGGAACGCCGCAGGGTTGCAGGTATTCCAGCGCCGCACGATATTCACTCTCACTTTCACTTACCCCCGCAAACACCACCGCCATTTTATCTGTCGAATGTCCTTTGTTACGCAGCGCGTTTACGGTCGTAACGGTCGTTCGTAGATCATCCACGCTAAACCCTGTCGGCAGTACCAGCAAATCGACAATATCAATCAGGCTGAGTAACGATTTCGTGGCATACGCCGCACTGTCGATGACAATCAAATCCCATTGCCCGGATTCGATCTGTTTCTTCGCCTGTGAAACCGTCCCACATCCCTGAATTGTCACCGGAGGTTCAAAACCATTCCGCAACCTACGTTGCCCCCAGTCCAGGAAAGAACCCTGATCAATATCCATATCCAGCCCAAGAACCCCCCATCCTGCCTTTGTATACTCGGTGGCGATAGCCCGTGACATCGAGGACTTTTTCACCCCACCTTTCCCGTTAGCCAGCGCGATAACCGTGGTCATACAACCCCCTATTAAAATATTTTTATAGGAAAATATAGATTTGGTTTGAGTGTAACGCAGCCACACAAAAGAGTAAATATAAACCTATAACAATATAATTATAGGTTTATACATTTTTTTTATTCTTTCACCGTAAGCGCACACCGACACACACCGCAGGGCAATACATCGGAGTGCTCTCATGATTTAGGATCTAATTATTCTTAGGGTGCAGAAGTAAGTCTCTCGATCTCTTGAGCTATTGCATAAGACTGCATCGAATTAAGCTCAACCATAGTTCTACGGAAATTAGCTCCCCCCCCGGTTAACTCTTTAAAACGACGGGCAGAGATAGCTTTAAAGCCAGTCTTAAAGTCTTTAAGTGACTTGGCATACTTATCATCAGCAACGCCATAATGTTCGCTTTTCACCAGCTCACCATCCACAACCCCAGAAGCAATGATGCCAACACCGCTCTGATACAGATAAACCGTATCGCCTTTAGAAAGCTGGCTGATGTACTCCTTCCAGCCTTTGCAAAAGGCTGCGGCCTCTTGGTTTTTCAGCATATCGAAATGTGTTTCTTCATCGTTGTTGTAGTTCGTGTTTAGCATGAAGGTTTTTCTATCCATGAAACTCGCAGCGTTGTCCTCACGCTGATCTACAAACTGCTCTTTCATTTCATCGCTAATCAGCGAGTGCTCTTTTAGCAGCTCATTTGCAGCAGCTATTCCGGCTTTTATAAACTCGCTGATAAGTGAACTCTTGGAGCGATCAAGACTTAAAGATAGTTCGTCTAACTCATTGTTTAAAACTGTTGGAAGACGGATCGATATAGGGGCTGAAACGCTATCATCAATCTGATTAAAAAGGCTATTTTTTAAAAATTCTTTCCTGACTGACATTGTGTTAACCTCAATACAAGCACTACAAAATGTAGTCAAACAAATGTAATACATATTGTATTGCACGTCAACTGTTATAGTAAGGAGACGACAGATACACAGTCGAAAAACAGTCGTGATGCCATCATGGGGATTTAGCGGCAATCCCACACCTTGGCCGAAATAATATAATTATATGAAAATATAAAGTAATGTTATCGACAGTTCGTAGGGAAAGGTAGAGGAAATGGAAAAATGTTAAATTTGTTAACAAACTCGCGGATTTTAACAAGAATTTAACTTGGCGATATAGGCCAGTTTAACCAGATATCACGTATAAAAATGACGCTTTGAAGCGAGAAAGCAGCACTAATCGCTATTTTTTATATAGAAATTGTGGATTTAACATAAAAGGCATTAACGGCACCGGTTTTTAGCGGTCGTTCGTTAAAAAAGGGGGGTTGGATAGACTTTTCCCCGGACTCGGTAAAACAACGGGATTGCGTTTGTGCGTTATACCATCTCAGTAAATGGGGTCAGTTTGGATATAGAGAATTATTGTACGGTAAGCCTGTTTTTTGAACAGACTTACCTATAGCAATAGGGTGTACTCCCGCGCTATACGGCATTTTCAGAGGTTTGACCTTAATCGGATAACCTAAATGCGATACTGCAAGAGCGACAACTTAAAAGCGATAGCCACTGACGCAATATCAACCCCTTACGAACCAAGATTGGTTAAATAATGCGCTTAACGTACAAAAATTTCCGATCTCCAAACTGACCCCTGGGATAAAGTTCCGGCCTCCGCGTGGAAAAATGTAAAATAAAAAAAGCCCGCTAACGGTTTTTTTTCACTACGACCATTTTTCTTCAATGCTCCCATTACAGCGAACAAAAAAACGGAAAACGGAAAAAGCCAAGCGCTGTTTCGTTGAACGTACCTTTCTAACATCACCCTTTCCTAATGTATCAACAATGTTGACACAATTAATGTATCAAAAACGATGGTTTTTGTGACAGTCTTGAAAAGTCCTGACTTCTCCCGAAAAATGACTCCCCTCATGTAACAAAACTCGTTACTATATCAACATAACAATAACCCCATAACTAATTAGCGTGAAAAGAATGAAAATCGGCTATGCACGTAAATCTACGCATCTTCAGGATGTGGCGCACCAGGTTGACGAACTAACAAAAGCTGGATGTGAGCAAATCTATCAGGATCAGACCTCACGTAGCGGCCCCAAGCGCGACAAAAAAGGTGCGCCGGAACTGGAGAACTGCCTGAAAGCATTGCGCGAGGGAGATACCCTAGTAGTTTGGGCACTAGATCGGCTCGGCGGTTCATTGGGTCAAGTCATTACTTTACTCGACGACCTGAAGAAACGCGGAATAACTTTCATAGCCATCAAGGACAGAATAGACACAAATGCGCCAGTTATAGGGGAAATCTATACGCATCTGATGGCGATATTCTCTAGCTTTGAACGCAACCGCAATATTGAAAGAACGCGCTCAGGCCTTGCAGCTGCACGCGCAAGGGGCCGTGTGGGAGGGAGAAAACCGTCACTTTCTGAAGAAGATGTTAAACAAATTAGAATCTTACTTGCTGATCCTGAAATGACAGTTGGTGCAGTTGCTAAGCGCTTCAACGTTTCTCGCATGACTATTTATCGCTACACCACAAAATCATGAATGACCGCAGCATGGCGGTTTTATTTTCTTATGCCCGTCAGGGCATGGAAGGCGACCGCGCCGGACTTAACCGGCCACCGGCCGCAAATCGCCGGAAACCGCAACGCTGACCGGATCGCCCGGCCCAGCCCCCTCCCTGTGTATTCGCATGTATCTGATCCCCCATTCGCAAATTACTTGATCACCTCCAGCAGGAAGTTTGCATCACTTCAGGGAGCGAATAATTGTATCTCAGGTACCTGTTGTCGCAGGGTGTTGTAATTCATGTCTTTTACAAAAATCAGGAGGCCGCAGCCTCCTGAACAACATCAGATCCTTCCACCCACCCCTTTGAACTTATCAATGAATGCTGAGACCTTCTGAAACACCGTCTTTTTCTTGGTTTTATACTGTGGATTTAGCGGACTGAGTTTCGGTAACGCTTCATTCAGAGCCGTCCCGTTTTCAGTGGCATATTCACGCTTGAGTGACGCACTGATATAACGCCTGGCAGCATCGTGATTGAGATTCTCTTCCTGAATCAATGCCTCCGCTTCCCGCTGCTGAGCGGCCTGAGCGAAGGTGTAGAACTGCTCTATCACGGACTCTTTATTCGGCAGGTTATCTATATCTGTCTGCCCGATAAATTCCAGCATCAGCCCTTCTTTCGCCCGGTTCCCCAGACTGGCACGGATAAGCCGGGTGACCTCTTCCTTCAGTGTCTCTTTGTTCGGGTGCTGTTTGTTGTATTCAAAAATCAGTTCAAGAATGTAATCGAGATTGATTTCCTGAGACTTCAGCAAGTCAACTTCAAACACCACGTCATCCCAGCTGACTGTCGTATTGCCCTTCACATTACTTTCGCGCTCCTTGCGCTGCCAGTCACGGATATCGTTGTAGCTTGAACGATAGTCCTGTACTTCTCGTTCGGAAGGTAACCGGATGGACTGGAGTGCTGCCAGTTTTTCATCATCAAGGAAATGTTCAGCCTTAAAAGCGTCAACGGCGACAGGGTCATTGATATCCACTGTCTGAATCGCTCTCAGTGCCGTGAACTCATCGTAGTTTTGCAGAATATTTTCAGCCCGCAGGTATTCGCCAAACAGTTTGATGAAGGCTTTTTTCTCTTTTTCAGAAGTGATATCTGCCGGGTCAGGAAAGCGGGTCTCCAGCTCACGGACAATATCGATAAAACCACGACGTGTTTCACCCGTGACTGCATCAGTGAAGCCTTCCATGTATTCGGTATAGCTTTTCTCCATTACCACGCTTTTGGTATTGCTCTTCCCGAACAGGGTAATGGCATCAATGGTCGCCTGCTCTAAGTCCCGAAACGTGACGATATTACCAAAGGTTTTCGTGGCGTTATAAATCCGGTTGGTACGCGAGAATGCCTGCATCAGCCCGTGATAACGCAGGTTCTTATCGACAAACAACGTGTTCAGTGCCGGAGCATCGAAGCCGGTCAGGAACATACCCACTACAATCAGCAGGTCCACTTCCTGAGACTTAACCCGTTTAGCCAGGTCGCGGTAGTAATCCTGAAAACCGTTGCCATCAGTGCTGAAATTCATTTTAAAGGCGGCGTTATAGTCAGCGATGGCAGATTCCAGAAACTCACGGGAGCTTGGGTTCATCTCTGAGGTATCAATACTCTCATCGTTAATATCACCGATAGCATCCTGTGCTTCATTGGCAGCATACGAGAAAATGGTCGCAACCGTCAGGGGCTTATAACTGCTGTCCTGCTCAGCCCTTAACTTCTGGATGTGTCTGAAGGATTCATAGTAGGCTTTGGCGGCATCGACGCTACTGACGGCGAACATAGCGTTAAAGCCCTTAGCGCCGGGGAAAGCCCGATGGGTCTTTTGCCGGAAGTGCTGAAGGATGTAGTTTGTAACCTCCGCAATCCGCATAGGGTGCAGCAGGGCATGTTTATTTTCAGCGGCAGTGATTTTCTTCTCGTCTGTCTCGGTTTCTATGGCCTTAAATTGCGGACGCACATCATTGTAATCCACCTTAAATTTCAGGACTTTTTCATCACGGATGGCATCGGTGATGATATAGGCATGCAACTCATTACCAAATACACTGGCAGTATCTTCCGCGCCCAGCGCATTTTTACCGGCAAAAATCGGTGTGCCTGTGAAACCAAACTGATAAAAACGTTTAAATTTTTTCTTCAGGTTTTTCTGGGCTTCCCCGAACTGGCTGCGATGACATTCATCAAAAATAAAGACGACCTGTTTCTGGTAGACGGCTAAATCTGCATCCCCTTTCATCAGGTTATTCAGCTTCTGGATAGTCGTGACAATAATTTTATTGTCATCTTTATCGATATTACGCTTCAGTCCTGCGGTGCTGTCAGAGCCGTTGACGCTGTCCGGTGAGAAACGCTGATACTCTTTCATGGTCTGATAATCGAGGTCTTTGCGGTCAACCACAAAGAAGACTTTATCGATGAAATCCAGTTCAGTTGCGAGTCGGGCGGCTTTAAAACTGGTCAGGGTTTTTCCTGAGCCTGTCGTATGCCAGATAAACCCACCCCCGTCAGTGCTGCTCCATTTCTTTGACTGAAACGCACTGTTAATTTTCCATAGGATGCGTTCAGTGGCTGCAATCTGGTAGGGGCGCATAATCAGCAGTGTGTCGCTGGTATCAAATACCGAGTAATTAAACAGGATATTCAGCAGGGTATGTTTCTGGAAGAACGTGGCCGTAAAGTCTCTCAGGTCTTTAATCAGTGTATTGTCAGACCGCGCCCAGTTCATGGTGAAATCGAAACTGTTTTTATCCCGCTTTGTGGTATTGGCAAAGTAACGGGTATCCGTCCCGTTGGAAATCACGAAGAGTTGCAGGTATTTAAACAGGGAGTTATCGCTGTTAAAGCTTTCCTTGCTGTAACGGTGTATCTGGTTAAAGGCTTCACGAATCGCCACGCCACGCTTTTTGAGTTCGATTTGCACCAGCGGAAGGCCGTTGACCAGAATGGTGACGTCATAACGGTTAGCGTGTGAGCCAGTCTGCTCAAACTGCTGAATGACCTGCACCTTATTGCGCAGCAGGTTCTTTTTATCTATCAGATAGATGTTTTCCAGACGACCATCATCAAAAGTGAAATCACAAATGTAGTTATCATGAATCTTACGGGTTTTATCGATAAGAGTATCACTGGGGTTATCGAGATAACCCTCAGTAAAGCGCCGCCACTCCCCTTCGCTAAATACCACCTGATTCAGCGCCTGAAGTTGCACCCGCACATTGGCCAGCATCGCCGACTGAGAGGTTAAATCAGGCACAAACTCATAACCCTGATTACGCAAATCCTGAATCAGTTCACGCTCTAACTCCGACTCACTCTGGTAGCGGTCACTCGCTTCCCATTCCGTGACGTATTTATCCAGCACGATGAAGTTATTGGATTCGGCGATGGTTCTGGTCTGCTGCGTCATACTGCTCCCTGCTGTCGTTGTACTGCGAAGGGTGAAACGATGCACTTAGGGCTTGAGCATCGGGTAATATCTGTGCAAAAGCACTGCCAGTCAGAGGTTCTCACCGGCAGTGTCGCTGATGTCAGTTCGTTACGGAATCAGGTTTCGGGAAACTGAACAGTAAATCACGATAATACTCGTATTGTTTCTGGCGCAACTCGATTTCACGCGGAAGACCTTCGGTGATGGAGTTGGTCAAAGCATCAAATTTATCCAGTAATTTCACTATTTTTTGTTGTTCAACTAGCGATCTTTCTGGAGAATCAGGAAATGGTACTGGTATCATAAGTTTTCTTAAGTTATCATTATAAAGTCTTTTAATAGTTCCACCTTCAGATATTCCCCATTTTGCTATTTTATAGAAATAGAATAAATATTTATTTAAAACTATTTTTTCATTATTTTCAATCCAGACAATATTGCTATCCTGGAAATATGATTCCCTACCATCAAATATAACAGTCCTGCCGATGGTTCCACTGGCAGAAATCAATACTTCACCAACTTTAGGATAACTATATTTTTCTTTAAATTCATTAAATAGTTTTCTAGATATATAGGAGTCGGGTTCCTTACCAAATGTCCCGATTTTATAAAATGGAATCTCTCCCTCAGAAGATGTTTGTGATTTTAGGATTCGTTTACACATACGAACCTCACCAATTTCCCCCAATGTCCTCCACTCAACTTCACCCTCTTCAAAACTCAGCAACTGGTCTCGATAGTAGTTGTACTGTTTTTTACGCATGTTAAGCTCAGCGGTAAGCTCAGCGGTAAGTGCAGTAAATTTGTCCAGAATTCGGACGATTTCAGACTGGATGGCAAGGGATTTTTCTGGATCATTAGGACAAATGATAGGAACCAGTATTTTTTTAAATCTTGATTTTGAAATATTAAAGCGTGTTACACCACTAGCTGTTTTTGCTATTTCAGAGCGCATGAAATGGGTTCGAAAAAGGTATTTTGCGAACTCCGGTTTGATTTTTATGCTGTTACTGAATCTGATACCAAAAGAAAAGCTGTTTAAATACACTGATTCATCGAAGTGTACTGTAACGGCGGAGGACATGCCTGCTTCATCAGCAATTTCAGATGAGCCAGTAAATAAAACATCCCCATATCTTACTTTATTTTGTCTTTCTCCCTCACTAATATATACATAATCAGTAGGGTAATCATGCACATCTAAATAACCAAATATTTTTTTGTATGAAACATATCTGGCATTACCGTTCTCAAAATCAGATTTACTCTTTCCTGTTAGGCCACCATAAATTTCAGCGACGTTCCCCAATGGCAACCACTCAACCTCAACCCCATCCAGCAATTTTTCCAGATAACTCAACTCGCTCATTTCTGCACCTCGCAGCCTTCAATTTCAGCCACAATCGCATCAATATCTTTGCGTAACTGGTCGATTTTGCTGACGGTGGTTTTCAGTTCGGCATTCAGTTCAGTGATATCTACAATTTCGCGGGTATCTTTGGCTTCCACATAGCTGTTAACTGACAAGTTATAACCATTGGCGGCCACGGTCTCAAACGGCACAGATATCGCCAGATGGTCAGTATCTGCTTTGGTGTCAAAGACCTGCATAATTTGTTCGATATGGGCATCAGTCAGCACGTTGTTGTTGGTTTCTTTCTTAAACAATGCGCTGGCATCAATAAACTGCACGTTAGTATCGGTTTTGTGTTTCGACAGCACCAGAATATTCACGGCAATGGTGGTACCGAAGAACAGGTTCGGGGCCAGTGATATCACGGTTTCCACATAGTTGTTATCAACCAGATACTGTCGGATTTTCTGCTCAGCTCCGCCACGGTAGAAAATGCCGGGGAAACAGACAATCGCGGCACGGCCTTTCGCAGACAGGTAATTCAGGGCGTGAAGTACGAATGCAAAGTCAGCTTTAGATTTCGGGGCCAGTACCCCCGCAGGTGCAAAGCGGTCATCGTTAATCAGGGTCGGGTCATCACTGCCCACCCATTTCACGGAGTACGGCGGGTTAGACACAATCGCATCAAACGGCTTCTCGTCTTTAAATTCAGGAGCCAGTAATGTGTTCCCTAACCGGATATCAAACTTGTCGTAGTTGATGTTGTGCAGGAACATATTCATACGAGCCAGGTTAAAGGTCGTATGGTTAATCTCCTGACCAAAGAAACCGTCCTCGATAATGTGATTATCAAAGTGTTTCTTGGCCTGAAGCAGCAGAGAACCTGAACCGGCCGCAGGGTCATAGATTTTATTGACGGAGGTCTGTCCGTGCATGGCCAGCTGAGCAATCAGCTTAGAGACATGCTGCGGGGTAAAGAACTCACCGCCGGACTTACCCGCATTGGCGGCATAATTGGATATCAGAAACTCATAGGCATCACCGAACAGGTCAATCTGATGGGCACCAAAATCCCCGAGAGCCAGCCCCTCAACCCCTTTCAGTACCGCAGCAAGCCGGATATTTTTCTCTTTAACGGTACTGCCCAGCCGGTTACTGGTCGTATCAAAATCAGCAAACAGTCCCTTAATGTCGGCTTCTGACGGATAACCGGATGCAGAGCTTTCAATCGCAACAAAGATACTGTTTAAATCAGCATTCAGGTGGTCATTCGTATTGGCACGCTTCGCCACATTACAGAACAGCTGGCTTGGTGCGATAAAATACCCCTTTGTTCTGACCGCATCATCCTTAATCTCATCACCAATATCACTGTCAGCCATTCCGGCATACTGAACACTGTCATCACCGGCTTCGATGTAACTGGTGAAGTTCTCACTGATAAAACGGTAAAACAGCGCCCCTAAGACGTATTGTTTAAAGTCCCATCCGTCAACGGCACCGCGAACCTCGTTCGCAATAGCCCATATCTGACGGTGTAATTCGGCGCGTTGTTGCAGGCTGGTCATCTGCGTTTTCCTGATTAATAGAATGTGTTGCCCACGGTTTGGTAGGTAGATTAAATCACTAACAGGATTAGTATATTACGATTATGCGGACATTATGAGAACTATAGAGTCGACTGTTAATCATTGATGATTTTTGAGCAGGTGACTGAATTTTTGTTGGGCAATCAGGTAATTTGCGAACGCTGATCAGATAAAATGTGAAAGGGGTCGGTTCCGGCTGAGGGCGAAATGACACCCTAAGCTTTCGGTTCCTTGGGCCAAACATATTCGCCAGTCAGTAGAATGTGCGCCCAGCCCAATGGGGATATGTGGGGAAGAAATTCAGGGGGAACATCCAACCCTTCGTTCCGCCGCTCCGTGACGGCATGACCAAGATGGACGGTATTCCAGTAAATGATCACCGCAGTCAATAAATTGAGCCCAGCGATTCGGTAGTGCTGCCCCTCTGTCGTGCGATCGCGAATTTCCCCCTGCCTCCCGATACGGAGCGCATTTTTGAGCGCATGGTGGGCCTCTCCCTTGTTAAGACCGATCTGAGCACGCCGCTGCATGTCCGTATCCAGGATCCACTCAATAATGAAAAGGGTCCGTTCAATACGACCAACTTCACGAAGCGCAACTGCAAGGTTGTTTTGTCGTGGGTAAGAAGCGAGCTTGCGCAGGAGTTGGCTGGGCCTGATTTTGCCAGCGGTCATCGTCGCGGCACAACGGAAAATATCAGGCCAGTTCGCAACGATAAGATCCTCCCGGGCTTTTCCACCTACCAACTTGCGTAACTCCCTGGGGGTCGTATCGGGATTAAATACGTACAACCGCTTCGATGGCAGATCCCTGATTCGCAGAACGAGATTGTAGCCGAGCAGGCTACTGGCTCCGAACAAATGGTCGGTGAATCCTGCTGTATCGGCATACTGTTCGCGAACATGGCGACCGACCTCGTTCATCAGTAGTCCATCGAGAATATACGGTGCCTCGCTCACGGTCGCCGGGATCGACTGACAAGCGAATGGCGCGAACTGGTCGCTTACGTGAGTATACGCTTTGAGGCCGGGAACAGAACCATATTTGGCATTGACCATGTTCATGGCTTCGCCATGCCGCGCTGTCGGGAAAAACTGACCATCGCTCGATGCTGACGTGCCCATCCCCCAGACGCGTGACATCGGCAGTTTACCCTGCGCGGCCACCACAATTGCCAATGCCTGGTTCATGGCTTCGCTTTCAACATGCCAGCGGGCAAGGCGTGAGAGCTGCCAGTAATCATGCGTGTTTGTAGCTTCCGCCATCTTACGCAGGCCCAGATTGAGCCCTTCAGCGAGCAGGACGTTGAGCAGACCGATCCGGTCGCGACATGGAGCCCCGGTTCTCAGATGGGTAAACGCATCTGTGAAACCAAGGGCTGCATCAACTTCAAGCAGCATGTCGGTAATCCGAACGGACGGCATTCGGCGATACAGATCCAGTATGAGTGCCTCGGCACCATCCGGCACGTCTGCTGTCAACCTGTCGATCCGCAACGTTCCATCTTCTATGCTACCGTGCGGAATAGTGCCGTTACGGGCAGCCCGGGCCAGCCGCTTAAGAGCGATCGTGAGTCGCGCCTTTCTGTCTGCCAGCCAATCCTGTGGGTTGGAAGGCACGGCCAGTTTTGCATTTTCCTGCGCCGCGATCATCGGCACCAGTACCTGCTTGAGGTCACCATAGCGGCGCGAATGAGCGAGCCAGACATCTCCGGAACGAAAAGCATCCCGGAGGTGAAAGAGTACCGCCACTTCCCAAAGACGGGTATCTCCTTTTTCCTGAGCTCGTAAATGACGGTTCCATTTGGAGCTGGGCCGCAGGAAACGCCTTTCTGGCGATGCAACACCTTTCATCTCTCCGATCGACAAAGCTGCTGCTACCAATGGTCCGGCGACCGGCGCGGCTTCGAGCTTCAGACAGCGCAACATGCGGGGCGCATAACGACGAAAGCGATGGTATCCCTGCCCGACATATGCAAGAGGCTCATCGGCTAGCGTGTTGCTGAGTTGAGTCCCTGTCGCTACCAGTTGAGCGAGCCGGTCCCATGCAACCGAACTGGCGACAGCCATCTCCAGCGGGGTTCCGTCACTGCGGGCCTCAAGCAACGAAGCTCCCAGCGCGGTGAAGGTACGGATCGTATCCGTGAGTGTGGCTTTAGAGCCGGAAATTGTTTCGTCATGCTGGCGCTTCGCTTCCCGCCAGGTTTTTCCTACGATCCTGTCATGGGTTTCGACTATGGCATCAGCAATCGCCGCTTCCCACTCCACAACACAGACGGCAAGGATCGCCCAGCGGCGGTCCGAAGTGATGTCACGCAAACCGTCGGTGAAGTAGCGTTCACCCTGCCGACGCAGCCGGGCAATGCGATGGGCAGGTATGCTGGCCAAAGCACTATGATTGATATTCAGGGTACGCAGAAATTCGAGCCTGTCGAGCAAACGGTTAGCAGCAGCCGAGTTGTTACCAACCTCGAAGTTGCGAAGCCAGATGAAACGACTGATATTGCCGGCGAGCATTTCACTCAGAAGTTTGTCCAGGTGATCGCGAACATCCGCTGTTAAATTTTCCGCAATCCGCGTTTCAATCCGCCGCTCAGCGGCGACCAGAGCATCCGCGCACAAGCGCTCGATTGTCGATACTGCGGGCAGAATGGTGGAAGTTTCCCGACACCGCACAATAAAACGATGAGCAAGATCCTCGTTTGATCTGGCATCTTCGGCCTGGCCGAAAGTCCACTCCCGCAGATCACGGGCACCACGGCCCGTGAAGGTCTTGTAGCCGTAAATTTCGCGCAGCGTGTCCATGTGCTGCTGACGGGTTTGGCGCCGTGTGGCATAAGTGAGAAGCGCATCAGCCGGAACTCCAAGCTGAGCACCGACGAAGGAAAGGACTTCACGCGGGATCATCTCACCAGGAGCCAGTGCACGGCCCGGATATCGTAAGGCACAAAGTTGCAGGGCAAAGCCAATCCTGTTTTCCGGTCTGCGGCGCTGCCTAATGTTTTCCAGGTCATCATCGCCCAGCGTGTAGAACTTCAGTAGCGACAGTTCGTCCGTGGGCAGATCGAACAGCGCTGCTCGCTGCCGTTCGGTGAAAATATGGCGTCGTGACATACAAATTCGTCCCTTTTGAAGTATAGTCTGTTTTGGACAACAGCCAGCCCATATAAATCAGGGCGTTCCGATACAAAAATCCAGGAGGGTTCAATTGGGACATCGTGCCGCCATTTACTGCCGGGTTTCAACAGCGGATCAGTCTTGTGAACGCCAGGAATTTGATCTGCGAGCCTTCGCCGGCCGTGCCGGCTACGACGTGGTGGGAATATTTAAGGAAACAGGTTCAGGAACTAAACTCGACCGGGCCGAGCGAAAGAAAGTCCTGGCGCTTGCCCAGTCCAGACAAATTGATGCAATCCTGGTCACTGAGCTTTCCCGGTGGGGGCGCTCGACGCTCGATCTGCTCAATACGCTACGTGAACTGGAGAACTGGAAGGTTTCCGTGATAGCCATGAATGGAATGGCGTTCGATCTTTCGTCGCCGTATGGACGAATGCTGGCGACGTTTCTTTCCGGCATTGCGGAGTTTGAGCGGGATCTCATCAGCGAGCGGGTCAAGTCAGGCCTTGCTGTTGCGAAGGCACGTGGTAAGAGGCTTGGTCGTCAGGCCGGAGTGCGACCAAAATCAGACCGACTTTTGCCTAAGGTGGTTGCGATGAGGGCCGAGGGACGCAGCTATCGCTGGATCGCACGCGAGCTCGGTATCAGCAAGAATACCGTCGCTGACATCGTGCAACGACACAGAGCTAACGCTTAGGGTGTCATTTCGCCCTCAGCCGGAACCGACCCCTGAAAGGGGCTCCAAATCAGATGCAATTACGCACCTCCCTGCAAAGCCCTAATCTCGCTCACCGCCACGCAACTGCCGCACGTCCCCCACGGGGGTGCGTTAGTGGGCGCCGCGCGCCTGCGCGCGGGAACGGCGGCCCGCCTTCGGGTCGCGGCGCCGCGTGGGAATCGGCCCATGTTCGCCGGGCGCTGCCGGTATGGGAATCACCCCATGTTTGCCGGGCGCCGATTTTGAATATGCTCTCTGGATTTGCCCCTATATTTCCAGACACCTGTTATCACTTAACGCACAAAATTTTTCTATACCCAAACTGACTCCAACCTGAAAGAGGGTGTCATGAGTGGTGAGCAGGGCGCAGCCAGTCCACTGTATGCGCGTTAGCGCATGAAAGTCGGTGCGCCAGGCTTACATATTCCTGAGCTGGTAGGCCGGCGAAGCCGGTCGTGGATCAATAGGGATCGTCAATCCATCCCTTACCCTGCTAAGCCATACCCTCTAAAAGCGGCTCAGGTGCTTATGTGCGCGGTCGGAGTGGTCACGACAAGGCTTTGCCGCAGTCGTGGCGTATCTCCGCGTTAGCGGCTCGTCAGAGGCGCTTACGAGCGTGTATGAATAACTATCCGCGGTCTTTGCTGACGCATCCGGCGTTGCCGGATTTGTCCAATCCGCCGACGGCTAACAGGCAAGCTGTTATCCCTCGGCGGATTCCCGTTTAACTGCCCCGCGCTTTAGCGTGGGGTGCTATCTTTGAGGCGCTTGCGCCGCTGCCGTTCAGTTATCCACTTATTCAAGGGGATAACAGTAATGTTTCTTTTTTTGGTTTATCTTTTATTACGTAAGTAATTAAAAGATAAACCAAAGAGTAATTGCACGGCTCCGTTTGCACTTCATGATTACTTACCCACAATCTTTACAGCGCTTATCCCGCAGGCTCATTAAATCTCCCCCATAGGAGCACATAACTGGCGTCAAATGTGCCTAGCCTGGCCTTTTTGGGGTTGTTTTTTAGACGGTGATTTACTCAGAACGTGCGGAATCCCCGCCAGTTAAGGCGGTCAGTGGGAGCCATTTCAGGCTGTGGTCGGTGAGTAGTATTCCTTTTTGCGTTCACGAGCTGCCTGGCGCTTGGCTTGCATCCTGGCGAGTCCCGCCATCGCTTTGCGCTTCCAGTTTTCAACCCTGATAGCAATGAGGCGGCTGTCCCATGAGGTAATCATTTCCTCCGGGTCGGCCTTAAGCAGCCTGGCGCGTTCGCGGTACACCTGTTTAAGCGGTATGCCGAGGATGGCGAAGAAGTCCTCTGTTACCTCGATATGCTTACACGCACAACGGGCATCATAGGGATTGAACTGCGCTTTCTCGGTGATAATGGCATTGAGCCAGAAGAGGCGATCACATCCACGGCTGGCACGTGAAATCGACTTATGACCTGCGTCACTGTGCGTTGCCAGACCGGCACGTTCGGCCAGTGTTTCAAGGTTATGCCGGGTCTGCCAGTCTCTCAAATCGAGATCGTCGAGAATAGCCAGCATCAGCTCGCATAACGTTTCGATACCGTATTTGTTAGCTTCATTGACCCAGTACCGGTTATGCCGGATGCGTCTGCGGAGCTCGGACTTGATTTTGATGCGCCCGGCAACGGTCGCCAGCGCCTTAATCCACCGATTCAAGAAACGACGACGCCTGCGCGAAGTGACGCTGTAACAAGGGGTATGTTTTGCCACGCCTGTTGGGGAGGCAAGGGGTCTTAATGAGAGGGTTTGATCACTCACGCCCGCCTGTACTTATGGCGGTGCAAAAGGGTTGTGTTAGGTTATGCATTTGCTATAATCCTTCACAGGCCAGCGCCTGCTTTCGACCCCCTGATATCTGACTCTTCCGCCAAGTTGATGACAGATTTCGGGGGGTTTTTGCATTCAGGGGCTTAGCTTTCGCTTTACCCCTCTCCCTGGACGCTATTACCGGGAACGTCCAACCCGCATGAATTCTTAAGCCGTCCGTAAATTACCACGGCATTACATTATGATCAATTACCTCGCCTAAACAATGCGATTTTCCCGCCAAAAATCAGCAAGTTGTATGAATCTCAATAAACTTGAGATTATTAATAACACCTCCCTACCTCACCGTAACCACGTTGTTTAAAACAGGTAACCCCTGATTCCTGCACAAATTTTTTGTGTGGGAAACAGGGGTTGGGCAAGCGAAGCGCGGCAGGCAGTTATGAGAAGTTCAGGAACGGTGCTTCAGGCATTCATTTAGCTCAGCAACCAGCTTTCTTACATCGTCGAGCTGCTCAGCCATTTTTTGGACTTCACCGGCGATACCTTCTTGCAAGTGGAATCCCTCCCGATGCTGCTGCAAGAGGATTTGAGCTGTAGCATCGCTCACCGTGTAGAAATAATATTCAGGATAACCTAGGGCTTTAGCCACTCGGCATACAAACTCAAACGAGGGAGCAAAACGGCCAGCTTCATAGTTTGAAATTTTCGATCTGCTATTAACCGATTCTAAATCAACAAGTTGAGCAAGTTTTTCCTGAGAAATACCGGCGGCTTCCCGCGCTTCTTTTAACCGTTTCGGCACCATAGACCCACCCCATTTTGATTAGCCAATCATATAGGGTGCGCTCGCCCTCATCGTTTCGATATACAAACATTGCTTGAATATCTAAACATCAATGTTATTATGTTTAGAGGTTCTTGATGTTGACACACCAAAACAACTGTATAAAATTACAGTACATTTTATACAGATGAGCTATGAGTACGCGTTTTAGGGTTTCTCAACCTGAGACGGCGGAAAATGGGGGCTTGTGCCTATAAGGGAGGATCTTATGTATAAATGGTATGTTTTATACTGCAATTCTCAGGATATTCAACGCATTAGCCGCAGGACTGAGGACTTAGGTGTTGAGGTATTCTGCCCCCGTTACATTAAAGTTACGCCCCGCACAGACTGCCGGGCAGTTCGCCAGGAAGAGAAACCGCTTTTCCCCAGTTATCTCTTTCTGCGATTCGACGTTAATGTTGTTCATACCTCAACCATTACATCCATTCCGGGTGCTCATGGTTTTGTCAGCTTCGGTGCAGCACCATGCACCGTGCCTGAATCGGTGATAACAGCGATTGAGTGCGCCCGTCTTCTGGCGCTTAATCCTGATGAAGACATTTTCGAATGTCGGAATATCTCACCCGATTTGTTGCTCAAAATTCAAGAACTCTCTCAGATACGAACACCGCTCCAACGCCAGGTTGCCTTTTCAAGGCTGCTTCAAAACCAATAAGACTAATCAAACATAACCCCTCAACACCGCCGCCTTACAAGCAGCGGTGTTTTTTTCATAGGAGTTTTCATCTCATGCCGAAAAGCGTACCAGGCAAATCAAGTACGGCAGTGATTTACATTGGCAAAGCCCGATATCAGGACCTGGCTAAACACGCCCGCGAAATCAGCTATCTGTCTGAGGCCAATATCCGACCCAGTACCTTTCTCCACTATCTGATCGACCAGTTCAGCGATCAGGCTCATTCCGAGCTGCTTAAGCAGCTGCTAGCAGATAAACAGAAGGAGTAATTCATGCGTAAACCAAGCTATCACGTGTACGTCACACAAGAAGTTCCCACCGGCGACAACGGCGAAAAAAGCACGTACTGGACGAAAGTCGGCGCGGCTTTTCCCCATAACGGAAAATCGGGGCTGAACATCATGATCACGCCCGGTATCTCCGTCTCAGGAAAGCTTGTACTGCTTGAGCCGAAGGATGATAACGACGCTCCGCAGGGTGTCCCCGTCAACTAACGTTGTGAGGCTACCATGCTTTCCACCTCAGCATTTCTGGCGGTGGCAATGCAGTGTGCCGCCACCGTACACCCTTCCACATCGCTCGATGTGGTAAGGGTCGAATCAGGATTTAACCCCTACGCCATTGCAGAGATAGTCCCCAAACCAGAACGGCAGCCAGGCGATAAGGGCTTTATCACTCACATGCCAACAAATAAGGAGGATGCGCAGCGCATCGTTACGCAGATAGAGGCGAAAGGCCGCCGCTATTCTGTCGGGCTGATGCAGATCACCAGTACCAATTTTGATACCTACGGCGTCACGGCCAGCGACCTTTTCAATCCCTGCACCAACCTTTCTGTTTACGAAAAAATCATCACTGACTGCTATGAGCGGGGCGGCACCCTTAAACGGGCGTTGAGCTGCTATTACTCCGGCAATTTCAACACCGGACAGCAGCCAGAGACGGCCTTAGCGAAAACAAGTTACGTGCAAAGGATTGGCTATTCCCCGGACAAACCCCGCTATGCCGTGCCAGGCACTAGCGAGGACAAGGTTTCTTCACCGGCAACCCTCACAGCGGTTCCAGTGGAATCTCCCCCAAGTCAGCAAGTTATCTGGCCTGCCACGGTTGTGCGCGGCGTTCCCGCACAGCTGCGACAGAAAAAATCACCGGTTCTTTACTACCCCGCGAAGGTTATTCGCGGAAGTCGAGACTTAACCAAAAATGAGGAAGACAAATGAATATGTTTAAAGCGCTAACCCGTGTTTCACCTTCACTGGCAGCGTTGGTGGCCAGTCCGGCATTTGCGGATGGGTTTACCCGTGCTAACACGGTTGGTCAAAAAATCGCCACAGGGCTGCATGGTCTGGCGGCTATCACGATCACCGTGGCCGTGATCTGGATTGGCTATAAGACCCTTTGGAAAGGCGAGAGCCTGTCGCAGTGCGGCTACATCATCATTGGCGGCATTTTAATTGGCGGGGGCAGTGAAATCGCCGCTCTTATTATGGGCTAAGAGGCTGCACATATGGCAAAGCTGCTTAAGGCAATGAAACGCCCGGCGGCGCTGTGGGGGGTGCCGATGGTGCCCCTGCTGGGTGTCACTGGCGTAACCATCATCGTTGCTATCTGGACTTCTGTTTCCCTCCTCCTGTTGCTCCCTGTTGAATTTCTGGTGATGAAATCACTGACCAGAAATGAACCGATGCGGTTCAACCTTATCGCCGTATGGCTGAGAGCCAGGGGAAAACCAGTAGCAAATCGTTTATTTGGCGCAACAACGTTTATGCCGGTTGAGCATGAGCCTGTTGATATCACGGAGTTTATCGACGCCATGAAACTAAATCAGAGTGCCACTATCAGGAAATACATTCCGTATTCCTCGCATATCCATCCGAATGTGGTTCGCTCACCCAAAAGTGACCTCTACTGCACCTGGGAGGTTATGGGTACGCCGTTCGACTGCGAATCGGAAGAGACACTCCAGATTGGCACAAATCAGCTACACGGGCTTATCCGTTCGTTCGAGGGGCTGCCGGTCACCTTTTATGTGCACAACATCCGGGAGCAGTTTACGGACTCTCTGCATAAGGAATCGGGCAATCCTTATGCCGATAAGATCAGCGAGCTCTACTATGCCTCGCTAAAAGATGCGCCATTCCGCCGGAACCGGCTTTTTATAACGGTCTGTTTCAGACCGTTTGTCGGGTTGGAAAAGGCAGAACGCAAACGCATGAAAGACACTGAAAAGCTTAAAGAGCTCGACGGTGCATTACAGGAAATGCTGGAAATCAAAAGCACCCTGGACACAGCGTTTTCGCGCTACGGTGCGCGTTCTCTTGGCACCTTCACCGAAGGTAAGGCGGTGTATTCGTCTCAGCTAGCGTTCTATGAGTACCTGCTGACTCACCAGTGGCGGAGAGTTCGCGTTACGCGCACACCGGCATATGACGTTATGGGCGCTGCGGCGCTGTTCTTTTCCGCTGAATCCGGCCAGATTAATCACGTCAGCGGCACAAGCTACTTTCGTGGGCTGGAAGTTAAAGAGTTCTCAGAGGAGACGGGAACCGGGATGATGGACTCCCTTTTGTATGCGCCATGTGATTATGTGATCACACAGTCGTACACCTGTATGTCCAGGGAAGAAGCGAAAAACGCAATCAAGCGTACCCGCCGGTTGCTCATGAGCTCAGATGATGATGCAGTTTCCCAGCGTCTCGATCTGGATGTCGCGCTAGACCTGCTGACCTCGGGAAAAATTGCCTATGGTAAGCATCATTTTTCAATCATGGTGCATTCACCGACGCTGGGCAGCCTGGTTGCCGACACCAATGAAATCAGTAATGCCCTGAACAACATCGGGATAACGCCGGTTCCGGCAGAGATATCGCTCTCAGCGGCCTACATGGCGCAGCTGCCTGGTAACTACAACCTGCGGCCACGTAAAGGCGAGCTGAGCAGCCAGAACTTTGTCGAGCTGGCCGCGCTCCATAACTTCTATCCCGGCAAGCGCGATCGTGCGCCGTGGGGTGATGCGATGGCGCTGCTGCGTACACCGTCCGGCGATGGGTACTATCTGAACCTGCATAACACACTCGCCGATAAGGATGAGTTTGACGAGAAAAACCCGGCCAGCACCTGCATTCTTGGTACGAACGGTTCAGGGAAAACAATGCTGATGACGTTCCTCGAGAACATGCAGCAGAAATACAGGCGGGCAGACAGCTTTTCGCCTGATGCCAGAACCAAACGGCTTACGACTGTTTACCTCGATAAAGACCGTGGCGCGGAAATGAACATCCGGGCGCTTGGGGGGCGTTATTACCGGGTTATCAGTGGTGAGCGTACAGGGTGGAACCCGTTCTCTCTGCCGGCAACCAAACGCAATATCAACTTCATCAAACAACTGATGAAAATCCTTTGTACCCGTAACGGCTCAACGATCACTCCACGCGATGAACAACGTCTGAGTGTTGCGGTTGATGCCGTCATGAGCAATGAGCCGGAATATCGTCTTTTTGGTATTACCCGACTCAGGGAAAACTTACCAGAACCGGCCACAAAGGAAGCCCAGGAGAATGGGCTGGATATCCGGCTATCCCAATGGGCGCAGGGTGGGGAGTTTGGTTGGGTGTTTGATAACGAGTCTGACACGTTCGATATCAGCAATTGCGATAATTTCGGCATCGACGGTACTGAGTTCCTGGACGATGCCAACGTTTGTGCGCCGATATCGTTTTATCTGCTTTACCGCATTACCAGCCTGCTAGATGGTCGTCGCCTGGTCATCTATATGGATGAATTCTGGAAGTGGCTGCGTGACCCGGTGTTCAAGGATTTTGCCTATAACAAGCTGAAAACCATCCGTAAGCTCAATGGTTTTTTGGTCGTGGGTACGCAGTCGCCCCATGAAATTATCAAGGATGACATCGCACCGGCGGTAATCGAGCAGTGCGGTACGCAGATCCTTGCGGCCAACCCCAGCGCCGACAGGTCTCACTATGTTGACGGCATGAAATTTGAGCCTGAGGTATTCGACGTGGTTAAAGGGCTGGACCCGCAAGCCCGCCAGTATGTTGTAGTTAAAAATCAGTTCAGACGTGGTGACACCAAACGCTTTGCAGCACGTGTCACGCTCGATCTCTCCGGGATTGGCCGTTACACGAAAGTAATGAGCGGCGACGCCCCTAACCTCGAAATCTTCGAATCCATTTACCGTGAAGGTATGCAGCCGCATGAGTGGCTTGATACCTACATGGCTAAAGCACTCTGATAAAAGGAGCTCCTTATGAAAACTCGTTTTCGTGCACTTTTTTTCGTCTGCATGATGGCAAGCCCCCTGGCAAATGCCGGTATCCCCGTTCTGGTTGATGCTGACCCGATGCGCGAGGCGGAATGGCTCAAAGAAGCGCAGCGCTGGATGGAAACGGCGAAGCACTACCAGAGCCAGATTCAGGCGTATAAAGACCAGCTGGCAACCGCCACCGGCGCGCGCGACATTGCTGATTTTGTTAATCAGGCCAAAAGCCTGACAGCAGACCTTGAAAGGCTTCGTAAACCCGGACAGGCACTCAATGACCTGCTGATGTCCGGGGGGTCTTCCGGCCAGTTCGATGAGCTGTACGAGAAGTACAAAATATTCAACACCTGCAACACAGGCCAGTCCGGGAGTTATGCGGATGTCTGCAAACAGGAGGTTATCAACAAGGCTGTTCAGCTGGAGCAGACAAACGACATTCAACGGGATGTAGACAAAACACTGGCAGAAATAGACAGGCTTTCTAACCGGATCGCACTTTCGAAAGATTCGAAGGAATCTCAAGACCTTGCAAACAGCATTCAGCTAAAATCAGTCATGCTTAATACGCTGACCAATCAATGGGAAATGAGCGTAAAGGCTGCTGAAAAGCGTGAACAGGTGCTTAAGGAAGAAAGAAACAAGCAATGGAATAAGCAGCAACTGAATGCACCAACAGCTGATCTAAATAACTTATGAGGTATTCATGTTATCAAAAAAAACAATTTTAGCTTCATCCCTAGCATTATGTTTTGCGGTAATTGGGTGTAAAGAAGAAGCTAAAACGACAAAATGGTATCGGGAACACCCTGATGAATTAAAGGTTGTTTATGAAAAATGCCAAAAATCGGGAGATGCATCGGAAAACTGCAAGAACGCCAATGAAGCCCATTCTCAAATCAAGCAACTAAATGCCCCCACTCCAGATTTAAACAACTTAGAGGAGTAATCTATGAGCGCCGGTCTTTTTGTTGGTGTTGATAAATACCTCATCGGAGGAATTACAGACGCCACAAAGGGATTGATGATGTCTTACTCTTCCATGATGATGGGGCTGGCTGCTATGTCAGCCACCCTTTACATCACATGGCGCGGTTACCAGACCTTAGCAGGCAAGCTCTCCACGCCAATGGAGGATGTGGTCTGGGACATCATGAGGATGGCGATCATCCTTTCCTTTGTAGCAAACGCCGAGGGTTATCTTGATGGTGTAATCGACGCAATTAATGGATTAAAGGAGGGCTTTTCAGGCAGTGATAGTATATGGCAATTACTAGATTCCTTATGGAATAAGGCTAAGGTGCTGGGTAAAACGCTGCATGACATGGATGATTCTACATATATTAAAGATGAGGGAATGACGGCTCAATTCTATGTATGGTTAGGAGTATTTGTATTGATGATAGTCACGGCCTTCGTCTCTATGGTCGCCGAGGTTATGATCTTGCTCCTGAGCATTACTGCGCCGGTATTCATATTCTGCCTGATATATGGTTTCCTTCGCCCGATGTTTAATAACTGGCTGCAAAATATTTTCGCAGCAATACTAACTATTTTATTTTCGGCTCTTTCGTTACGAATAGTGGTGACCTATTTAAATCTTGTGCTTGATAAGGCAACAAGGGTTGCTGACAATTCGGCAATTGTTGAGCTGGGCGCGCAAGTCTGCCTTGCCGGTGTTTGTGCGGCAATACTGGTTTACATCTCAGCCAAGCTGGCCGCAGCGCTGGCCGGTGCGAGCGCAACGGTTTCCATGCAGGGACTTGCTGCTATGGGTATTGGTGCGGCTGCCTTTGGTGCCGGGAAGCTGGCCGGGGGCGCAACGAAGCAGACAACACGATCTATTCGGGACAATATTCAGGGCTGGAAAGATGCCAGTGCAGGCAAACCACCCACACCCGGAGGCGGTGCAGGTTACAACGCATCGAAAGCGCGTAAATATGCTATCGAGCAAATGATTGCCCGTAATGAAGCCCGCAGACTGGCACAGTCGCGGGAATCAGCAGTGAAAAAATTCAACAGTTAACCTCTCTCAGATATCGCCACCTCAATCTATGAAAATATAAACATATTTTCATAGAAAAACTCAGTAAGGACATAACTTATGAAACGCTTGATTGCGCTGGCTTTGCTGTGCGCGCTTTCCGGCTGTGCCCGGAACTCACTTCCCCCTGCCTTTAGCGGAAAGGGCGAACCTGTAAACACCCCTCAGATTATGGCGGAGCTGAACGGCCATGAGTGAACAGAAATTAATTGCTGAGTCCCGCAGCTTTGAACAACGGGAAATCGAACGCGACAAACGCGCAGCGAAAGCCGGTTTCGTGGTGGGCGGTGCGGGGCTGCTGATCGCAGTTCTGGCCGTCGCTGCAATTCTGGTGATGTTGCCCCTTAAAGAGACAACAGTGGAGCTGGTTACTGTGGACAATCATACCGGTCGAACGCAGCACATAACCCGTGCATCAAAAACCAGTATCACGGCTGAGGAAGCCTATCAGAAAGCGATGGCGGCTAATTACGTGAAAATCCGTGAGCGCTACGTCTATCCCTCCCTCCAGGACGATTACGAGACGGTACAGATGTACAACAGTCCCGAGGTCAACAATGACTATCTGGCGTTGTATGCCGGTAAAAACGCCCCGGATAAGGTTTACAACAACGGGGCTAACACGGTGAAGATTGACATCCTGTCCAGTCAGATCACCGATGGCACGGCTCCCGATAAGGTCGCCACGATCCGGTACAAAAAGACCATCCGGCGCCTTGTTGATAACCAGACCCGTTACGAGTACTGGGATGCGCGTTTTACGTTCCACTCTGACCCGAATAAAGAGATGAGCGACGAAGAGCGCGAGGTTAACTATTTCGGCTTTACCGTCACGAGCTGGCAGACAGACCGTGAAATCCGGGGAGGTGAATGATGAACAAAATTACGCCTGTATTCCTTGCGCTGATGATGTCCGGTGCGGCGTGGGGGGCGGCGATGCCGCAGGCAAGCCGTTACGATGCCAGGGTTCAGCAGGTTATTTATAACCCGCAGAACGTAACTGTCATCAACACCAAGCCCGGTTTTATGACCACGCTCGTCTTCGACAGTGACGAGGCTGTTATTGATGCCAAACCAGGCTTTGATGAAGCCTGGGAGGCTAAAAAAGATGCCAACCGCGTGTATGTTCGTCCGGTCGCGCTCCAGCAGGGAGCACCTGGGCAGGACGGTAATACTGCCCAGGTCGTCATCCCCCCCAACAGCCAGGACTGGCATACAAACATGCTGGTTGTCACCACCAAGCGCCTCTACAACGTCGAGCTGAACGTTATCGATGATAAATCGGCTCAGCAACCGGCTTTCCAGGTCAGCTACAGCTATCCCGGAGAGGCGCGTGATAAAGCGAACCGGGAAGCGTCGGCCAGACAAAAAGAGTGGGAGCAGAAGCAACAGGAAGCCCGCATTGAGAAATCACTGAACTCGGCGCAGACGCCCCGAAACTGGGATTACATCAAATATCCGGGGCAAGGGAGTTTCAGCATTGATCCTGACTTCGCCTATGACGACGGGCGATTTACGTTTGTAGGTTTCTCTCCGGCCAAATCCATTCCCTCAGTAACTAAAGAGCTGAACGGCAAGGAACACACGGTAAACACCGGCATTCAGAAAAAGGGCGACTACACCGTCCTGGTTATCCAGGAGGTTACGCCGCGTCTGGTGCTTCGCTCCGGGAATGCCGTTGTAGGGCTGGAAAACAAAAGCTATGGCCGGGTTCAGGCTCCCGATGGTTCGACGGTATCGCCGAAGGTTGAACGGGTCGAGAAGCCTGAAAGTAATTAACTTATAAAAATATATTTATATTTTTATATAAAGGAAAATTCCATGAAAGATGAAGACCAGACTTTGCCACCTGATGAACATCAGGTGACACCGGCGCAAGCCGGTGATGATGTGGCGGAGCTCGAACGCGAAGCACGGGCAAGGAGAGAGGCGGCCATGTTCAACGAGCAGGACGACGATGAAAGAGACCCGCTACAACCCGCCGTCAATAAACTGAAAAAACGCAAGCGCGGAAAAATGACAGCCTTTCTGGCGCTTGTCGCGGTTGCCCTGATTTTCCTGACATGGGGCGGGAACTGGGTATACCGCAACTTTCTCGCTCAGCCTAAAGAGGAGAAACAGGAGGAGCCAGCACCGCAGACAAACCAGACCGATTATCGCAAGCGTAATGATCTCGGGATGGCCACTGACACTGGCCAGCAGGAACAGCCCCAGCAGGACAACAGCCAGGGCAGCACCGAGGGCAACAATACAGCAGGTACGGGACAGGCAGCCCCGGCAGCCCCGTTACAGCTCGATAAGGCTCGTTTCCTGGTGCGCCGTGACGGCGAGGCCTCATCTCAAGGCCAGGTGAAAACACGGCAGCAGGAGATGGCGCAGCTGTCGGGCGCAACCGGTACGGACGCCACGGCGCCCGCCCAGGCTCAGGGGCAGGGGCAGGGGCAACAGCAAGGTGCGGCAGCGGCCACAACCGGACAAAGCCCGGCAGCGGTTCGGCGCATCCCGTTTAATCCTGATCTCTATATTCCTGAAAACACCTCCATTCCGTGCTCGCTGGATTATCGCTTCGTCTCTGACCGAGCCGGTAAGCTTCGCTGTACGATCACAACCGACATCTGGAGCGCCAGCGGTAATACCAAACTGATTGAGAAGGGCACATCTGCAACCGGCATATACCGTACAGGCGGCGATGATGGAATGAGACACGGTCAGGGGCGGGCGTTCGTCATCATTACAAAACTGCGTACAAAACAGAAACCCTATCTCGATATCCCAATGGTAGATACCAGCGCCGCTGGCGCACTGGGCGAGGCGGGCATGGATGGATGGGTTGATAACCATTTTGCCGACCGGTTCGCCGGGGCGCTGATGGTCGGCATGATCCCCGATGTTGCGGCATGGGCATCAAACAGTGCCGGACAGAAGGACAGAAACACGGACTACACGGAAAACAGTCGGCAGGCGATGGCGGATATGGCGAGAACCACGCTTGAGAACAGTATCAACATCCCGCCCACGCTCTACAAAAACCAGGGGGAAATTATCAACCTGATCACCGGACAGGATATCGATTTCTCCAATATCTATACACTGAGGATGAAGGAATGACGGCTACTAACATCTCTCTAGACCGCTATAAGCAACGGTTTTTTGGTGAATTCCTTGAGCTCCCCGGACTCACAGAAATTGCTGTAAATCGTCCTGGTGAGCTGTTTACCAAAATTGATGGCGTGTGGACACAGCACGCCGTTTCTCTCAGCTATGACGACTGCTATAACTTTGCCCGCTGCCTGGCAAAGCATCACAACGACAACATAGAGGACATTAAGCCGGGGTTGTCGGCCACGCTGGAATCTGGCGAACGCTGCCAGTTGGTTGTACCTCCGGCATGTGAGCGCGGCACGGTCTCTGTCACAATCCGAAAACCTTCGAGGGTACAAATCCCGCACAAGTCATACATTGATGCGGGATTTTATAATCGTGTTACGGGCTCTGAACAAACCGAAACGCACGATGCCGAACTAATTGCATTGTACAATACAAAAAACATTCCGCTCTTTATGGAAAAGTGCGTTGAATACGGGAAAACCATTGCTGTTGCAGGTGAAACGAGCACAGGGAAAACAACCTATATGAAAATGCTGATAGGTTATATCCCGCTTGACCTCAGGATCACAACCATTGAGGACAACCCCGAAATTACGTTCTTTAAACATAAAAACTATGTGCATCTTTTTTATCCGTCTGAGTCATCAGACGAAAAAGGTTCAATTGTTACGCCAGCGAGTCTTTTGCGCTGGAATTACCGTATGAACCCCGACCGCATTTTATTAACAGAGGTCAGGGGAGCCGAAGCCTGGGACTTCCTGAAAATAACAGGTTCAGGTCATGAAGGGAGTATGACGTCTATTCATGCCGGTTCGGCAATGGAAGCCATCGACGGTTTTATTACGCGCTGCTATGAAAACCCACAATGCGCACAACTTCCCTATGCCTTTATGTTACGTAAGGTGCTGGATAGCCTGGACGTTATTGTGAGCATCGATCTGGACGGCAATATCCGCCGAATGAATGATATTTATTTCCGTCCTGTACATCGAAAAGAATATTTCGAGGCCATGAAATCATGATAAGTGTAAAGCACACCATTTTTATTACATCATTACTTTGCGGATGTTCTTCTCCTCCGCCGCCGGTGCCGGTGGAATGGGACAAGCCCGCCAACTCCGTTAACAGCACAATGCCACAATGGGATGATAACAGTATTATCATCCCCTCAAGAGAAGTTAACGGGAAATGGTCAGCTGTAATACGCGCAATGGATTTTGACGATACGTTATGGACGCCAGCAGTTTTTTACGCCGCTGCGCATTCCCCTAGAATTGTTATCAGCACTCCATCAGGTGATAACTTCTTTAAAGCTAAAAGCTGGCTTCGCCAGCATGGAGCAAAAGGGGTTATTGAATATCAGCCAGCATTGAATTGTATCGCATGCAGTGAAACGAGCATTTATTTCTCGCGTTAACATCAGATAGCAATCAGGAGTTAAATATTAAAAGAACCGTTATCTCGGCTGCATTGTTATGCCTGTTTGCCGGAGCACCATTTTATTCTTTCGCAGCTGACCCGTGCAAAGTAGCTTTTTGTATGTATGGGAAAGCAACAGGAAATAGCGGTGGCAGCGAATGCAAATCAGCAGAACGCGACTTTTTCAATATCGTCAAAAAGAACAAGCACGGCTTTCAGCCAGGGCGTACATTTGATGCCAGAAAAGCATTTCTTGGCGAATGCCCTGATGCAGGGAAAGAGGCAATAAACACCATCTTATCCAAATACGGAAGAAAACGCGGAGGATAAAATGAACAACTTAAAATTAATAATCGGAATCGCCCTGTTAATTTTACTTGTAATCTGGTCATCATTTTATTTCATCGAGTACTTTTTTAAATTCATCATCCACTGAACACCAATTAATTTCAGAGAGCCAGATCATCCATAACATTCAAATAAACACACTTAACTCACATAAAACAGGAGTTAAAAATGAACAACCAAGACTTGTTTATTAAAAATATAGATTCAAAAGAGCAGGACAGAATTTCAGTGAAAAAGGTTGTGGATAATATTTCAAAGAGTGCGCATCACGGATGCGGCCTTTATCATGAAGTTTACCATGCACGTCTGTTAAATGAATTACGAAACCATACCGAATACCTTAATGCAGTCGACGCGGCTAAACTGACAGATTACGCAGCGTCTCAAGTTCTTTATATTGACGATGATTCAATTCGCGCAGCTGAAGAGGCAGAAGTAGAATGCTGGAGAGAAATACGAGCCCAGCAAGAGTAAACACCTGGCTAATCCACCCAAGTACGAAGCCGGAGCTGATGGTTTTAGGCTTCCTTATTTCAGGCTTCAATTTCGGAGAAATTGTTAAGACGTGAAATAAGGAAGTGGAGCGCGGAAAGAAAATTCAATTTCGGAGAAATTGTTAATTTTCAGCATCCGCGCCCACCTGCGAACATTCGCCCACAGCGAATTGAGCAGGCCGGGGGGAGCCGCAAAAATTTTGCCGCCCCAGCGAGCAAAAAGGCACGCCCACGTGCCGCTTTTTGTGGGGGGCTTGCCCCGCACACCGTCGCAGCCAGGTAATATTTCCCGCCCCAGCGGGGAATATTACCGATTAGGCGCGACCAACCCCTTTAAAGCAGCGTTCCGATTTTTACGAGCTTGCGAGGAAAAATAGGCTAAACGCAGCGTCTTAAAGGGGTTGGTCGCGCGTAGCGCAAGACGGTGTGCCGCCTTTGACCTTGGGGGTTTTGGCTCGGCGTCCAGCCGGGACATTACCCCCATGTGTCATGCAGTGAGGGCGTCCAGCCCGAACGTAATGGCACACGCCGTTGCCCGTCATTCGGGCGTTCCAGAGGACAGACGACCACTGGTCGGCTGTATTCTGAAAGCGCGGATAACGGGCTTGATCGCCACTGGCGATCAGCGCCTTTTTCCTGTTCATCGGAGCATATTATGGGAGCATCGCATGGGAGCGTGGTTACGCTCCTATAAGCTGCTCCCATCTTTTGCGCCCAACACGTCAGTTTTCGTATGGAGAAAATAGATATGGGTTCCCACCTGATGCAAAGGCTGAATGCCTTTGCCGATGCATTTTCCTTTTTTCTGTTATGGCTGCAAAACAGCCCTGTAATATTATCCCTGCTCGCAGGTCTTACGTTACCTTTTATATTCCACCTTCCCCGCGAGGAAAGAAAGAACGCCCCGTTCTGGTTAAAGTCGGTGGCGTGCGTGTCCATTTTATTTTTTATATTCGGCACCATATCACCGCTAACTATTCAGGGGTTGAGCTACTTTTTTAAGTCACTCGACAACAACATACTGTTTAGAGTTCCGCTATGGATCATGACCATAATATTTACGGCAGCAGGATTAATATTTCACATTGCAGCCCGACGACTTTTAGCAGGAGAAATTGACAACCTAAAACATCGAATGATTAAGAAAAGCAAGCTGGAGAGAAATACCAGAACGGATGTACGCAAAGTAAAAGAACTATTACCAGACAGCATAGAATACAATCCACTCGATTACATTGATTTAAAGAAAGGGGTTTTTATTGGCTTAAACAAAGATGACCAGCCGCAATACATAACCATAAAAGAATTTAAAACCCAACACGCAGCAATTATCGGCACAACAGGTTCCGGGAAAGGCGTAACTGCGACCGTTCTACTTTATCAGGCTATTCTTTTAGGTGAGGCTGTTTTTGTAGAAGATCCAAAAGATGATGAATGGGCACCACACGTACTTAGGGAAGCATGTAAAAAAGCAGGCAAGAAATTCACACTTATAAATTTAAACAAGCTAAATTTCCAGCTTGATTTACTGGCTGATATCTCTCATGAACAACTGGAGGAACTATTTAACGCTGGCTTTAGCCTGGCTAAGAAAGGGGAGGCTTCAGATTTTTATCGTATATCTGACCGTCGCGCAGCCAGAAATACATCTGCAATTTATGAAAAAGGAATGACGCTTCGTGATTTATTTAACACTGACTTTGTTCAGTCATTACGTGAAGATGTTCCCGCATTTTGTGGCGAGCTGGAAGAAATTGCTTTAGTTAACTCAATCAATGCCAAAAATGGATTTTCATTAAAAGAGGTTTTTGATGAAGGTGGTTGTTGCTACATTATTGGTTCAACACGCAATCAAAAGATAATTTCCGCACAAAGAATGATTCTGACCCGGCTGATACAAATAGCAGAGACCAGGGACAGAATAAACAGCACCCCGCGTACCGTTGCTATTTTCCTCGACGAGTTGAAATATCATCTTTCTCGCCCTGCTCTTGAAGGACTTGGAACGGCACGAGATAAAGGCGTGCATATATTCATGGCTTTTCAGGCGATAGACGATCTGCGTGACTGCCCGTCTGATTTAAATGGTGATTCAGTTATTGGCGCTATCATTGAAAACGCCAAATTCAAATTGATTTATAAAATCCAGAATCCCGAAACAGCAGAATGGGCGGCCAAAATGACAGGCTCTATCCTGGTCGATGATGAAATGAGAAAAGTACGGACTGATTTATCATTAACGGAAAAAGTGGATACAGACCGAATGATAAGACAGGCAGAAAGTTACTACGTTGACAGTAATATGTTTTTAAATCTCCCTGAAAAAGTTGGTTTTGTATTTACGTCAACCGAACTACCAAGAGCTACAAAGATGTTTCAGGTTCAGGTCAAAAAAGAAAACATCGAACTTCTTTCATTTGAGTATAAACAAGCCACACCAGAAAAAAATGAAAGTCAGGAACATAAGCCATCAATCAATCTGTGAGGGCTGAAATGCTTATTCATAACGTTGCAGAAAGGAAAGAAGCCGCAAACAGAAAAATGCTTGCATTGCTGACATTCCTTAAAGAAGAAACATACTCCGATTTTAAAACGCTGAAAAAAGTTGTTGGGTTCAAGGGTAAAAGTCACCGCCCAACGTATGCGCTACTGAATAAAGCGGTTGCATTGGGGTTTCTGATAAAACATGAATACCCGGTAATAGCCGGAAAAAAATCACTATGGGGGATCACCATGCAAGGGCTGGCAATGGTGGTTAAGCCTGATGATAAAGTATTCCCCGGTTATTTTGAGCCGGGGAAACTCAAATACTGGACGCTGGAACACCGGCTCCTGAATCATCGGGTCAGAATTGCACTGGAAGAGAAAGGCGGGCAAGGCTGGCTTAATGGTGATCGGGGGGAGTTTATTGCGCGTTATCCTGGCGTTCGCCATCGTCCTGACGGGATTATCACGTTAGATAGCGGCGCAATCGTCGCCGTCGAAACTGAGCGCTCAATGAAAACCCGCGCACGCTATATCAACATAATTAACAGCCATCTGGCGGCCAGCGATGCCGGACGCTGGCACTACGCGATGTATGTCATGCCGGATGACAAAACCAAAACATCGTTAATCCGGCTGTTTGACTCCATCAAAACGGTAATGAGAAACAACGTTCCGGTGCCGTTCGACGCGAAAAACCGCGAAATGTTTCTTTTCCG
>NZ_CP026389.1:0-50333 GCF_002935105.1 Leclercia sp. LSNIH3
GAGCCATCAGTAAATAAAAAGTATTTGCCCTATTCTTATCACCTCAATGATTACGTGATTTCGATGGAAAACGGCGATCTGATGGCTTTTTTCAAGCTGGATGGCCGCACACATGACTGCGCATCAGATCGGGAACTGGTCACCTGGCATAAAGACCTTAATACGCTGGTCAAGAGCTTCGGAACAGACCATGTAGAGCTGTGGACGCATGAATATCACCATGAGGCTAAAGAGTACCCGGATGGTGAGTATGACCATTTTTTCCCTGCTTATGTTGATCAATATAACCGTAAGCTGCACGGTGATTCCAAGCAGCTGATTAATGACCTTTATCTGACCGTTATTTACAAACAGGTAGGGGATAAAACACAGAAGTTTCTGGCGAAATTTGAAAAGCCGACTCGTGACGAAATTCAGCAAATGCAGAATGAGGCGCTTGAAGGTCTGGAAGATATTTCTGAACAAATCCTGGAAGCAATGAAGCCGTATGGCATTCAGCAGTTGGGTATCTATTATCGTGACAAACGCGGTGTTGAAATTCCTGCGCCTGATAAAAAAGAACGTGAAGAACTTGCTGAAGTCGATGAATCAGACATTTTTGACGAAGCCATTGTTATCGAACGCAACGAGCCTGAACCTTCGCAGGCTCACGCTTATTCAAAAGCGCTGGAGTTCCTTTATTTCCTCGCAAATATGGAATGGGCCATCGTGCCTGTTTGCCGTGATCGTATCCGTGAGTACATCATGGACAACCGCCCTGTTAGCTCCCTGTGGGGGGATGTTGTCCAGATCAGAACGGTAGATCACAACTTCTATACCACCGGCATTGAATTTCGTGAATACGAAGAAGATACAGAGCCAGGCCAGCTTAACATGCTTAAAGAAGCCGATTTTGAATACCTTCTGACGCAGAGTTTTTCTTGCCTCTCTGAATCTTCAGCTAAAACGTTTCTGACGCATCAGGAAAAATCTTTGCAGGAAACGCGCGACCGTGCGCAAAGCCAGCTGGCACAGCTTGGTACTGCGCTCGATATGCTGACGTCCAGAGAGTTCGTGATGGGCTACCATCATGGAACCGTGCATGTCTGGGATAATGACCAAAACGCGGTACAGCGCAAAGCGCGTCGTGTGAAGGTTATGCTAACCGGCTGTGGCGTGGTTGGCGGGACTATCAGCCTGGCCTCTGAGGCTGCATATTATGCGAGACTGCCTGGCAACCAGAAATGGGCGCCGCGCCCGGTTCCGATAAACTCATGGAACTTCCTGCACTTCAGCCCGTTCCACAATTTTATGCGTGGCAAGCCTGACAATAACCCGTGGGGGCCAGCGCTGACCATGTTCCGCACGATCAGCGGTACGCCACTCTATTTTAATTTCCATGTGACCCCGCTTGAAGAACTTTCCTACGGTAAACGCCCGCTGGGCCATGCGTTAATAACGGGTATGTCGGGGGAAGGTAAAACCACGCTGCTTAACTTCCTGCTGGCGCAGTCAATGAAGTACAACCCGCGGCTTTTTGTTTATGACCGTGACCGCGGTATGGAGCCGTTCATTCGAAGCGTTGGTGGCTACTATAAAGTTCTGCAACAGGGTATGCCGTCCGGGTTTGCCCCGCTTCAGATTGAACCGACCAAACGCAATATTGCCCTCATTAAAAACCTGTTCCGCATTTGTGTGGAAACCACCAATAACGGGCCTATCAGCGCAACGATGGCTACCGAACTGGCTGAAGGCGTTGATGCGGTTATGGGGGAAGGCTCACTTATTCCACGCGAGGCGCGCACCGTTACTATCCTGGACGGGTACGTGAATGAAGTTGTGGAAAATGGCGTATCACTGAAAGGGCTGCTGCGCGAATGGACGCGCGAAGGCCAGTATGGCTGGCTGTTTGACAATGATAAAGACAGCCTGGATCTCAGCGCGAATGATATTTTTGGCTTCGATTTATCCGAGTTTATCGCAGCCAAAGAGGAAGTATCCAGCCCGGCCCGTACTCCGCTCATGATGTACCTTCTGTACCGGGTACGTGACTCCATCGACGGCAAACGCCGCGTCATTCAGTGCTTTGACGAGTTCCACGCCTACCTTGACGATCCGGTTATCGAGCGTGAAGTTAAGCGTGGTATCAAAACTGACCGTAAGAAAGACGCTATCTATGTGTTTGCCACGCAGGAGCCGAACGATGCGCTGTCCAGCCGTATTGGCCGCACGATCATGTCGCAGACCGTCACAAAAATCTGCCTGCGCGATCCGGAAGCTATCCGAGAGGATTATGCCTTCCTTACTGATGCTGAATACGACGCGCTGATGTCGATTACCGAACACTCCAGACAGTTCCTGGTTAAACAAGGGCAACAGTCTGCGATTGCTTCTTTCAATCTCTACCCTCGCAACAGCGACGATATTGATGCAGATATTAAGACAATGGACAACGTTCTTAGCGTGTTGTCCGGTGAACCACAAAACGCCGAAATTGCGCATGAGCTGGTTGAACGGCTCGGTAATGACCCTGAAGTATGGCTCAAAGAATACTGGCGCCTGACGGCTTAACAACGAGGCAAAACACCATGAAAAAAACACTGACGGCAGTATTGCTGACCACCGGCCTGATTCTGGGAGGCGCGCAAAGCGCTTCCGCAGGCATCATCGTGACCAACCCTACTGAGCTGGCTAAACAGGTCGAGCAGCTTCAGCAAATGGCGCAGCAGCTGGAGCAGCTTAAAAGCCAGCTGCAAACGCAGAAAAATATGTATGAGTCGATGGCAAAGACAACCAACCTGGGCGATCTGCTGGGGACGTCTACCAGCACGCTGGCAAATAATTTGCCGGACAACTGGAAGGAGATCTACAGCGACGCCATGAACTCCAGTTCTTCCGTCACGCCTTCAGTTAACAGCATGATGGGCCAGTTTAATGCGGAAGTTGACGACATGACGCCCAGCGAAGCAATTACCTACATGAACAAAAAGCTGGCTGAAAAAGGCGCTTATGACCGCGTTATGGCAGAAAAAGCCTACAACAACCAGATGCAGGAACTAACCGATATGCAGGAGCTGACGGAGCAGATTAAAACGACTCCAGACCTGAAATCGATTGCTGACTTACAGGCCCGTATCCAGACGTCACAGGGTGCTATTCAGGGTGAGCAGGCGAAGCTGAATCTGATGAACATGTTGCAGCAGTCACAGGACAAGCTATTACGTGCGCAGAAAGAACGTGCCACCCACAATTTTGTTTTTGGAACCGGCGGGGACGTTACCGCGTCACCTTCAATTAACTGAGGTAATTATGAAAAAACTACTGCTTGTTATCCCTTTCCTCCTGGTGGCCTGCGATGCCTCGCATGACGTGGAGTGGTACAAAAAACATGAGAAAGAGCGCAAGGCAACAATTCAGGAATGCAAGAAAGACGCGGATGAACTTCAGAAACCTGATTGCAAAAACGCGCGCGAAGCCGATCGTCAGCTGTTTGTGTTCGGCAAAAAAGACGGCGAAATCAATTCACCGAAAATTTAGGAGTAAGGAGGCAATATGGCATTCACCCTAGTCGCAGACATTTTCGCAAAAGTAGACGGGGCGATTACGTCAATGGTGAGCGCCAATGTTGCCACCATTATCTCTGATGTAACGCCTCTGATTGCCACCTGTCTGACAATCAAGCTGATGGTTCAGGGGATGTACTCAGCGTTTAATCCGGGGGCGGGCGACAGCCTGAGTTCGCTGATTAAAGAGTATCTTTCCATAGCCCTTATCCTGAGCTTTGCAACGGCGGGCGGCTGGTATCAACAGGAACTGGTCAACGTGGCGCTTCACCTGCCGGATGATTTTGCCGGGATACTGTCTGCCCCTAATAAAGTCGGTGCAAGTGGCGTACCGGCGATTATTGATAGCGGTATTGAAAAAGGTATCAAGATCGTCAACACCGCATGGGAAGCCGCAGACGTGTTTTCATCGAGCGGCCTGGCCGCGTATGCCATTGGCGGCATTATGATGATTGCTACCGTTGTGCTGGGCGGCCTCGGTGCGGGCTTTGTGATCATGGCTAAGATCCTTCTGGCCGTTACGCTTTGTTTTGGCCCGATTGCAATCTTCTGCCTGCTGTGGGGAGCGACAAAAAACATCTTTGCTCGCTGGCTGGCGTCGGTCATTAACTATGGCCTTGTCGTCGTCATTCTTGCGCTCGTGTTTGGTTTCATCATGCAGATGTTCGACAACCTCCTGTCCTCGATGAACTCTGATGCCGCTTACTCATCAATCACTGGTTCTATCTCCGCCTTATTACTGACGGTCATTTCCGTTTTCGTTCTGTTCCAGATTCCGCAAATTGCCGCCAGCTGGGGTAGCGGTATCAGCGCCGGAGTTGCTGACGCCGCACGCTCTACGGGTTCTTCCATGCAGGCGCTTGGCAATATGGGCAGCCACGGCATGTTTGGCGGTAATGCGTTCAGAGGCGGTAACAGTGGCGGCGGCCAGCAATCGGCAGGTGGAGGAAGTGGCAGCAACAGCGGAGGAAGCAGTGGTTCTAATTTAAGTGGTAAGGCAAGGGGCAGTCGCGGGAAGAAGGCTGCATAAAATTAAAACAAAAGTCGTTGAAATTGCAATTTCGGCGACTTATTATAATTAGTACGTTCAACAACCGATAATGGATGCCGTAATGCGCAGCTTATTGCTTATGGGAGTTCTTCTGATTAGCGCCTGTTCCAGCGGGCATAAACCGCCACCGGAGCCGGACTGGAGCAACACCGTTCCAGTAAACAAAACAATCCCGGTTGATACGCAAGGTGGTGCAAATGAAAGCTAATAAAAAAACAGGGCTTACACGTGAAGCCATTAAAGAGTTCAACGAAAGCCGTAAAGGGCTTGAAGTTGATCTGATGGATGAAGTGCTGAAGTCCCGGCGTACCGCCTGGATGGTTGCCACCGGTTCAGCGGTGGTAACTGTTTTTGCACTCTCTTTAGTTGGTTACGTGGTGCATAAGTACAGCCAGCCAATCCCCGCACATCTGCTAACGCTCAACGAGGCCACTCACGAAGTACAGCAGGTCAAGCTGACCCGCGACCAGACCTCTTATGGTGACGAAATTGATAAGTTCTGGCTGACACAATATGTCATTCACCGTGAGAGCTATGACTTCTATTCAGTTCAGGTCGACTATACGGCCGTTGGCTTAATGTCCACGCCGAACGTGGCAGAGTCTTACCAGAGCAAGTTCAAGGGCCGCAACGGTCTTGATAAGGTTCTGGGCGACAGTGAAACGACCCGCGTGAAGATTAACTCTGTGATCCTCGATAAACCGCACGGCGTAGCAACGATACGCTTTACTACGGTTCGCCGCGTGCGCAGCAATCCCGTTGATGATCAGCCGCAGCGCTGGATTGCCATTATGGGGTATGAATATAAATCGCTGGCGATGAATGCTGAGCAGCGTTATGTCAACCCGCTGGGTTTCCGCGTGACGAGTTATCGCGTCAACCCTGAAGTTAACTGAGGGCTGCCCCATGAAAAAACTACTTCTTTCAGCAGTCGTTTTGTCAGTCCTGGGAGGCGCGGCCACTAACGTTATGGCGCTTGAGGTTGGCCGCAATTCTCCTTATGACTATCGCATTAAAAGCGTTGTTTATAACCCTGTTAATGTGGTCAAAATTGACGCTATCGCCGGTGTGGCTACCCACATTGTTGTCGCGCCTGACGAAACCTATATCACTCATGCTTTTGGCGATTCTGAAAGCTGGACGTTTGCGCACAAAATGAACCATTTTTTTGTGAAGCCGAAACAGGCCATGAGTGATACCAACCTGGTGATCGTCACCGATAAGCGCACCTATAACATCGTCCTCCATTTCATCGGTGAAGAAACGAAGAAAAATGCAGACGGTACGGTATCAAAATCCTTTATTGAAACGCCGTGGGCTGTGCGCCAGGCCGTTCTTCAGCTGACCTATGAATATCCGTTTGAGCAGCAGGAAAAAGCCAAAAGCGCGGCTGATAAAAAACGCATTACGCAGAAGCTGAAGCAGACGGCTTTTGCGGGGGCGAAGAACTATCAGTACGTAATGAGCGAACAGCCTGAAATGCGCAGCATCCAGCCGGTTCACGTCTGGGATAACTACCGCTTTACCCGGTTTGAGTTTCCGGCCAATGCGGAGTTACCGCAGGTCTACATGATCTCGGCCAGTGGCAAAGAAACGCTGCCTAACTCTCATGTTGTGGGTGAGAACCGCAACATCATCGAGGTGGAAACCGTCGCTAAAGAGTGGCGTATTCGTCTGGGCGATAAAGTCGTTGGCGTTCGTAATAATAATTTCGCGCCGGGCGCCGGTGCGGTAGCAACCGGTACGGCTTCCCCGGATGTGCGCAGGGTTCAAATTGGGGAGGATAACTGATGGCCCGTAAAAGTGTCGATGTAGATCAGGAACTCGATGAAAACACCGGAGACGGTGAATTTGAAAGCGAGCGTGGCGGATTTAAAGGCAGTAACCGCCGTTCGGCTCCTGGTATGAAAGCCTTTGTCATACTGATGGCGCTGCTTGCTTTGGTATTCATCGGGATTACGGTCATGGGTAAAATTCGCACCCCGGCTAAAGCTGAAGCTGATAAAGACGGTGGTAAAGCGCAACAGGCCAATACACTGCCAAACTACAGCTTTAACAGCGATCCTGATGTTAATAAACCTGCAACTGCGCAGAATAGCGCCACTGATGCCCGTGCTGTGCAGGCTGCCGCACAGGCAGATGCAGATGCGGGCAGCAGCAATACCGCCGCGCGTACCTCTAATAAGCGTAAAGAACCTTCGCCTGAAGAACTGGCTATGCAGCGTCGTCTGGGCGGCGAGCTGGCCCAGACTAATCAGGCGGCTACAAGCAATAGTCCCGGAGTGCAGCCCCAGGACAACGAAACAAGCGAAGGTAGTTCAGCACTCGCTAAAAACCTGACTCCTGCAAGGCTGAAGGCTAGCCGCGCTGGAGTCATGGCTAATCCCAGCCTGACTGTTCCGAAAGGCAAAATGATCCCCTGTGGTACCGGCACCGAGCTGGATACCACTGTTCCGGGTCAGGTTTCCTGCCGGGTTTCACAGGACGTTTACTCAGCTGATGGACTCGTTAGGCTGATTGATAAAGGCTCATGGGTTGACGGGCAGATTACCGGTGGTATCAAAGACGGCCAGGCGCGCGTGTTTGTTCTCTGGGAGCGTATCCGCAATGACCAGGACGGGACAATCGTTAATATTGACAGTGCCGGAACGAACTCACTCGGCAGCGCGGGGATTCCGGGCCAGGTGGATACCCATATGTGGGAGCGTCTGCGTGGTGCGATCATGATTTCGTTGTTCTCTGACACCTTAACGGCGCTGGTTAACCAGACGCAGAGTAATAACATTCAGTACAACAGCACAGAAAACAGCGGTGAGCAGCTGGCGTCTGAAGCACTTCGCTCTTACATGTCTATCCCCCCTACCCTCTACGATCAGCAGGGTGATGCGGTGAGCATTTTTGTTGCCCGCGACCTCGATTTCAGCGGCGTTTATACGCTCGCAGACAACTAAAAAAGTGGGCGCTTAGCGCCCGCTTTTCTTCAGGAGTAATCATGACTGATGCAGCTTTCTATCAACTTGGCCCACTGCGCGAGTATTTAGAAGATCCTACTGTTTTTGAAATTCGCATTAACTGCTTTCAGGAAGTTATCTGTGATACGTTCAGCGGCCGCAGGGTTGTGCAGAACGCGGCAATTACGGCAGATTTTATTAGGAACCTTGCTAAATCGTTGGTGAGCAGCAACAAGCTGACCATGCAGGCCATTAATGACGTGATCCTGCCTGGCGGGATCAGGGGCGTTATCTGTCTGCCCCCTGCGGTGATTGACGGTACAACGGCCGTAGCGTTTCGTAAGGATTTGGCGGCCGATAAAAATCTGGAGCAGCTGACCAGCGAGGGGATTTTCAGTGACTGCCGGAAGATTACCGGCAGCAAGCAAAGCCTAACGGATGATGATTTTTTCCTTAAAGAGCTGCACAGCAGCGAAAAATGGCCCGCATTCCTGCAAACCGCCGTTGAGAAGAAACGCACTATCGTGATCTGCGGTGAAACCGGGTCGGGGAAAACGGTACTCACGCGCGCGCTGTTAAAATCGCTACATAAAGACGAGCGTGTAATTATTTTAGAGGACGTTCACGAAGTCACGGTCGATCACGTTGTAGAAGCCGTTTATATGATGTACGGCGATGCAGGAAAGATCGGCCGCGTCAGCGCCACTGATGCCCTGCGAGCCTGTATGCGTCTGACACCGGGCCGTATCATCATGACTGAGCTTAGGGATGATGCTGCGTGGGATTATCTTAAAGCACTTAATACCGGCCATCCAGGCGGTGTTATGTCAACGCACGCTAACTCTGCGCGCGATGCCTTTAACCGTATTGGGCTGCTTATCAAGGCGACCCCTATCGGCCGTATGCTCGATATGAGCGATATTATGCGAATGCTCTACTCCACCATTGACGTTGTGGTGCATATGGAAAAGCGGAAAATCAAAGAAATTTATTTTGACCCTGAATATAAAATGCAGTGTGTGAACGGGAGCCTGTAATGAAAAACTTAGCAACCTGGCTTCTGGCCGCAGCATTTACGACAGCCGCCCTGCCCGCCTTTGCGGTGGAACCATCCGTTCAGGTTGGCTACTCGCCTGAAGGAAGCGCCCGCGTTCTCGTCCTGAGCGCCATTGACTCCGCAAAAACCTCGATACGGATGATGGCTTATTCTTTTACCGCCCCGGATATTATGAAGGCACTGGTAGCAGCCAAAAAACGGGGAGTTGATGTGAAAATCGTAATTGATGAAAGGGGCAATACGGGGCGCGCCAGCATTGCGGCCATGAACTACATAGCGAACAGCGGCATCCCTTTGCGTACTGACAGTGATTTCCCTATCCAGCATGACAAGGTGATCATCGTGGATAATGTGACCGTTGAAACTGGCAGCTTTAATTTCACCAAAGCGGCCGAAACGAAAAACTCGGAGAATGCGGTGGTGATCTGGAACATGCCTAAGCTCGCTGAATCATTCCTCGAACACTGGCAAGACCGCTGGAATCGGGGGAGAGACTACCGTTCCAGCTACTGAATACTGACCGCCGAAAGGCGGTTTTTTTTGTTCAAAGAAACTGATCTCAGTATCGCGCACGGGGCAGCTGGCCAACGTCGCCGGCATCGCGCCGGCAAAAATCGAAAAACAGAAATATCAGCAAGATAGCTTAAACAGGTGTCGGGAAATTTCGTTGAGATATTTTGAAGGAATCACAGTGTAAGCAGGCGGCCTATTTCAAAAAAGGCGGCTGTACGGTAGTCACTGACTCTCTCGCAGATCTTCCCGCTCATGTACCAGTAATACCCGTCAGTGCTGACAATATCGAGCAAATACCGCATATCATAAACCGTATCGGGTATTACCTCACCCTCACCGGCCAGAACGCCGCTGGCAATAGAATGGTTCCCTCCTCGTACAAAGCCTATCCGCCAGGGCAACCACAAAGTAACGCGGTGGTTAATATCCTGTACCCACGGATTGCCCTTAGCGCTGCCTATATGGGGTCTGAGGTCCAACCATGCGAAAAACCACGTTAAGAAAGCAACCTTCTGAAAAGGCGACGTTTATCAGTTTTTTTTCCGGCCATAAAGGGGGCGGAAATTATTCCCTGCACGGGTATTCGCAAGGATTTCGGTAGTGCTCTGGCTCTGCCCCCCATAACCTGGCGGACAGAGCATGATTGGGAAAGCGGTACCCTCACGGCAGAAACGATTGACGCAGGCTATATTTCTATTATTCTGGAAATATAGATAAAGGAGGTATTATGGATTTAAACACTGCTGCAAACGCACTTCGAGAACTGGGCCACCCGACACGTCTCAGCATATACCGGGAGCTGGTCAGGGCGGGTCATGAAGGCCTGCCGGTTGGCGAACTGCAGAAGCACCTTGAGATTCCTGCCTCCACGCTCAGCCATCATCTTTCAGCGCTGATATCCGCTGGACGGCACTGTTGCAAATAGTCGGTGGTGATAAACTTATCATCCCCTTTTGCTGATGGAGCTGCACATGAACCCATTCAAAGGCCGGCATTTTCAGCGTGACATCATTCTGTGGGCCGTACGCTGGTACTGCAAATACGGCATCAGTTACCGTGAGCTGCAGGAGATGCTGGCTGAACGCGGAGTGAATGTCGATCACTCCACGATTTACCGCTGGGTTCAGCGTTATGCGCCTGAAATGGAAAAACGGCTGCGCTGGTACTGGCGTAACCCTTCCGATCTTTGCCCGTGGCACATGGATGAAACCTACGTGAAGGTCAATGGCCGCTGGGCGTATCTGTACCGGGCCGTCGACAGCCGGGGCCGCACTGTCGATTTTTATCTCTCCTCCCGTCGTAACAGCAAAGCTGCATACCGGTTTCTGGGTAAAATCCTCAACAACGTGAAGAAGTGGCAGATCCCGCGATTCATCAACACGGATAAAGCGCCCGCCTATGGTCGCGCGCTTGCTCTGCTCAAACGCGAAGGCCGGTGCCCGTCTGACGTTGAACACCGACAGATTAAGTACCGGAACAACGTGATTGAATGCGATCATGGCAAACTGAAACGGATAAGGGGTCTGACGCTCAGTGGAACGAAAACTCACGTTAAGCAACGTTTTCTGCCTCTGACGCCTCTTTTAATGGTCTCAGATGTCCTTTGGTCACCAGTTCTGCCAGCGTGAAGGAATAATGGCCGAGCATATTGATATGTCCGTGGCAAAGCGGGGAGAGGCGTGCGATATCTTCATCATTCAGTGTTTCACCCTGCGCCCGGAGATGATCCAGGGCTGCCTGCATATAAATAGTGTTCCATAACACGACGGCGTTAGTGACCAGCCCCAGTGTGCCCAGTTGATCTTCCTGACCGTCGGTATATCGTTTTCTTATCTCACCTTTTTGACCGTGACAGATGGCTCTGGCAACGGCATGGCGACTTTCTCCCCGATTAAGCTGGGTCAGAATGCGCCGGCGGTAATCTTCATCATCAATATAATTAAGCAGATACAGCGTTTTGTTGATGCGCCCCACTTCAATGATTGCCTGAGTCAGTCCGGAAGGACGTTCACTTTTCAGCAATGAACGGACCAGCACTGAAACCTGTACTTTGCCCAGCTTCAGGGAGCCAGCGGTCCGGATCATTTCGTCCCACTGAAGGACTATTTTTCGGGGATCTGATTGCCCTCTGGCAATATCATTCAGCACGCCATAGTCGGCATCATGGTCCATTCGCCAGAAAACCGAAGCACCGGCATCAGCCAGGCGTGGAGAAAACTGGTATCCCAGCAGCCAGAAAAGGCCAAAGACAAGTTCGCTGGCACCTGCTGTATCGGTCATAATTTCGGTTGGATTCAGCCCGGTCTCCTGTTCCAGAAGACCTTCCAGCACAAAGATAGAGTCCCTCAGCGTCCCCGGTATAACGATGCCATGAAAGCCGGAATACTGATCGGACACAAAGTTGTACCAGGTGATCCCTCTGTTATTACCAAAGTATTTGCGGTTCGGTCCGGCATTGATTGTTCTGACTGGCGTAACAAAGCGCATTCCATCTGCAGATGCCACTTCTCCTCCACCCCATATCTGTGCCAGTGGCAGCGTTGCCTGAAAATCAACCAGTCTGGCATTAGCGCTGGTGATAGTTTCAGCCCGCAGATAGTTCGCTTTTGTCCAGTTCAGCCGGTGTCGGGTCAGTGCAGGAACATTTGATCTGATCAGTGGTTCCAGACCGATATTGCAGGCTTCAGCCATCAGCACGGCGCTGATGCTGACGGGCAGATCATCAACTCTGGCACTGGCTTCACTGGCATGGAAAAACTCATCAGCAAATCCGGTATGGGCGTTAATTTCGAGCAGCAACTCCGTTAAATCCACCGGAGGGAGTAGATCACTGATCATTTTGCTCAGTCGTTTCAGACTGTCCGGCTCATCAAGACTGGCGAGGGGAGAAATTGTCAACCGGGGCTTCGGGCCAGAAACATCGAGTTCGACAGCCTCATTTTCGCAAAGACGTGCAGCAACCTGTCTGTAACGACTATCAAGCTGATGACCCAGAGATTTTATTGCTTCCTGCGGGTCTGTCGGGTGCCCCAAAGAACGATAAACCTTAATCCGGTTTGCCTGCCAGTCAGCACCCTGTAGTAATCTTGCACGAGGATCTCCCCACCGGTTACTGCCGGTAACGTAGACATCCCTCCGCCTCAGACTATCCTGCAGTTTACTGAGAAAGCAGAGCGTGTATCCCCTGCGGGTGATATGTTTTTCCTTGTTAATCACCAGCCGTTTCCATGACCGACTGATAATTTCCGTTGGTGCGTCGTCAAAAAACTGCCGCCGTGAGCTGAACTCCCGGCTGAGGTAGTCACAGGCATTCAGAGTGGTAACCCCGGCAGGTGCGGATGAAAATTTAACGGTATTCAGCAGATGGGGCAGGAAACGACGAACGCGCCCGTACTGCTCCACCATTTCTTCATGAAAATTATCGTCTGAGGGCCGGGCAATTTCACGGACAAGCGTGATGATTTCAGCCAGCTTTTGCCTTGGGATGTAGCTGAACACCTCAGCACGAATCGATTCGTCCGGTGTTTCTTCTTTCAGCAGGTACGAACATGCGCTGGCGAGCGCCAATGCAGATTTATCCAGATCCTTCAGCGAGCGGAGCCGTTTTTTCTGCCCAATCTTTCTGGCGTCACGGATGATAACGGCCAGCATGGCGTCCAGAACGGGGGGGTAAGCGGGAACCCCAGAAAATTCCGCCATTCCGCATTGTGGAATTTTTTGGGGGGGTGGTCCGCGGCATGACGACCCGCCAAAGGCTACCGCATCTATCTGAGGCGCTGTGGCGCGACGCTGAAACCCCGGGGAATTCCGCTACTCCAGTTCCAGGTCCGCAATAGTTCGTCCAGGTCGGGTGGCGTACGCCGGAAACGCCGATTTTTCCGCAACCGTTTCTGCGTTGTCGGCAAGGTGGTCTCAGAGAGCGCTCAAGAAGCGGTTTTTCTCGTATGTTTAGCTACGGTGGCCTAGGAGCCTGCGCGGCAGAAGCCAAATCGGCGGAAGATCGAGGACGATACGGGGATGGCTGCCAGTTACCTTCCTTACCGACCCGACCAATCCTATCTGCTGCCCCCTTCTCTGGGAGAGTGGCTACCTGAAGGGCATCTTGCCTACTTCATCAGCGAGACTGTCGATACGCTGGACTTGAGCGCATTCCACGCCCGGTATGCCGGCGGTGGTCCGGGCAATCAGCCGTTTCATCCGGCGATGATGGTCAAAGTGCTGATCTATGGTTACGCGAGCGGCGTCTTCTCTTCGCGCAAACTAGCCAGGAAGCTGTACGAGGATGTCGCGTTGCGTGTGCTGGCCGCTGGAAACTTCCCGGCCCACCGCACGCTGAGTGACTTCCGTGCCCTACACCTGACCGAGCTTGAGAATTTGTTCGTTCAGGTGGTGCAACTGGCGCGCGAATGTGGGCTGGTGAAGCTTGGCACGATCGCGGTCGACGGCACCAAGGTAAAAGCCAACGCCAGCCGCCACAAGGCGATGAGCTATAAGCGCATGAAGCCGGCCGAGGACGAATTGCATTGCGAGATCAAGGCGCTGCTTGATCGCGCCAAGGCTACCGACGACCAGGAGCGTAACGAGCCGGAGCTGGACATTCCTGCCGAGATTTCTCGCCGCGAGAAGCGCCTGGAGGCGATCCAGGCGGCAAAGGCGCGCCTGGAAGCGCGCCAGCGTGAAGCGGACCAGGCCCGGGGGCGCAGCGAAGACGATGGCCGCCGGCCTCGCCATCCGGATGGCTCGGACAAGGGCGGTGGCTCGTACAAACGCGAGTTTGGTGTGCCGGATGACCGTGATCAGGAAAGCTTCACCGATCCGGACAGCCGGATCATGAAACACGCCGGTGGTGGCTCCGAGCAGAGCTACAACGGGTACACAGCGGTCGATGCCGAGCACCAGATCATCGTGGCGGCGGAGTTGACCAACTGCGCCGCGGACAGTCAGGCGCTGCTGGGCATGCTGGCAGCAGTTCAGGCCAACACCGGAGAAATGCCGGCCCAGACGCTGGCGGATGCGGGATTCCGTAGTGAGGCTGTTCTGGCAAAGGTCGCCGATCACCACGGCGATGTCATCGTTGCCCTCGGCCGCGAGGGACGTGAAGATGCCAAGGTCAATGCCAAGACCCATCCGCATACGGCGGCGATTGCGGCGAAATTGAAAACGGAGCAAGGCGATGCAGCTTACCGCCGGCGCAAGTCGATCGTGGAGGCTCCGAATGGTTGGATCAAGGCGGTGATGGGATTGCGTCAGTTCAGCATGAGGGGCCTGGACAAGGTGCAAGCCGAGTGGAAGCTCGTCTGCATGGCGCTAAATCTGAGGCGAATGGCGTATCTGTGAGGGCGAAGGTTAAATGGGGCGGCTCAAATGCACCCCAGTCGTCATAACACGCCGCGCGCCGCAAGATTGGTATCCTTGGCGCCGACGCCTTGCCAATTGCAGAGAGCGCCGCCGCCATCGTCAGTGCTCTACAGAAAACCGGTCACACGGCTCTGCCGCGCAGACTCCTAGCCTAAATGTGACAGTGGTTGGTAATCCATGCCGCCCGCAAGGGCGGCGGTGGTGGGCCAATAGATGATTTTCAGAGCCTTACTGCCCGTTGACGCCCAATCCCTCGAGCGCGAGTCTAGCCGCAGCGGCGATGACGGCCTCGCTGTGCTTGTCATCCTTGTTAGGCGCCCGGGTGTAGACGGCCAACACAATAGGTGCGCGCCCAGTGGGCCAGACGACGGCATAGTCATTTGCCGTGCCATACACTCCGCAGGTTCCGGTTTTGTCTCCGACTGCCCAGTCTGCCGGCACCGCCGCGCGGATGCGGTGGTTGCCGGTCGTGTTTCCCTTTAGCCAATCAACAAACTGCTGCCGCTGCGGCGCAGCCAGTGCAGAGCCCAGTGTCAGTTTTTGTAAGCTTTCCGTCACGGCGCGCGGCGATGAGGTATCGCGCGCATCGCCTGGGATGGCGGAGTTCAGCTCCAGCTCCCAGCGGTCCAGACGGAACGTGGTATCGCCGATAGAGCGCATGAAGGCCGTCAGCCCGGCCGGGCCGCCCAACTCCTTCAGCAACAAATTGGCGGCGGCGTTATCACTGTATTGCACGGCGGCCGCGGACAGCTCCGCCACCGTCATGCCTGTTGTCAGATATTTTTCCGAGATGGGTGACCACGGAACCAGCGCATTTTTGCCGTAACGGATGGGTGTGTCCAGCAAGCCGGCCTGCTGCTGGCTGCGAGCCAGCACAGCGGCAGCAAGAAAGCCCTTGAATGAGCTGCACAGTGGGAAGCGCTCCTCAGCGCGGTAACTTACAGTTGCGCCTGAGCCGGTATCCATCGCGTACACACCGATGGAGCCGCCAAAGTCCTGTTCGAGTTTAGCGAATGGTTCCGCGACGAGGTTGGTCAGCGCGGTGGCAGAAAAGCCAGCCAGCGGCCATGAGAGACAAGACAGCAGAACTAGACGGCGATACAGTGACATCAACGATATTCCTTGTTTGAAGGTGGAGCTAGGTGTAGCGGCCGGATGTAATCAGGCCGCTACAGCTGGGATTATCACCGAGCGGCAAGCCGCTCCCTCTCCAGAGGCTGTAACGGCTGTAACTGCCCCGGATGGGCACACATCGGGTTGGTAAGTCCCTGGCACCACAACGTCCAGCGCTATTGAAAAACGAATCAGGTCGGCGTTCATGGGTCGGCCACCTCGCCTGACCTCGGCATCCACGTTACGGACGGCCTCAGGAAGTCCTGGCCAAGCCCCGACTATTGGGGCGCGAAGATAGCACCGAGGGTACGCCGGTGTCAACACCAACTGAAAACTGACCCACTTTACCCCTGAATCACCAAAGTAATACTGACCCACCTGGATCATTCGGGTTTGGAATTTTTCCTGACCACTCCCGCCTTCCTCTTGTCCTTCAAGCGGTAGCTTTCGCCGCTCAGGGTCAGGATATGGCACTGTTGCAAAGTTAGCGATGAGGCAGCCTTTTGTCTTATTCAAAGGCCTTACATTTCAAAAACTCTGCTTACCAGGCGCATTTCGCCCAGGGGATCACCATAATAAAATGCTGAGGCCTGGCCTTTGCGTAGTGCACGCATCACCTCAATACCTTTGATGGTGGCGTAAGCCGTCTTCATGGATTTAAATCCCAGCGTGGCGCCGATTATCCGTTTCAGTTTGCCATGATCGCATTCAATCACGTTGTTCCGGTACTTAATCTGTCGGTGTTCAACGTCAGACGGGCACCGGCCTTCGCGTTTGAGCAGAGCAAGCGCGCGACCATAGGCGGGCGCTTTATCCGTGTTGATGAATCGCGGGATCTGCCACTTCTTCACGTTGTTGAGGATTTTACCCAGAAACCGGTATGCAGCTTTGCTGTTACGACGGGAGGAGAGATAAAAATCGACAGTGCGGCCCCGGCTGTCGACGGCCCGGTACAGATACGCCCAGCGGCCATTGACCTTCACGTAGGTTTCATCCATGTGCCACGGGCAAAGATCGGAAGGGTTACGCCAGTACCAGCGCAGCCGTTTTTCCATTTCAGGCGCATAACGCTGAACCCAGCGGTAAATCGTGGAGTGATCGACATTCACTCCGCGTTCAGCCAGCATCTCCTGCAGCTCACGGTAACTGATGCCGTATTTGCAGTACCAGCGTACGGCCCACAGAATGATGTCACGCTGAAAATGCCGGCCTTTGAATGGGTTCATGTGCAGCTCCATCAGCAAAAGGGGATGATAAGTTTATCACCACCGACTATTTGCAACAGTGCCCAGTCCACGCCTCAGAACTTGTGGGCTCGCTTTTAAAAAGTTCCCGTCCGTCAGGGCTGGCGCAGGCGATTATGGAGGTGGGACGGGTCAACAAGACGCTGTACCTCCTCAACTACATTGATGATGAAGAATATCGTCGCAGGATACTGACTCAGCTTAACCGGGGAGAAGGCCGTCACGCCGTGGCAAGGGCGATCTGTTACGGCCAACGTGGTGAGATTAGAAAACGTTACCGTGAGGGGCAGGAGGATCAACTGGGTGCGCTGGGGCTTGTCACTAACGCAGTTGTATTGTGGAACACGCTTTATATGCAGGAAGCGCTATCACATTTGCGCAGCGCTGGTGAGATCCCGGAAGACGAGCATATCTCACGCCTGTCGCCACTGATGTACGGTCATATCAACATGCTGGGACATTATACGTTCACGCTGCCGGAAAATATTCTGAAGGGAGAGTTGAGGCCATTAAATTTCAATTCAAACAATGAATTATTGCCTTAACGTGGTTTTTTACACGATTGAACCTCGAACCCCTATATCGGCTAAAGCACTCCGGTAGCTTGATTCACCCCACGGCCACGGCAGGATCTTGGCCGTCGCAAGCGCCAGGGGAAAATCTTCAGCTGCAAGCCTGAGTGATTTCATGTGCGTGTAATCCATCGCCCAGATGATTTTTGTGAAGAAGAACTCGCGCTCGTTCATGTCCGGGCGCGCGTCCTGGCCCTCCGTGCCAACGGCCAGCAAGTAATCGGCCTGAATTGGCAGTATCAGCGCGCGTAGTAAGTCATGGATCGCCGGTTGCGGCAGTCTGCGCGCCAGATTAATTACCCGGTCGAACTTCAGTTTATCCTGCTTGCGCTTGTCGGTCTGCTCCATCAGATTTCATGGCCCCCTTCTTCATGCTCATGCTCATGGGTGTGTTCTTTTCCGGTATGGCTCTGTTCCGCCTGAGACGTCTGCGGCATGGCGTAATCGTCGTAAATGCTGCTGTCAAAGTCGTAGTCTGATGCTTCGGCATAATGCTCGTAATCGGCATACTCCTGCGCGCTCCACTGCTGATCGTCGGCAGCAGCATAATCATGGGCCAGTTCTGCATCATTTTGCTGTGCTTCATGACGCCGCAGGCCAACGGAATCATCCATAGGGTTCTGCTTAAGATGAAAGGCGTCCTCTGCGTTGCTCACCGGCTGATAATCAGTGCCGGTTGTCATGTTATGTTCATCGGGTTTCTGGTTAAACGCCATGCTTTCCCCCGTGGCTTCTGGCAGACCTTTTTCAGCTGATCGGGTTTCTAAACTGGTATCGCGGCCAATATCCTTAAACCTGGCCTCAAGCCCAAAGAAACGGTCAATTTCTGCGGCCGTGGTTTTCGGGCTGTCGCGGCTCACGCTCGATGCCAAAGATTTTTTATCGTCGGTAAAAATTTCCACCTCATGACGCGCACGCGAAATACCAACATAAAAAACGTCCTTAGAAGTGGTAAGCGATTTGGTATCTATGTTGAACAACACGCGATCACAGGTAAGCCCCTGGGATTTGTGGACGGTGGTTGCATAAGCATAGGAAAGATAAGAAGCCTGTTTTTTGTCCAGCTCAACCGTGCGCCCTTTTTTGTCCTCAAGCGTCAGTTTTTCACCCTCCACGGTTTTCACCGTGAAGCGGTCGCCGTTGGCAACGTCCAGCGTTTTATCGTTACGCGTTACCATGACCTTATCGCCCGGCGCCAGTTCGGCGCTGACTGCCTGGTATACAGACAGCTTGGTGTGTGTACGCGGGCTGAAAGCGATCTGCTCACCGCTGCTGCTTTCAACCGTCAATTTGTTGCCCGGCCCGGTATCAAGAACCTGGTAAGACTCGCCCCGCTTCATACCATTTTTGTAATCCTGTTCGGGGATAATGATTTGCCCTTTACTGAAATAACGGCTGTCGCGGCGTTCCGCCTGTGTCGAATCCACGCGGTCAAGTAGCGTGAACGTTTCGCCGGTTCCGGCAAGCCCCAGATTGCCCCGGATGTAGTCATTGAGGGTTTTGCGTGAGGCGTTCGTACCAGAGATTATCAGGGTGGCATCCTGTTGTTCTGAGGACAGAGACAGGTAGCGATCGGCAAGTTGAGCGAGTCGGGGCGCTTCTTCCTTCAGTTCGTTCACGCCGGTGATATTTTTCAGGGCGCGCGCGGCATTACCTTCAGCGGCATACTTAACCGCCTCAAGCAAAACTTCATTCTTCTGTCGCTGAATGTCTTTCATGTAGCTGGTCTGCATACCTGCTTTAATCAGCTGCTCAAAAGGCTTACCGGCTTCTACCGCTTTCGTCTGTGACGTATCCCCCAGGAATACCGCGCGAGCGTTATGCTTCTCGATCACCTCCATCAGCTGTTTCATCTGCCGGGCGGGTATAACCCCGGCTTCATCAATGAATACGACTGATTTTTCATCCAGCTTTTTATCCTTCGCTTTGAGGAAGGCGGCAACGGTGCGGGCCGGTAATCCATCATCTTCAAGCGCTTTTTTCTGTGTCCCATAGGGGGCCAGCGCCGTGACCTTCAGCCCTTGTGACTCCAGCAGCTCTTTAGCGGCCATCGTCATATAGCTTTTACCGGTACCGGCGTAACCATGTGCGGCCACAAAACGATCTTTGCTCGTCACAATTTCTGTAACTGCGCGCATCTGCTCATTCTTGAGGGTTTTCCCGGCGAGCAGCTGGCCTGCAATCTCTGCGGTCAGCTGTCGCGGCATCTGCCCCCGGCCGCGTGATTCGATAGTCAGAATGGAACGCTCAAGGCGAATACCCTCCACGGTAGTGACGCGGTGGCTGGTCTTTTTAAGCCTGCCGTTTTTAATACCATCATCTACCGCAAAACGGGCTTTATCCGCACGCATCCCGCTATTCGTCAGCGAGTCGATCCACTCTTTGCGCGTCAGAGTTTCGGCCATAACTGAAGCACCGACCTTCAGCGTTGATTGATACCGGGCTTCGCCCTCGATGATGGCGCCCTTCTGTACCGCCTTCAGGTACGCTTTTTCAACATCGGCCATTGTGGCATGGCCCAGCACCTGCTTATTAGCGATCTGAATCAGCTTCTGGCGTTCAAAGCTGGCATCGCGCTCTGACAGCGACTTAACTGCAAACTGGATAGCCCGGTCAGCTTTAACCTCAGGGCTGGTAAAATCCGGGGCCATGTTGCGCGCAATATCAGCCTCCAGAGGTTTACCGTGTCCCTGCCATTCACGGTTATCAAAATCAATGCCTAGCGTTTTGGCGCGGCTGGCCCATTCCTGGTGAATTTCTTCACGGGAATGCTCTGTTTTCTTTTCACGCGTCGCCATCGAGACGCGGCTTTTCGTCTGAGCATCGGCGGTTTCCCGCGTCAGGCCCATTGCAGCGAGTCCCTTTTCAATTTGCTCCGACCGGCGGGAAAAAGCGCGAATCTGTTCGTCTGAAAAATGGGCCATATCGAACGTGTTATTTTTGCTGTTGTAACGCAGCTCATAACCGGCTTTGGTCAACTCCAGCGCCAGCTCCTGTTTGTAAACATCGCCCAGGTGCATTTTGTTACGCATCAGCTCATCATTTTTGAGCGCGCGCCACTGGCCGTCCTCGCGCTGGGTCATGTTCATGACAAAAGCGTGGGTGTGCAAATCAGGATCTAGCGCCCTGGACGTTTCGTGGCGAAAAGTAGCGACGACAAGGTTATTGGTATTCTGGGTTACTGATTTCCCCTGGCGAGTCGTCCGGGCCTGCGCGAGTTTTTCAGCTTCACGCACAGCAGCGGCAACAGCTTTTTCATGAGCCTCGATAATGGTTTTATCGCCGTGTATCAGCGCCTGCATGGATACCCCTTTAGGCGCTGAAAACGTCAGGTCGTAGCCCAGACGCTCTTTTTTGGCATCACCCACGTGTCGCTGCATATGCGTGAAGGTATCTATCTCTCCGACAAGCAGCTCTTTAAACCGGGCTGATTCAACGTCCCCGGATAAGCCGAGGGCTTCAGCTCCGGTTCCCTGCCAGGACGTGAATGATGAATCCTTACTGTAGTAATCATCCTTTGCATCAGAGTAGTAGCCCACAACGCTAGTGACGTTCTGGCGGGTAATCGTGGTTATATCAAGCATCAGATCTCCCTCAGTTCAATGCCAGGAACAGGGTTTTTGCGATGGTATTTAACGTGTTTAGCCTTGAACTTAGCGACGGGCATATCACCAGGCAACGCCAGATAGCCGGTGAGGTTTGGCAACATTGATATTTCGGTAGGCGTTACGGCACGAACAACTTTAACGTCGCGGCGTTTACGGACAATCCAGGGCTTCTGAGGATCGGATTCTTTACGCTCAACTTCGCCTTCTATCTCACCGAGTGAGCGCGACATTTGATCCAACGTTTCATCACCGAGACGGCTGCCGCCCAGCACGATGTTAGAACGCATGTTAGCCAGAATTGTCTGAGCCATATCCCGACCATAAACCTTAACCAGCTGAGAATAGGTTTGATAGCCAGCATAAACACACAGACCGCTTTTACGCCCTTTGGTCAGTGCATCGTTGAGGTTTGGCAGAAACTGGAGTGATTCCAGCTCGTCAATAAATACATTAATGCGGCTTTCTTTTTCACCCATACCCAGCACGATAGAAAAAATCGAATCCAGCCAGCAGGAAATTAGCGGATTAAGTGACCTTTTCATTTCTTCCTGCCAGGTGATAAACAGGGTTCCCGGCTTTCCATCATCAAGCCAGTCACGCAGGGAAAAATTACCTTCCGGCATTTTCAAATGTGGGGCAAGATTCTTACTGAGAACAAATCGCGCGCTTCCAACTGCTTTTTCAGACCCGGAAAAAATAGCTTCGGCAGGCGTCCCCATTAAAAATTCTTTTAATTTTTTCTGGTCAACGTTACAGGCCCAGTGAATAACTTCTTCCATAGTTACTGTGCTATATAGGCTGTGAAGTTTTTTCGAAACTTCACTAAAAATAAGACGGCCATAGCCGAACCATTCTTCAGTAGCCATATCAGGGCTTTCCTGAACAATAGAGTTCACTAAGCGCTCGTAATCATATGAACGGCGAATTTCATTGAAAAACACCCAGCCTTCAGTGCGTTTATCATAGGCGTTTAAAATAACATCGCCGGGACGATAGAAATTCTTTAAGAAGCCCCCATTTGGATCTAAAGCAATATTTTTGCCGCCTCTAATGATGCTCTTAAATAACAGTTCATTGAAAATTGTGGTTTTACCAGTACCGGTTGTACCGGCAATCGAAAAATGCAAGTTCTCAGCGTATGTAGGTATGGGGATATTAGCCACGGTTAACTGGTTGACACCTCTTTCGCGTGTTTTATCAGCGAGTGTTCTGGCGCGAACAAGCTCTGTACCACGATAAATCTTTTTGAATCTTTCGCCTTTAAACACGCGTGATTTATCATAAATGATAAAAGCGATCAGACCGCCAACACCAATAAACCAGCCAGCAATTAAAGCTGACCATAAAGGCCATAGCGAAAAAGTATTCTTAACCAGATACGGAATCAGGTATTTAGCCGTGGATGGATCAATACCGTAGGTAAATTTTGCAACTAGAAACCATACCATCACTGGAGGCAAAGTAATTGCAAATAAAAATGCTAAGCCTCTTTCTCTATCGTCCATTTCAGCGCTCCTTTTTTGGTTCCCAGACTTTGTAGCCGTTACGTTCAACCTCTGCTTTTGCCGCTTTGGTTTTGCCCGGTTCTGCTATCGAGCGCAGGAGGATTAGCGTTTCAATAGCGAGTGATTCATGCAACATCATCTGTCCTGCCGGTGGGAATTTTACGCCAGATAGCGTTTCGGTTATTGCCTTCAGCTCATCGCGCAGTGGGCCAAAATCCGCATCTGAAGCACGGTCAAAAAGATAATCCAGTTTGCGATTTACGTCGCTCAGCCGGTCGGCAACTATTTTCAACCCGGACTCCCGATCACCTGGGCCAGCTTCAATGCAGCGCCGCAGATAATCTGACCGATTACCTCCTGAAACCAGGTCTATATAGGCCAAAAGTTCATCTGATACTTTTGCGGTTATTATTGGCATTCAGTCCTCACATTGTGCATTTTTTAAACAAAAAATTGGGATCTAACAAGCTGAAATCTTAGTATTACCAAAGTAATAAAGCAAACTCATTATAAAACAATGAGTTATTGGGTGTTTTTAATACCTAATTATTACCGAATATTGTTGCTATTTATTTTTTTATCTTTTAAATCAGTATGATAGCGTGATTTATCGCGCTGCGTTAGGTGTATAGCAGGTTAAGGGATAAAAAATCATCTTTTTTGGTAGGGGCGATCTACGTAGGTTAAGGACTAACTGGCTAAAAAGCGTTCAATATTCCGTATTCATGCTTGCATGAATACCAGTACAACAAAAGTACATCAAAATTACATCAAAATTACATCACTTGAAGGTTGACAGTACAACAAAATTACATCATTCTTTGGTCATGAGGTAGCCAGTACAACAAAAGTACATCAAAAGTACATCAAAATTACATCAAAATTACATCATTCTAAATGAGGGTACTATGAAGCCCAAAAGTATCAGGGCGGCACTTCAGTTGATGTTGCCGGAAATAGAAGAAATGCTGTCACTGGGAGTTTCCAGGGAGGAAATTTATAAGGCAGTTTCTGAACGCTTCGGCCTGGAAGGTGTGAACGTTCGTAGCTTTGATACGTCCCTATATAGAGCGCGGCAAATCCGGAAAAATGGAATGCACAATACACATGAAAGGATGCCGAACAATGATGATAGTGTATTGCACAATACACAAAAAGGAGGTAGCGAGAAAGGTGCAGAGGAAAGTGTATTGCACAATACACAAACGCCGCCTGAGCCTGAACCGCAAGGAAGTGAAAAAAAAGAAAGTCCCGGCATTATTGATAAAGAGTTCTTCAATAAAATCAGTGAAGATTTCGACCCTAAGATGTTCAATAAAAAATTCTGAGGTGATTTATGAAAGTAGCGGTAATTAATTACAGTGGCAGCGTTGGTAAAACCTTAATTTCATCCTACCTGTTAGCCCCGCGTCTGACTGGAGCAAAATTCTATGCGGTTGAAACTATCAACCAGTCTGCTTCCGATCTGGGGATTGAGAATGTTTCCATTTTTAAAGGTGATGACTTTTCACGGTTGATTGAAGATATTGTTTTTGAAGATGCCGGGATTATTGATATTGGTGCGTCAAACGTAGAAGCGTTCCTGATGGCAATGTCCCGCTTTGACAGTGGCGCGAATGAATTTGATAAGTATGTAATCCCGGTTACGCCTGATAATAAGGCCATTGATGAAAGCCTGAAAACAGCACATACGTTAAGTAAGGCAGGTGTAAGCAGCGATAAAATCATCTTTGTTCCAAACCGCATTAGTCCAGATAGTGAAGTAGAGGATGTACTGGCGCCGGTATTTGAATTTGTCAAACGAACGAAAGTTGGCAAAATCAGCAAGAAATCTGTTATTTATAACAGTGAAGTTTTCGAATATCTCGCGTATCACCGTATCTCATTCGAAGCATTGACCGCTGAAGATCCAGAAGAATTTAAAGCCCGCGCTAAACAAACAACGGATGCTGACGAGCGCAAAAAACTGGCCCGCCGTTATACCTACATGAAACAGGCAATTCCTGTTAAAGCTAATCTCGATAAAGCATATGCGGCTTTAATGGGAGAATAAAATGGAAAAGCAGCCAGATAAATTTGAAGTTCTGATGGATTGGTTTTTAGGTGACGCGAAGGAAATCACCGCAAGTCAGAAAGAAATGACTGAGATACTTTCTGCGCTTTCGGAAAAGCTGGCAAAAGACACCGAAAGTTTAGGAGAGACGGCAGACTCTCTTAAACGGACTTTAGTAGAAAACCAGCGTTCAATTAGCCTGGCAATTAGTGATGATGCTAAGGCGCGTGAGGAATTTCTGACGAAGTTCCGCCGCGCGCAGGCGTCCAGAGCTGAGACGTTAACCCGTCAGATCCTTTTTATTACAGCTGGCTGCACTATTGTGGGCGCCGCCGTGGGTGCCGCGATAGCCATAATTCTACTGAGATAATGTAAACCGGGCATGTCCCGGTTTTTTTTCAAGCGAAGCGCGGAGGCCGCAGGCCGGAGGCATTAGTGGCCGCCGCCCGAAGGGGCGAGACGCGTAGCGGCTCGATGCGCAGCACGGCAGAACGGCCCCGCAGGGGTAATGCCCGGTTTAATTCAAAGTGACAGTCACGTGGAGGAAAAATATGAATGACCGACAGCGTGAACAAGCCCGTATTCGCCAGGCCCGGCGCCGCGCGCGACTCAAAGAGGAAGGCGCTAGCGTGACAGTCACGCTAACAAAACAGGAAGAAGCAATGTTACAGGAGCTTTGCCGGGTTCGTCGTCCAGGACGAACAGCCTATTCCACGAATGAGTTTTTCCAACTGCTGCTGATCCGAAACTGGCAACAGTGGCAGGAGCAAAAGGCGCAGCTGGGGAAATGCCAGGCTTGCGGAAAGCTGAAAGCGGAGGGAGGTTGCGGCGGCGAACGGCAGAGCGAAACCTTTAACTGCTGGCTAGCCGTCGAAGCAAACGAGCTTAATGTGTAGTGTATTGTGCTATACAGAAATTGCCAAAAGCAGCGCGGAGTAATAACTGAAACGGCCGCGCAGCGGAAAGAAAAAAGCCCGGTCAATCCGGGTTTTTTTCTTTCGGCGGCTCAGTAATCGTCTAGATCTCCGCAGCCCAGCGGGCAACAATTACGCTCAATACCGTGGCTGCAATAATCGTTTTCCCGATCCTGCCGGATTTCTTCCGCGATCTCGTCTTGGGTCAGATAGTCAAATTCACGCCGCGCTACCGCGATCAGTTCTTCCCGATACTCGGCCGGAACGCCAGCAAGATAGCCGTCAATAACCGCGCTCAGGCGGCGCTGATACAGTTCATAAATCAGGCCGCAGCGGGGCTGCTGTTCGCGCGCAAAACTCTCACACTGGCGACGAAAATCTTCAAGAGTCTGCTCAAGGGTTTGTGTGGTCATGTCGTTTGTCCTCGATCTTTCTGTTAAAGACCCGGCTTGGCCGGGTCGTCAGTGCTATTTAGTTTGTTGCAGCAGCTGGTCTAATTTTGCCGCCAGTGCATACGTCGATGTGAAAGCGCCTTGCAGGCGCTGATTAGGCAGCTGGTTGAACGCTTCGAGGCAGGCGCGCAGCAATAATTCTTTCTGAGATTCGACTTCTTTTTTCAGCTGGGAAGGGGTGGTAACAGTGGTCATGCTTACTCCTTAGTGATCCGATACCGGCAATTTTTCGGGTGGCGGTATTGCCTCCCGATGATTTAATTATCGGTGATTACGCCTTTAAAGTCAATACAAGTACGGAATTTATTTACATGTTTTTATGCCCGTCAGGGCATGGAAGGCGACCGCGCCGGACTCCACCGGACACCGGCCGCAAATCGCCGGAAACTGCGGGACTGACCGGAGCAACAGGCCAACCCCCCTTCCTGCTAAGCCATAACCCAGCCCGCCGCCACGCAGCTGCCGCACGTCCCCCACGGGGGTGCGCAGTGGGCGCCGCGCGCCTGCGCGCGGGTACAGCGGCCCGCCTGCGGGTCGCGGCGCCGTACTGCGAGTTAGCGGCCGCCGCGCGGCCGGTTACGGGGGACACCGCACCGTCACGGCCAGCGCCCCGCTGAGCTGCACAATCCACGGATAACACAATAGCGCACTGGCAAAGGATGCCGACGCCTGAAGGGCGTTGGCACCCCGAAGGGGCGGGGCGAGACGGGAACCGGCTCGATGCGCAGCACAGCAGAGCGGCCCCGAAGGGGTAACGCCCTGTGTGGCATCAGGATTTAGCGCAATGGCAGAACATGAGCTGGAGAGATCACCGGCAAGCAGCAGCAAAGGGGCGGCGCAGCCGCCCAGATGGCTGTTTGCCGATACCGGCGATTAATTAGAGCGGTGTTTAATATCCCCCGCGTGGCGGGGGACTAGGTTTCAGCAAGTCATGTTAAATACGTGTCCGTCATGTAAACTGAAATCCCCAATAAACAGATCCCGCGCATAGGCTACGATGTCAAAATATCGGGCTACGGATTCAGGAATTTCATTCAGTAGACCGCTATCATTCAGGTATTCCTCTGCAAAAGTTTCTTCGTCCTTAGCTTCGCCCATATAGGCATCTCTAAACAGGTCGAAATCAGTGCTATTAAACAGATCAACAAAGGCCACAAACGCCGCTTCGTTTCCTTCCTCGCGGGCTTGTTTAAAGCCGTTAATAAAATCCCAGTTGATATGGCACTCTGACGCCATATCAGACGGAATACCCTCCCAATCCTGGAACATAAATTCTGGATCAGCCTCATTTGCGTGTAACTCGCGGCAGCGCTCGTAAAACTCCTCTGAGCTATCAAAATCGGTCAGATCGAGCCAGGCTCCCGCAATGCTTCCGCAGTTGTATTTATGGTAAGTGCCAACATAAACAGAAGGGGTCGTAATATCAGTCATGGTGTACTCCTTAAAGCGCCGATACCGGCAATTTTTCGGGCGGCGGTATTGCCTCCCGATGATTTAATTATCGGTGATTACGCCTTTAAAGTCAATACAAGTACGGAATTTATTTACATGTTTTTATGCCCGTCAGGGCATGGAAGGCGACCGCGCCGGACTCCACCGGACACCGGCCGCAAATCGCCGGAAACTGCGGGACTGACCGGAGCAACAGGCCAACCCCCCTTCCTGCTAAGCCATAACCCAGCCCGCCGCCACGCAGCTGCCGCACGTCCCCCACGGGGGTGCGCAGTGGGCGCCGCGCGCCTGCGCGCGGGTACGGCGGCCCGCCTGCGGGTCGCGGCGCCGTACTGCGAGTTAGCGGCCGCCGCGCGGCCGGTTACGGGGGACACCGCACCGTCACGGCCAGCGCCCCGCTGAGCTGCACAATCCACGGATAACACAATAGCGCACTGGCAAAGGATGCCGACGCCTGAAGGGCGTTGGCACCCCGAAGGGGCGGGGCGGCCGCTTGCGGCCGGGCGAGTCCGGCGCAGGGTGTGGCCTGCCAAGCGGAGCGCGGAGGCCGAAGGCCGGAGGCGTTAGCGGCCGCTGCCCGCGTAAGCGGGGCGAGACGGGAACCGGCTCGATGCGCAGCACAGCAGAGCGGCCCCGAAGGGGTAACGCCCTGTGTGGCATCAGGATTTAGCACAATGTCAGAACATAAACTGGAGAGATCACCGGCAAGCAGCTGCAAAGGGGCGGCACAGCCGCCCCGATGGCTGTTACTTGTCTTTGTCGCGTAGCACTTTGATTAGGCCGGTTACGGCCGTAATCAGAGCGGCCAGCGAGGTGATGATTTGCGGTAGGTTTTCGAGGATGGTAGAGGTCATATAGCACCTGTAGAGAAGTTGGCGGGGTGTCGTTTCCGACGGCCGCACTGTAACCGGGCGAATAAGGCAGGTTGTCAACAGCTTGAGCGAAGCGTCTGTTGACAACCTGCCGCGCCCGGTTTCACTGCGGTCATAGGCGGAACGACCCACGCCAACGGAACGGCTTTATGACCGGGCAGCTGAGATACCGGCGAACCTGGCTGGCGGCTGACGCCAGCCGCCAAGCGCCAGCGCGGAGGGCGAAGCCCGGAGGCCAAGCGGAGCGCGGAGGCCGAAGGCCGGAGGCGTTAGCGGCCGCTGCCCGCGTAAGCGGGGCGAGACGGGAACCGGCTCGATGCGCAGCACAGCAGAGCGGCCCCGAAGGGGTAACGCCCGGAGTCTGCCGCTGTTTATCTCTCGTTCCATCTGAAATCGGCGGTAAGGCCATTAAAAGGGTCAGTTTATCAGGGGGGCGTTAGCCCCCCATGTTGTTAATCATCAGGCAATATCGTCTTTGTAGCAGGCATAACCGAAGCTAAGCTCTGTTTTCATATAGTGGCGGGCAAAGTCCCAGGCATCGTGGCCGAAGTCCTCATAATCTGCCAGGACGATTTCGCGGGCTTTGTGCCATTGCTGTACGGAAGAAAGCGGCAGAACAGGGCAGGGAAGCGACCAGTCAGTGACGGTGTTGCAGATCATATCTGCCAGACGCTCCAGGGAGCCGTAAACCAGCTCTGTGCGCAGATCCGCCACCATGCGTTGTTTACGCAGTGATGCCAGATAATCAATCTCTTTGGTTATATCAGAATTTAAGCGGGTCTGGTAATCCATGATGTACTCCTTTGCGCGCCGATACCGGCAATTTTGCGGGCGACGGTGTTGCCTCCCGATGATTTAATTATCGGTGATTATGTCCTCAAAGTCAATATAAGTACTGAATGTGCATACAAAATTTTATATCTTGCAAAGCGTTCATAGAGTGCCTGAATCGCTTTCTGACAGCCTCAATAAAAAAGGCGGGGATTACCCGCCTTTTTTCTTACAGCTGCTTACGTGGCTTTTTACGCGTCATATACAACGGTATCGCGCAGTCTACCGCGTACAAAAAGCACGCCAGCGCGCCGCAACCGTACAGAAACGCAAGCGGCTTATTATCGAAGTAGCTGAAAACCCCTGTCGCCGCACACAGGCCCAGAACAGAGACGCAGGCGCAGGTGATCTGCACCAGATCCCTGTATCCCGCACGAACGATAAACCAGGGCAGGGCAAGCGCAGCGGCGCTAAAAATTAATGCGAGAGGGACAAAAACGAGATAGTGATACATGTGAACTCCTTGATGGTTGCCGATACCGGCGATTGTTCGGGCGGCGGTATTGCCACCCGATGATTTAATTAGAGGTTTTGCGCGTCCAGGAGATTGACCTGAGCCGGGGTAACGTGAAACTTTTCCCCTTTATGGATCACGTTATGCGGGGCGCTAATTTCATCACTGATAAAGCTAACCGGGTAACGTTTTTTACCGCAAATCCGCTCGCTAAACCACGCCACTTTTGCCGCTGGCCGATCCACTGGATGAACAATCACACCGGCCATGCTGCAACCCGTTGCGGGTTCGTCCAGCGTAATGCTTACCGGGACTGTATCCCGGTAAAAAAACTTAACCGGCGGCACACCTGCCTGCGTAGCGGCTGCGACAACTGCAAGCCCGATAACCGCTATCCGATTAATAAGCATTTTATTCCCCTTACTCATGCTGATATCACCTTGCCAGCTGTTACCAGTTTACGAAATTCGCTTTCATGAATTTCACGCCCATGCTCAAGCGTTGAATACACGTTGCCGATAAGCCAGTTACCAGCCGTTTTTGTCTCGGTATACCACCATGCTTCTGTCAGAGTAAGCAGCGGTTCGCTATCCTCGCCCTTCTCATAGATCCAGATTTTAGTGACGTCTTTACCCGTTTCGTTGCTGCCCTGAATGGTAGGGTCAAAGGTATGTTCAATCTCTATATCGAAGTAACGCTGAAGGAAGTTAGTAAAGTGCATGACGACTCCTGTAAGCGCCGATACCGGCAATTTTTCGGGTGGCGGTGTTGCCTCCCGATGATTTAATTATCGGTGATTACGCCTTTAAAGTCAATACAAGTACGGAATTTATTTACATGTTTTTATGCCCGTCAGGGCATGGAAGGCGACCGCGCCGGACTCCACCGGACACCGGCCGCAAATCGCCGGAAACTGCGGGACTGACCGGAGCAACAGGCCAACCCCCCTTCCTGCTAAGCCATAACCCAGCCCGCCGCCACGCAGCTGCCGCACGTCCCCCACGGGGGTGCGCAGTGGGCGCCGCGCGCCTGCGCGCGGGTACGGCGGCCCGCCTGCGGGTCGCGGCGCCGTACTGCGAGTTAGCGGCCGCCGCGCGGCCGGTTACGGGGGACACCGCACCGTCACGGCCAGCGCCCCACTGAGCTGCACAATCCACGGATAATGCAGGAGACGAATCATGATAGGAGGCTGAAGGGGAAATGAGCGGCAGCAGGGGAAGGGGTTGCCAAGCGGAGCGCGGAGGCCGCAGGCCGGAGGCGTCAGTGGCAGCTGCCCGCGTGAGCGGGGCGAGACGCGTAGCGGCTCGATGCGCAGCACAGCAGAACGGCCCCGGAGGGGTGACGTCCGGGGGTTCGCTTTTAAAGATTTTCGACCACATCAGTAAATCGTAGTGACACCATGAAGCAAAAGTATCGTGCAGACCAGAATCAACAACAGTAACAGCAGACCTTTTTTTCGACGTAATAAAACCGGCCCCAAAGCGCCCGCAAGAAGCACACTCAACACGATTTCCGTTATGCTAATCGTATTCATAATCTCTCACGTTTCCCTTTTTAGAACTCTGCCACACACGGATAAAACCTTATAACAAAGCAACAAAACCCGTTATTCAGACACGGTAATGCCTAGTTTTTTTGCCAGAATTTCAGATGACAAAGAAACCCTTATCGACTTCCCGGTTACAAGGTGAATGATTGTGGCTTCATGCCCTTCAACAGAGTGGGATATTAACTCACGCTGAATGATATGCGTCTCTCCATCATTTCCCGTCACGGCTATTAGGCTCTCTGTAGAACAGGGGTTGATACTACTAATGTTGGTGTTGTTTTCGGTTTTGTTCAGCATCGCTGATCCTCAAATATCGGTTTGTGTTACGTCTGCCGCTTTGCGCTGGATAAGCGACTTAAAGAAATCCGACGCCTTCAGAATATCGCTATCCTGGAAGTCGGGAAATGTCGCTTCTGTCAGCTCCTGCGCCGTACCTGCCCGTATAACGGTTTCATCGCGGATCATCGTTCGCTTAACGCCATCAGCCTGTTTTTTGCTGAAGGAGTGCCGGAAAATAATCGCGTATTGGCCGCCGCTATCCTGATGAACAGAAGTATCCCAGCGATGATTACCCTGTTTACGATAGTGGTGATAGATTTGCTGGCCGTAGCGCTCCTGATCGGAATTACGGTAATCGAACATTAACAGTTCCAAAAGCATTAACCGATCTGGCAATTGCCAGGCGGTAGGGTGTTGAAGTGTCGCTAACATAGTTTCCCCTGAGCGTGACAGTCACGATAAGGCGGGCTTTGCCCGCCTGGTTATCAGTTAATCAATGGCACGATAAATACGATTCTGGCTTTCGTTCTCCAGCGTATTAACGTACTCCCGCAACAGGTGATACCGGTTAGCCATCGTTTCGTTCAGTTCGGCTTTGCCTTCTTCATATGCCAGCCCGCAAAAGTAACTGTAGGCATACAGACAAACAATAATCCCTACTTCGCGCGCGCTGCATTCACCTTCAAAATAGTTAGGTAACGAGAGCCAAAGAGGTTGGGGCGCTTCCATAAAAAACGCGCCATTGCTGGCCTGAAGGTATTCCCAATACCCTCCCTGGTAGTCTTTAGCGTAACGATTCAGAAAGGACTGAATGAAGTGATCTGCGCTGAAGAAAGCGCCACGAAATGCCGCAGGCATGAAGTTCATGCGGGCGTTTTCAGAAATGTAGCGGGCGGTGATTTCGATAGTTTCCATGATACTTCCTCTTTAAGCCGATACCGGCGATGGTTAAGCGGCAGGCACATCACCTGCCACTTTTTAATTATCGTACAATGGGGCGTTAAAGTCAATACAAGTACGGATTATATTTACCTAATTTTATGCCCGTCAGAGCATGGAAGGCGACCTCGCCGGACTCCACCGGACACCGGGGGCAAATCGCCGGAAACTGCGGGACTGACCGGAGCGACAGGCCACCCCCCTCCCTGCTAGCCCGCCGCCACGCGGCCGGTTACAGGGGACACTGAGAAAGCAGAAAGCCAACAAACACTATATATAGCGTTCGTTGGCAGCTGAAGCAGCACTACATATAGTAGAGTACCTGTAAAACTTGCCAACCTGACCATAACAGCGATACTGTATAAGTAAACAGTGATTTGGAAGATCGCTATGAAGGTCGATATTTTTGAAAGCTCCGGCGCCAGCCGGGTACACAGCATCCCTTTTTATCTGCAAAGAATTTCTGCGGGGTTCCCCAGCCCGGCCCAGGGCTATGAAAAGCAGGAGTTAAACCTGCATGAGTATTGTGTTCGTCACCCTTCAGCAACTTACTTCCTGCGGGTTTCTGGCTCGTCAATGGAAGATGGCCGCATCCATGATGGTGACGTACTGGTTGTGGATCGCTCGCTGACGGCCAGCCACGGCTCAATCGTAGTCGCCTGCATCCATAATGAATTTACCGTGAAGCGGCTACTGCTGAGGCCCAGACCCTGCCTGATGCCGATGAACAAAGATTTTCCTGTGTACTACATTGACCCGGATAATGAGAGCGTTGAAATCTGGGGAGTGGTTACGCATTCCCTTATCGAGCATCCGGTATGTTTGCGCTGATTGATGTCAATGGCATGTACGCCAGCTGTGAGCAGGCATTTAGGCCAGATCTGGCAAACCGAGCAGTGGCCGTTTTATCCAACAATGACGGCAACATTGTGGCCCGTAATTACCTGGCGAAGAAAGCGGGCCTGAAAATGGGCGATCCGTACTTCAAAGTCAGACCCATAATCGAGCGTCATAACATCGCTATTTTTAGCTCTAATTACACTCTCTATGCCTCCATGTCGGCCCGGTTCGCGGCCGTAGTTGAGTCCCTTGCAAGCCACGTCGAACAGTATTCAATCGACGAGCTTTTTGTTGACTGCAAAGGGATAACGGCCGCCATGAGCCTTGACGCTTTCGGGCGCCAACTGCGCGAGGAAGTCAGGCGACACACAACGCTGGTATGCGGGGTCGGTATTGCCCGTACTAAGACGCTGGCGAAGCTGTGTAACCACGCTGCAAAAACATGGCCCGCTACTGGCGGGGTGGTTGCTCTGGACGATGGCGCCAGACTGAAGAAATTAATGAGCATCCTGCCGGTTGCGGAAGTCTGGGGCGTCGGCCATCGTACAGAGAAAGCACTCGCCACAATGGGGATCAAAACGGTGCTGGATTTAGCCAGGGCAGATACGCGCCTAATCCGTAAGACGTTTGGTGTTGTGCTTGAAAGAACGGTACGGGAGCTACGCGGCGAGGCTTGCTTCAGCCTGGAAGAAAACCCTCCGGCGAAGCAGCAGATTGTTGTATCGCGCTCATTCGGCCAACGCGTAGTAGCCCTGGCGGATATGCAGCAGGCGATCACCGGATTTGCAGCGCGCGCAGCTGAAAAACTGCGTAATGAGCGGCAATACTGCCGCGTCATAAGCGTCTTTATCCGCACCAGTCCTTATTCAGTGCGTGATACACAGTATGCCAATCAGGCAACCGAAAAACTGACGGTGGCAACCCAGGACAGCCGCACGATAATTCAGGCGGCACAAGCCGCGCTGGCGCGGATCTGGCGGGAAGATATTGCGTATGCAAAAGCAGGGATCATGCTGGCCGATTTCAGCGGAAAGGAGGCCCAGCTGGATTTATTCGACTCTGCTACGCCTTCAGCTGGCAGCGAGGCGTTAATGGCTGTTCTCGATGGCATAAACCGGCGTGGCAAGAGCCAGCTGTTTTTTGCAGGCCAGGGCATCGATAACTCCTTTGCCATGCGCCGTCAGATGTTGTCACCTGATTACACGACAGACTGGCGCTCGATACCAACAGCAACCATCAAATAATTACCGGCGCCGCACGCGGGCCGGTCAACCCCTCAACCGGCCGAAACGAGTTTCGGCGCGGTTTCGCGGTTTTCGGTAAAAGGCGTTTCATCTGTATAAAAGATCAGCTAAATTATGTGTATTGCACAATACATATATGTGAGGTTAACAGTGAATTTGCCTACGCCCGAAACCTACGATGAACTTCAGAGAGCCTACGATTTTTTTAATGAGAAGCTATTCAGCAACGAGCTGCCGCCATGCCTGATAACGTTGCAGCGTGAGAAGCGAACGTATGGCTATTGTTCCTTTAAGCGTTTCGTCGGCCGTGAGAGTGGGTACACGGTAGACGAGATCGCTATGAATCCGGTGTATTTCTCGATCAGAACCATAAAGGCCACGCTTTCAACACTGGTGCATGAGATGGTTCATCAGTGGCAATTCCATTTTGGCGAGCCTGGCCGCCGTGGCTATCACAACAAACAGTGGGCGGCCCGGATGGAACGGGTAGGACTAATGCCTTCTGATACCGGCGAACCGGGAGGCAGGAAAGTGGGCCAGAGCATGACCCATTATATTATTGCCGGTGGCCCTTTCGATATGGCCTGTGATGAACTGCTGACAGGCCATTTCCGGCTTTCCTGGATGGACAGGTTTCCGCCTTACCAGCCTAAGCCTGGCGCTGTGCTAAGCCCTACAGGAAAAGGCTATATTGACGACGAGGAAGATGATAGCGAACACGAACAGGAGGTGGAGGAAGGGCGCGACCCGGTTGAACTCGACGACGAGATCATAGAGGCCATGCGATTTGTAACCCCGCCGCCTGAAGCGCCGGTGAACAAAACAAACCGGGAAAAGTACAGCTGCCCGGTGTGTCATATCAATCTCTGGGGTAAACCGGGGATAGTGGTTTACTGTGGTGGCGAGCACTGTAATAAAGCCGCGTTAGTAGTCTTAAAATAAAGTCCTTTCGGACTTTATTTTTTTTCCATTTCCGAGGTCGTGATGTTATTAATGCTGTACTTCGCGGCTTCTTTTAAAACAGTTTCAGCAAGGCTTGCTGGTATCCAGACCTGAACTAATTTTAATGGTTCGCCGTTCTCGGCTTTAAGAGTGGTGTTCTGGTACAAATCCCAGATTCGCTTAACGGTGCTGGAAATGTTTTGCTTGGAACGGCCTACTCGCGTGGCTACGTCTGATGATTTCTCACCTTTGACAAGCACGGAATAGCCAATATCTGTTGTGATGTGTGCAAAGGAAGCCATTTGCGGCAGCAGCTGTTTCCATTCTGTTTCTGAAATTCTGTTTTTCTGAGCCATCTGTGGCGCCTCCGTAGTTTTGGTTACAGAAAGGATATACTCAGAATAAACTGGGGTCAATACAAGTACGATTTTTATAAACTTTATTTTATTTGAGGGTGAGGCCCGGTGCGGCAGCAGCGCGGGCCTCGATGGTGCCGCGAAGGTGCTGGCGCCATGCTTGGATTAAAACATGAACCCCTCAGAACTGCGAAACTTGTTTTCGCGGTTCTGAGGGGTTGACCGAGCCGCGAAGCGGCGCTGGTAAGCGATGATATGCACATATCCACAGGCATATTTTTAAAAGGTATTTTATAGATTTTTTATCTTTTTAAAGTCTTTTAGAGCTATATAACTCATTGATTTAAAATCATAAATAAGTGTTATCTCTGGGAATCCGCCCACCTTGTTATGGGAATTGGCCCACCTATCTATGGGAAACACCCCACCTTACTATGGGAATTAGCCCACCTTGTTATGGGAATTGGCCCACCTTAGACGAAACTGTAAAAAATGTATTTACTTGTTTGAACTTTGTGGTAGTGTGGAGAGTAATTTTTAACCCACAAAGGCAAGGCTCATGGATAAGTTGCTGAACAAAAAGATAAAAGTTAAGCAGTCTAACGAGCTTACCGAAGCTGCTTACTACCTCTCGCTAAAAGCAAAGCGCGTTCTCTGGTTATGTCTTATGCAGACGTATTTCACAGCTTCAGTAAGCGAAGATGATGATGAGATGGCTGTACTCGGTGACTCTACTTTCAAAGTAAAGGTGGCTGACTATGAGCAAATTTTTCAGGTAAGCCGTAACCAGGCTATCAAGGATGTTAAAGAAGGCGTGTTTGAGTTAAGCCGTTCTGCGGTAATCTTTTACCCGAAAGAAGGGAGTTTTGACTGCGTCGCGCGCCCCTGGCTAACAGAGGCTGGCAGCCGATCAGCTCGTGGTATCTGGGAAATCGAATTTAACCATAAACTCCTGCGGTACATTTACGGCCTGACGAACCAGTTCACCACCTACTCGCTCCGCGATTGTGGCAGTCTTCGAAATCCACGGACGATCCGCCTTTATGAAAGTCTTGCTCAATTCAAATCTTCAGGCTTATGGGTTACTACTCATGCTTGGTTAAATGACCGTTTCCTTTTGCCGGAATCCCAACAGAAGAACTTGGCAGAGTTGAAACGATCTTTCCTTGATCCTGCACTCAAGCAGATAAATGAGAAAACACCTTTACTTGCTAAGTATAGTATTGATGATTCAGGAAAATTTCTGTTCTCAATAATTGATAAGCAAAATCCCGTCTGACATAAATCAGCACACATGAGCCTGTCATTTGACAAATTTTTGTCATGAAGATGGGCGAATTTCCACACAGCACCGGCGCCCGGCAAGGTGGGCGGATTCCCACACGGCACCGGCGCCCGGCAAGGTGGGCGGATTCCCACACGGCACCGGCGCCCGGCAAGGTGGGCGGATTCCCACACGGCTCCGGCGCCCGGCAAGGTGGGCGGATTCCCACACGGCACCGGCGCCCGGCAAGGTGGGCGGATTCCCACACGGCTCCGGCGCCCGGAAAGGGTGGGCGGATTTCCACACAGCACCGGCGCCCGGCAAGGTGGGCGGATTCCCACACGGCACCGGCGCCCGGCAAGGTGGGCGGATTCCCACACAGCACCGGCGCCCGGCAAGGTGGGCGGATTCCCACACGGCACCGGCGCCCGGCAAGGTGGGCGGATTCCCACACGGCACCGGCGCCCGGCAAGGTGGGCGGATTTCCACACGGCACCGGCGCCCGGCAAGGTGGGCGGATTCCCACACGGCACCGGCGCCCGGCAAGGTGGGCGGATTCCCACACAGCACCGGCGCCCGGCAAGGTGGGCGGATTCCCACACGGCACCGGCGCCCGGCAAGGTGGGCGGATTCCCACACGGCTCCGGCGCCCGGAAAGGGTGGGCGGATTTCCACACAGCACCGGCGCCCGGCAAGGTGGGCGGATTCCCACACGGCACCGGCGCCCGGAAAGGGTGGGCGGATTTCCACACAGCACCGGCGCCCGGCAAGGTGGGCGGATTTCCACACGGCACCGGCGCCCGGCAAGGTGGGCGGATTCCCACACGGCACCGGCGCCCGGCAAGGTGGGCGGATTCCCACACGGCTCCGGCGCCCGGCAAGGTGGGCGGATTCCCACACGGCACCGGCGCCCGGCAAGGTGGGCGGATTCCCACACGGCTCCGGCGCCCGGAAAGGGTGGGCGGATTTCCACACAGCACCGGCGCCCGGCAAGGTGGGCGGATTCCCACACGGCACCGGCGCCCGGCAAGGTGGGCGGATTCCCACACGGCTCCGGCGCCCGGAAAGGGTGGGCGGATTTCCACACAGCACCGGCGCCCGGCAAGGTGGGCGGATTCCCACACGGCACCGGCGCCCGGAAAGGGTGGGCGGATTTCCACACAGCACCGGCGCCCGGCAAGGTGGGCGGATTTCCACACGGCACCGGCGCCCGGCAAGGTGGGGGGATTCCCACACGGCACCGGCGCCCGGCAAGGTGGGCGGATTCCCACACGGCACCGGCGCCCGGCAAGGTGGGCGGATTCCCACACAGCACCGGCGCCCGGCAAGGTGGGCGGATTCCCACACAGCACCGGCGCCCGGCAAGGTGGGCGGATTCCCACACGGCACCGGCGCCCGGCAAGGTGGGCGGATTTCCACACGGCACCGGCACCCGGCAAGGTGGGCGGATTCCCACACGGCACCGGCGCCCGGCAAGGTGGGCGGATTTCCACACAGCACCGGCGCCCGGCAAGGTGGGTGGATTCCCACACGGCACCGGCGCCCGGTAAGGTGGGCGGATTTCCACACGACAGCGGCGCCCGGCAAGATGGGCGGATTCCCATATCGACATGTATGTAGCTTGTGTTATCCGTGGATTGTGCAGCTCAGCGGGTCGCTGGTCGTATGGCGTAGTGTCCCCCGTAACCGGCCGCGTGCGGCCGCTAACTCGCAGTACGGCGCCGCGACCCGAAGGCGGGCCGCCGTTCCCGCGCGCAGGCGCGCGGCGCCCACTGCGCACCCCCGTGGGGGACATACGGCAGCTGTGTGGCGGTGAGCGGGATTAGGGCTTTGCAGGGAGGGGGCTGGGTCGGGCGATACGTTCAGCATTGCGGTTTCCGGCGATTTGCGGCCGGTGCCCGTTTAACTCCGGCGTGGTCGCCTTCCATGCCCTGACGGCATAAGAAAATAAAACCGCCATGCTGCGGTCATTCATGATTTTGTGGTGTAGCGATAAATAGTCATGCGAGAAACGTTGAAGCGCTTAGCAACTGCACCAACTGTCATTTCAGGATCAGCAAGTAAGATTCTAATTTGTTTAACATCTTCTTCAGAAAGTGACGGTTTTCTCCCTCCCACACGGCCCCTTGCGCGTGCAGCTGCAAGGCCTGAGCGCGTTCTTTCAATATTGCGGTTGCGTTCAAAGCTAGAGAATATCGCCATCAGATGAGTATAGATTTCCCCTATAACTGGCGCATTTGTGTCTATTCTGTCCTTGATGGCTATGAAAGTTATTCCGCGTTTCTTCAGGTCGTCGAGTAAAGTAATGACTTGACCCAATGAACCGCCGAGCCGATCTAGTGCCCAAACTACTAGGGTATCTCCCTCGCGCAATGCTTTCAGGCAGTTCTCCAGTTCCGGCGCACCTTTTTTGTCGCGCTTTGGGCCGCTACGTGAGGTCTGATCCTGATAGATTTGCTCACATCCAGCTTTTGTTAGTTCGTCAACCTGGTGCGCCACATCCTGAAGATGCGTAGATTTACGTGCATAGCCGATTTTCATTCTTTTCTCGCTAATTAGTTATGGGGTTATTGTTATGTTGATACAGTAACGAGTTTTGTTACATGAGGGGAGTCATTTTTCGGGAGAAGTCAGGACTTTTCAAGACTGTCACAAAAACCATCGTTTTTGATACATTAATTTAACCAATAGGTTGCAGATCAAATCGCCTGTAACAGCCTTTCTGGCTGTTTGTCGTTTTCAGAAGACGGCTGCACTGAACGTCAGAAGCCGACTGCACTATAGCAGCGGAGGGGTTGGATCCATCAGGCAACGACGGGCTGCTGCCGGCCATCAGCGGACGCAGGGAGGACTTTCCGCAACCGGCCGTTCGATGCGGCACCGATGGCCTTCGCGCAGGGGTAGTGAATCCGCCAGGATTGACTTGCGCTGCCCTACCTCTCACTAGTGAGGGGCGGCAGCGCATCAAGCGGTGAGCGCACTCCGGCACCGCCAACTTTCAGCACATGCGTGTAAATCATCGTCGTAGAGACGTCGGAATGGCCGAGCAGATCCTGCACGGTTCGAATGTCGTAACCGCTGCGGAGCAAGGCCGTCGCGAACGAGTGGCGGAGGGTGTGCGGTGTGGCGGGCTTCGTGATGCCTGCTTGTTCTACGGCACGTTTGAAGGCGCGCTGAAAGGTCTGGTCATACATGTGATGGCGACGCACGACACCGCTCCGTGGATCGGTCGAATGCGTGTGCTGCGCAAAAACCCAGAACCACGGCCAGGAATGCCCGGCGCGCGGATACTTCCGCTCAAGGGCGTCGGGAAGCGCAACGCCGCTGCGGCCCTCGGCCTGGTCCTTCAGCCACCATGCCCGTGCACGCGACAGCTGCTCGCGCAGGCTGGGTGCCAAGCTCTCGGGTAACATCAAGGCCCGATCCTTGGAGCCCTTGCCCTCCCGCACGATGATCGTGCCGTGATCGAAATCCAGATCCTTGACCCGCAGTTGCAAACCCTCACTGATCCGCATGCCCGTTCCATACAGAAGCTGGGCGAACAAACGATGCTCGCCTTCCAGAAAACCGAGGATGCGAACCACTTCATCCGGGGTCAGCACCACCGGCAAGCGCCGCGACGGCCGAGGTCTTCCGATCTCCTGAAGCCAGGGCAGATCCGTGCACAGCACCTTGCCGTAGAAGAACAGCAAGGCCGCCAATGCCTGACGATGCGTGGAGACCGAAACCTTGCGCTCGTTCGCCAGCCAGGACAGAAATGCCTCGACTTCGCTGCTGCCCAAGGTTGCCGGGTGACGCACACCGTGGAAACGGATGAAGGCACGAACCCAGTGGACATAAGCCTGTTCGGTTCGTAAACTGTAATGCAAGTAGCGTATGCGCTCACGCAACTGGTCCAGAACCTTGACCGAACGCAGCGGTGGTAACGGCGCAGTGGCGGTTTTCATGGCTTGTTATGACTGTTTTTTTGTACAGTCTATGCCTCGGGCATCCAAGCAGCAAGCGCGTTACGCCGTGGGTCGATGTTTGATGTTATGGAGCAGCAACGATGTTACGCAGCAGGGCAGTCGCCCTAAAACAAAGTTAACCCAGGATGAGAACCTTGAAAGTATCATTGATGGCTGCGAAAGCGAAAAACGGCGTGATTGGTTGCGGTCCAGACATACCCTGGTCCGCGAAAGGGGAGCAGCTACTTTTTAAAGCATTGACCTACAATCAGTGGCTTCTGGTGGGTCGCAAGACGTTTGAATCTATGGGCGCACTCCCCAATAGGAAATACGCGGTCGTTACCCGCTCAGGTTGGACATCAAATGATGACAATGTAGTTGTATTTCAGTCAATCGAAGAGGCCATGGACAGGCTAGCTGAATTCACCGGTCACGTTATAGTGTCTGGTGGCGGAGAAATTTACCGAGAAACATTACCCATGGCCTCTACGCTCCACTTATCGACGATCGACATCGAGCCAGAGGGGGATGTTTTCTTCCCGAGTATTCCAAATACCTTCGAAGTTGTTTTTGAGCAACACTTTACTTCAAACATTAACTATTGCTATCAAATTTGGAAAAAGGGTTAACAAAGCTATGCAATCGACGGCAAAAAGCTTCGTTCGCTTCGCGCACTACGCCTTTTCCGCGATTGATAGCGACGTTATGTGAATATTGAAATGAGCATTCCAAAGAAAGGAAGTAGAAAAATTATCGTGGGCGAAAATGAGTTTTTGTGGCTCATTAGGTCAAAACTCACATATTCGCAGGACTGTTTAGGTACAGAAATGACTGCGGTCGTTGAACCGGATGCCGGTCCTCACTGATGAAGAAGTGAACACCGTACGGGAATCGTGCCGGCAGCTTGGAGCTATCGGCCGGAACCTCAACCAGGTGGCCAGGGCCTTGAACATCGAGTTCAGGGAAAGTGACAAGCTCAAGCAAGAGGCCATCGAAAAACTGGCCGAACGGATCGACCAGCATTTGGACCATGTGTCTGAGCTGTTCGATAAGACCTGGAGCCGGTGGCACGATTGTCATTTTCAGAAGACGACTGCACCAGTTGATTGGGCGTAATGGCTGTTGTGCAGCCAGCTCCTGACAGTTCAATATCAGAAGTGATCTGCACCAATCTCGACTATGCTCAATACTCGTGTGGGCTCTGTTGCAAAAATCGTGAAGCTTGAGCATGCTTGGCGGAGATTGGACGGACGGAACGATGACGGATTTCAAGTGGCGCCATTTCCAGGGTGATGTGATCCTGTGGGCGGTGCGCTGGTATTGTCGCTATCCGATCAGCTATCGCGACCTTGAGGAAATGCTGGCGGAACGCGGCATTTCGGTCGACCATACGACGATCTATCGCTGGGTCCAGTGCTACGCCCCGGAGATGGAGAAGCGGCTGCGCTGGTTCTGGCGGCGTGGCTTTGATCCGAGCTGGCGCCTGGATGAAACCTACGTCAAGGTGCGGGGCAAGTGGACCTACCTGTACCGGGCAGTCGACAAGCGGGGCGACACGATCGATTTCTACCTGTCGCCGACCCGCAGCGCCAAGGCAGCGAAGCGGTTCCTGGGCAAGGCCCTGCGAGGCCTGAAGCACTGGGAAAAGCCTGCCACGCTCAATACCGACAAAGCGCCGAGCTATGGTGCAGCGATCACCGAATTGAAGCGCGAAGGAAAGCTGGACCGGGAGACGGCCCACCGGCAGGTGAAGTATCTCAATAACGTGATCGAGGCCGATCACGGAAAGCTCAAGATACTGATCAAGCCGGTGCGCGGTTTCAAATCGATCCCCACGGCCTATGCCACGATCAAGGGATTCGAAGTCATGCGAGCCCTGCGCAAAGGACAGGCTCGCCCCTGGTGCCTGCAGCCCGGCATCAGGGGCGAGGTGCGCCTTGTGGAGAGAGCTTTTGGCATTGGGCCCTCGGCGCTGACGGAGGCCATGGGCATGCTCAACCACCATTTCGCAGCAGCCGCCTGATCGGCGCAGAGCGACAGCCTACCTCTGACTGCCGCCAATCTTTGCAACAGAGCCTCCGTCGCCATGCTCACCTCGCTTTGGTGCACACGAGTATTGAGCATAGTCGAGATTGGTGCAGATCACTTCTGATATTGAACTGTCAGGAGCTGGCTGCACAACAGCCATTACGCCCAATCAACTGGTGCAGTCGTCTTCTGAAAATGACACTGTTTGTATATAATCATGAAAAAATGGTGAGTAGAGTTTCAGGGTAACAGGGGATGCTTATGTCGGTTTTCCACAACTGGCTACTTGAGATCGCATGTGAGAATTACTTCGTCTACATCAAACGCCTTTCCGCCAACGATACCGGCGCAACAGGTGGTCACCAGGTAGGGCTTTATATCCCTTCAGGTATCGTTGAAAAACTCTTTCCGTCTATCAACCATACCCGTGAACTGAACCCTTCGGTTTTTCTCACCGCACATGTGTCATCGCATGATTGCCCTGACAGCGAAGCCAGGGCAATTTATTATAACAGCCGTCATTTTGGTAAAACCCGGAATGAAAAAAGGATTACCCGCTGGGGTAGAGGCAGCCCACTTCAGGATCCTGAAAATACAGGGGCTCTGACGCTCCTGGCTTTCAAGCTTGATGAGCAAGGGGGGGACTGTAAGGAAGTAAATATTTGGGTATGCGCCAGCACTGATGAAGAGGACGTCATTGAGACCGCTATTGGTGAAGTTATACCCGGAGCGCTTATATCCGGCCCCGCAGGACAGATTCTAGGCGGACTATCTCTACAGCAAGCGCCAGTAAATCATAAATATATTCTACCTGAAGACTGGCACCTGCGCTTTCCGTCGGGAAGTGAAATTATTCAGTATGCAGCCAGCCATTATGTGAAAAATTCCCTTGATCCGGATGAGCAACTTCTTGACCGCCGGCGCGTGGAGTACGACATATTTCTATTGGTTGAGGAACTGCATGTTCTGGATATCATCCGGAAAGGATTTGGCTCTGTGGATGAATTTATTGCGCTGGCCAATTCTGTCAGCAATCGCCGTAAATCCAGAGCCGGGAAGTCGCTGGAACTGCACCTGGAGCATCTATTCATTGAGCACGGCCTGCGACACTTTGCGACGCAGGCCATCACAGAAGGTAATAAAAAACCCGATTTCCTTTTCCCTTCCGCAGGGGCTTACCACGATACTGAGTTTCCCGTAGAAAATCTGCGCATGCTGGCAGTCAAGACTACCTGTAAGGATCGCTGGCGTCAGATACTGAATGAGGCCGATAAAATTCATCAGGTGCATCTGTTTACACTCCAGGAGGGAGTTTCTCTGGCTCAATATCGGGAGATGCGGGAGTCGGGTGTCAGATTGGTCGTGCCATCATCTCTGCACAAAAAATACCCGGAGGCGGTGAGAGCTGAGCTAATGACGCTAGGTGCGTTTATTGCTGAGCTGACAGGGCTTTACGCAGATATTCCATAGATTATCTCCCGGCATAAATACCGGGAGGAGCGATCAGATTCGTTCAACCTTGCACGAATCGGCATTAACCGCTTTCAGGATATAAGGTTCAAGCAGTTTGGCTACGGCTTCAAACACGGGCACCACTACGGAGTTACCGAACTGCCTGTACGACTGAGTGTCTGACACAGGAATGCGAAAAGGCCTGCCATCTACTTTTTCAAAACCCATAAGGCGCGCGCACTCTCGCGGAGTCAGCCTGCGGGGCCGATGCGCCTGATTTTCTTCGTTCGCGAAGTCTGTTTCACCTGTGGCCATATCCCAGCCACGGTCTATCAGAATTTCAGACCCGTCTTTGTGATAGCGAGCAGAAAGCGTACGGGCAATGCTTTCTTTATTTTCAGGATTAACGAGGCCAAAACCGAATCCGTTACCCTTAGCTGCGTGCTTTTTGGCGTAGTTATAGAGATACTCCCAGAGTTTCGGCGTCAGTATATATTTGCTGTCAACCACGGGTTCCAGCAGTTCGCCAAATGACGGACGCTGTTCCGGATAAAAACGACTAATATCGCGCAGGGTAAAGCCCTGGTGAATGTTCAGATCACGGCGGAAACCGACCAAAACGATACGTTCTCGGTGCTGAGGTAAAAAGTGCTTTCCGTCGATAACTTTAGGATCGTTTTTGCCCATCTCAGCTGCATCCGCAACTTCATAGCCCAGTTCGTCGAGGGTATCCATGATGACTTTAAAGGTTTTACCCTTGTCATGGCTCTTCAGGTTTTTAACGTTTTCAAGAACAAAGATGGCAGGTTTTTTTGCGCGGATAATACGCGCCACATCGAAGAAAAGCGTTCCCTGAGCCTCACATTCGAAACCATGCGCGCGCCCGAGCGAGTTTTTCTTGCTTACGCCCGCAAGGCTAAACGGTTGACAGGGGAAACCTGCTAGAAGTACATCATGATCCGGCACATGCTCATTAATGTAAGCATAGGCATCGTTTTCAGGTACTTCAGGTTTATCACTGAGCGTGACTTCACGAATATCGAGATTGAAAGTGTGTTCCTGAGCATCGTTAAACCAGTTAGCTTTATATGTGCGCACAGCCTCTTTATTCCATTCACTGGTAAAAACGCACTGGCCACCGATGGTTTCGAAGCCCTTCCGTATACCTCCAATCCCAGCAAACAGGTCAATAAACCGGAAGGCATAGTCAGGGTGATGTGCAGGCGCTTCCGGAAGCATTTTTCGTAGAAGTTCCTCTTCGGCTAACGTCAGCGTCTTAGGTGAGCACTTACCATTAATCCAGCGATTAAGAGTCTCGCGACTCCACTCATTTTTACCAACTTTTCTAAGCAGTTCAGCCACGTACTTCTGGTCATAGATTTCCAGCACCTGCCCGAGCAGCTTTTTATCATTTTCCTGTCGCAGTTGTTCTTCCGCTTCTGCTTTCTCAAGCAGATCCTGCGCCAGTAATTCAAATTCAGACATATTGCCTCCATTGGGTCTTATGGGTGAAACTGTATCACTCATTTGACCCAGATTGAATGTTTTTATCTGGATATTTAAACAGGTTTATTGTTAGGTAACGCACGTTGGCCACGCTGGAGCGTCTTCTGGGCCTGCTGTCGGCCTTTGAGGTCGTGGTATGGATGACGGATGGCTGGCCGCTGTATGAACCCCGCCTGAAGGGAAAGCTGCACGTTATCAGCAAGCGTTACACTCAGCGCATTGAGCGACATAACCTGAATCTGAGACAACATCTGGCAAGGCTGGGACGGAAGTCACTGTCGTTCTCAAAATCGGTGGAGCTGCATGACAAGGTCATCGGGCATTATCTGAACATAAAACACTATCAGTAAGTTGGAGTCATTACCGGTTCTCTTTGTCTTTTAGTGATTCTATAAACCTCATTACGTCTGAATATAAAAATCTATTATTTGATTTATGTGGCTCATGAGGTTGTGGGATGGTCTTGTTTTTGAATGTGCCAGTTTTCTTAATGGCAAAGATTAACTCACCTTCTGTTATTCCTAACATTTCAGCAAATGTTTTTGCTTCTATAGTTACTGACTTCATTTAATTAACTCTCATGGTATCGATTTTCTTTACCGGCATCTTTAACAATGGTGCTCGTTTCTAGTGTTGCTGCGGTACGCTTCATCATCGTCTGCGGGGCGGTTGCGATAGTGAAGGAGCTGCCGGGCGTGAGCAAATCTATCAGGCGCTGGCCGCTGATAATCTCCATCCGTTCACTGGCAATACTGACAGATTTTGAACCTGCGCCGGTTTTCCCGGTATGGCAAAACAGACCGCGACAGTTATGACGTTTAAGCAACTTCTCGAACTCCTGTACGTGCTGTAAAGCAATATGGCCGCGATAGCGTTTAGCCTGAATAAGATAGCGATATTTTCCTATTATTACCTGGCCGTCAATGCCTCCATCGCCGGTATAGCGTTTGTTTCTGATGGTTCTGAAGCCATGCGCTTCAAATCCTTCCAGCAACAGTTCTTCAAACACAAAAGGATCAATTTTCCTCAGGTAGTCAATTTTTTGTGGGAAGCCCGGCAACGTCTTTATGCGCTCCAGCACCCGCCGCGCACTTTGCTGCTTCCTTTTGTGTCGCCTGTGCCGTACTGAACGCCGGAAGAATACAACGGCAAGCAGTGCGATGGCGCTGCAAGCCCATAGAATAAGGTTTTCTGTAGTGGGGAAGGGGATCATGGTCATAGTGGGCTTTCTGAGGGTAAAGAAAAGGGCGGTTAAACCGCCCTGGTGTTTAGCGACGGCTGTATACCTGCCACGAAGCGCTGCCTGACTGATTCTGGCAAATCCGCCCGTAAAGTACGGTGCCGGTCGAGTAGCGGGCGCCATTCAGATAGCAATAGCCGCTGGATTGCAGCAGTTCGTTGCGCAGCTTTTCTTCCTGCTTTGATAGCCGGGACTCCGCAGACTGCAAACGAACGGATAATTCGTTAATCTGGCGTTGCTGGTTATTCAGCTGGCTCTGCATCGCATTACCTTTATCCTGGCTGACGCAACCAGTTAAGAGAGCTGTACAGGCTAATGCACTTAATATTATTTTTTTCACGTTGGCTCCTTAAATTGAGATTATTCCTAGTTCGCCTATAAGCGAACTTTCCCGTATTTACTTATGATCTGGCTTATCATCGACTGGTTACTTCCACCTTCGCCATTATCCGGGCATTCATTAAGAAAAGCCTTCCTGGCATCCTTCGTGTGGTTGGGTAAAAAGCCGTGCTTGTTCTTTTTAACGATATTGAAGAAAGCAGCTTCAGCACTGTTACACTCGCTTCCGCCGCTATCGCCGGTGAGCTTGCCCGCCATGCACATAATAACTTTGCAGGGATCTTCAGCATGGCTGGCAGGAATATAAAGCAGACTACCAGCTGCTATCAGAGGTATTAAGAGTTTCTTCATTGTTTTGTCCTTAACAGTTTGTTCAGATATACACTCGCCAGAATGTTGATAACGGTAAGCAATATTAATAATAACGCTGCGTTATAAATAGATTTGTAACCTATATCGCCTGCAATATATTCGACAACAAAAACGAAAATCGTTAAAATTGTGTAAAACTTGATTAACTTTCCTGTAATTTTCTTAACAATATAAGCAACTGAATAAGAGCCGGATTTGATGATGCTGGCGAGTAACCTGATCGCATGGACACGAAATTTTCTAAAAATGGGCGGAATGGAAGATGCCTTTTTCTTCCTTCTGCTTTTTTGCCTTTCCGCAAAATCAATAAGTTCGCCCATTTTTATACCCTCCGGTTATATCTTCAGATCATCAAGTGATAAACCACTATCAAGCAGCTCTTTGAGCCATGTGGGTCGGCGGCCAGTCCCGGACCAGGTATTTTCTGCGTTCCTGGGGTCGCGGTATTTTGCTGGTCTATGTTCTCTGGGGTTGGCTACGCCCTGCATCTTCATGGCTTCCAGGCTAATGCCAGCGTCCAATTTTGCAGTTAGCCAGGCCGGGCGCTTCCCTATACCAGTCCACGTATTAAAAGGGTTATCCGGGTCACGATACACGGGTTCGCCTTTTGGTCGTTTTTCTGATTTCAGGGGAACCAGCATCACCTTCCTTCCTTCAGCGGTTTTCTTTTCGTTTCTTCTTGACACGATCTCATTAGCCCTTATCATAAACAAAAGTCGTCGAAATTACAATTACGCGGTGAAACATAAATGAGTAAACATCCAAAACTCCTGGTTCTCGCTCTGGCCTGCCTTGCTTGTGCTGGCCGTGCCAGTGCTGCGCCTGCCTCCGATGAAGTTGCCAGGCTTGCGCAGAGATGTGCGCCTGATGTTTCACCCTTAACGATGGCGTACATCGTCGGCCATGAGTCCTCAAATGGGCCGTACAGGATCAATATTAACGGTAGTATTCAGTTAAAACAGCAACCGCGTACTGAAGCTGAGGCCGTCAGCGTTGCGAAAGTTCTGCTGAAGGATAATAAAAGTTTTGATATGGGCCTTGCACAAATTAACTCAAATAATTTAGTGGGCCTGGGTCTTTCGGTTGACGATATTTTCAAACCCTGCATCAACCTGCGGGCGAGCCAGACCATCCTTAAAGCCTGTTATGATAGCGCCCTGAAATCCTACCCAGCCGGGCAGGTTGCGCTGAGACACGCGCTTTCCTGCTACAACACCGGCTCACTCACAAACGGGATTTCTAACGGGTATGTCACGAAAGTTATCAACGTGGCGCGTCAATCAACTGATTTGAAAATCCCTACGCTGCTACCTGACGGCCAGACCAGTGAGGACAGCACCGCGACTGAGCCTCAGCAGGCAAAAAGTACGGCGCCGCAGTATGACGGTGAACAAGATGTTTTTGGTTCGGGTGATGGCGATGCCTTCAGCCGAAATAATACGGATGCCTTTTTAACCAGACAGGAAACAGCGAAGGGGGAATGAGGTTATGGATGGAACGTTTGTACCTTGTATTGCAATCACAGATCCTGGAGCTATTTGAAGCAGGAAAAGTGAAGGAGGTAACGATAGAACGGGTTTCATTAAAGAAGTGGTATCCCGTTTTTCAGATAGACGATGAACAGCTGGGCCAGATCGCATGTTCCATTAGGGTTAACAAAGAGCATGAGCTACGAACCTGGGCTGATTTAAGGCTACTGGCAGAGTTTTTGAAAGATAAGTGTGGCGTTGAAGAATGCCGGTTAAATCTGCAATCAACAGAAGATAGTGAGTAAGGAGAAAGTATGACCACGTTGTTTAAGAAGTATGGCCCTGCGGTAGTTATGGGCGTTTTGTCCATTGCCCTGCCGCAAATTGCGCTGGCCGCTGGCACCGATACTGGTGAATCAACCGCTACATCAATCCAGACGTGGTTGAGCACATGGATTCCAATTGGTTGTGCTATTGCGATCATGGTTAGTTGCTTTATGTGGATGCTTCACGTAATCCCAGCCAGCTTTATTCCTCGTATCGTAATCTCGCTGATTGGTATTGGTTCTGCATCATTTCTGGTTTCCCTGACGGGCGTAGGAAGCTGAACAACGCGAAAAGGGGGGACTTTTGTCCCCCAAAGTGAGGACTACAAAGATGTTCGTTGACGGGAAAAGACCGCTTTTCAAAGGTGCGACTCGCTTACCTCGCGCGCTGGGTGTACCACGTAATGTAGCTATGATGATATTCATGATTTCTGCCTCGCTTTTTATGATTATTCATATGTGGGCGATTCTGGTGTTCGTCTTTTTGTGGATTCCTTCAGCTGCATTAACAAAATATGACGACCGCATGTTTCGAATTATGGGCCTGTGGTTGAAAACCAAATTCAGTAATTGGTTTGATTCTCCGTTTAAGCAGTGGGGAGGATCGTCTTATTCCTCTGTTGACTACAAACGTAAGGGTTTAAAATAATGAGAGCTGCCACCGCTACGAAGCCAAAAAAAATTGATGCCTACCGTAAG